>NZ_DASVSY010000050.1:0-91995 GCF_036387835.1 Hymenobacter sp. | reverse complement strand
TGCTTCAGCCAACTTACAGCGCGCTTTCCCAAACAAATCCACGCCGTAACGGCTGCTGGATTTGCGTTAAAAATTGCCCTCTTCATTTTTGCTCACGCTCTGCACCAAGCCGGCCTATAGGCTGCAACTTGGGTTAGCTAGTTAGCTTGCTTCACAGTCTGCTGACGTAACAAGAGCCTCAGGGAGGAGATATCAAGCATTTAACGCTTAGTATCTCCTCCCTGAGGCTTTGTTGTCTGGAGTCATAGTTGTCCAGGTTTATGCAGGTGCTACCCATTGGCGCGATGCCGGCTGGCCGCGTTGCGGCCGTTAGGCGGAGACTGACGCGGTTTGGTGGCGGACAGTCGCGCCGACTTTGTGGGCTAAGACTGCCGCTAGTGCGCCGTTGTGCGGGTTAGGCAGTTTCTTCTTCCTGTTTCGGAAACAGTAGCGACGCAATGACGGACAGAGCTAAAATGGTTCCTACTATTCCCAACGACAGGCCCATAGACATATGGTAGACCTCGGACAGCAATAGCTTGCTACCGATGAAAATGAGGATGAGCGAAAGGCCGTAGTGGAGATAGTGGAAGAGGCGCATCAGGCCTTCGAGGGCGAAATACAAAGCTCGCAGCCCGAGCAGCGCAAACACGTTGGAGGTGTACACGATGAACGTGTCGCGGGATACGGCCAGGATGGCAGGGATGGAGTCGACGGCAAATACTACGTCGGTGGTTTCCACCATTACTAGCACTACTAGTAGGGGAGTGGCGAAAAGCAGGCCGTCTTTACGCACGAAAAACTTGCCTTCGTGTAGCTGGCTGGTAATGGGCAGGTGGCGGCTCAGAAACTTCACCACCGGATTAGAATCGGGGTCAATTTCAGGCTCTCCGGCGTTGGTAGCCATTTTGATGCCCGTGTATACGAGGAAGGCGCCGAGCACGTACAGCAGAAAACTGAACTTCGCCAGCAGTGCCGCCCCTACCAGAATAAAGATGGCCCGCAGAACCAGCGCCCCTAGAATACCCCAGAACAGAATCTTATGCTGATACTGCGGCGGTACTCGGAAGTAAGTGAATATCAGCAAGAAGACAAACAGGTTGTCGACGCTCAACGACTTCTCGATCAGATAGCCGGTAAGAAATTCCAGCCCTGCCTGCCGCCCCATGTTGCGGTAGACGAAGTAGTTGAACGACAACGACAACGTTATCCAGAAGAAGCTCCAGCCCAACGCTTCGCGCATTTTCACGACGTGCGCTTTGCGGTTGAACACCAGCAAATCGAGCAGGAGCATACCTAGCACGAAGACATTGAAGCCTATCCAGAACAGAGGAGTGTTTTCCATGCGATAGTGGCAAGATACACCTAACCTGCAAAGCGCAAGCGGACCGCCTTGTCACTAATCGGTTTACCGGGTTTCTTGGGTCGAGGTTGCGACGGCGGCGGAAACCAGGCTATTGGGCTCTACGGGTTGAAAGCGACGAAACCAGCTATCTACTTTCATCTTGATAACTCCCCAAAAAGCCTCTTTAAAAATGCCCTTGCTCATTTTGGACGTGCCCCGGGTACGGTCGGTGAAGATGATGGGCACCTCCTTGAGGCGGAAACCGTACTTGTAAGCCAGCCACTTCATTTCGATCTGGAAGGCGTAGCCCACAAAATGAATTCGGTTGAGCTGGATGGTGCGCAGCACGCGGGCCGTGTAGCACTTGAAGCCGGCGGTGGCATCCATGATGGGCATACCCGTAATGAAGCGCACGTAGGCCGAGGCAAACCACGACATCAGCACCCGGTCCATGGGCCAGTTCACGACGTTGACACCCTGAATGTAGCGCGAGCCAATAGCCAGGTCGTAGCCTTGGTGGGCGCAGGCGTCGTAAAGGCGCACTAGGTCGTCGGGGTTGTGCGAGAAGTCGGCGTCCATCTCGAAGATGTACTGATAGCCGTGCGCCAGGGCCCAATTAAAGCCATGAATATAGGCCGTGCCCAAGCCTAGCTTGCCCTTGCGCTCCTCTAAAAACAGCCGGTCTGAAAACTCCCCCATCAGCCCCTGCACAATAGCGGCCGTGCCATCCGGCGAACCATCATCAATGATCAGCACGTCGAACGCCTTGGGCAATGAGAAGACTTTGCGAAGGATCAACTCCACATTTTCTCGCTCATTGTAGGTTGGAATTAAGACGAGCCCATCATTCATTGGCCAAAGATAGAAGTTAGATATGAGTACGAATAGACTAGAGACCAGACTTTGCCAAGTTGGATAGTGACGAGCTTAAGTATAGCCTTGAGGCAGTCAGCCAACTAACTGAAAAGTAGATAAGTTAGGAACAGCCGATGGCTTCTTATGATACACCCGCGAACATCTCAGGTTGCAGTATTTTAGAAATAATTTGGGAGCAATAGGATGCAAGCGGACGGTTAAGTGCTTCTCAAACTCGTTGACTCCGCTGCTTGACGCGCAGAATCCTTCGGGACAGATATGAATTTGTGAAAGGTGAAACGGGAAGGTGTGACTATTAAATGCAACACGTTTCACCTTTCACAAATTCACCTTCGAGCAAGACTGCAAAACGTATTTTCCGGTCAGGTGACCCAATAGCTTGAGTGTGTAGGAAATTCCAATTTAGCTTGAAAAATTAATTGGTGCTTTGCTGTAACCTTCCCGAATAAGGGCGGTGTCCACAATCAAATACCTTGAAACTCACTCCTACCGGGTTGGATTCGCTATCAGACAACGCGCTTATGCTCCGGGTAAAGGCCGGGGAGACTGACCGGATGGGCTTGCTCTTCGAGCGCTACCATCGCAAGCTATTCGGTTTTCTTTACCACATGCTCGGGCGAGCCGACACCAGCGAAGACTTGGTGCAGAACGTGTTTTACCGCATGCTCAAGTACCGCCATACCTACACGGGGGAGGGCGAGTTCCGGTCCTGGATGTACCATTTGGCCCGCAACGTACTGGCCGACCACGTCAAGAAAAACCGGCACGACGTCCGCCATACCGACGTAGCCGATGTGGCCGAATACATCAGCGGTGGCGCCCACGCTGATGAGCGGCTGCAAAAGGAGCAGGAAGTAGCTACCCTTCACCAAGCCCTCAACAAGCTAACCCCCGAAAACCGCGAGGTGTTGGTGCTGAGCCGCTTTCAGGAATTGAAATACGAGGAAATAGCCCGAGTGCTGAACACCAGCGAAGGCGCCGTGAAAGTCCGCGTGCACCGGGCCATGAACGAGCTGAAGAAAATATACCTACGAATTGAAAATTGAAGGGAAGGTCATGAACTGCGAACAAGTTGAAAACAAGTTGATTGATTACCTGAAACAGCAGCTACCAGCGGCGGAGCAGGACGCGCTGCGGGGCCACCTGGCGCAGTGCCCGGCGTGCCAGGAGGAGCTGGAAACCATGCAGCAGATGTGGTACACACTCGGCAGCGTACGGGTGCCAGAACCAAGCGAAAACCTGCGCCCGGCCTTCTACTCCATGCTTGCTTCTTACAAGGAAGAAGTGGCAGCCACCCCGAAATATTCGTTGGCGGGCCTGCGGCAGTGGTGGCAGGCGCTGGTGGTGCCCCGGCCCGTGGTACAGCTGACCTACAGCCTTTGCCTGATTGGGATAGGGCTCGCAGCCGGGTGGTGGCTCAACAACCGCAACGCCCCCACCGGTGCCGACCAGCAGCAACTCGCCACGCTCAGCAAGCAAGTAGAGCAGATGCAGCAGGTGATGCTGCTCACGCTCATCGAAAACCCCTCGGCCACCGAACGCCTGCGGGCCGTGAGCTACACCAAAGAGTTGGAAAGCGCCAATCCGCGGGTGGTGGAAGCCCTGCTAAGTACCCTCAACCACGACGAAAACGTGAATGTGCGCTTGGCCACGCTGGAAGCCCTGGCCGCATTAACCCAAGACCCCGCCGTGCGGCTCGGACTGGTGCAAGCCTTGCCGCAGCAAGAGTCGCCGCTGGTGCAGTCGGCGCTGGCCGATGTGATGGTGCAACTGCAGGATAAACGCTCGGTGCAGCCCCTGCGCCGCCTACTGGCTCAACCCGACCTGAACTCGGCGGTGAAAAGCAAAATTGAAGAAAGCCTCAAGTCCTTGTCTAACGGCCAGTCCGCCAAGCCGTCTTCCTCACCTCAACCGCCTTACCATGAAACGCTTTATCATTCCCGGCCAAATCGGACTGCTCGTACTACTGTTTAGCTGCCCGCTTTGGGCCCAAAGGCAGGAATTCAAGGAGAAGATCAACAAAGAATTTACCCTGACCACCGACCCCGGCCGCAACACTCTGGCCGTGTACAACATCAATGGCTCCATCACGGTGCAGGGCTACGCTGGCAACAAAGTAGTGCTCGAAGCCACCAAAACCATCAGAGCCGACGACACTCAAACGCTGGAGGTAGGCAAAAAAGAAGCGCAGCTCGACTTCTATCAGCGCAACGACAGCGTGGTGGTATACATGAAAGCGCCTTTCGACGCAAGGCCGCGGCGCAACATGAATATCAGCCAAAACGACATCGAGTACCGCTACTCGTTTGACTACGTGCTGAAGGTGCCTTACCAGATGAACCTACACGTATCGACCGTCAACAACGGGGCCGTGCTGGTGCAGGATGTTGCGGGCACGATGAAGGCGAACAACGTCAACGGGGCCGTGACCCTCAAGAACATCAAGGGCACCACGACGGCCCGCACCATCAATGGCAATTTGGAAGCCACCTACGCGGCCAATCCACCGGGTCCGTCGTCTTACAAAACCATCAACGGCCAGATCAAGGTGACCTACCTACCTGACTTGTCGGCTGATGTGCACTTCAAAAGCATGCACGGGGAGCTTTACACCGACTTCCCAAGTGTCGAGACGCTGCCCGTGCAAGTAACGCAAAACAAGCAAGGTGCCGGGGGCGGCACGCAATACAAACTCACCAAGGATACGGTCGTGCGACTAGGCAAAGGCGGTAAAGACTTCCGCTTTGAAACCATCAACGGCAGCGTAACTATCAAACAGCAACAAAAATGAACCCTTCCATAGCAACCACCTTGCGCAACATCACAGGGGCTGCCTGCCTGACTACGCTGCTTGGCACCTCCTTGCCCACATGGGCCCAAACTGACACCAAAGAACAACTTGTTGTGGCCCTGAGCAACCCTGGCAAACCTGGCCGGGTGAGCGTGAAACTAGTCGGCGGCTCGATTACCGTAGTCGGCTACAGTGGCAAAGACGTGGTGATTGATGCCACTTCGCACCTTGGTCGCAGGAGTAGCAGCCGGCAAGCGCCAGCAGCGGCAAATGGCATGAGGCGCATCGAAACCAGCAACAGCTTCGACCTTACCGCCAACGAAGACAACAACCAGGTTTCCATCCGGACGAACTCCTATAAGAACCCTATCGATTTGGTTATCAAAGTGCCACAGCGATTTTCGTTGCAGATTGGCACGGTGCAAAACGGCGACATCACGGTTGAAAATGTAGCCGGTGAGCTGGAAGTGAGTAACGTCAACGGCTCCATTCAGCTAAATCAGGTGTCGGGCTCCGCAGTGGCCAATACCGTGAATGGCGTAGTAAAGGCAACATTCAAAGACGTAGCGACTGGTGCTCCCATGGCCTTTTCCACCGTCAATGGCCAGGTAGACGTCACGTTTCCGAGCAATACCAAAGCTGCCCTGAAGCTAAAATCCGACCACGGCGAAATCTACAGCGACTTCGACCTAGCGACCGATAAAAGCCCGAAAAAAGTAACTCGCTCCAACGAAGGCGGCACCTACCGCGTGACCATAGACGACTGGACCTACGGTAAAATCAACGGCGGCGGCGCAGAAGTCATGATGAAGACCCTGAACGGAAATATCTACATCCGCAAGGGAAAGTGAGGAGATAGAAGTTAAGAGGAGATAGGAGCTAGGAGTTAAGAGGAGATAGGAGGAGATAGGAATTAGGAGAAAGCCCCTGTTTCCTAGCTCCTCACTTCTAGCTCCTAGCTCCTAGTTCCTCAGCAACGTTGCGGGCGTGGCGGATGCAGTCGGGGACGCCGACGCCGCCGCGCCAGTTGGCTACGCTCCAGATGCCGTGGGCCTGCAGGGCATCGGTGGTGGTGTGAGCCGCGACAATATGCTGGTCGTATTGCGGAATGGCCTTTTCCCACAGGTACCGGTGCTGCCAGAGGGGCTGCGCGGCTTTTATCGAATAGAAACGGCTCAGCTCTTCGTGCACCGCTGCTTTTTGGGTGGCTTCGGGCTGTAGGGCATGGTCTTCGTACTGAGCGCCGCCTACAAACGTGGTGAACAGCACCTGCCCGGCGGGCACGCGGTTGGGGTAGATGGAGCTGGTCCAGATGCTGCCGGCCGCGTAGGGGCGCTCCACTTTTGGGTTGAGCGCGCCGAAGCCGTTGAGTTGATGGCCCACATCTTCGCGGCGGTAGGCGGTGTACACGGCGGCCATGGGCGGGTAGTGCACGGCCGCTAGTGCCGCCGCCGCCTCCGGGAAGTATGGTTGTAGTAGTGGGGCCGCGGCAAAGGCCGGTATCGATAGCACCACGGCATCATAGGCAAAGCCACCATTTGAGCCTGCCGAGGTATGTACCTGATAGCGCCCATCGGTGATGCGGTGCAGCGCCCGTACCCGCTGGCCGGCGTGGCGGTGCGTAAGTCGAGCCGCTAGCGTGTCGGTGAGGTGCTGAATGCCGTTGCGCAGCGTGATGATGCGGCGGCGGCCGGCGCCGCTCCCGGTTTTAACTAAGCCGCGCAGCACCGAGCCGTATTGCTGCTCCATAGCTGCCACCTTGCTAAACGTTTTGTGAATCAGAAGCTGTGCCGGGTCGCCGGCATAGATGCCTGAAATGAACGGGTTAACCGCGTAATCCACGATTTCAGACCCGAAGCGCCGTCGAAAAAACGCATCGACCGTTTCGTTGGGGTCGGGGGGAAGCGCGGGGCGGTTCAGCTCCCGTAGGATGTTGAACTTGGCTTTCCAGCTGAAAAAGCTGTTGGTGAGCAAGGTTGGCGGCGAGCCAGGCAGCTGTTGGTAGCGGCCGTTGCGCAGCACATAGCGGTGCTTGCTTACCTCCGCCGCATCCTGAATTTCGTCGGTCAGCCCTAGTTCCGTTAGCAGTTCCAGCAGCTCGTCGCTCAGCTGTAGCGAGTTGGGGCCGGATTCCAGCAAATAGCCATCCGGGTGCTGCACCGAGCTTAAAGAGCCGCCCGGTGTAGCTTCGGCTTCAAACAAGTCGTAGGCAATACCCGCTTTTTGGAGTTGCCAGGCCAGGGTAAGGCCCGAAATGCCGCCGCCAAGAATAGCTATGGTCATAGGGTGAGTAAGAATGGATGGATAAGTGAGTAGATAACCGACTGGAGGCGTAAAGGTGGCAAGAAAGTGCAGAGTGGATAACGACAGGTTGCCAGCCACGCCAAAACGCGCAACTTTGCGCCGCTCACTCCTCCATTCGCACACCGTATGTCTGCTACCAACAAAGCCGTCTTCCTGGACCGTGACGGAGTTCTGAACAAAGAAATCGGGGACTATGTGTGGGAGCTAGACAAGTTTGTTGTGTTGGAAGGTGTACCCGAAAGCTTAGCGCAGCTCAAGCAAGCCGGCTATCACTTAATTGTCGTTACCAACCAAGCCGGCATTGCCAAAGGCCTGTATACAGCCGCCGACGTGCGGGCCTGTCACGCCAAGCTGCAAGCCGCCTGTGGCAATCTGCTCGACGCGCTCTATTTTGCCCCGGCTCATCCAAGCATTTCCGAGTCGTTGCTCCGCAAGCCCGATTCGTTGATGCTGGAGAAAGGCATAGCCCGCTTTCACCTCGACCCCGCACAGTGCTGGATGGTCGGCGACCGGTACCGCGATATGCAAGCCGGCATAAAAGCAGGCGTGCGCAGCATCCTGGTCGATGAAACAGAAGCCGTAGAGTACCAGCCCCGAGTGAAGGACCTGCGGGCTGCTACGCAGCTAATCCTAAGTCTATAGTCCTCAATAGGCGTCATCTATACCCTGAGAATAGAAATAGGTCGCCAGATCAGGCAGGACGACCTACAGAAACAAGTCAATCGGACCTACTCTCCTAGCAAGCAGAACGCCGGTTTCCAACGTTGGAAACCGGCGTTCTGCTTGCTAGGAAATCTGAATTTACTGACGCTCAACGGGAGAAGGCGCGGTGCTCGCCGTGATAGACGAGGCCGTTTGAGTGGCGGGTTTGGTGCTGCTGTAAGCAGGGCATTTGGTGCTGCAAGAGCTAAGGCCTGCAAGACCCAAAGCAAGGAAAAGCAAAACTGTTTTCATATATAAGTGCAATTTGTTAGATGTGAGTGCAATGTCAAAGTACTCGAAATTAGCGCTTTCTGGCAGATAACGAAGAACGCAACTTAAAATTGTTCTGGCGTCATCTAATTATCAAGCAAATGTTCAAACGAAAAAAGGCCAACTCCTACTTAAAGTAGAAGCTGGCCTTTTTAAGTTCCGAAACCGGCGAAGTGAAGCCGCCTACCCTGGCTTACTGACGGGCTGCCGGAGTGGCCGCGGAGGCCGTAATAGGCGAAGAGACGCGGTTGGCGGCTTTAATGCTCGAATAAGCCGGGCACCTTGTTTTGTTGCATGCACTCAAACCCAAAACGGCCATAGAAGCCAAAAGGAGTAGCTTTTTCATCATCAAGTAGGTAAACTGAATTTTTATAGAAAAGGATTAGCCTCAAAAATAGGATTTTCCAGCGGGCCAGCCAAGCCAGCCCACTGAAAATAACCTATATTCATTTACTGATAGCCCAAGATGCGCATCATCGAGGCGCTGTCCTGCTTTTCCGCGAATACCCGATCCGTCAGGTTGCCCTCCTCATCCCGGTCTAGGATTACCAGCTTGGGAGCTGGAATCAGGCAGTGTTTGATGCCCCCATAGCCGCTCAGACTTTCCTGATAGGCGCCGGTATGGAAAAAGCCCACGTACAGGGGCTGCGCATCAGCTGGTTTGCGCTCGGGCAGGAAAACCTGGTATATGTGCTTCTCTGCATTATAATAATCCTGAGAATCGCAGGTAAGGCCGCCGAGCTGGCACCGCTTATACTGCTTGTTCCAGCCGTTGAGGGCCAGCATGATGAAGCGCTGGTTCAAGGCCCACGTGTCGGGCAGGTTGGTGATGAACGAGCCGTCAATCATGTACCACAACTCCTTGTCGTTCTGGAGCTTCTCGTCGAGAATAGAGTAGATGGTAGCCCCTGATTCGCCCACCGTGAATATGCCGAACTCGGTGAAGACGTCGGGTTCCGGTACGCCTTCTTCCTCGCAGATGCGCTTGATGGTGCGCAGCACCTCGGCAATCATATACGGATAGTCGTACTCGGGCTGAATCGAGGTCTGGATGGGCAGGCCACCGCCAATGTCGATGGTAGTCAGCGTGTCGCACACTTTGCGCAGCTCGCAGTACTTATGCACAAAGCGGCTCAGCTCCGACCAGTAGTACGACGTGTCCTTGATACCGGTGTTGATGAAGTAGTGCAGCATCTTCAGCTCGAAGCGCGGGTCGTCCTTGATGCGCTGCTGGTAGAGCGGAATAGCATCGGTGTAGCGGATACCAAGGCGCGAGGTATAGAACTGAAAGCGGGGCTCCTCGTCCGAAGCTAGGCGCATGCCGAGGTTGCACGTTGAGCGCACGTGGTCGTGGTAATATTGCACCTCGTTGGGCGAGTCCAGAATAGGCATGCAGTTCACGAAGCCGTCGTTGATAAGGGCCGTTACTTCCTGCTTGTATTCCTCGGGCTTGAAGCCGTTGCAGATGATAAACGTTTCCTTGGAAACCTTGCCCTTGGCGTGCATGGCCCGGATGATGCTCATGTCAAACCACGACGAGGTTTCGATGTGCACGTCGTTTTTGAGAGCCTCTTCCACTACAAACGAGAAGTGCGAGGCCTTGGTGCAGTAGGCATACGAGTAACTACCCTGGTAGCCGGTTAACTCGATGCCCTCCTTAAACCATTGCTTGGCCCGTTGAATTTGGGAACTGATGCGGGGTAGGTAGGCAATGCGCAGGGGCGTGCCGTGCTTTTCTACCAGCGCCATCAGGTCGATGTCGTGGAAGCGTAGCTCGTTCTGCTCCACGCGAAACTCTTGGCTCGGGAAGTCGAAGGTTTGGGAAATCAGGTCGTGATAGGTATCCATCAGGAAATTTATGTGACTGTTTTCGGGTTTTAAATGATAGAGCTGCAAAAGAGAAAGAGCCGCTAAAAAGACGTCATGCTCCGCTAGCCGAAGTGCCTCTGGCAAGTTGTAGTCAGGTTTAGAGTGAAACAAAAAAGTGCTTCGCTATTCCCTATGACAGTACCACTTCGGCCAGATGCCTCGGCAAGTTGAGCATGACGTTGTGCTATCCTTTCAATTTCTAAACTCGACAGCTTTTGTCGAACTTGCAGCCCGCAAAGATACCCCACTCATGGGGTTTTGGTTGTGCTATGTTCGTTGGTTGTGCCGGAAGGTCTGCGCACGTCAAGCCTGAGTGGGACTCTACCTCTCAATCGGCAAGCATCAAACCCACTTAACCTTTTTCCTGCCCATGTAATATGCGACGCATCAAGCTATTGGAAGTGCGGTCCGAAATCGGGGCCGGTACCCGAGGCGCCAGTATGGGGGTTGATGCCCTCAAAGTGGCCTGCCTCAACAAAGGGTGCGACTACTTCCGCCGGTTCAACTCGGTTGCCGTACCCGATTTAAACCACGTTCTCTTCGAAAAGAATCATTTTCCGAAGGCGAAATACATAGATTCTATTTATACAGTGCAGAAAGGCATTGCCAGTGCCGTCGAGCAAACGCTACGCTTCGGCGAGTTCCCCCTGGTGCTGGCCGGCGACCATTCCAACGCTTCGGCGACCATTGCGGGCATCAAGGCCGCTTATCCGCACAAGACGCTCGGCGTCGTCTGGATTGATGCCCACGCCGACATTCACTCGCCCTACACCACGCCCTCCGGCAACATGCACGGTATGCCGCTGGCCATCAGCCTCGGCGACGACAACCGCGAGTGCCAACGCAACCAGCCCGACCCGGAAACCGAATTTTTCTGGCAGCGCCTGAAAAACCTGGCAGAACCCGGCCCTAAAGTTGCGCCCGAGCACCTGGTGTACGTAGTGGTGCGCTCCACCGAGCAAGAGGAAAATGCCATCATCGAGCGCCTCGGCATCAAGAACTACAAGCTCGACGAAGTCAAAGCCAAAGGCACCCGCCAAGTGGCCCGCGAAATCTACGAGCGGCTCCGCTTCTGCGACATGGTCTACATCAGCTTCGATGTCGATTCGTTGGACTCGCGCTACTCCAAGGGCACCGGCACGCCCGTAGTGGATGGGCTGAACGTAGAAGAAGCCATCAGCCTGTGCCGCGCCCTTCTCGACAACGACCGGGTAGTGTGCTTCGAGATGGTGGAAATCAACCCCACCTTAGACTCGGAAAACACCATGGCCACCAACGCCTTCGACATCCTGGAAGCCGCCACCGACGCCATCCAAAACCGCCTGCGCATGGACGAGGTGGTGAGTAGGTAGTGCCACTCGGGGAAGCAGTAGGCGGGTGAGGAAATATCTTTAGTTTCGACTAGTCTGGTTTCGGGGAGGCGCACGCAAAGTCGCTTAATCTCTACCTTTCACTGGCATACTGGATGAGGAAGCTTACACTTGGAGCATTGCGGCTATGAAGCAAAAGCCTTGGCTAAATGGTCAGGGCTTTTTCGTAGCATTGGTAAGCCACTTCATTGACAATCATGTATCAAGAATCAGGTAACGCAATTTTCATTGTATTTATAGGGATATTTCTTGCCTTCAGTGGCTTATACTCTATAGTTGTCTCGATGAATAGTTTAGGGCAACATAAATCAGATTCTAGTATTGAAACAAAGTATTTCAAGTTTAATGCCCCTGTAGGAATTACCTACGGTATAGTGGCACTTCTGTCCGTTGTTGGGCTTGTCTATTTTGATAGGTACCAAGACCGTCTAGCATTCTCAAATCAGTTAGAAGCTGAAAATACAGAGTTGAAGTATAGAAATCATAAACTGAGAACTACACTAGGAGATAGTGCTAGAATCATTAGTGAAGTATTTAAATACGAGGAACCAAAGTCCATTTTTAATGGAAGAGTATTAATTGCGATAGATGGACTTGAAATCAACTTCACGGGTATAGTTGGTATTGCTAAGACAATGCCTATTGGTAAGGGACCAGTCAAGTTTTCTAGACAAACAATAGCAGTAGAACAAGGAAAACGATTTTTCATACTTCTCAGAGATATGAAAAGTATATGGGGGGTCAATATTTTGAAAGATTACGGGCGGGAAGTCACTTTGGAGTTTTACAAGGAAGCTACTTTTACGCCTTATGAACCCACTCGTGCACCAGCGACTAGAAATACCCTTCAGAAACGCTAATTTTCATAGTGTTGTGCCCATAAAGAAAGCCTCAGCCAATTGGCCAGGGCTCGTGCTTTAATGTGACTCAACAGTATAAGAAGTTGGACGATGATTATCGCGTTCGAGTAGTACCGTTACAAAGTATCTGTTTGGGGCATATGTAAGCTTCCACTAAAAGTAGGCCAGCCAAAAGTAGAGGAAGGCGGTATTTTCATTCTCTCCTATACGCTTCTTTGCACGCAAACCAGTTGAAACCAGAGCAAAGGAGCCACTAGCTCCTAACCTGCTCCTGCGGTTCTCCCTAGCCTTTCTACCTTTGCAGCAGTAGAAACCGGCAGCGGCTTCTGCTTCCACTTATTGCGCTGATGCTGGCTCACGTTGCATCATATGCCGCAACATAAGGAACCACGTCGCTGCTACTCCTGACTTTTCCGTGTTACAACTCGAACAAATCCTCAAAACCGCGCTTGGCGCGGCCATTCAAAACGTATTTGGCACCGAAGTGCCCGCCGCCCAACTCGTGTTGCAGCCAACCCGCAAAGACTTTGCGGGCTCGTTCACGTTGGTTACGTTTCCGTTCACCAAAACCCTCGGCAAAGGACCCGAGCAGATTGGGCTGGCCGTGGGGGAGTGGCTGGTGGCCAACGAGCCGGCCGTGAAAGGCTTCAACGTGGTGAAGGGCTTCCTGAACCTGGAAATTGCCGATGCGCAGTGGCTGAACGTGTTCGAGCAGCTGCGGCAGCTACCGGCCGGCGCGCCCGTTGCCACCGGCGGCCCGCAGAACGTGGTGGTGGAATATTCGTCGCCTAACACCAACAAGCCGCTGCACTTAGGTCATTTGCGCAACAACTTCCTCGGCTACTCGGTGGCCGAGATTCTGAAAGCCACCGGCGCCACCGTATCGAAGGTAAACCTGGTGAATGATCGGGGCATTCATATCTGCAAGTCGATGCTAGGCTATCAGCAGTATGGCCACAACGAAACGCCCGCAAGTGACAACATCAAGGGTGACCATCTGGTGGGCAAGTACTACGTGCTGTTCGAGAAGCACTACCGGGAGCAGATTGCTCAGCTCGTAGCCGAGGGTGTGGCCGAGGATACGGCCAAGGCGTCGGCCCCGCTGATACTGGAAGCCCGCGACATGCTGCAGAAGTGGGAGGCCGGCGACGAAGAAGTTGTTAGTCTGTGGCGGCAGATGAACGGCTGGGTGTACGAAGGCCACAACGCTACCTACACGACCATCGGCGTTGATTTCGATAAGTTTTACTACGAATCAAACACCTACCTGCTAGGAAAGGAGCGGGTGCAGGAAGGACTGGACCGGGGTCTGTTCTATCGCAAAGAAGACGGCTCCACTTGGGTGGACTTGGCGCAGGAAGGTCTTGATCAGAAAATCCTGCTCCGCTCGGACGGCACCAGCGTGTACCTCACCCAGGACCTAGGTACAGCCGAACTGAAGTACGCCGACTTCCACTACGACTCGAGCATCTACGTTATTGCCGACGAACAGAACTACCACATGCAGGTGCTGCAGGCCACGCTCCAAAAGCTGGAAAAGCCTTACGCCGCTGCTATTCAACACCTCAGCTACGGCATGGTTGACTTGCCCACCGGCAAGATGAAAACCCGCGAAGGCACGGTAGTAGACGCCGACGAGCTGGTGCGTGAAGTAGTGGAAGCCGCCAAGCAAGCCACCCTGGAGAAAGGAAAGATTGAAGGCCTGAGCGAAGAGGAAGCCGCGCAGCTGTTCCACATGCTCGGTTTGGGCGCGCTGAAATACTACCTGCTGAAAGTGGACCCCAAGAAGCGGATGCTCTTCAACCCCGAAGAATCGGTGAGCCTGGAAGGCCACACCGGCCCGTTTATTCAATACAGCCACGCCCGGATTTCCAGCATCCTGCGCAAAGCCGCTGAGCAGGGAGTAGGGCTAGATGCTCCTCTGATTGGCCTGACCGAGATACACGAAACCGAGCGGGAGATGATTCAGGAGCTAGGTCGCTATGCTGCGGTGGTGGCCGAAGCTGCCCGCACGCAGTCGCCGGCCCTGGTGGCGCAATATGCCTACGACGTGGCCAAAGCGTACAACCGCTTCTACACGGAAGTGCCTATTTTCATCGAGCCTGAGGCCACCAAGAAAGCCTTCCGCGTGGCGCTTTCCGCCCAAACGGCCCGCACCATCAAGACCAGCATGGGCCTGTTGGGCATTCAGGTGCCGGATCGGATGTAAGGCTGACGAACAGTCCGCACTACATTCGCTCTAGGTCCAGCAGCAACGCCGGTTACTGGCGTTGCTGCTGTTTTTATTTCTGTCACTAGCTTACTCAGCCAACTCTCTGTTGGCGCCGAATCTTATGAAAAGCGTAGCAGTTTATTGCGGTTCCAGCTCCGGGACCAACGAAATGTACACCCAACAAGCCTATGAAATGGGCCGCGTACTGGCCGAGCGTAACATGACGTTGGTGTACGGCGGGGGCCGCGTGGGCCTCATGGGCACCGTAGCCGATAGCATATTGCAACACGGCGGTAAAGCCATTGGCGTCATTCCCGATTTCCTGGTGGCCAAAGAAGTGGAGCATAAGGGCCTAACGGAGTTGCATATCGTAAAAACCATGCACGAGCGGAAGCTACTCATGGCCGACCTCGCGGAAGGCTTCGTTGCCATGCCCGGCGGTTACGGCACGTTGGAAGAGCTGTTCGAGGTCCTAACGTGGGGCCAGCTCGGCTTGCACCGCAAAGCCATAGCCATCCTTAACGTGGAAGGCTACTACGACCATCTGCTCCGCGCCCTCGACCACATGGCCGACCAGGGTTTGCTGCGCATCGAAAACCGTCATCAACTCCTCAGCGACCCAACCCCCAACGGCATCCTCGACAAGATGCTGGCTTACCAACCCGTGGAGTTGCCTAAATGGCTGACGCCGAGTACTACCTAAACATCACAGATTTCCGCTGATTTTAGGCAGATTTTAGTCGCGCGGTTTACGCTCCGCTCCGGCCAGCTAATCGGCGTGCGGAGCGAACCACGGTTATTTGTCTGCTTCTCGCGCCGATTGGCCGGGCATCGATAAACGCAACGGCTGAAGTCCGTACCGTAGGCCACATGAAGAAGTGTTGAAACTCCAACGGCCGCAAGCGGTTTACTGTCCGGAAATAGGTTTCTTTGTCGGGTTAATCCGCGTCAACCTAATGGTTGAGGCTACCGCCTGAATCAGTGTCATCCGCAAATAATCTGCAAAATCTGTGATATGAAAAGTCTTCTTCTCTTGAGCGTAGTGGCTGCTTGTGGCTTCTCGTCTATTTCTTCCCTAATTTCTTCCAGCCCCGCTGCCATGCCTGAGACTACCGCCGTTGCGCCCGCCACCGTGTACGATTTCACCGTTAAGTCCATCGACGGTAAAGACGTGAAGCTGAGCCAGTACAAAGGCAAGAAGCTACTCATCGTGAATACGGCTTCTAAATGCGGCTACACGCCCCAGTACAAGGAACTGGAGGAGCTGTCGAAGAAGTATGCCGGTAAAGTGATGGTACTGGGCTTCCCTTCCGACAGCTTCAAGCAGGAGTTAAGCTCTGATGCGGAAGTGGCCTCGTTCTGCGAGAAGAACTACGGCGTCACGTTCCCGCTGTTTTCCACGGTTGCCGTAAAAGGCGACGAAGCTACGCCCCTCTACAAGTTCCTGGCCGATAAAACCAAGAATGGTACCGTGGGTGATGCGCCAAACTGGAATTTCTGTAAGTATCTTGTTGATGAGCAAGGCCATGTGGTCGCCTTCTACCCATCTAAAGTGAAGCCCATGAGTGAGGAATTAGTAGCGGCTATTCTGAAATAAGCTTTCCTCTTGCTAGTTAAGCACGTCCTGTTTCGACTGCGCGAAAGCCAGATCAAGCAGGACGTGCTTATTTTTGTGGTGTTATGACTGTCACTCCTTCTCCTGTTATTAGCCCCGCCAAGGCGTGGATTTCGGCTTTTCGGCCACGCACGTTACCTTTGGCATTGGCTAGTATCCTTACCGGTGGGTTTCTGGCGGCTTCGCACGGCCAGTTTCGGGGCATAGTCGTCGGGCTGGCGGCGCTTACCACCATCCTGCTTCAGATTCTGAGCAACCTAGCCAACGACTACGGCGACTCCCAAAACGGCGCCGACAGTGTACACCGGGAAGGGCCGCAACGCGCAGTGCAAAGCGGGGCCATTACGCCAGAGCAAATGAAGCGCGGCATGGTGGTATTCAGTGCCCTTTCGCTGGTAAGCGGGTTGGCACTGCTGTGGGTGGCGCTCGGCACAGCCGGCGCCTGGATATTCGTTACGTTTTTCGTGCTAGGCTTGACTGCCATCTGGGCCGCGGTGAACTACACGGCGGGCTCGAAACCGTACGGCTACGCGGGCCTCGGCGACCTGTCGGTATTTACGTTTTTCGGTATTGTGGGCGTGTGCGGCACCTACTTCCTCCAAACCCGTACGTTGCCCCTCGTAGTGCTACTGCCGGCCACGGCATTAGGCTGCTTCGCAACGGCCGTGCTCAACGTGAACAACATCCGCGACATTCGCTCCGACGAGCTGGCTGGCAAAATCACCATTCCGGTGCGGCTCGGGCCTGCCCATGCCCGCCGCTACCACTGGCTGCTGCTGCTGCTCGGTTTCGGCTGCGCGGTGCTGTACGTGGCGCTTTCGTATCGTTCGGCGTGGCAGTGGCTGTTTGTGCTGGCCGCCCCGCTGCTGCTTTTCAACGCCCGCGCTGTATGGCAGCGCCAGGAGAGTATGCAGCTTGACCCGCTGCTCAAGCAAATGGCCCTAAGCACACTGGTGTTCACGCTGCTGTTTGGAATAGGGCAGGTGATTTAGTTTTCAGCGAAAAAATGGATATTCGGCTTCTTCAATCTGAAGCCGCATGACGCTCGAACAACAGGTAGCCGCGCACTTTCAGCGCTATAACACGAGCCCGCAGGCCGGGTTTTGCGGTCTGAGCCCCGCGCAGATGCACCAGCTGCTGTATCAGCCGCTGGCGCCGGGCTGCCCGGTGCAGCTGCAAACCGCTATTCCCGATGAAACGCTCGATCAGGTGCCTTTTTTACGGCTTACCGAAGATTTTTTGGCCTTGGTGCAGCGGGAAGGCGCTATCAAGCTCACGCCCCTGGGTGCTTTGCCCCGCAAGTACCTGCATGAGTTGTACGCCCACGGCCACATTCCGGAAAGGGGAATTGACACTGGCTTTATCAAGCTGAGCCGGGAATTAGACTCCCTCTCTATTACCACGCTTCATACCGTTGGTACGGAAGCGGGGCTGGTTAAAAAAACCACGGCAAGCTGACTCCAACCAAAAAAGGCGAGTCGCTGCGGCAGCCCGCGCAACGCAACACGCTGCTGCGGCAGGTGCTCGACGCCTTTACGGGCCGCTTCAACTGGGCCTTCCACGACGCCTACCCGTCGCCGACGGCGGGGCAGCTGGGGTGGGCCTTTTCCGTGTACCTGCTGGCTCGTTTTGGGGCCAAACCGCTGCCCGTTAGCTTCTACGCCGCCAAGTACCAGCAAGCATTTCCTTTCCTATTGGCCGAATTCGCTGGTTCCATCTATGCTACTCCCGCCCTGCAGCTGGCAAACTGCTACGGTGCCCGGGTGTTCGACCGGGCGTTAAACTGGTTTGGCGTACTGAGTGTCGAACAGGATAGCTATGGGCTGAGTGCGCAAAGCAGCCTGATTAAGGTTGAGGCACTGTTGCCCAAGCTGTTTCTGATACACCAGGAACCGGATAAGTCCATACCGAAAACCAGAAAGTAAGAATAGGCTGCGCGGCAGGACTGGCAGGTCAACTTTTTCCTCCACTTAGCTTCACCTATGCCCAATGCACTCGACCAACTAGCCTCGTTTCATCCGCTGACGTGCGCAGAATGGCGGCAATGGCTGACTGAGCAGTATACCACCTCGCCGGGCGTGTGGCTGGTGTACTACAAGAAAGTTAGCGGCAAACCACGCATCAGCTACGAAGAAGCGGTGGAGGAAGCACTCTGCTTTGGGTGGATAGATGGCTTGGCGCGCCGCCTCGACGAAGAGCGGTCTATGCTGCTTTTCACGCCTCGTAAGCCGCGTAGTGTGTGGTCGAAGCCCAACAAGGAGCGAGTAGCCCGGCTCATAGCAGCGGGCCGCATGTTGGAAGCCGGCTTAGAGAAAATAAATATTGCCAAGCAAAACGGTTCGTGGGACGCCCTCACCGACAGCGACGCCCTCGTGATTCCAGCCGACTTAGCGGCAGCACTCCAGGCAAACCCGCCGGCGCAGCAAAACTTCACGGCCTTCAGCCCGTCGAGCCAGAAGATTATTCTAGCATGGATTGCCAACGCCAAACGCCCCGATACTCGCACCCGTCGGGTAGAGGAAACGGTGACTTTAGCGGCGGAAAACAGGAAAGCTGGCCCTCAAAGCAAGTAGGAATATAGTGCCATAGTATTCGGGTTCTGGCGAAACGATTTGGTAACCAGATGTATAGTCATAAAAAGGGCCGCTATTTGGTATGGCGGCCCTTTTTATGACGAAGATTGAAAAATTACTCGGCTGACGGAGCGGCGGCTTGGCCCTCAGCGGCCGGGGCGGCGCCTTCGGGGCGGGGGCCGCGGCCTCCGCGGTTACGCCCGCCCCGCTTGCGGCGACGCTGGCCTTCCGAGCCTTCGGCGCGAGGTTCCTGCGCTTGGCTCACGCCGTCCTTCGGTTCGCCTTCGGGCCGGGGAGCACGCGGCTCACGTGGTGGGCGGGCTTCTCTGGTTTCGCCTTCAGGGCGGGGGCCACGGGGCGGACGTTCGTAGGGAATGGCGGGCGCGCCACCGGCGTCGAGCGCGGCCAGGGCGGCTTGCGCTTTGGCTATGCGTTCTTGGTGCTTGGGGTCTTTAGGGTCGGGGGCACCGCTGCGGGCGGGGTGGTTGCCGTCGCGGCCTCCGCTGCGGGGTCCACGGTCACCTTCCGGGCGAGGCCCACGGTCGCGGCTGCCACCGGAGCGGTGGCCGCGTTCGGGCCGCCCGCCAATTTTGCCGTGCAGGCCAGCAAAGCGTTTGGGATCGAACTCCGGGGCGGGGCCGAGGCCTAGCTCTTCGGTGATGCTCTGCTTTTCTACTTCGCGCTCGATGAGCTTCTCAATCTTCACGACCCGGTCCTGGTCTTGATCGGCAATGAAGGTGATGGCGGTGCCTTTGGTGGCGGCACGGGCCGTACGCCCAATGCGGTGCACGTAGTCTTCGGCCGCGCGCGGGATGTCGTAGTTCACTACGTGGCTCAGCGAATCGATGTCAATGCCGCGGCTCAGCACGTCGGTAGCGACTAGGATGGGGAACTTCTTGTTTTTGAAGTCGCGCATGATTTGCTCGCGCTCCTCCTGCGTTCGGTCCGACGAAATGCCCTGGGCCTCGTAGCCTAGTTTGTTGATGGCCCGCACAATGCCGGCAACGGCGGCTTTCTGGCTGGTGAAGAGCACCATACTCTGCACGTCCTGTGATTTGATAATGTGTTCGAGCAGGTAGATTTTCTGGCGGTCGAAGGCCATGTAAAACTGCTGGTCGATGCCGGCGGCGGGCTTGGATACGGCTAGCCGAATTTCTTCGGGCTCGTTGAGAATCTGCTTCGAGAAGTCCCGGATTTTGGTGGGCATGGTGGCCGAAAACAGCAGCGTCTGCCGCTTTTTAGGTAGCTGGCGCACGATATTCAGAATATCGTCCGAGAAGCCCATGTCCATCATTTTATCGGCTTCATCGAGCACCAAATACTTGATTTCATCGAACTTCACGTAGCCCATTTGCAGGTGCGCAATCAGGCGGCCGGGGGTGGCAATGATGATGTCGGCGCCGCTGGTGAGGGCGCGTTTCTGCTGCTCCCAATTCTCGCTTTTGCCACCCCCGTAAATGGCAATGCTGCTGGCTTCCACGAAGTAGCCGAAGCCAGTTACCTGCTCGTCGATTTGGGTGGCCAGCTCGCGGGTGGGTACCAGAATGAGCGTGGAAGTGTTGCCGTGCTTGTCGTGCGAGATTTTGTCGAGCAGGGGCAGGAGGTAGGCAGCGGTTTTGCCGGTGCCGGTTTGGGCGCAGGCAATCAGGTCTTTGCCTTCGATAATTTTGGGAATGGCTTGCTCTTGGATAGGAGTGGCATTCTGGTAATTCATGGCGTCCACGCCGGCCAGCAGGTCGTCGTGAAGGTTGAACTCGTGAAACGTCAAGGTGTAGCTAGTTAAGATGAATAAATGGCTGACCTTGCTTTCCCGGTCAGATCATGTGTGGGGCTATAAGCTGTAAGCCTAAAGCTGCAAGCTTTTCGTTGAACGTCAGCTTGCAACTTGTGGCTTGCAGCTTTCAACAAAGATAGAAGAAACAACGGCGGTAGCGCTCAGCTTAGGATGCCAGGATTTCCAGCTGTGCCCGGAGCTGTTCTTCGCGAATGGGGTAGGGCTGCCCGTGGCGGACGGACTGGTGCACTGCCTCAAACAAGCCCATGTAGTCGCCACGCAACGGCTCAATAGCACTCACAGTTTTTTCGCCGGTTTCGTTCACCAGCGTGAGCGTACCGGCGGCATCTGCGGGTTCCAGGCCGTATTGGTCGTCCAGGGGGGACAGGCCGCTATCTAATTGGGTTTCCTGCACGTCGGTGCGGCCTTTGCGCAGGCTGCCGCGGGTGCCGTGCAGCACAAAGGCCGGGCCGGGGTCGGCTACCAGCAGGCTGGTGGTCAGGTACACGTTGAGGCCGTTGGGGTAGAGCAGGTGCAGCTGGAAATAGTCGGTGACACGGGAGTTGGGGCGGAAGCTGCCGAACGTTTTGCGGAACTCAGTGGGGCGCCCGAACAAGCTAATGGCTTGGTCGAGAATGTGCGGGCCGAGGTCGAAGTGCAGGCCACTGCCAGGGGTGGTGGGTTCTTCCTTGAAAACCTTGGTGTGGATGGCCGTTTTGTAGCGGTCGAAGCGAATGTGGGCCTCGATGAGCTGGCCGAGCTGGCCGCTTTCCACCACTTGGCGCACGGCCATAAAGTCACTGTCCCACCGCCGGTTCTGGTAGCCAAACACCTGACGGTTCATCTGGCGGCCTAGGGCATACAGCGCATCAATATCAGCGGCAGAAGTGCCCACGGGCTTCTCGACAAGCACATGCTTGCCGGCCTGCAAGGCTTCCGTGGCCAAACTAAAATGCGAATCGTTGGGCGTATTGACCACAACTAGCTCGATAGCGGGGTCATGGAGCAAGTCCGGGACGCTGTCATAGCTGATGACGTGCGGATAGGTGGCCTGCATCTGCTTGCGGCTGCGTTCCACTACGGCCCGCAGCACAAAACCCGGATGCGCCTCTATAAACGGTGCGTGAAATATGCGGCCCGACATGCCGTAGGCGAGCAAACCAGTTTGAATGGGCATGTTGATTGGTGATGGTTGATTGGTGATTATTTGCAAAGAACATAGCAGGCTATTGCCGCTTGTTCTATCGTTGGCCCTAATATCGGTAGTCATTGGTTTCCGGCACTGCGGTGAGCCCCCAACAATCGACATCCAGCAATCAACAACCAGCACATGCTCGACCGTTTCTCAACCCAAGCTGAACTCTACGCCCGCTACCGCATCGACTATCCACCGGAGCTCTACGAATTTCTGCTGGCCCACACGCTGCACCGGCAGCGGGCGTGGGACTGTGCCACCGGCAACGGGCAGGTAGCCGTGGTGCTGGCCGAGCACTTCCAGCACGTAGACGCCACCGACATCAGCACCGCGCAACTAGCACAAGCGCCTGAGCGAGCTAATATCGCCTACCAAGTGTCGGCCGCCGAGCATACGCCCCTGCCTGATGCTTCCCTGGACCTGGTAACGGTAGGGCAGGCCGTGCATTGGTTTGATGCCGAAGCCTTCAACCAAGAGGTGCGCCGTGTGACCCGCCCAGGTGCCACCGTAGCGGAATGGGGCTACGGGCTCGTGCAAGTTCACGAAACCCTAAACCCGCTCATTCAGCAGTTCTACGCCGAAACTATGCGGCCGTATTGGGATGCAAACCGCTGGCATATCGACGACGAATACGCCCGGATTCCGTTTCCGTTCGAGGCCGTCCAACACACACAGTTTCTGGTGCGGCGGCAATGGTCGGCGGCGTGGTTTCTGAATTACCTGCGTACTTGGTCGAGCGTGGTGAAGTACGAAAAGCAGCACGGCCAGGACCCGGTGCAACTGATTGCTGAGCAAATGACGCAGCTATGGGGGCCGCAGGAGCGGGAGGTGCAGTTTCCGGTATTTCTGCGGTTAGGGAAAGTATAGAACGTTGTGGTGCCACGACTTTATCCGTCGTGGTACCCCTATCGTTGCACGACATGCTCAACCCCAAGTAAACATCAGTAATGGCATGTGCCACGAAAGGTGTAGGCTTGGAGGCATTCAGCATTAGAGAGGCATCAGTAACGATAATGATACCACGCAGACTGTAAAGCAGCAGGTAATGCATCTTTGCGTATGTCTGACCACAAAATATCCTTACCCTTCCACGGTCTTTTTGTCCTCGAATTGGCTTCTGTACTGGCCGGGCCGCAGGTGGGACAGTTCTTTGCCGAGCTAGGCGCTCAGGTGTTAAAAGTAGAGCCGCCTACCGGCGACGTCACGCGCTCCTGGCGCACCCCCGCCGAAGCTCCCGATACCACGGTGTCGGCGTATTTCAGCTGTGCCAATTGGGGCAAGCAGTCTGTGGCGCTGGATTTGACTACCGCTGAGGGACTTGCCGAAGTGCACCGCCTGGCCGCCCGCGCCGATATTGTAGTGGTCAGCTACAAGCCCGGCGATGCTGAAAAGCTGCAGGTTGATTATAGCACGCTGGCTACGCTTAATCCACGGTTGCTTTACGGCCATATCACTGGCTATGGCCCCAACTCCTTGCGCGCTGGCTACGATGCGGTACTGCAAGCGGAGGTTGGCTTCATGCACCTAAACACGTTGCCTGGTCAGGAACCGTTGAAGATGCCGGTGGCCTTACTTGACCTATTGGCTGCGCATCAGCTTAAGGAAGGCCTGCTCACGGCGCTGTATCAGCGGGAGAAAACCGGCCGAGGTGGGCTGGTAGAGGTGTCGTTGCAACACAGCGCGCTGGCTTCCCTGGCCAATCAGGCGGCCACGTTTCTCGTCACCGGCCACGACCCGCAGCCCATGGGGTCCAGCCATCCGAGCATAGCGCCGTATGGCACCGTGTACGAAGCAGCCGACGGCGTCCGGCTGCTGCTGGCCGTAGGGGCCGACCGGCAGTTTCAGTTGCTATGTGCTGTGCTGGACCGACCGGAATGGGCCATTGATGCCCGTTTTGCTACCAATTCAGTTCGCGTAGCGCACCGTACCGAGCTAGAGCAACTGCTGCGCGAAAGAATAGCCGCTGTAAGCGGGGCCGAACTGCTTCGGCAGTTAGAGCAGCAAGCCGTACCCGCCGGCGCCGTGCGGACGGTAGGGGAGGCCCTGCGCCACGAGTCGGCGCAGGAGATGCTGCTGCCCCCAACAACCGACTTTCCGTACGCCGGCCTACGCACCGTAGCTTTCCGGAGCAGTGAGTGGCCGGTGGTCGAGCAGTTGGTTGCGCCGCCCGCGCAGCAACCCCAAATTGGAGCTTAACACTACAGTACCGACGCAACGGCAACTGCCGAGTTGCTACTTTGCGTAGGTAAGAGCTTTGCCGAGGTTGCATTCTCAACTCTACTTCATCGTGCCGTTGCTTGCTGGCGCGTCAAATTTTTACTGCATGGCTACTAGAAAAAAGAAAACAGTTCCTGCTCCCGCCACCAACCCCCAAGCCGACGACGGTACGCCCGATGCCCCGTTGGCACCCGCCACCAGCGGCTCCACCAATACCGACAATACGGCCCCCAACGCCGCCGGTGAGCCTGCCGAAGCCCCCGCCGACCGCCTCGACCAGATATTTGAGGGCCTCAAGCAAAAGTCCTCGGCCAAGCAGTCTATCTACCGCAACACCATGTCCACATTCGATTTGCTACGGCAAGTCACGCAAGAGCTGGTGGTGGAGCTGAGCCGCCGAATCACGCCCGTCGATTCCACGATTGTTATCGAGTACCGCCCCATCAACGACATGGAGTTTCACATCCGCTTCTCCGGCGACCTGCTGGTTTTCGTGATGCACTCCAACATTGTCACGTTCGCCGACGAGTACGGCCCTATGCCTACCAAATACGTGGAAGCCGACTTCCGCCGCCGCTTCTTCGGGCATATCATGGCCTACAACTTCATGGCCGACAGCATCAAGTACCAGCGCATGAATGACCCCGGCTATCTGGTAGGCCGCCTGCTCATCAACATCGACAACCACTACTTCCTGGAAGGCGTGCAGCAGTTGGAGCTACCCGACAACGATATGTCGGACAACGCAGTAACGGCCGATGGCATGCGCCTGTTCGTGGAAAGCGCCATGATTGCCGCCGTCAACAACGACCTTATCGCCCCACCCCTCAACGATATTCAAAAGATATCGGTAAAGCAAAAGCTGGAAAACCAGCAAGTCAGCCGCCCAAGCAAAGTTGGCTTCAGCTTCTCCCACGAGCAGCAATTGCACCAAATACTCTAAGGTAATAGGCGAGTGACTGCATAAAAGAACGTCATGCCTGATCTGACATGACGTTCTTATTTACTCAAGAATGAACTACCGTCGCAGGTAGCCAACTTTCTCCCGTACTTTATTCAGCACTTCCGAGCCGTAGGCTTGGGCTTTACGGGCACCTTCGGCCAGGCGGGCATCTAATTCGGGGAGGTTGTTCATGTAGAAGTTGAACTGCTCCCGCTCGGTGGCGAAACGGCGTAAAACGACCTCGTAGAGGGCCTGTTTGGCGTGGCCGTAGCCGTAGCCGCCGGCTAGGTAGCGGGCGCGCAGGTCGGCGGTTTCCTCGGCGGAAGCCAGCAGGGAGAAGAGCTTGAAGGTGGTATCGGTGTCTGGGTTTTTGGGGGCTTCCAGCGGCGTGCTGTCCGACACGATGAGCCTGATGTTTTTAAGCAGGGCTTTGTCGTCGAGAAAGATGTCGATGATGTTGCCGTAGCTCTTGCTCATCTTCTGGCCGTCGAGGCCGGGCACAATCATCACCTGCTCATCCGTTTTGGCCTGAGGCAGCACGAAGATTTCGCCGTAGCGGCTGTTGAAGGTGCTGGCAATGTCGCGGGTGATTTCCAGGTGCTGAATCTGGTCTTTGCCTACCGGCACGAAGTCGGCATCGTAGAGCAGAATATCGGCCGCCATCAGCACCGGATACGTGAACAGGCCCGCATTCACGTCCGAAAGCCGGTCCGATTTATCTTTGAACGAGTGGGCGTTGGCCAGCATGGGGTAGGGCGCAAAGCACGACAGGTACCAGGCCAGCTCCGTCACCTGCGGCACATCCGACTGGCGGTAGAACAAGTTCTTGTCGGTATCGAACCCGCAGGCCAGCCACGCCGCCGCCACCGCATACGTGTTTTGGCGCAGCAGCTCCGCGTCGCGCACGGTGGTCAGCGAGTGCATGTCAGCAATGAACAGCAACGACTCGTTGGCGCTGCTTTTCGATAGCTCAATAGCGGGAAGAATGGCGCCGAGCAGGTTGCCCAAGTGTGGGCGGCCGGTGCTCTGAATGCCAGTAAGGATGCGGGACATGAAGTAATTAGTTCTTAAGTTGTAATCTAACGCCGGCGTTGTAAGCGCGTACTGCCTCCCCTAATCGGGCCTCCGACAACTTGCCGGTTTCAATGCGCTTTTGTAATTCAGGATCATCAGCAAAAAAGGCCGTAGTAGCACCCACGGCCACCAAAATAATTTTTTCTTCTGCTGGAGTAAACAAGCCTATTCGCGGACCAGGTGTATAAGGTACTAGCGGCCCCTTTGTTCCGGCGCGAAGCAGTAATATGTCGGTTCGGCGGTAGCCGCCCGCACCGCCACCATACATCATTACAGGGAGACTGCCTGCTCTAACGCTCATCGGAATTACATAGCCGCCTCGGCTGCTATTCAGATAGCCCTCATATTCATAGCGGAACAGTTGAATGCCGCCAGTGGTATCAATTACTTCCACAAAATCACGGTCGACTGGAATACCAGCTTTGTCGTCTGGCGCTACAAAATTGCCTCCTACAATGTAAGACCGACGCCCGAGTGTACAACGTTTAACCTCGCTCGGCTCAAACTGCTGTTCTTCTTTGCGGTCGTAATACACAAGAATAGCAGATGACTGTGCTGTAGCCGTACGCAAGTTGAAATTGCCATTTAGTTGTTGGCCATCTTTGAGAACACAGCTCCCTTTGGTAAAACCAGGCTGTGCATTAACTAGAGTAGTACTGATGATAGCAATAAGAAAGAAAAATATTGTACGAGTCAATTGCATAATATTAAGTGAATTGTAGCAATATATTCAAGCATTACACGCTCACGTTAGCAGCGGCTTCTTGCTGTAGCTCAGTAGTGGCCTCCTCGCCTAAGTACCGGTCAATCAGGAAGTGAGCTAAGTAAAGCACTGGCGTGAGTAGAATAGCCGCCGCGAATTTATACCAGTAATTGGTGTTGGCCACGCTCAGCACTTGATCCATTGTCCAGTTGCCGAACACGTAGAAAGCTACATAGAGCACTACAAACGAATCGACGAGCTGCGAGATAAGTGTAGAGCCGGTGGCGCGCAGCCACACGTAGCGGCCCTTGGTGGCGCGTCGTAGGGCCTGAAATACGGTGGCATCCAGTACCTGCCCGATCCCAAACGCGGTGATAGAGCCGGTGATAATGCCCAAGCCCTGTCGAAAAATGCTTTGATAAGCAAAGTCGATGTTGAACGGCCGGCCTTGTGAGTCAGTCTTATTCACGTCCAGCCAAAATGCTGCGGGCGGTAGTTTGGTGGTGGCATAAATCACCAGGAAGGCGAAGAGAATCAGTCCCACCGTGAGGTAGCTCACGCGCAACACCCCGGCGCGCCCGAAATACTCGTTGATAATATCGGTGGTAACAAACACAACGGGCCAGATCAGCACCCCGGCCGTGAGGTTGCCCGGCAAACCCATCAAAGCGTCCGCCGAGAAAATCTTTACTCCGATAATTTCCGCCAGCAGCGCATTTACGATGAAAATACCGCTGAGTACCAGGTAAAGCTGCTGTTTTTTATGGGACATGAAAGGTGAATTGGTGAAGTTGTAAAATAGGGAGTTTGACGTTCAACCGAACTGTGAAAAAATGAACTTGCTAAATGGTTGATGCCGATAGAACATCAGACTCACCATTTCACAACTTCACCAACTCACTATCTTACACACTGACCGTCAAGCCTTCGGTGGCCAGCTCGGTCCACTCGAACATGGTTTGGGCTTCGGTTAGTAGGGGGGTTAGGTCGCGGTAGCGGCTAGAGAAGTGGCCGATGAGCAGGCGCTGTACTTGGGCGCGGCGGGCTAGCAGGCCGGCCTGGCGGGCGGTGGAGTGGTGGGTGGTAAGCGCCCGGTCGCGCATTTCCTCTAAAAAAGTAGCTTCGTGATACAGCAAGTCTACCCCGTGCACGAGGTCGGCCAGGCTTTCGGTGTAGAGCGTATCAGAGCAGAAGGCGTAGCTGCGGGGCGGGCGGGGCTCGGTGGTCACATCGAGGTTGCGGACCAGCATGTTGCCGGCTTCATCGAGCACGTCTTCGCCGAGCGTAAGGCCTGTAAGCTGAGTGGGGGTGAGGCTGGCGGGCAGCTTTTCCTTAAGCAACGGCCGGCGCCGGGGCAACTCCCGAAACAAGTAGCCACAGCACGGAATGCGGTGGCGCATGGGCAACGTGTGCACAATCACGTGCTTGTCTTCGTATACCAACTGAAATTGCGTGGTATCGACTACCGTGAAGTTCAATTCGAAGCAGAGTTGCGTGAAGGAATGCCGGAACTGCGTGGTGAGCACCTCATCGAGGCCGGCGGGGCCGAAGAGGCGCAACGGCTCGGTGCGGCCGTTGAGGTGCATAGTGCCCAACAAGCCAAACAGCCCAAAATAATGGTCGCCGTGGAGGTGGGAGATGAAAATGGTGCTGATGCGCTGATGGCGCAGCTTGTGTTCCATCAGGCGGCTTTGAGTGCCTTCGCCGCAGTCGATGAGGTACTGCGCGTTGCCCACGGTTAGCACCTGCGCCGTCTGGTGCCGGTCCAGAAAAGGCGTCGCCGACGCGCTACCTAAAATTTTCAGCTCAAACTCCATAGCGTGGAAAAGCGACAAGCTGTAAGTTGCAAGCTGCAAGCTCTCGTTCTGGGGTTCGCCAGCAGAACGAGAGCTTGCAGCTTGCAACTTACAGCTTGTCGCTTATAGTATAATTATTCTTTGCTGGTCAGGTCACGCTCGATGGCGTGCAGGAAAATGCGGTCGATGCCTTCTTCCACAGTGGGCAGGATGTGCAGTACCGATTCAAGCTTGCTGATGGTGATGAGCTTCATCACGTGGTCTTGCAGGCCGGTGAGCACCAGCAGGCCGCCCGTGGAATTGCACAAACGGTTGGCAATCAGAATAGAACTAAGCCCTGACGAGTCGGTATACTTCACGTTGGTGAGGTCCAGAATCAGGTTGTTGATGCCTTCGGCGTTCAGCTTCACAAATTCCGATTTCAGGTCCGGAGCTACTGTTGTGTCTAGCTTCTTCTCGTCAATCGTAATTATCGTGTACGTTTCCTTTTTATCAATCGAGTACTTCATACCGGTCGGTGGTTCGGGGTTTTTAGGGAGTTGCGAAGGTAGCAAAAAAATGTTCGTTGGCAGCGCGTTCAGGTACCAACAAAACCGGTTTGAAAAGGCTGCATCAACGGCTTGGAATTCCCTTGAAACCGAACGTAAGGGTACTCCAATTACTTTGCCAATCTGCTTCTGGCAGGCTAGCAGGCACCATTCGCACGGCACTTACCATATACTGACCAGGGTTGGTTAATCGAAACAACACACGGCCGTTTTGGTTACTGTAGAGCTTGGTAATTTTTACTGTTTGGCCGGGGCTGCGCTGCCATACTTGCACCAATTGTCCGGCCTTGGGTTGCCCGTCGGCCAGCACTCGAATGGTGAGGGAATTGCCCGTTCGCAGGGCATATGGGTTTTGCTCGGGTACCAGGTCCAGGGCCATACCCGTGGGCCGGCTCCAGGCCCTGGCGGTATCGGTGGAAGTGTAACTGCCAACCTGCACCAGAGTTTTAGCGCAGCGGCTATAGGCCTCGCGACCGGGCTTGTTGAGGGCGCCGCGCTGCTGGCGCCGCAGCAGAATATAATCGAGGCCGTCTTCCTTCAAGTAAGCATTGAATTTCTCGGCTTCCAGCGTGATAAAAGCATTGTTGGTGGACAACACGACCATGTGCGTGCCAGGCTGCGCAAACGTGACGTTTGGGTGCAGCGTGTCGGCCGTTGTGGCCGTAGCCAGCAAGTCGTTGAGGCCAGGCGGCGCGTACTGTGCCAGGCGCGTGACCCGGTTGCTTTTGTTTCCCCACCGCTCACCAGTGAAGTTCTCGCCGACGAACAGATGCAGATTAAGCGTAGTACCCGGCGTCACGAAAAATTGCGGTGGCAACAGCCAAAATTCATGGGCTAGCGCGGCAGTGGCCGTGAGGGCAGCTAAGGCAAGGAGCGGGGCAGAGGCGTACTTTTTTTGCAAGTGCGTAAGGGCCAGAATAATGTTGAATGCTTGCCAGGCACCAGCTAAAGGCAATTCACTATAGTACAAACAATTCTGCCTACCCGAAAAACAACTCGGTTTAAACAACGCATAGCCGCGCTACGGCCGTCAGTCTCCCAACTAACCCAAGCCTGGCGGCGGGCAGTCGCGCCAACTTTGTCGACTAAGGCAGCTACCAAGGCTAAATGGGTTAGGCTTCGCTATGTATCCGACAAGATATAGCAAGCAGTACTGGTAGAAGGTACACGGCCTCCACAGAGTGGCAGTTCTTGTTAAAATTAAATTAAAAATACTATAAAGACAAAATTATGTAAAGCCGAGCGCAAACATCTGAAGAGGGATATTTATTGTGTAGTCGAGTTTTGTTTAATTTTTTGATCTAAAAACCTACACAAATGAAAGCAACTTCCAATTTTCACTCCTTCCAGTTTCTGCGGGTGTTCTGGCTACTCCTGGTTGGTGTCACGTTTAGCTTGAGTGTTACTTCTTGCAGCGACGATGATGATACACCAACAGGGGGGACGCAGCAAAATATTGTACAGGTTGCACAAGGCAATGCTGACTTCAGCATCTTGGTGGCCGCCGTAACGAAGGCCGATTTGGCAACGACGCTGAGCAGTCCGGGGCCTTTCACGGTGTTTGCCCCCAACAACGCCGCATTTGCCAAACTAGCCGGTGGACCACTAGACGCTTTCAGCACAGCCGCTAAAATCAATGCCGTAACGGATGCCAATCAGATTGCGGCGCTACGCAACGTATTGCTCTACCACGTGGTGGGGGCCAACGTGCGAGCCGCCGACATTGCCACCGGTGCCAGCACGGCTCTTACCGCTAAGCCAGCCGGCACTAGCGGCGTCAACGACAACACCCTTTATCTAACCAAGACGGGCACTACGGTATCCCTCAACGGAGGCACGCGGGTCGTAACAGCCGACATTGCGGCCAGCAACGGTACTATTCACGCCATCGACAATGTATTGCTGCCACCTAGCCAGACGATAGCGGCCATTGTAAGAGCCAGCGCCTCCGCCAATCCGGCGCAGTTCACGCTGCTGCTGGAGGCTTTGTCGCGGCCTGCTGCTTCGGCTTTGCTGGCGACGGCCTCCGCCAATGCGTCCAACATTACGGTGTTTGCTCCTACTGATGCAGCCTTCCGGGCAGCTCTGATGGCGCTTGGCTTGCAAAGCCTGAGTCAGGTACCCGATGCCACGTTGGTTTCCATTCTACAGAAGCACATTGTTGGCAGTGGCCGGGTATTTTCGTCGGATCTGGCGCCTGGCAATGTGGCTACTCTCAATGGTAACATCACCGTGGCGGCGGTAGCTAATGGTGTCACTGTACGCGGCGGCAGTGGTACGGCGGCCAATATTGCGACAGCCAATGTGCTAGCCACCAACGGCGTCGTGCACGTCATCGACCAGGTGCTGCAGCTGCCATAAGCCTCGGCAAGCCTTGAGAATTAAACATAAAAGCCCGGCTGTCTGTACAGCCGGGCTTTTATGTTTATCATGAAGTAAGCTGTGCGGAAAGGACACCCTAGGCTACTTGCCTGGCGGAGGCTTCGCGCTACAGCCTCCGCCAGGCAAGTAGCCTAGGGCGCGTTTCTGTACTTGTCAGTCGGTTTCCGCCAAACATTTCCCGACGAATTTAAGTAAGAACAAGCTTGCTGTTAACTCTTACTGCCGTTCCAGGGCCAGGGTATAAGCGCGGTCGTAGTAGATGCGCAGGTTTTTCCAGTCGAAGATTTCGGCGTTGCTTTCCACGTTGTTGCGCTGCATGATCCGCTCGCGGCGGGTGAGGAGCACGAAGTTCCAGAGCATCTGTGTCAGCTCTTCGGCCGATTCATCGAAGCTTTTTTCCTGGCGTTGTACCACGTAAATGCCCTTGTCTTCGTGGGCAGCCACGTTTTGCATCACGTAGTCGCCGAAGCCGGAAAGGTCGGAGGTGATGGCGGGCACGCCGCGGGCCACGCATTCGAGGGGGGTGTAGCCCCACGGCTCGTAGTAGCTCGGGAACACGCCGAGGTGGCAGCCCCGCACAAACTGGCCGTATTCCATGCCAAATAAGGGCGAAGTAGGCGACACGAAATCAGGGTGATACACAATCTTCACCCGGTCGTGCTGGTGGTTGATGAGGCCCGCCTGGCGCACGAAGTTGAGGATGTCGTCTTTCTGGTCGTCGATGAGGTTGTGGGTGATGACCGAGGGCAAATTGTTGGTTTTCCAGCTTTGCAGGGTGCGGCGGTAGCGCAGCTTCCAGTAGTCGTCCACCATATCGCTCAGGTCGGGAAGACGATGGTCGGTGGAGGCGGCGGCGGCGTAGAAGAGCCGTTCGCCCACTTGCCGCTCAATAGCCTCGCAGGTTTCCTGCACCTCGTCGAGAATGGCTCGGTTTTGCAGAATCAAGGGGTTGATGCTAGTGAAGGGGCGCTTGGTGATAAAGAACATCACTACGTTGCCTTCCAAGCCACTTTGCTGGAGCCGGTAGTTGAGCCGGGCCAGCGCCTCCAGCGTCAGGTCGAAGCCTTTGTTGTGGTATTCGTAGCGGCCGCTCGTGAACAGGTACAGCGTCTTGTCGAGGTCAAACGAGTAGCTCTGGAAGAAGTGGGCCATCACGAATTCGTGAATCTTGGCCTTGTACTGCTGGTGTAGGTTCTGAAACTCGTGCCCGGCCACGAACCGCTCGATGTTAAGCCCGTTCGGCAGCACGGCGTCCGGAATCCGATCCAACAGATAAATACACTCGCGCACCGTCAGCTCACTCACCGTCGTGAAGACGTGCGCCCCGTGGGCGGCGGCGCGCTCCATGGTTACGGCCGTCTCGATGTTGAAGTGCCGGGCTTCGGGTAGCCAGTCCACTTGCATGAGGTGGTCGTAGAAATTGGGGTCGTTCATGGCCAGATAGCGGCCGAGCAGCGTGGCGTGGGTGGTAAACACGATGTGCACCGGCGTCTGGTCGCGGCGCAGACCGGGAATGGCCACGCCGGTCATCCACTCGTGGAAGTGCGCGATGATGCGCTTTGGCGGCACCACTTCGGCGGCGAGCACTTGCAGAAATATCTTCGCCAAGTGCCCGAACGCCTCTACCTGGTGCAGTAGGTCGTCGTGGTCGGGGGTGGGAATGCGGTGATGGTCCCAAAGGTCGTACTTGATCTGGCCGAGCTGCGGATAGGCCTGAAACGGGTTGATGAGTACGGTGCGGGGTCGGCCCGTTACCAGCCAGACGCCCAGGCACACGTCGTAGCCCATTTGGCGCATACGGCGCACGGCCTCGGCAAACGGGTCGGAGAGGGTGTTAAGCTGGTAATCGTCGTAGGCCTCAAACTCGCCCTGCGCCTGCTGCGAGAAGTAAGGACCGAGTAAACAGTATCGGTCGTCCCAGCCTTGCATAGTGGCGGGTACCTTGCTTCGAATAACCGTGTAAATGCCCCCCACCTGATTGCAAACTTCCCAGGCTACTTCAACTAGTAACGCATCGGGAGCAATAGGGGTGGGCGCGGAAGGAGGGACTTGCATACGGTGGGCGCTTGAGTGGAAGGCGGCAAGATAGGTTTCTTGCGGAGTTTAGCTAGTGTTGCTCTACCGTGTACCCGATAACAGGGTTTCGTGGGGAATAAAATAACGGTGGACGAAGCAACGAGTTTGGCCCGCAAAGATGTAGCGCGGAAGCCACAGGAAATCTGTTCCGCGCTACAGTCACCTTACCCCGGCTCCTGCGAAATAATCAGCACCGAATACGGCGCCAGCCCAAACGTGCCGTGGAAAGGCTGGTCGTCGTAGATGCCTTCTTCGGCGTGTGTGTCCAGGCTTTCGAAGTTGCCGAATTCGGAGTCGTAGCCTTTCCAATCAGAGTTGAAGCGCACGCGCCAGTTGCCGCCCCGGGGTAGCCCGATGGTGTACCCCTCGTGGGTGCGGTTGGCGAAGTTGGCCAGCACGATGGTGGTGTCGCCGGGGCCGCTGTGGTCGCGGCGGATAAAGGCCAGCGTCTTGTCGTCGTTGTTGACGTGGTGAACTTCGGTGTGCTGGCCCAACAGGCCGCGGGTGTGGCCCGCCAGGTTGCGGCGCAGCGCAATCAGGTCGCGGTAGAGGTGCACCAGGCCAGCGTGCCACTCGGCGTGTTCCCATTGCAGAGGCAGGTCGTCGGAGAAGAAACCATCGGCCAGCATTTCCTGGCCCTGAAACAGCATCGGAATGCCGGGCGTCGTAAAGACCAAGGCCGCGCCCAGGGTGGCCTTCTTCTTGGAAAACCAGTGATGCGCGTCGCCGGGCATAATTTCCTCGGCCACCCGCTGCTTGCCGTTGGCTACCTCGTCGTGGCTTTCGGTGTAGATAACGCGCTGAAAGGCGTCGCCGTTGTACACACTCGTGATGGTATCGGCTACGGCCTGCACGTTGCGCTCGGCATCGTCGGGAGCCACCAGCGCATCGCGCACGATGTTGACGAAAGCGGCATCCCATTGGCTGGAAAAGCCCTGACCGCCGTCTTCGGGGCGGCGCGTGATGTACTCGTTACCTTGCAAATCCTCCCCGATCATGATTTTCCAGGGCATGTGCTGGTGCACTTCCTCGTTGATCCATTTCATGAGGCTCCAGCCCTCGGGCAAGTCGCGAGAAGGGTCGGAGGCGCCATCCACGTTGCGGATGTGAGAGATGGAGTCGCAGCGCAGGCCATCAACGCGGTAGTCTTCCAGCCACATCAGGGCGTTGTCGCGAATGTAGGCGCGCACGGCGTCGCGGCCGTAGTCGGGGCGGTTGTGGCCCCAGGGCGTTACGGCGCGCCAGTCGTTGTAGAAGTAGATGCCGCCGCCGTCGTTTTCCTGCCAGCCATCGAACTGCCACAAATCCAGGTCGCCCGGACCAAAGTGATTGTACACCACATCCAGAATAACAACAAGGCCGTGGCGGTGGGCCTGCTTCACCAACTCCTTGAAAGCCTGTGGCCCGCCGTAGTCCGTTTCGAGGGCGAAGGGGTGCGACGGGTTATAACCCCAGCTTCGGCCGCCCGGAAACTCGGTGGGCGGCATGATTTCGATGGCATTGACGCCTAGCTCGCGCAGGTAGCCGAGCTTCTCTATTACGTCGAGGAAAGTACCGGGCTGCTCGTGATTGGGTGCGTGGAAGGTGCCGACGTGCAGCTCATAAATCACCAGCTCGTTCCAGGCCGGCATCTCGAAATGGTCGTCTTCCCAATCAAAGCTATGGTCGGGCACAATGGAATTACCAGCCGAGTGCGTGACTTCGCGGGCGTAGGGGTCGTTGCGGGTTAGCTCGCCGGTTGGCGTGTCGAGCCAGAACTTATACTCGGCGCCAACTTCCACATCGGGAAAGTCGGCGGCCCAATAGCCATCAGTTTCGGCGGCGAGAGAGTGAGTGGTGTGGTCCCAGTCGTTGAAGGGGCCAACTACCGACACCGCCGTAGCGGCGGGTGCCCAAACGCGAAAAGTAGTGCCGTTGGTATGTGGCAAAGCACCCATGCCGGTTTGCAGCACGGGGGCGGAAGAAGGAACAGTGTCAAGCATGGAAATAGAAGAAAATCAACACGAAAGGCTGACGGTTGAGTCTTCTACTGTTAAGGTTATGTTTTTGTTGGGCTTGGCACTATAATATGTTGATAATGGTCTATATACAGTTCAAGAAAGAGTGTACTGCTGTCAGGCGCACCAAGTAGTGTAGTGAAGTCGTTGATAAAAGGCCAGTTGCAACGGTAGCTTTAGAAGCTACTAGCTACGAACGCACACTATCGGATTCGCTTTCAGGTAGCAAAACAGAGTTGCAGAAGCAAGAAAATATGCTGTGTTTCCGATATGAATAACCCGTCTGCTACCGGCCGTATCATCTTATATCACAAGCGCCGCGTCCGGATAGAGCGCGCCAAAGGGTTCAGCCACTTAGTACCAGCAGCAGTGTTGCTTAGCAGCTTATTGGACGTAGTGAGCGGACGAGAGCCTTTTACGGTGTTGGTAGGCTTGGAAATTTTGGTGGGCGTCTCCTACGTGCTGCTTTTGCTGCGGGAGATGCGGCACCTGCGCCACCATCCCGACCAACACCCGCAAGTGGCGTGGCTAGAGCTGGCAGCGGCAGGTATTCTGGCGCTGGAAGGCTACCATATCTGGCACCGCCACCACGAAAAGGAATTGCTAACTGGCGAGCACAAATTTCACGTGCTGCCGTGGCTGTACGCAGGATTGGCCGTTTGGTATGTGGCCATGGCTTTTGGCATCGGACGAATCTATGAGCGCCGCCACCTGCACCTGCACGCCGAAGGATTCAGTGGCCGGCTGCACCCGTTTGGGCGGCGCTTCGCCTACACTTGGCCCGAAGTGGACCGCCTAGAGCCGAGCGAGCCTGCCGATGTGATAGTGCACTACCGCAACGGGCAACAGCAGCGCCTCTCCTTTGCAAACGTACAGAATGGCCCGGCCATGCGTGACCAATTGCTAGCACATAGCAATATGAATTCAAGCAAAACGAGCTGAAACAGAACGTGGCTGACCTCAACCCCCCTGCACCCCTGTACCACCCGCTTAAACAATTGACCCTCGATATGGGCTCGACTTAGGATGACGGCCAGCTTTGAAGCTTACGGGCCTTAGCATACTGTTTGGCTAGCTGGCTAATAACAAAACTGGCCGTCACTTTCGTGACGGCCAAGCTGTTGGTGTTGTGGTTGTTTGTCAGCCCCACTAATACAACACTGGTGCGGGCTGCGGGGCTACCGGTTCGGGCGGCGCTACCTGCTGCGACGTCTGCTGCTTGGCCGAGGTCTTCGTGACGGCCGGGCTCCATTTGGTGTTGTTGCAGCGCGGACACTGCTTGGTAGGCATCTGCGACGAGTGGGCAAGGTTGCCGCAGCAAGTACAGGCAAACGTATCGGGCACGCGCTGCTGCTGCTGAATGTAGTCCTGGTCCCAATCGGGGGCGAGGGTGAGGCCGGGTTGGGGCTCGTCTTGCTCGATAACTGTGAATGAGCCATTAGCTTCCATGTAGAGCCGCTTCACTTGCCCCAGGTTGTCGAGCTTGGACCCGCGCAGCTTGGCAAATACCCGTTCCTGCGGCAGCAAGCACTCTTTCATGGCATCAAGCTGCAGGCAGCCATCTTCCACTAGTATGCTTAAATCGGCCTGCGCAATGTGCTCGAAGCGGCTGCTGCGAAAAGTGGCACGGGCCAGCAAGCGCTGCCCTACTACAATAATAGCCGACGCTACCAGCGGCGCCAGTATGCCCCGGTCGGGGGCCAGCAGCGGGACGCCCCCGGCTGCGGCCAACGATACCAGGCCCGTCATTTCGGTGCGGTTGAGCTGGCTGCCCATGCGCTTGCCCATCAGGCGCATCGAAATCAGCAGGATGGCATAAATAATCGTGATTCGGAGGATGGCTTCCAGTAGAAAGCTCCAGGGTACATCGCCCAGTCCCATCCGCATTAAATCGAAAGGCTTGAATTCTGGCATGAGGTGAACTTGTGAAGTTGTGAAATGGTGATCTGGTGGGAGGGGAAGTGAGGGGACGGGGCGGTTCCTCGAATTGCCCGGAGGGCCCCGTGGTGCCGCTATTGTTGCTGCTGTCCATCGGATGTTGCGCAAGAGTAGTCGCGCAACGATGGTAGTGTCAGGGCGTTTGCAGTCATAGTACCACACCGCACTACTTTACCACCTCGACGCTTTTTTACTTCACGGCGTTGGTCCACTGGTCGTGGCCGCAGTTGGGGCACTGTTTGCCGGAGTGAATCTGCGCTTTGTCGGGCTGGCCGCAGTAGAGGCAGACTTTTTGGTGGTCGACTGGCTGGAGGGTCTGGTTCAGCTTGTGGTCTTTGACGGGCAGCACGCTTAGCCCCGCTATTGGGGCGTCGTTTTTAAAGACGCTAAACGACCCGTTGCCTTCCAGGTATAGCCGCTTTACTTCCCCAAGCTGCTTGATATTACGGTCACGCAGTTGGGCAAACACCTCGTTGTGCGATATAGAATCGTCGCGCATGTGGTTAATTTGCATCACGCCATCCTTAACCAGAACCGTGACGTCGCCTTGGACGGCTAGTTCCACGCTGCGCTTTTTGAGCGACAGCCAGCTGAGGCCGCGCTGGTAAATCAGCACGCAAATCAGCAGTAGCGCGCCGGGCAGCAGGCCCCGGTTTGGTATCTGCATAGGAACGGCCACAATACCTCCCAGCATAATCATCACGCCTAGCTCTGTGATGGTAAGCTGCGCGCTCATGCGTTTGCTGAGCAGGCGCATCACCACCAGAAAAATTAGGTAAATAATGATGGTGCGTACCACCACTTCCCAAGTGAATACGCCCGGAGTATCGCCAAACAAAATCCGGTGCCAGTCGCCCAAGTGGATATCCTCCTTTTTCATATAACTCGCTGTAGTACATTGAAATCTAGTATGACTAAACGCAGCCTGTGGAGCGGGCGTTGCGGTTATAGTAACCGAAAAGACTCCGTATAAACCCGGATTTCTATCAGGCGATGAGGGAGAAAGAACAAGGATTTGAGAGCCGTTGGAGCCTTTACCTTTGGGAAGTTGTTAGTTCATTGCTCATTCTTCATTCCTCAATAGAAAAGTGCCTCGTCCTAAACCTGTCATTTACGGCCTGTATTCCTGGACGCCTGATTACGGCTTCCGTTACATTCACCCCGCCAACCGCCGCACGTTTGAGTGGCTGGAGCCGGTGGGTAAACTGTTCGAGAAAATCGACGAAACCGAAGACTGGATTCTGCTTCGCTACGACGAGCAGCAGTTCAAAGTCAGCGGCGAATTGTTCAAAGAGCTCTACGACAAGCCCCGCTTCAGCTTCGGCGACCTAGTAGAAGAAGTGAGTCCCGCCCCCGGGCAACCAGCCCACGAGGGCTTGGTGTCGGACGTGTATTGGGACGATGCCACCCACACGGCCCGTTACCAGATAGTAGAGCGCAAGCGCAAGCTGAAGCGCATATTCGAGTCTGATGAGCTGCGGCTGAAGTGAGGGTAGGGGAGTAACTACTGTTCAGGCGGTTGCCTCACCCCCTAGCCCCCTCTCCAAGGGGAGAGGGGGAACTAGAATAGCTTTCTAGCTCTAAATATTCTTTATCGGTACCTCACTCAAAAATAGTACTAGTTTCTAGAGCTAGTCCCTCCTCTCCCCTTGGAGAGGGGCTAGGGGGTGAGGCCCCCACCAGAACGAAAAGCAACAGCAGCGCGAAAATTGTTCAGGCGGTACCAACGTCTTACGCAGTTACTCTGCTACTCCGTTACTCTACAGCCCCACGGCAATACCAATCATAATGGCCACGATGCCGAGCAGCACCAGCCCTAGGTAAAGCGGTAGCACAAACTTCCACCACTCATCGAACCGCACGCCACAGACCGACACAATGGCCATTAGGGCGCCGTTGGTAGGCGTGATTAGCTCGCAGAGGCCTGCGCCGTACTGATACGCCAGCACCGTAACCTGGCGCGAGAGGCCAATCAGGTCGGAGAGGGGCACCAGCAGCGGCATGGTGAGCACGGCCTGCCCGCTCACCGACGGCACTGGCAGGTGCAGTGCCGTGTGCAGCCCCATCATGCCCAGGGCCGACAGCATAACTGGCAACCCGGCCAGCGGCGCCGACAGGGTATTGACAATGGTATCGACGATTTGGCCTTGCTCGAGCACCACAAAAATGGCGCGGGCAAAGCCAATGAGGATGGCCGAAAACGCCATGTCGCGGCAGCCGGTAATGAAGCTTTCGGCGGTGCCAGTAAGACCTAAGCCGCCTACCAAACCGGCCACTACGCCTAGCGCGAAGAACAGGGCCGCCATTTGCTCGAAGTCCCAACCCAACTGCAGTACCCCGTAAGCGAAGAAAGCAAACGTAACCAGCAGCAAGGCCAGCACCAAGCCGTGCCGGCCGGCGCGAGTTGCTGCGGTTGCATCCTCATCTACTTCCGGGGCCACGCGGTGCCGCACGGCGTAGCGCACCGTACCGGCAATCCAGAACGCGACGGCCAGAGCTAAAAACATGAAACGAAAGCCCCCACCCGACAGCAGCGGCAGCTGCGCCAGTTTCTGCGCCACGCCCACCTGAAACGGATTGAGCGGGCTAAACGCGGCGCCCACCGCCGCCGAGCCTAGGCTAACGGCCGCTGCCGTAATGGCCGGGTACCCAATGCGACGCATAAGCACCAGCAGCACCGGAATCAGCGGGATAATTTCTTCCTGCATATTTTCCAGCGCCCCCATGGTGGCGAAGAGCACCGAAATAATAGGAATAACAATGGCCTCGCGCCCCCGAAACCGTGCCAGCAGCCAATCGACGCCGTGGCGCAAAGCCCCAGTATGGTCTACCACGGTGAAAGCGCCGCCCGCCAGAAACACCAGAAAAATAACCGAACCAGCATCAAACAACCCTTTCGGAATATCAACCAGGGCTTGCCAGAGGCTGACGGGCGAAGCAGGCACCCGATGGTAGGAGCCCGCCACCACTACGTCGCGCCCGGTGGCTGCGTCGGGGCGGCGCTCAAACACGCCTGCCGGCAGCACATAGCTCAGCAGGCAGGCCAGCAGAATAAACCCCACCAACAAAACCAGCGGGTGCGGAAAGCGAATCGTCTTCATGTGGTGACTTGGTGATTTGGCGGGTTGGGCGTTCTGACCGCGCAATATGCGCATGTAGAGCCAGCAAAACGGCGAATTCATCAACTTACTAAGTCACTACATCACCTCCTGCGTATCTTCGGGTTTTCTTTTTTACCTCATGAATCTGCTCGTCTTCAAAAAGCTCCCCATGGGCCAGCAGGCTGACCTGCTGCGGCGGCACGGCCATTTTTTGGCCGAGCGACGGGAAGACAGCTTCAAGTTGAGTTTGTATGCGCTAGGTGATTTTTATGCCGAGGAGTGGCGCGTCCAAGACGAAGATCCTATTCTCTTCATCCACCTTTTCCAGCATTCTGGCGGGCTGAGCGAGTACCTGGCGAAGATCCGGCTGCCGGAAGTGTGAAGAGCGGACGCCAGATCAAGCATAAAGGCAACAGAGGGCTTTAAAGGTGCCGCGTTAGTTTATCGTGTTCTGACGGTGCGCATAAAGGCCGGGCCTTGCATATCCACGAACAGCTATATTGACGGCATGAAACCGTCGCGCCTTCTACCTCTGCTGCTAGCCCTGATCAAGTTTGTGTTGAGCTACCTGCTGGCTAGTCGCGCTTATGAGCTGCACCGCGACGAGTACCTGTACCTCAACTACGGGCGGCATTTGGCCTGGGGCTACCTGGAAGTGCCGCCGCTTACGGCGCTGCAAAGCTGGCTCACGCTGGCCCTGGGTGGCGGTTGGGGCTGGGTGAAGTTTTGGCCGATTCTGTGGGGCAGTGTCACGGTGTATTTGGTGGCGCGGCTGGCGCAGCACGTGGGCGGTGGCTGGTTTGCGGTGGCCCTGGCGGGCATTGGCTATCTGGCGTCGGCGTATGCGCGGCTCAACTTCTTGTTTCAGCCCAACTCGTTTGAGGTGCTGGCTTTCACGGCCGCTTCCTACGCGCTGGTGCGCCACGCCCAAACCGGCCGCCCCCGCTACCTATATGGGCTAGGGGTGATACTCGGGCTGAGTATGCTCAACAAGTACACTACCTTTTTTTATGTCGGCGCGCTAGTGGCGGGCTTACTGCTTACGCCGCAGCGTCAGCTTTTTCGAAGCTCCCACTTGTGGGGCGCGGCCGGACTAGCGCTGCTGCTGTGGCTGCCTAACCTGGTGTGGCAGCTGGCGCACGGCATCCCGTTTCGCCACCACATGGCCCTGCTCCACGACACGCAGCTGGTAAACGTATCGGTGGCAGATTTCTGGAAAGACCAGCTGCTGATGTGTTTTCCGGCGTTGTGGGTATGGCTGGCAGGGTTGCTGGCCTTGCTGTTCTACCGGCCGTTTCGGGCGTACCGGGCGGTGGGCATAATTTACCTGGCAGGCTTACTGCTTCTGACGGTGCTGCACGGCAAAAGCTACTACGGTTTGGGCTACTATCCAATGCTGCTCTCGTTTGGGGCAGTGTGGATGGAGCGGCAGCTGGCGGGTGTGCGGTTCGCGGCGGTGCTGCGCCCGGTGCTGCTAGTCTTGCCGGTGCTCGTGCTGTTGCCGGTGCTCCCGTTCGTGTTCACGCTTTACCCGCCTGCCCATATGCAGCGCATAGGCCCTACCTACCGCGACTTAGGCGTACTGCGTTGGGAAGACGGCCAAAACCACCCTTTGCCGCAGGACTACGCCGACATGGTGGGCTGGCAGGAGCTAGCCGACAAAACCTGGCAAGCCTACCAAGCCTTGCCCGCCGCCGCCCGCGCCCACACCCTTATCAAGTGCGACAACTACGGCCAGGCCGGCGCCATCAACTACTACAACCGCAACCGGCCGCTGCCCTTGGCCAACAGCTTTAATGGCAGCTACCTGTTCTGGTTTCCGCCCCGGCCGGCGCAGGCGTTTCGCTACTTGCTGCTGGTAGGCGAGGGAGAGCCCGCGAAGCTGGTGCCGCATTTCCGCCAGTTTCGGAAAGTAGGAGAAATCACCAACCCCTACGCCCGCGAGAAAGGCACCGCCATCTTCCTCGGCACCGACCCTGATTCCGCTATTCTGAATTTAGCTTACCGGGAGCATCAGGCCGAGCTGGCCGCCTGGGAAGGACAGAAATAATAATTATAAGGCAAGCGTTAACACGGATTAGTGTCTGGTTGTCGTTGTGGTGGCGCCATAGCAAGTTCGTGGAAGTTAGCTGCGTGCTAAGGCCAATAACTTTGCCTGGGGCGCCCCGTAACTCACTCCGCATGCCGGAGTGTTGTACACTCGGCTTCATTTTCATTGTTACCACCGAATAGTGCCCAAGTAAGCCGTATGTGGATAGTCTTTTCTTTGCTGGCCGCCTTATCGGCTGCTGTGGTCGTCACGCTTTCCAAGGCGGGTATCAAAAACGTAGATTCGAGTTTGGCCTTCGCCATTCAATCGGTGCTGATTGTACTGGTGGCCTGGAGCGTAGTGGCCTATCAGGGCAACCTGCCCAAGGTAGCAGCCATTGACGGCCATAGCTGGGCGTTTCTGATTGTAGCCGGCGTGATTACCTGCGTCTCGTCGCTGCTGTCGTTTCGGGCGCTTTCACTCGGCAACGCCTCGCGCGTGTCGCCCCTCGACAAGGTGTCGTTGGTGTTTGCTATTGTGCTGGCCGCGGTGTTTTTGAAAGAGAAAGTGAGCTGGCAGGTGATGCTCGGCGCAGGCCTGATGGTGGTGGGGGCGGTGGTTATTGCTATGGCCAAGCCCACCGGCGAATAGACGAGCAGCAAGCAATGCGCCGGCTACTAGCAGGCACTAATGATGTATAGTTTCCTGCTGATTATTTGAAACTTAGGGAGTGCGAAGGAGCTCATTCCTCCATGCATGTAATTATGTAGGTAGTTGACGGCGGGATAACAAAGTTGAACTATACGTACTGCTTTGAGTTTCTCGTTTTCGCCTGCTCTTCCTAATACGTGCTCCGTCGCTTTTATTTGTTTGCGTCGCCCTTGCTCCTGACGCTTCTGTTGCTGGCAGGAGCAAGCGGCAGAGCCAACGCCCAAAGCCCCGTACTCGCGAAACTGCGCACACTGCTGCTGCAAAGCTCACCCGGTAGCAGTTGAGTGTTGCTACTCCGCAAAATCAGCGACCAGTATTGGTCGCTATCTATACGCAGCTGCTGGCCCGTGGCAGCGGTTACCGCCACGGCGGAGAGCGAAACCCTCATCACCACTAAGAGCCTAGCCGAATAGGCAGTAAAAAAGGACGGTCATGCGGAGCCGCCGGAAGCAAGGTTAGGGCAACGAAGCGGCAGAGAGGCATCGATCAGCTCCGCAGGACGGCCTAGGTGGATAGGCGCTAAGCCGATAGGAGAAGGTACTGGCTGGGCCTCTCGCTTAGCCACGATATTGTGGGTAAGGGCCACGGCGGTATGCTCACCATATTATCTTAAGGAAGGAGAGGGCGCTACATCTACCAATTCACTGCCACAAAGTGAGTTAGAAGATTAAAACTTGCTAGGCTAGTGGCTATGCTAAGTGACAATAATAGTAATAAGCAAATAGCATGGGAAAACATAGCAGACCCAATGTCAGTACAGTTCTAACTTCGTTGGTCAAATTATATACAGCATAATCCTGTAAAGACCACGTAACACTTTAGCGGGAAAAATATAATAGTAAAAATATATATTCCAATTAATTTGAATTATACCAATAATATGCCTTAGTTTTGGATTTCTATATAATTATACTTTGCCCGGAATTAAGCCGGATTCCATTATTATGCTCCGATACTTTTTTGGTTGGCTGCTACTCTGTGTCAGCACTAGGGCAGCCGTAGCGCAAGACGCGCCCTACTTTCCATTTTATTCGCCTGATACCACCCAAGTATACCAACTGGCGGTGGCCCAACGCAATGCCGTGCGAACTCACTTTGCCGCACCCAAGACGGGCAACGGCGAGTACCGGGACCACTACAAGCGCATTGTGTTGGAGGCTTCATCGGAAGTATACAATTCCATACGCTACTCGGCTTTGCTCGACCCGGTGCTGAATAATTTTGTGCAGCGAGTGTTTCAGCAAGTGGTGAAGGCCAATCCGCAGCTGTCCAACACCCAACTGATACTCGCCAAAAATCCGGAGCCCAATGCTCGGGCCGTTGGCAACGGCACTATTATTTTGAATGTGGGCTTGCTGCCAACGCTCGAAAATGAAAGTCAATTGGCTTTTATTCTATGTCATGAGCTGGCCCATGTGCAGTGCCGGCATATGGAAGCGTCTATTGCCGAGCGCCTCACTGTATTGCACAGCCGGGAGCTGAAGCGGGAAGTGCGCCGCATTGTGCAGGCCGAGTACAACATCAACTCCAAGATGAAAGCGTTGGTGATGGGCCTTTCCCTGGATAACACCTACCACCAGCGCAAACACGAGCGGCAGGCAGACTCCTTGGGCTACGTGCTGCTGAAGCGCACTTCCTACGACGCTCCCCAAGCTCACCGCGCCCTTCAGTTGCTCGACCAAATAGACGAGCCAGCGTCTAAAGACCAACTGGAAATGGCTCGCTACTTCAAGTGCGCCAGCTTCCCGAAAACCTTCGAAACTGCTCCGGCCAAGCCGCAGTCCATTTTTGCAGTGAAAGCGCCCGAGAAAAGCGTATTGCAAACCACCGACACACTCAAGTCGCACCCTGATTGTGTGAAGCGCATGCGCTACATCCGGGAACTGGCGCAGGGGCAAGTGGCCGAGGGGACGCAAGTGGTAACCCCGGAGTTTGCCCGCCTGCGCGCCATGAGCCGGCTGGAAGTGGTGCAAAGCTGGTTTGATACCGACTGCTACGACCATGCGCTTTTCGATGCGCTGCTGCTGTTGCGAGAAGAGCCGCAAAACGCCTATCTCCGTTCGGTGGTGCAGCTGAGTTTGTATGAGTTGCGCGAGCACCTGGTTACGCACCGCTTCACGGAAGTAGTATCCAACGTGGCAACGCACAATCCGGAGAATTTCAACCAACTGCTCAATACGCTCTATAACCTCCACAGCACCGACTTCAAAGGCCTGAGCACCTGTTTCGAGCAATTAACAGCGCCACCTTCCGCTGCCGACGAATACGCATTGGCGGCCCGCTATGCGGCAGCGGTCCTGGCCGAAAATCCCACCCAAACCGCCGCTTTACGGCAGCAGTACCTCGCACAGTACAAGAGCGGAAAATTCTCGGCGCTGCTTTTTCCAACTCCTGTTTCCAACGTCAAACGCAAGTAAGCTCACCTAATCCAACAATTCTACTTCTATGTTTCAATTTAAACGCACGCTGCTGACGGCCGTGCTCACCCTCTCGGCTGTGGCCGCGTCCTATGCCCAAACCCAGACCCTGGAGGGCGTTAAGCGAGTGCCTCGCTCCAGTATATCTCCTATTTATGCCGGCAATGAGGTAAAGGGCTATCTGATGTATAGCGAGGCTGATAAAGCCGACCGCAAAAACGACAATTACCACCTCGACTTCTACGACCAGGACCTGAACAAGGTATCGACCGTGGTCATTCAGAAGCCAGCGGGCAAGTATTTCCTGCTCGATAACGCCTTCAACGGCTCCACCTTTGCACTCTATTTCTACAATCACAAAGAGAAAACAATGGAAATAGAAACCTATGATACCAATCTTAAAAAGCTGGCGTCGAAGGTAGTGGGCGAAGTAAACAGGCAGCAGCTGATAGCCATCGACTTTCAGATGCGTAGTGAAGGTGGGGAAGGCAGAATGCCGTTTGGAGGGCTCGAACTGCGCCCGGTAGCCGACAAAGGCTTTGCGCGTGTCAACGTTGATGGCAAGCACTACGAGCTGGAGATGTACGATAACAACCTGCAACTAAAATGGCGGCAGAAGACGGACCCTAAATCCAAGTATCTCGAAACCCTTATCATCTCGGAAAGCACAAATAAATACATGATTGGCACTGTGCTGCGCAAGAGTGGGGCAATGTCGCAGAAGCTTGATTCCTACATGGTGGCCTTCGACCTGGCTACGGGTAAGAAAGTGCTCGACCAAGCCGTAGAATCCAGTAAATCCGAGCAACTTTCGCTGAGCTCCTTCACGTATGACGCTTCTAACCACGAATTTGTGGCCGTAGGCGAATACTATAAGCCCGAAGACAAGCCCTTCGTCAACAAAAGCCAGGGCTTCTATATCAAGCGCTTTGGGGAGGACGGCAAACTGGTGGGCATCAAGCCCTACAACTGGCAGAAAGAAGTGAAAGGCCTCATGCCCGCCGAAGCCCGGCAAGGCATGGAAGATGGCTTCATGAACTTTACGCACTCCATCCTGAAGGGCGCCAACGGCAACACGTACGTGGTGAGCGAGCAGTATAAAATTGCCGGTAAAGGCCTCGACGTCGCTATGTCGTTGATGGGCGCGGGTGGCGGTGGCTCTAAAGGGGTTATCGGCAACATGGTAGTGTTCGTGCTCGACCCGGCCTACAAGCTGACCGATGTCAAGTGCTACACCAAGGATGTTTCGAAAGTGATATTGCCGGGTGGCGCGGGCTTCGCGGGCGCGGGCCTCTTAGGGCAGTATATCAAGGCAATTGGCGGTTTCGACTACCAGTTTATGCAGCGCAGTGATGCCAACTCCCTCTTCAACGTGGTATATATCAACTACGACAAAGAGAAGGGCGAAGCGACCAAGAAGATAGTTGGTAACATTGCCTTCGGCGAAAACGGTAAGTTCGCAGTCGACAAAATTGATGGCACTAGCACAGCTACTAACTCGTTCGTGTACCCGGCCAAACCAGGTTACGTGATGATGGTAGATTATCTGAAAAAGCAGAAGCAACTCGGGATGAAGCTCGTAAAGCTGAATATCTGATTCTCCTTCCTAGCGTTTATTAATACAAAAGGCCCGACGTTAGTCGGGCCTTTTGCTTTAGAGCCGCACCATATGAATGTGCGGAATGCCGTCTTCCAGGTAGCCTTCCCCGTGCTGTTGAAATCCGAAGCTCTCGTAGAATTCCTTTAGGTAGAGTTGTGCTCCAATCTGGATGGGCTGCTCCCCAAACAGCTCGGCTACGGCTGCAATAGACTGGCGCAGCAATTCCCGGCCCAAGCCATAGCGGCGGAATTTAAGGTTTACAACGACCCGCCCAATGCTGGCCTCGGGGTAAACAACACCGGCGCCGAAGAGGCGGGAATAGGCGGCTAGCTCGCCGCTTTCGGAGTGGCCGAGTAAGTGGTGGGCTGTTTGGTCCTGGCCGTCCATGTCCTGAAAGGCGCAGGTTTGCTCGACCACGAATACCTCGGAGCGCAGTTGAAGCACGGCATAGAGTTCGGGGAGGGTGAGGGCGTTGAAGGGCTTGGTGGTCCAGGTGAGGGTCATGAGCGAAAAGTAGGCGAAATGCAAAGATGGATGCTGAATACGGGAACGTCTGCACGAGTTGCCGCATAACTGCTACAGCGTTGGCGGCAGGTCCTGCGTATAAAGCCTACACAACCTTGGCCACTTGGCGGGCCTTCAACCACACACCGCATGGACTACATCCGCTTGGGAGGCACCGGCCTTGAAGTTTCTAAAATATGTTTGGGCTGCATGACCTACGGCACGCCCACCGACCGTTGGCCGTGGGCCCTGAACGAGGAGCAAAGCCGCCCCTTCATTCAGCAAGCCTTGGAGTTGGGCATCAACTTCTTCGATACCGCCGATGTGTATTCGAATGGCGCCAGCGAAGAAGTAGTGGGCCGCGCCCTGCGCGACTTTGCGAAGCGCGACGAGATTGTGCTGGCCACCAAAGTATACAACCCCATGGGCCCCGGTCCTAATCAGCGAGGCCTCTCGCGCAAGCACATTATGAGCGCCATTGATGCCAGCCTCCAGCGCCTCGGCACCGACTACGTAGACCTCTACCAAATCCATCGGTGGGACTACAACACGCCCATCGAGGAAACGCTGGAAGCCCTGCACGACGTGGTAAAGGCTGGTAAGGCCCGCTACATCGGGGCCTCCTCGATGTTTGCCTGGCAGTTCGCCCAAGCCTTATACCTGGCCGACCAGCACAACTGGACGCGCTTCGTGAGCATGCAACCGCACTACAACCTGGTGTACCGCGAAGAGGAGCGCGAAATGCTGCCGCTGTGCCAGGACCAGAACATCGGCGTGATTCCCTGGTCGCCGCTGGCGCGGGGGCTGCTGACGGGTGGGCGCAGCAAGGAACGTAACGAAACCGAGCGCGCCAAAACCGACGCTTTCGGCAAGAGCCTCTACAGCCGCGACGACGATTTTGCAGTGGCTGACCGCGTGACAGAAATAGCTAAGGAGCGCGGCTTGCCCAACGCGCAAGTGGCGCTGGCCTGGATGCTGGCCAAGCCCGTCATTACGGCGCCCATCGTAGGGGCTAGCAAGCCCGGTCACTTAGAGGATGCCGTGGCGGCGGTAGGAGTGAGGCTCTCGGGCCAGGAAATCAAGCGGCTAGAGGAGTTGTACCAGCCGCATCCGGTGTTGGGCTTCTCATAATGCCGCTCCATCGAGCTACGTGAGATGTAGCGCGGAAGCCACAGGATTTGCGCGCTACCTGCCCTTACAGCCTATATGCCACCCGGCATTAGTAATCCATTCACATCAGTTTTTACCACCTATGAAAACCTTTCTTTTGCTGCTTCTGCTGGCTTTTACAGCTTGCTCCCCGGTGCGCGTGAAGTCAACCACTCAAACTCCGGGCGTTAACTTCACAACCTACAAAACCTATAACTTCATGGACGTAACGGCGCGCAACGAAGCCGCTTTTCAGGGCCCCACTACCAGCATTGAAGCGTTGAAAAGCGCCGTGAGCCGGGAACTGGAGCGCCGCGGCTACCAACGCTCCGACTCTCCGGATCTGCTGGTCAACATCGGGGTCGTGACCCAAGAAAAAACACAGACTCGGCAAACGACTATCTATGATGCTCCCCTCTATATCGGACAGCGCCGGTACCGTTGGCAGAGCCAGGAAGTGCCCGTAGGTACCTACGCCGAAGGCACCGCCACCGTCGATGTGGTGGATGCGGCCCGCAACGAGCGTATCTGGCAGGGCGTGGCCGCCAGCACCCTCTCCAAAGACCCGGAAAAGTTAACTTCCCGCATCAACGAGGGCATCACCGAGATGTTCGAGAAGTACCCGGTAACACCGCGGCAGTAGTCCGGAAAGCGGCGAAGTTGATACTTGTATTGACCATCCTGTTCTACCTCGTGTCCGCGTGCCAAAGTATCCTGCCCACCCGGTTGTAGAGACGCGACACTTCGCGTCTCGTCATTGAACGGCTGGTAAGGGACAACCTTGGCTAAACAACGTCAGCAACGACGAGACGCGAACCGAAGGTCGGCATAGCCAAGTGTCGCGTCTCTACATCGTTTCATACCAGCAACGCCAGTACGGCCGATAAGGCAAAACGGGCTGTTAGCTAAAGCCAGATGCTTCACGCCGCTTGAGGCGCGGGATGTTGGTAGGACAGACGGCTATTGCTTGAGTTTGGGGCTTACCTTGTCGAGCACGGCTACTACGTCTTTGGTAGAGACTTTCTGACCGGTTTGGGCGGCGCGGTAAATGGCTTCGATAATCTGCATGTCGCGGAGGCCCATTTCGCCGGGTACGCGGGTGGGCTTGTTGTTGAGGATGCAGTCGGCGAAGTCGTCCATCTGGCGGGCTTGTTGGGGCACGTTTTCGATGTTCATGGGGCCTTGGCTGGTACGGCCATCGAGGCCGCCGTAGCCGTAGGCGGGCTGCAATTCCATCCAGCCTTTGGTGGCGTCGGCACGGAGCAGGCTGTTCATGTTTTCGGCGTAGCTGGTGCGGCAGTCGGCCACGGCCCCGTCGGCAAACTGCATCTGCCAGTTGATGCTGGACTCCACTTCCTTGAAAAGCTCCGGGTCGGTTTTGGGCCCGAACTTGGCCGTGACGGACACCGGCAGTTCGCCTTTGGTGTACACGATGCCTTGCACGCAGTAGATGCCCATGTCCATGAGCGGCCCGCCGCCGGCTAGCTCTTTATCAAGCCGCCACGACTTGTTGCTTGCGTGATACCCATTGTCGGCTTTCATGGTCTTGATGGGGCCATACACTTTCTGCTGGCCCAGGCGCATCATTTCCTGGTTGTGGGGCTCGAAGTGCAGGCGGTACCCAATGCTGAATTTCTTGCCGGCCTTCTGCATGGCCGTTATCATGCGCCGACAGTCGGCGACGGAAGTGGCCATGGGCTTCTCGCAGATAACGTGCTTGCCCGCCCGCGCCGCCCGCTCGACATACTCGGCGTGCAAACCTACCGGCAACACGATATAGATAATGTCGATGGCGGGGTTGTCGGCAATCCGGTCGAAGGTTTTGTAGTCGTAGATATTCTGGTCGGGAATCTGGTACTGCTGCTTCCACTTGGCGGCCTTGGTTGGCGTCCCCGTCACGATGCCGGCGAGCTTGCAAAGCTTGGTTTGCTGCAAAGCCGGCGCCAGCTGCCCCGCGCTATACCCGCCCAACCCGACTAGCGCCACGCCTAGCTGCTTGCCGGCCTGCAAAGCCTCCAGGCTGGCCGGGCCGTAGCTGGCATCCTCTAGCCACGACAACGACCCGCCCAAAGCCGAGCTACCGACCAGCGTGGCCCCCAGGCCCAACGATAACGTGCGCATGAATTCGCGGCGGGAGGCAGAAGAAAAAGAATCAAAGTTTTTCATAGCAGTAGGTTGATGGTTGAAAGTATAGCGCGGAAATCTGTTCCGCAACGAGCAACGCGAGTTCTTGCGCGTATAGGCCGCACGGCGCAGAACCGGATACTCGCCTGCGGCTCGACGCGGAACGGATTTCCGCGCTACACGCAGTTAGACTTACCTCATTCAGCGAATGATGGTTACGCAGCAGGCCCCGGCAGTATCATAAACTACCGGGGCCTGCTTTGTTGTTTAACGCAACCAAGATGATTAGTGGGGCCTACTCGTGTCGCTTAAGCCATTCACTACGATAGGCAAAGCGCCTAGCAACAGCACTATCCTGCGGTCAGCCCAAGGAATGCCAGGAACCCAGCTGCTGGTTGCCAGGAACAGCGGCGCACCCATCAGCCCAATCTTGACGTGGGCGCGAAAATTAATCAGTGGAACCGGGCCGGGCGGCGGAAAATAAGTGATGGCCGCCGTGGTGCCTTCCAGCAGCCCATTGGCCACCACGAGCAAAGCTGCTTTCCGGTTGCGGGGCCACATCCAGGCGGCTAAACCCATGATGGCCGGAAAAGCCAGCAAATCGAAGTAAGCATGCGCCTGCGCTGAAATAGGCTTGGGCAAGCGCTTCGTCAGCAAACCAAGCGCGAGCAGTGGGCTGCAGCCGTTCCCGGTAGCCACCGATTAAACATCGCCAAAAACCTCTATCACCGTAACCTCCACTTCTTCGATTACAACCGGAGCTGCCTCGCCCTGATTAATGGCCTCCTGCTCTGGCGGTGCCATCGCCTGGCTGTCTTGGCCATCAGCGGATTTGCCGAGCAGCCAGGCGGCGGTACCGAGGCCGGCAACGGCGGCAGCGGTCAGCAGCGGATGCTTTTGAGCTTTCACGTACCAGCTGCTCGAGCGGAACCAACCCTCGTGCGAGCCTCGCTCGTGCAGGCCATAGCCGGCATGGTACAGGCCCGAGGTTTCGTGGTTGCGCGAGGGGCGCTTGGGGTCAATTTGGGTGGGATAGATAAGGACCTCCATAATCTTGTCCATGAGGCGCGGGGCCAGGTGGCCAACTGCCGCCAGGGCTTTGGCCTGGAAGCCTACGTACATGTCGCGCTTGGGGTGCTCGGCTGCGAACAAGATGGCCTCGGCCACCGTCTCGGGCGGGTACACCATGCCCCGGTGCGCTACCTGGTGCTTGTAGTAGCTTTGGGCGTGCTCGTTGTAAGGAGTGTCGATGCGGCCGGGGTGGATGAGCGTAACCGAAACCGGCGCCTTTTCTATTTCCAGTTCCATGCGCAAGGCGTTGGTCCAGCCGTGCAGGGCGTGCTTCGACGTGCAGTACGTGGATTGAATGGGCGTGGCCCGGTCGCCAAAGAAGCTGCCGATGTTGATCAGGGCTCCGGGTTCCTGGCGGCGCTTGTAGTGCTCCACGGCCAGGCGCGAGCCATATACCGTGCCCCAATAGTTGGTGTCGAACATGCGCTTCATGTCGGGGATGCTGACCTCGTCGCAGTGGCCGAAGATGGACACGCCTGCGTTGTTCACCCACGTATCGAAGGTGCCAAATTCCGCTACCGCCGCCGCGGCCAGCCGGAACATATCTTCCTCGCTGCCGACATCGGTAGGTACGGCCAGCGCGGCGCCGCCCTGGCTGTTTATTTCGTCGGCAAGTTGGCGAATGGCGTCGGCATTGCGGGCGGCCAGCACCACGGTCGCGCCCTTCCGAGCCGCCATGCGCGCCGTTACCAGCCCAATGCCGCTGGATGCGCCCGTAATAACGATTACCTGTTGGTCGAGTGGTTTGAGCTTCATGCGAATAAAGAGGTGAGTTGGTCTGATATAGGGGGCAGGAAACAAGGCACACACTTCCACTTACCGGGTGCCTGTCAAGGCCCGAATTAGAAAGAAATGAAGTGGCTTTTGCAATAACATTCTCACGCCCTGTTCCAAAGATTACGCTCTGAATAGCAAGTGGTTATAGTCGAGTAAAGCGAAAGGACAACCGACCTAAACCGTAAAAAGCAACAAGCTCAGCTGCACTAACTCCCTGGCTTACAAGGCAGTCATAACCACACAACAGGCTGGTTGCTGCCTAGCTGTGACAAGTTTTAAACTTTCGATTCCCCTTGGATGCCGTTGGCATTATCCTCTCTCCCGGAGTTGGGCCACGGCCTACAACCCTCGCACGTAAGCGGCCATTTTCTCCCGCGTAGCTTCGTCCGGCAATTCTCCTTCGCCTGCCAGCAGGTTGTCGGCCAGGTGCGCGGGGTTGCTCGTGCCGGGTATCACGCACGTGACGGCGGGGTGAGCCACGAGGAACTTAAGCAGGAACTGCGCCCAATTGGTAATCCCTAGCTCGGCGGCCCAACCGGGCAGGGCTTTGCCGCGCACCCGCAGTAGCAGATTGCCTTCGGTAAAAGGCCGGTTGATAAGCGTAGCTACCCCGCGCTCCGCTGCCACCGGCAATAGCCGCTTCTCGGCGTGCCGGTCGAGGATAGAGTAATTGAACTGCACGAAATCCAGGGTTTCCGAACTCAGAATCCGGGCCAGCTCGTCGTGCATGGCGTCGGTGTAGTGCGTGATGCCCACGTACCGCACCTTGCCCGCGGCCTGCCAGTCGCGTAGCGTCCGGAGGTGGGTTTTCCAGTCTACCAGGTTATGGATCTGCATCAGGTCGATGCTGGGGCGGCGCAGCTTCCGCAACGAATCCTCCATCTGCTGGATGCCCGCCTCCCGGCCCTGCGTCCAAACTTTGGTGGCGTAGAAAAAGGCGTCTGGCGCTTCCGGCTGGCTGGTTAAGTCGCCCACCACTTCCTCGGCCCGCCCGTACATCGGCGACGAGTCGATGACGGTGCCCCCGGCCGCGTGCAGCGTAGCCAGGGTTTGCTGCAACGGCGGATAGGCGGAAGTGCTACGGACATCGAACGTCTGCCAGGTACCTAGCCCGATAACGGGAAGTGGCTGCTGGCTGGAAGGTATCAGGCGGGTATGCATGGGAAAGGGAGTAAAATGCAACCAGAAGTCTAGCCTAGGTGCTACGTATTTTCTGATGTACCGTACGCCGGCACAACAACTGCTATTCCGCAGGCGAGTTGTTCAGGCGGGGCCTCACCCCCTAGCCCCCTCTCCTAGGGGAGAGGGGGAACTAGCTTTAGTTAAGCTGTTAGCTCTAAAAAGCTATTTGAGTTAACAGAAGAGCGACTAGAACGGTGTAATGACGCCTCTTTGCGTAGCCGATGGTCGTTCAACGATGAGACGCGGAGAGGTGTCACTACATCGTTCGGTGATTTCGAAAACGTAACGCAAACAGCCTTTAAAAAGCTAGAAGCTAGTTCCTCCTCTCCCGTAGGAGAGGGGGCTAGGGGGTGAGGCTCCGTCAGAACAACTCGCCTGCGTAAGGTCAGATAGAGCATGACAGTTAGCTTGGCAACGTAAACACGCGAGCTGCTTTGGCGGCGCCTTTGCAGAGCGGTTTATTGTCTCTGTTCACCCCTCTGGCTCACTGCTGCCGGAGCCCGGCTAATAAAGCAGGGGCATTCTGCTGCGCCCGCACCTTTTCCTGCGCGGTGAGAGTGGGTTTGAGCAGCAAATCGAAGACCGGACGTTGCGCTGGCGGCAAACCAGCGCGTTTCACGCGGCGGTCTTTCGGTTGCAGCTTTTGCACCATGGCGGTAGCTTCCTGCAAGGCTTGCTTTGAACTCACTGGCTCGCGGGCCGATACCGGCGGATTGGTGGCGGAGCCGCCGCGTACATACGTGTATTCCAGCAGACAACCCTTGCACACCGTGCCCTTGGGCGCGTCCTGAGAAGGGCCGGACGTGACGGTGGCGCTGTCGGTGGCGAGGTAGAGTTTGGTGCCGTCAGGCGAAACAGCAACGTCGCGGTAGCGGACGGGCGCTTTGAAATACATCACCGTGTCGCTGGCGACGGCGGTGCCCGCGTCATTCAGTTTCAGGCGGACCAGCTTGCCCCGTTTCAGGGTTGGAATCAAGAGGGAGTTCTGCCAGCCCGGAATGGCATTGGCCGTGTAAACGGCTAGGCTGCTCGGGGCTTCCGAGTTCCAGGTCGGCTCGTCGGGGTCGTGGCTGCGGGTGCGGGTGAGTACGGTGGTCAGGAAATCGTGGCTGAGCGGGTAAAGCGTGGCCAGCGGGTCGCGGTAAGTGGGGCCGAGGGCTTTGGCGTTGGCTTGTTCGCTGGCGATGGTGGGGTAGGTGGTGTGCCAGGGGCCCGGCAGGCTGGGGTGCTCGGAAGCAGCAGCGGCCAGGCCGTTGTAGTTGCCATCAGCAAAGCCGAGCACCAGCGGGTGACCGTAGTTTTTGCCTTTCTCGATGAGGTTGATTTCATCATCGGAATACGGCCCGTGCTCCGACGAGTACAGTCGGCCGTTGCCGCCCACCACGGCGTAGGCTAACCCCTGCGGGTTGCGGTGCCCGAGGCTCCACACCGCGCTTTGCTGCTTGGTGCTGAATGGGTTATCGTTGGGTAACCAACGGTCGGCGGCGTTGGGGTCGGCGTCAGGTTCCAGGTTGAAGCGCAGGATTTTGCCTTCGTAGGAGTTGGGGTTTTGGGCGTGGTTGGGCCGGCCACCGTTGTCGAACTGGCCGGCACCCAAGTCGCCCACCGAATAGAACAGGTAGCTGCGGCCGGCAACGGGGGCTATCAGCAGGCGGCCGGCGTTGTGGTCGTTGCTGGCCGGAATGGTGTCGCAGAGCACCAGGGGGCGGCTTAGGGTTTGGGTGGCGGCATCGTACTGGTAACGCACCAGGCGGGCCGTGAAAAAGTTGCCGCCGTGGTTGGGGGCGCTGCCGCTGCCAGGCTGGTTGGCACCCGCAAACGAGTGAATGTAAGCCAGGTACACGTAGGGCTGGCCCTGCAACAGCTGCGGGTGCAACGCCAGACCCATCAGGCCACCCTGCGGCCAGGGCTTGCCGCCGTCTACCGCGTCCGGGATCTTGTCGTAGCGCGGGAAATGCCGCTCCTTACTCACGTCCAGTAGCACTTTGCGGGCGCCCGTGGCCGGGTCAACGCGGCTGACACGGTAGCCTTTGGCCTCGGTCATCCACAGAAAATTGTCGGGGCCGTAGGTTATTTCCCACGGGTCGCTGAGCTGGCGGGCTACCACTCGCTCGGTGAATTGCTCGCCCTGCGGACCCACTACGGTTTGGGCCACTGCCTGGCTTAGCAGCAGCGCCCACATTCCACACAAAACAACAAGCCGTAACCGCATGAATTCTAGGGAAAGTCAGATAGAAAGTTTTCTTTGAAAGGCGGCTTTCCTTACTCTCGGGCAGCGGATTATGTTATGGTCGACCTTGCCGCCGGTCGTTTTCTTAGCATGGCGGTTGCCTGGAAAAGCAGCTGGCAGTTGAAATAAACTGCGCTTCAAAACGCCAATAACACAAGGCAGTAGGCCTGAATTCGTGAAATCAGTGGCACCATCTTGCCTTGCTGCCGTATAACGCTGCTACGGCGCAGCCAGAGGAATGTGACGGGCTGTCTTTCGCTTTCTGCTGCTTATCAATCAGGCCTCCACCGGCTCCTAATTCAACACCCTTCCTTTCAACCTAGCATTTAGCTACACACCAAGGCCATGACCAAGAAAAAAAACAAAACCAAAAAGACAACGGCTGTTAAACCCAACGGCATCAACAAGCTGATCAGCTTGAATAAACTAAGCAAAAACCAAACAACAGCTCTGGTAGGAGCAGGTGTAGCCGCTGCCGCTGCGGGCGCCTACTATCTAACCAAAGACAAAGTCGACTGGTCGTTTTTGACGGGTAAGAAAAGCGGCGCTAAAGCCTCGGGTGCTGGTAAGTCGGGCAACCCAACGGCTCCTAACACCGAAGCCCCGGTTGATGTGGCCCTAAACAATGAAGTGGCTGAATCCACCGTGCACAACCCCAACAACGAAGGCGAATTCACTGACGACGGCGCCACCGGCAACGCTGACTAGCGTGGTGTAGCGCAGAAGCCACAGGAAATCTGTTCCGCGACGAGCAACGCGAGTCCCTACGCGTATGAGCCACGCGGCGCAGTGCTATATACTCGCGTTGCTCGTCGCGGAACAGATTTCCTGTGGCTTCCGCGCTACATTCTGTGCTATTAGTGAGTACGCACAACGGCTCCTGTACTATGTACTGTACGGGAGCCGTTGTGCGTAGGGACGGGTCGTTTAATGATGAGACATGAAGTGTCACGTCTCTACGGCGTTCCGGCATCGAGAGGTAACTGGGTTGAAATGGCAATGCGGTTCCAGGCGTTGATGGTTACGATGGCCATAATAGCCTGCGCTAGATAGTGCTCATCGAACAAGGCGGCAGCCTGCTGATAGGTGGCGTCAGATACGTGCTGGCCGATGAGAGTTACTTCCTCGGTCAGGGCCAGTAAGGCTTGCTCTTCGGGGGTGAATAAAGTGGTTTCGCGCCAAGCCGACAGCAGGTACAGCCGCTGCTCGGTTTCGCCGGCTTTGCGGGCATCCCGGGAGTGCAGGTTGAGGCAGTAGGCGCAGCCGTTTATCTGCGAGGCCCGCATCTTAATCAGTTCTTTGTGCGTGCCGCTGAGCCGGGAGGTGCCGAGGTATTTCTCCAGAGCATACATGGCTTTATAGGCTTCGGGTTCGGTGTGCTGGATGTTGAGACGCATCTTCTTGGGGTTTAGCGGGCGTTGAAGTATGCATCAAATTTCCGCCGCAGCGCCCGAAAAAAACTTAATCTAGTTCAAGAAATGAACGTCTCACGTGTGGCTCACCTTCGCCCTGATTTTGCTGAGAAACTCCGGCGTAAATCCTAAATAAGAAGCCAGCATATACTGTGGCACCCGCTGCACAAAGCCCGGAAAAGTTGAGTTGAAATGATGGTAGCGTGCTTCGCCCGATAAGCTAAAGATGAATTTGATGCGGAACAGCGCCGCTGCGGTCGACTTCTGCAGCAGCAGGCGGAAATAACGCTCTAGCTGCGGTAGTCGGCTGAACACTTCCTCCTGCACACGCCTATCAAGCACTACCACCTCCGTGTTTTCTACGGCCTGAATATAGAATTGCGAAGGCGTCTGCGTGTCGAGGCTGGCGTAATCGGTTAGCCACCAGTCCTCGATGCCGAACTGAATGGTTTGCTCGTTGCCTTTCTCGGTGGCGAGGTAGGTGCGCAGGCAGCCGCGCAGCACAAAGTAGTTGGCCGGGCAAATTTGCCCCTCCGTGAGCAGATGCTCTTTGCGGGCAATGGTTTGCCGCGTCAGATACGTTTGCAGCGTGTCGGCTTCGGCAGCACTCAGGGGCACGTACCGGGCTATGTGCGCAAATAGAGGAGCAAATGGGCTGGACATAGACGTGAAGATGTAGCCGAAGCCGACGGTTGTTTCAAGCAATTCAAAGCCTGCCCTTTGGGCCTCGTATCTCCCTCAATTCGAGCCTTCCGCCACCATACGCGTGAACCGCTCCCGCCACGACGCCGACAGGTACGGCATGGCTAGAATCTCCTGAATCTTATCAAGGTCTTTGGGGCCGGAGGCATTGTTATCCACTATGTCCTGAATGGTAACGGCGTAGGGCGAAGCCTGCAGCAAGCTAATAGCGTCGCCCACCTGCACGATTCCTTCCTGCTCTACCCGGAAGTAGATGCCGCTGCGCCGCGCCAACTCGAACTGCCGAACCATGCCGTCGTCCTGCAAACGAATACCGAGCTTAAAGCAGGGCTGGCGGGGCTGAAACGCCATCAGAACGGCCGTGCCTATCTGGTATAAGCTGCCGATACACACCTCACTCTCCAGCAGACCAACCGTCGTCAGGTTTTCGCCAAACGCTCCCGGCACCAGCCTGGCCGCGGGCAGGTAGTCCTTCCAGTAGGCGTAGTGCTCTTGCGGATAGGCGTACACCGCTTTGTTTGGCCCACCGTGCACCCGCAAGTCGGCCTGCCCGTCGCCAGCCAGGTGTTCGGCATACACCAGTACGGGGCCGGCCACGGGCTGCTTGAAGATGCTCGTGCGCACCTGCCGGCCGTGCCATTCATATTCTTGCGGCAGGCCAATATTGAGGGAGGTAATGTGCATGGCGTTACGGGGTTAGAAGTAGGCTAGCACAAGATAGGGAGCCGCACCATAATGCAAACCAGCAGCAAGGCGTTGAGGTCGTCTGGTGGTGCTTCGGGGGCTTTTGGTCCGGCAGCGGCTGGTTTGGAGAGGTCGACCCGCTGTTCCGCTTCAGTCTTCAGATCTATTGGTAGCGTAATCCCACTTATTTTGGTACAGATTACGCTACTCAGTAGCGTACTATGGACAGATTGACGCTACTTGCAGTGCACTTAGTAGCGGCAATCCAAATGTTAGCTGACATTTTATGAAATCATCTGTTTTATTAGTTGTATTGGTATTTGTAATTTGCTCTTGCCATGATATTGGACAAGATAAAGTTCATCAATTAACAGGTAGTTTAAATCAAAAGTTAGTAAGTGTAAAATATCCGGGAATTACACATCGGCCGGAGATAAAGAAAATAGATAATAGCAATTCAAAGCTTGATACAATACCGAATATTTCATTTGATAAAATGACTATAGTATCAAGCGGACAAGTTTCATCTTGTACGATAATCAAAGTTAATGGGTGTGATTTTGATTTAGTTACAAGAGGCAATAACACGATTTACTTGGCCACGCGGGATAAGAAGTTTCAAACACCTGAAGGTTTTAAAGTTGGAATAAGGTTTTCAGAATTGCCAAAAGACATCCAAACTGAATTAACCAAAGAACCTGGCTGGGGTTATTATTATAAATTATCGTCTGGGTGGATGTTAGGTTTTTGCGAAGGGAGTTCCTGTACAGATAACTATCCAGAGATTAATTCTCGCATAAATTGGATTTTCAAGCGATAATAAAATTGCCAGCTAATAATGTGTTTATAAAGTTGTGAATAGATGTCAATTATTCAATTTAAATTACTATTTTGTTTTTTTGGTTAATTGAAACTACCATTTTTGAAATGCCACAACTTTATAAACATTCTAACGTCAGCTGCAATTTTATGAGTTGCTTATTCTATATAGCTTTTATTGTAATTATTGCTTTCCCTGTTGGACTGAAAGCACAGCAGACGCAGACTGCTATAATAAAGGGCAGGCGTTACACTGGACAATTAGATAAGTCAGGCTTTTGTTTAATCACTCAAAAACGAGATACTGTTCTAAGTTTGCCTCAAGCCGACTTCTTTGGTTTTACGTTTAAGGATTTTAATCTGGACGGCTACAAGGATATTTACCTGGAGTGGAGCGGTAATATGCCAGACCGCTATACCCTTTATTTATTTGTTCCCTCAAAAGGAAATTTCAAAGAACTTACGGGCTTCAGCGAAGTTCCTTCAGCAAAACCAGTCAAAGGAACTGTATATTATTATTCATATTATCCATCAGGATGCGCTGACATGACGTGGGGTAGTGATTTATTCTATGTTAAAGATTATAAGATTTTCAAACTTGGAAATATCAAAGGTGATGGTTGTGGTATCAAAGATGATATTTCCATTTTCAGGGTCAGAGACGAAAAGAAACTTTTAATCAAAACGTTGCCTTTAATCACAATCAAAGCATATAAAGACAATAAGCGGGGTTATATTAAACACTATTGGACAAACAACTATAGCAAGTTTATATAGGGCGAGAAAAGACGCGGATAAAATGGTATGTTTAAAATTAGGAATAGAAGTTAACGTGGTGTTTTTTTAATTATCGTAATTTTATAAATAATTCATCCTTGTGCAATATTTAAAGCCACACTTAGCTATGAAAAGGATTATCGGTTATGCTTTTTTGATTTCAATTCTTGCTATAGAGTTGCTGTCATTGTATAGAGTTATTCTAAGCCGAAGTAGTTCGATTAAAATAGATTTAAAGATTCTGGCAAAGCAAGTTGAGGTTGTTTCGGAATGTGGACCTAATTATAGAATGACATTTAGGGTTGATGGCTATTAGGATAGATTTGGTATCTATTTAGGAACAAAGCGCCAGTTGTCAGCCAACCCATTGTTGAACCATATTCACGCGAATAGTGTCTACACGTTTCTTGTCGATCCCACTGTGTCGACTACTAATAAAATAAATACGGGGGTGAGAGGAATAAACTTACATGGGGTAGTTATCTATAGGCAATCCCAAGGTTTTAATTTACTCACTGGTATTCTCCTGACTCTGCTTGGTTCGGCTGGAATTTTTATGATTGCCAAATCCAAGCAAACAAAAAATGCCAGCTAGAGCAGTTTCATGAATCGGGTACTCCGGGCTCTCCTATCCTGGCGCGAGCTTCCAGCTCTTGACCAGCCAAACCAGGAGGCTGTGCCTCTTCCATCCGAACTATAGGTCTACAGTGGCGCGGCTCCGGCTTGCCGCTGCGCGGCAGTGGGGGCGGAGCCTCTACCCAAGGTCAGCATGCGCTGCAAGCTCGCGCCAGTGCGCACCGCGCCAGTGTCAGCAACGATGTGCGAAGCGGGAGCTTCGTGCTGCATGACGTTTCATCCGCCTAATCCGACGCTTCGGTAACAGCAAATTTTATTGGCTGCGGCAGCCGCCCACTTTTGGGCATCACTTTGCTGCTACCGCCATGAAACGTCTGCTACTCTTCTTATTGCTGCTGGCCTCCACCTCGGGGCTGCGGGCCCAATCTACTACCATCCTCAGCGGCACCGTCCGCGACGCGGCGGGGCAGGCACTACCGGGCGTGAACGTGTTCCTGCGCGGCACCTTCGACGGCATCAGCACCGATACGCTCGGCGCGTTTCGGTTCGAGACGCAGCAAGGTGGTGGTGCTACGCTGGTGCTGAGCTTGCTGGGCTATCAGGCGCAGGAGCTGCCGCTTACGCTGAGCGGGCAGCCGGTGAAGCTGGCCCTAAAAATGAAAGGCACGCCCCATGCCCTCGGGTCGGTGGTGGTGACGGCCGGCGCCTTTGAGGCTAGCGACGAGAAGCGCTCCGCCGCCCTCAACACCCGCGACGTGCAAACCACGGCCGGCGCGCTGGCCGACGTGGCGGGGGCGCTGAACACGCTGCCTGGTACCACTAAAGTAGGGGAGGAAGGCATGCTGTTTGTGCGCGGCGGGGCGGCCAACGAAACCAAAGTGTACATGGATGGCTTGCCCGTGTTGAACTTCTACAACGGGTCGGTGCCCGCCGTGCCGGCACGAGGCCGGTTTTCGCCCACGCTGTTTCGGGGCACGGTGTTCAGCACGGGCGGCTACTCGGCCCTGTACGGTCAGGCTTTGTCGGGCATACTGCTCCTGAATTCCACGGACCTGTCGCCGGAAACGCAAACGGGTTTATCGTTATCCAACTTGTTTGTGGGTGCTTCGCGGACGAAGCGCTGGGAGCAAACCTCGCTGGACGTGTCGGCCGACTATACCAACCTAACGCCTTACACCGGCCTGATGCCGCAGAACGTAGAGTGGGTGCGGGCGCCCCGCTCGGGCAGCAGCTCGATCAAGCTGAGCCACCGCACCGGGCAGGCCGGTATGCTTAAAGTATACGGTACCTGGAGCACGCAGCGCCTCACTATCCGGCAGCCTAGCCCCGAGCCCACCGGCCAGCAAACTGTAGCGCTTGCAACCGGCAACGGCTACCTCAACACCACTTTCCGCAGCCCCCTGCGCCGCGGCTGGAGCTTGCAAACTGGCGTAGCTCTCTCGCGTGACAACAAAGACGTACAGCCCGATACGCTGCGGCTGCGCACCTTGGAGCAAGCCCTGGTAGGCCGCGTAGTGCTCACCAACGATTCGGCGGGTGCCCGCTGGAACCTCAAGCTCGGCGTAGAAGGCGTGGGCCAGCAAGTGACGCAGCAGTATCAGCCCAACTTCACCGAGGCCAGTACTCGCTACGAAACCAGCTTCACTGAAAAGCGCGCGGCCGGCTTCGTAGAATCGGATTTCCAGTTGAGCGACCGGCTGGCGGGCCGGGCCGGTGCGCGGGTGGAGTACTCGGCGCTGCTCGGCCGCGCCAATGCCGCCCCCCGCGTAGCGCTGGCCTATCAGACCACTGAAAACAGTTCGGTATCCGGCGCCTACGGACGGTTCTATCAAACGCCCGACAACAGCCTGCTGTTGGTGCAGCCGAACCTGCGCTTCGAGTTAGCCACGCACTCGGTGCTCACCTACCAATACAACCACGACGGCAAGCTGCTGCAGGCCGAAGGCTACTACAAAACCTACGACCACCTCACCCGCTACAACGGCCACGACCCCTACAACCCCGCCACCTACAACAACGGCGGCTCCGGCTACGCCCGCGGCCTTGATGTGCTCTGGCGCGACCGTAAAACCGTGAAGAACTTGGAGTATTGGGTGAGCTACGGCTTCCTCGACACCCGCCGCCAGTACCGCACCGACCCGGTTTCGGCCGTGCCCACCTTCGCCGCCCGGCACAATGTGTCGGTGGTAGGCAAGTATTGGGTGCCCAAGCTGAATACGCTTTTCGGCGCCACCGCTTCCTACGGCAGCCCCCGGCGCTACTATGACCTCAACCAGCAAGGCTACAACCAGGGCGTGCTGCCTACTTATCAGGACCTGAGCTTGAACGCCAGCCACCTCACGCGCCTGTTCGGTCAGTTCACCATCATCCACGTCTCGGCCTCCAACCTGCTCGGCCGCCAGAACATCTACGGCTACCGCTACGCCAGCACCCCCGACGCCAGTGGCCAGTTCAACCGCGTAGCCGTGACGCCTACCGCGCCCCGCATGCTGTTCGTGGGCGTATTTATCTCGATAAACAAGAAAACCCCCGGCAACGTGAACGAGCGGCCGGAGTAGCCTCTGCTGGCTGCTGGCCAGCCATTAATTAACCTAAGCTGCCGCGTAGCGGCGGAAGGTTTGTAGTAAAACGGATGAATTGGAGCCTGCGCCGCGTAGCGGTGCCAGAAGTACAGGCGCCTCTGGCACCGCTACGCGGCGCTACCGCACTCGACCAACTCAGGGCTACAAACCTTTAGCCGCTACGCGGCAGTTCAGGTCAGCTAACAGAGCCTACGCTTCATCCGCCTAATCCGACGCTTCGGTAACAGCAAATTTCAAGGCCGCCGCCGGCCGCGCACCTTTAATCACTCAACCACCACAAACCATTTTCCACGTCATGAAAAAGCCCCTGTTCACCCTCGCCCTCGTTGCCGCTTCCTTCGCCGCCCTGGCTCAGCAGCCAACCCTCGCCGCTCCAGCCCCGGCTGCCTCTGCCGCCAGCCCCTACATCAACATGATGGCCGCTACCATCCAGGAGCTGCTGACTACCAACGACCCGGCCGCTACTCAGCAGGCCATCAGCAAGTTCGAGCGGGCCGCGGCTGTGATGCCCGCCGACTGGCTGCCCCGCTACTACCAGGCCTACGGCTACGTACGGTTGGGCTTCTTTGCCAAAGACGGTGAGGGGCAGGACAAGTACTTCGACCAGGCCCAAGCCGCGCTGGATCAGGCCCGCAAGCAACCCGCCGCCGATGCTTCCGAGCTGGCCGTGATGCAGGCTTACCTCTACCAGGGCCGCATTATGGTGTCGCCGATGACGCGGGCCATGCAGTACACAACCAAGGTGGGGGAGAGCCTTGCGCAAGCCGAAAAGCTGAACCCCGGCAACCCGCGCGTGTACCTGGTACGCGGCAACGACCTCAATTTCCGGCCTAAAATGTTTGGGGGCGGGCCTGAAGCTGCCAAACCCTACTACGACAAAGCCAAAGCCTGCTTCGACACTTTCCAGCCCGCTTCCAGTATCGCCCCCACCTGGGGCAAAGGCCAATTGGCGGGCATCCTGAAACAGTACGAAGCCACCGCCAGCAAATGAGTAGCTGAGTAACTGAAGGAATGAGGGAAGGGAAAAGAACGGTCATGCAGAGCATGTGGCGCATCAAGCCAGGGTGCGGAGCCGTAGTCGAAGCATCTCGCTCGAATCGTTGTGCCGGTCACCGCTCTCACTGCTCTTTCGGAGTTGCACTCCGAAAGCCACCCGTTGCAGAGTTGCACTCCGCCCGCCAGAACAAACCGCCAAGAACGTCGTGGACGGGCAGAGAGCAACTCCGCGGCGGGTGACTTTCGGAGTGCAACTCCGAAAGAGGGAAGGGTGCAACTCCGAAAGAGGGAAGTGACAAACTCCAACAAATCAGCCAATCAACCATCAATTCCCCCTATACTTGATGCAAACCTCTGCCGCTTCCGCTATGTCTGACTTCACGCCTGGCTACCTGCCCGACAACCGCTCCTGGCGTACTATAGGCAAAACTGTGCGGACTCTACTGCTGGTGAGCTTAGGGATTAGTGTGGGGCTGAGTACGCTGAACGGCTGGAAAATCTGGCCTGTGACCTTCGCCTACACCATCACGTACACGGTGGGCCTGTGGCTGATCAATGGCTACATGGTGAACTGGCTGAATGCCCGAATGCCCTGGACCGACCAGCCGTTGCGGCGGCTGCTGGTGACGCTGCTTATGTTGTTGGGCGGCTCGTTGGTGGTGATTGTGGGGGTGCAGGCTTCGTTTATGGTGCTGTACTGGCATCAGTCGTGGCGGGTGCTGCTCGATTCGGGGACGTGGGGCGACTACCTGGTGCCCCTGATAATTACGCTCATCATTTCCATGTTTCTGCACAGCCGCTCGTTTCTGCTGCAGTGGCGCGAGGCCGCCATCCGGGCCGAGCGGGTAGAAAAGGAAAACGCCGTGGCCCGTCTCGATTCGTTGCGCCGGCAGGTAGACCCGCACTTTCTGTTTAACTCGCTGAACGCGCTGACTTCCTTGATTGAAGAGAACGACCCGGCCCGCGCCACGCGCTTCGTGCGCCAGCTGGCCACCGTGTATCGCTACGTGCTCGACAGCCAGGAGCAGGAAGTGGTAACGCTAGCAGAGGAAATGCGCTTCGTGGAAGCCTATGTGTTTTTGCAGCGCACCCGCCTTGGCGAAGGCCTGCAAGTGGAAATTAGCCTGCCGCCCGCCGCCGACCTGGAGCAGCTGCTGGTACCGCCGCTGGCCGTGCAGCTCCTCCTCGAAAATGCGCTCAAGCACAATGCCACCAGCCAAAAGCAGCCCCTGCACATCAGCATCACGCTCGATGCGGCCACGCGGCAGCTGGTGGTGCGCAACGCCTTGCGCTACCGCCGCGTGCCCGACGGCGAGTCAACCGGCTTGGGGTTGCGCAACCTCGCCGCCCGCTATGCCTTCCTGACTTCACAGCCGATGACCGTGGAGAAAACAGAAACCGAGTTTATCGTCACGCTGCCGGTACTGGAGCTGGAATAAGCCGGAGAATGTAACGCGAAGTTTCACTTCGCGACTCGCGTAAGTACCGCCAGAACAACTTGAGCCTCGCGTAAGCGCCGTCGGGGTAATGTGCAGCCGACCATATTCCGGCGCCTCGCGAAGTGAAACTTCGCTTTACATTCAGGGCCGGCAACACCAGCCCTGCTCCCTACCTTCGCCTATGGCCTTTCCATCTACTCCACTGTTACGCGCCCTGATTATTGAAGACGAACCGCTGGCCGCCAACCGCCTGGCCGGGCTGCTCGAAAAGCAGCAGCCGCCCTTGGAAGTAGTAGGCACCGCCGAATCGGTGGCGGAGGCCGAGGCGCTGCTTCAGGCGCTACACCCGGCGCCGGACGTGCTGTTTCTGGACATTCACCTGGCCGATGGATTGAGCTTCGAGCTATTTGAGCGGCTGGAAATCCGCAGCCCGGTTATCTTCACTACGGCCTACGACAAGTATGCCCTGCGCGCGTTTAAAGTGAACAGCGTCGATTACTTGCTCAAGCCCATTGACCCCGACGAGTTAACGGCGGCCCTAACCAAGCTGCGGCAGCTGCGCGAAGCGGCTACTCCAACTTTCGATGCGGCCTTGCTGGCGCGCGTGCTCCAGCAGGCGCAGCCCGCTAAGGAGTATAAGTCGCGCTTTGTGGTGCGGGTGGGGGAGCACCTGAAGGCTGTTCCGGTGGAGCAGATTGCCTACTTCGCCAGCTTGGAAAAAGTCACGCTGCTACATACCCGCGAAGGCCGCCGCTTTGTGGTCGACTACACCCTGGAGCAGCTAGAGCAGATGCTTGATCCTACCGAATTCTTCCGCCTCAACCGCGCCTACCTGGCCCACGCCGATTCCATCCACGACATCATCCACTACACCAATTCCCGCCTCCAAACCGTGCTCAAGCCCGCCGCCCCCGAAGGCGAAACCGTGCTGGTCAGCCGCGAAAAAGTAGCCGCCTTCAAAGCGTGGCTGGATAGGTGAGGCGGTGATAAAAAGCGGCGGGCTACCCGGCTTGGCTGATCGGTTGCCAGTCCCACGCTACTACCACCCAATCCTGCTGCGACGTCGGGTCCAGGAAGCGGTGCAGCTCCTGGAACCCTACCCGTTTGTGGGCGCGGAGGGAGCGGGCGTTACGGGCCGAAATGTCCGTCACCAGCACTTGATAGTGCGGGCTATAGAGGGTGCGGTGGGCCTGATAAAGCTGGTCGAACAAGCCCAAGCCCCGGTAGCCTTCGGCGATGCATATCTGCCCCATGAGGTAGTAAGGATAATCGGCCAACAGGCTACCACGGTAGGGCAACGTCTCGGCCATGGCAAACAGGTCGTCGAGGGGTGGCACGTAGCCGCGGACCGCTGGCACTGCCACCAGCGCGTAGCCTACCAGGCGGCCGTCTGCTCGGGCTATGATACTAGGTGCTACGGCGTGGAGCTGCTGCAACTCGGCCAGCGTGTACTGCAACGTAACAAATCCTTCGCGCGCCTGCACATCGGCTGGCAACCGGCCAACGAGGTTCTGTTTTTGCAAGGCCAGAATGTCGCGCAGGTCTTCGTCGGTTTCAGCTAGGCTGATGTGCATGGGAAAATCAGTTGCGGGGAAGCCAGACAGGGCGGCAGGTAAGTGCATCAGGGCTTTCTTGAAAGCGAACAGGTTGTTGATGCGTTAGCCTCTAACGCAAATGCGCTGATCTGCGTTGAAATGGCTCCTACGCCGTAGTAGTCTGTAAAGTAGACTTGTCGGAAGCTCCTGACTACCAACCAGGCGCCGGAATACGTGCCTTGGGGTGCCAGCAATAACGCATATTATTCCATACTTTGGCGCGGGCAAAAAGCCTGATGCGTGCTCCTGTCGGCTAGGTGGCAAGCACGCAAACCTGTATCACAAAGCCTAGTGTCACCGCAACAACCTACCAAACCCAACCACAGATAATGGCCAAAATCAACGTAGCGAACCCCGTAGTAGAGCTTGATGGCGACGAAATGACGCGCATCATCTGGAAGTTCATCAAAGACAAGCTGATCCTTCCGTATCTGGAACTGGATATCAAATACTACGATCTGGGAATCGAATACCGGGACGAAACCAACGACCAAGTTACCGTTGATGCCGCCAACGCCATCAAGCAGTACGGCGTCGGTATCAAGTGCGCCACCATCACCCCCGACGAGGAACGGGTAAAGGAGTTCAGCCTCAAGCAGATGTGGAAGTCGCCCAACGGCACCATCCGCAACATCCTCGACGGCACGGTTTTCCGCGAGCCCATTGTGATGAGCAACGTGCCCCGCTTGGTACCGAACTGGACTGCTCCCATCTGCATCGGCCGCCACGCCTTCGGCGACCAGTACCGCGCCACCGATTTTCTGACCAAAGGCAAAGGCAAGCTCACCATCACCTTCACCCCCGAAGACGGGGGCGAAACGCAGTCGTTTGAAGTGTTCAACTTTAAAAGCGACGGGGTGGCCCTAGCCATGTACAACACCGACGAATCCATCCGGGGCTTCGCCCACGCCTGCTTCAATCAGGCCCTGATGAAAAACTGGCCGCTGTATTTATCGACCAAGAACACCATCCTGAAAAAGTACGACGGCCGCTTCAAGGACATCTTCCAGGAGATTTATGAGCAGGATTACGCCGAGAAATTCAGCGCTGCCGGCATCACCTACGAGCACCGCCTGATCGACGACATGGTGGCCTCGGCCCTGAAGTGGAACGGCAACTTCGTGTGGGCCTGCAAAAACTACGACGGCGACGTGCAAAGCGACACGGTGGCCCAAGGCTTCGGCTCGCTCGGCTTGATGACCTCCACGCTGGTTACCCCCGACGGCACCGTGATGGAAGCCGAAGCCGCCCACGGCACCGTAACCCGCCACTACCGTGACCACCAGAAAGGTAAGCCAACGTCTACCAACCCTATTGCGTCCATCTTCGCCTGGACCCGGGGCCTGGAGTTCCGCGGCAAGCTCGACAACAACCAGGAACTCATCGACTTCTGCACCGCCCTGGAGCAGGTGTGCGTCGAAACCGTGGAAAGCGGCAAGATGACCAAAGACCTGGCCGTTTGTATCCACGGCAACAAGGTGGAGCACGGCCGGGATTATCTCTACACCGAGGAGTTCCTGGAAGCGCTTGACCAAAACCTGAAAGCCAAGCTAGGTCAGTAAGCTTTGCGCCTGAAACCAAAAAAGGCCCACCCGGTAACCGGGTGGGCCTTTTTGCTTGTTGGTGCCAAGTGTAAGCCAGCCGATTAGTGTACCACTAACCCGACCTGCTCGCCTCCGCGGTGCTGCTTGGCGTATTCGGAGGGCGACATGCCGTACAACTTCTGAAACATAGTGCGGAAGTGCTTTAAATCCTGGATGCCCACTTGGTAGGCCACGTCGGAAATTCGCAGCTGCGTGCCGGCCAGCAGCTGCGCGGCCCGCTTCAAGCGCACGTCGCGAATAAATTCCACCACCGACTGGCCGGTAATGCTTTTCACGCGGCGGTAGAGAAACGACTGGCTCATGCCCATTTCCCGAAGCAACACCTGCACGTTGAATTCTGGGTCGGCGAGGTTGTCTTCCACCGCTTTCATGGCTTGTTCAAGGAAAAGCTTGTCAACTTCCGGGATGACCACCTTGGTAGGCTCCAGTAAGATCTGGCGCTCGTAGAACTCCCGCAGCTTGGCGCGGTTGCGCAGCACGGCCGAGACTTTGGCGTGGAGAATCTTGGGGTTGAAAGGCTTGCTGATGTAGTCGTCGGCACCGTTTTCCATGCCCTCCAGCTCGTGCACGGCCGCCGTGCGGGCAGTAAGCAACAGCACCGGAATGTGCAGCGTCTTAGGGTGTTGCTTGATTCTTTGGCAGAGTTCCAATCCGTCGCTCTGGGGCATCATGATGTCGCTCAACACCAAATCGGGCAGTAGGGCTTGCGCCTTTTCCCAACCCTCCACGCCGTCGGCGGCCACGGTCACCTCGAACTCCGAGTCAAACAACTGCTCTAGGTACTGCCGCAAATCGGTGTTGTCCTCGACGATAAGCAAACGCGGCGGACTGGCAAAAGCTTGCTCTGTTAAATCAACCAGTTGATCAGTACCCAGGGCAGTGGCCGCGGCGGGGGCAGAGAGGTGCTGTTCATCGGCAGGCACCTCGGGCCCGAAGTCGTTGGGCGTTAGATGTTCATGGCCGAAGGGCAGACGGACCGTAAATGTTGCCCCCTGATTCACCTGGCTGGTCACCGTGATTTCGCCGGCGTGGCGCTCCACAAACTGCTTCACCAACGACAAACCGATGCCCGTGCCCATCATGCGCAGGGTTTCCGTTTGAGAAGCCTGGTAGTACGCGTCGAAAATATTGGCCAATTCGTTGGGTGGCATCCCAATGCCCTGGTCGATAACTTTTATTTCCAGGTAGTTGTCCATCAAGCCATTCGGCCCGAAGACGGCGTTGCCGCTCGGCTGCCCTATTACCGCGGCCGTGACCGTGATGCTGCCATCTTCCTTGGTGTACTTGAAGGCATTGGCCAGCAGGTTAGTAAGCACGATTTCCAGCTTACCGGCATCGAAGTAAAGCTCTATGGGCTCGGGCGGCAGCAGCAGCGAGTAGGAGAGTTGCCGCTCTTCGGCTTTCAGCTTGAAAATCAGAAAGATTTCGGTTAGAAAGCCCACCATATCGGCGCGGGTGGCCCGCAGTGGCACCTTGCCGGCTTCTACCTTACGGAAGTCGAGGAGCTGATTCACCAGCTCCAGCAGCTTCCGGGTTTGCTTGTGCATGAGCACGATGTTGTCTTTGAAGCCCGTGAAGCGGTTGGCGGCCGAAAGCAGCTCTTCCATGGGCCCCAAAATCAAGGTAAGTGGCGTGCGCAGCTCGTGCGAAACGTTGGTGAAGAAGCTCAGCTTCAAATCCGTAAGTTCCTTCTCCTTCTCCACCCGGAATTTCTCTAACGCAAGCTTATTCTCCAGGCTTTGCTGCGCCATGGTCACGCGGCGGTAAACCAGCAGGGCGCCCATGAAAGCCAAGCCATACAGCAGGTACGCCCACCAGGTTTTCCACCAGGGCGGCAGCACAGTCAGTTGCAGGGTGGCCAGCTTGGTCGACCAGAGCCCGTCGCCGTTGCTGGCCTTCACTCGAAACGTGTAGTCGCCAGGCGGCAGGTTGGCGAAGCTGGCGGTACGCTGTCCGGGAGCGGCGGCAACCCAATCGGCGTTGTAACCCACTAACTGGTAGGCATATTGGTGCTTTTTGGGCGTGGCGTAGTTTAGCCCGACAAACTCCACCGAAAAGTCGTTTTCGTCGGCTCGAATGGCAATCGTTTGCGGATGAGCAAACGCCTTGGTCAGCAATACGCGCCCGTTGATGGTATCACCGACGGCCACGGTTTTGTTGGCCACCCGGAAGCCAGTGATGCGCACCACGGGCGGATACGGGTTGGCCCGGATGGTGCGCGGCTGGAAGTAGCTGATGCCGTTGATGCCGCCGAAATACAACGTGCCATCCTGCGCCCGGCAGGCGGCCCCAATCTTGAAAGCATTGCTTTGCAGACCATCGGCCACATCGTAGCGCAGGTAGCGGTGGGTGCTGGGCGTGACGCAGTACAAGCCCGTAGCCCCAATCCAGAGGTGGCCGTCTTCGTCGGTCAGCAAACTCTCCACGTCGCTCTCGGGCAGCCACTGACTGCAGCGCTGAATATGCTCGCGGCCCTGCGCGTCGGTGCTCAACTGGTGGAGGCCTCCGCCAATGGTACCGATCCATAGCGTGCCCTGGCGGTCTTGCAGCAAGGGCCACACATAGTTAACGCTCAGACTATTAGCGTTGCGCTCGTCGTGGCTGAACTGCTTGAGTAATACCAGCGAATCGGCGGTTACGCGCAGCTTCAGCAGGCCTGCATCGCGGGTGCTAGCCCACAACAAGTCTTGCTTGGGGTCGTAGAGCAGGTAGGTGAAATGGTCGGTAGGTAATCCCGTACCTACGCTGTAGGTTTTCAGGTGCTTGCCGGAGCGGCTGAAGCGGGCCAGGCCCGCGTTGAAGGTGCCTACCCACATGGTCCCGAAACGGTCCTCCACGATGGTTTCTACGCTGGTAGTTACTTGGTCTGGCTGGTTCGACAGGGCCGCGAAGGGCGTAATCTTCTCGCGGCCGTTTTCACGTTTGAGCGTGTAGAGGCCGTGGGTGCGGGTGCCGAGCCACAAGGTGCCATCCGACGCCTGCACCACCGCCGATACATCCACACCGGTCGAGTCGCTCGATTGTTGCCAGCTCAGGTAATTGCGGTAGGTTTTGCGCGCTAAGTCGTAGCAGGAAAAGCCGTTACGCGTGCCAATCCAAAGCAGGTTTTTCGCTTCCTCTTTGTAAATGGTGTTCACGTAGTTGTTGGGCAGGGTGGGCTTGGTCGTTAGTTGGTGCTGCAACTGCCCGAACGGCTTTTGGCGCAGGTCCACCTTGTTCAGGCCCCCGGCCGAAGCCGCCAGCCACAGCACCTGATCCTGATCCTCGAAGAGCTGGTGCACCCGCTCGGACTGCAAGCTGAACGGGTCGCCGCCCACGGGCAGAAACAGGGTGGGTTTGGTGAGCTGCACGGGTGGGGTGCTGCCCGTAACGGTGCCAGCCTGCCAGAGATATAAGCCGTAATCGGTGCCTACCCACAAGCGCCCAAACGTGTCCAAGCGAACATCGTGAATGTCGCGGCAGGCCTGGGGTAGGGGATGAGCGTCCAGGTTTTGAACGCGCAGCCGATCCTGGCGCGACACCCAAAATACCTGCCGGTTGGTGCCCAGCCAAAGGTCGCCGCGGCGGTCGAGGTGTATGCTGCGCACGGTAGCCAACGCCAGGGGAGCTTTGCGGGCAACCAGTGGTTTTGGGAGTGCGGTGCCAGCCTCCACTATCCGGAGCCCCGCGCCGAGGGTGCCCAGCCAGATTTGGCCTTCCGGCGCCGCTACCACGCTCATTACCTGGTAGTCGTTGCGGTTGTCTTCGGCCAGCGGAACCTGTTGCAGGTTGCGCAGTCGCCCTTGCGCGTCGAAGTCCAGCACAAACACCCCTTGGCGCTGGGTACCCACCCACAAGCGCCCCTGCGGGTCGGAGGTGATAACTGCCACATCGGCTTGGGCCAGCCGGCGGGCCAGGCTGTGGAGCGCCGCCGGGACTTGGTGCTCGTTGATATCAATAAAACGGTCGCGGTCGGCGTCGTACAAACTGAGGCCGCTGCTTTCGGCCCCCACCCACAGGCGCCCGTCGCGGCCCACGTGCAAGGCCCGGACCCGGTTGCCGGACAGGCCGTTCAGGGGGTTGACCGGCAGGATGTACTTTTTCAACTCGTAGCCGTCGTACCGATTGACGCCCCGGTTGGTGCCAATCCAGAGGAAGCCCAGGCGGTCCTGCGTAACGGCCATGGCGTCGCTGTGCGACAGGCCGTCGTTTACGGTCAGGTGTTCGAAGCGAAATTCACTGGGGGCATTTTGGGCCAAGCTGGTAGGGCATGCCATTCCCAGCAGGAAGAGGCACAGAGCTTGGGTAAGTAACCACTTCATATGTACTGAGCCTTGCAACAGGCTTGAAAACAAAAGAACAGCTTGGGCAGGAATTGAACTTGGGTAAGGCAGAGGTTGGACAGCGGCGTGAAGTGAGCCCCGATTGGCCGCGAATGTCTTGCGGCATCAAAGCAGATTTCATACTGCCTGGCTCCTCCTTCCTCTAGCTCCTTTTCCGACCCAGACCAATTTATCCCTTTTCTCTGACTTGTATGCCCCAGGTCTTCTTGCGAAACAAGTCCGGATAACCTCGTCGCTACTGGGTTCAGACCAATTTACCCCCGTTTTTTTACTAAAATTCCCCTGTTTCAACCCATTTCGACCCGGTAGCTTTATCAAATCAAAGTATTGAAACTTCCTGGTACCAGCCTGCAGATAAGTTGATGAACTGCTCGCTGGTCTTGCTGCCACTCTCCTGCTAATAAGGAAGCGCAGCACCTTCCACCAACTCTGGCAATAGCTATAGCTACCTCCGACGCGGGCCGCGGGCCTGTACTACTATCGGAGTTGTGCAATCGATTGAAGCTGCCGTGGAGCTTCCTGATCCGCCTCTTTACAAAACCTACCACCCTTTATGAGAAGAGTACTCCACCTATTACTGCTGTTCGTCCTGACTGTCACGCTGCCGCCCGCCGTCGCTCAGCAGGCTAAGCACACCTTTGCGCTAGGCGACGAAAATTTCCTGCTCGATGGCAAGCCGTTCCAGATGATTTCCGGCGAGATGCACTACCCCCGCGTACCGCGCGAGGCGTGGCGGCACCGCATGAAAATGGCCCGGGCCATGGGCCTCAATACCATTGGTACCTACGTGTTCTGGAACCTGCACGAGCCCCAGAAAGGCAAGTTCGATTTCACCGGCAACAACGACATTGCCGCCTTCGTGAAGATGGCCCAGGAAGAAGGCCTGTGGGTGGTGCTGCGCCCAAGCCCCTACGTGTGCGCCGAGTGGGAATTCGGGGGCTACCCATACTGGCTGCAAAACGAGAAAGGTCTGGTCGTGCGCAGCAGGTCGCCCGAGTTTCTGGCCGAGTACCGGGCCTACATTCAGGAAGTAGGCAAGCAGCTGGCGCCGCTGCAAATCAACCACGGCGGGCCGGTGCTGATGGTGCAGGTGGAAAACGAGTACGGCTTCTACGCCAGTGACAAAGAGTACCTCGACCTGAACCGCAAGCTGTTCCTGGAAGCCGGCTTCGATGGGTTGCTTTACACCTGCGACCCCGCCGCTAAGGTAGCCCAGGGGCACTTGCCGGGGCTGCTGCCCGCCGTGAACGGCCTCGATAAGCCCGACGAAGTGAAGCAGATAGTGCGTACCAACCACAACGGCAAAGGCCCCTACTTCATAGCGGAGTGGTATCCGGCCTGGTTTGACTGGTGGGGCGCCCCGCACCACACCGTGTCCGCCAAAAACTACACCGGCCGCCTCGATACGGTGTTGGCTGCTGGCCTATCAATCAACATGTACATGTTTCACGGCGGTACCACCCGCGGCTTCCTAAACGGCGCCAACTTCAGCGACTCCGTTGCCTATGAGCCCCAAATCAGCAGCTACGACTACGACGCACCGCTGAACGAGGCCGGCAATGCTACGCCTAAGTTCATGGCTTTCCGCAGCGTAATCGAGAAGCACTTGCCGGCGGGTACCAAGCTGCCGGCCGTGCCCGCAGCCAAGCCCGCCATTACGCTGCCCGCCATGCAGCTCACTGAAACCGCCAGTTTGTTCGACGTGCTGCCAGCTCCGAAAAGCAATGCCACGCCGCTTTCCTTTGAAGACTTAAACCAGGCCTACGGCTTCGTGCTGTACCGGAGCAAGGTAGCGGGTGGCAGCACCAAGATGTTGAAGATTAAAGATTTGCGGGACTACGGCTTGGTGTATGTCAATGGCAAGCGGGTAGGGGTGCTCGACCGGCGCCTCAAGCAAGACAGCCTCAGCGTAACGCTGCCCAAAGGCGAGGTGCAACTCGATATTCTGGTTGAAAACCTGGGCCGGATCAACTTCGGCAAATACCTGCTGCAAAACCGCAAAGGCATCACCGAGAAGGTTATGCTTGGTAAGCAGGAAGTGAAAAACTGGCAAATGTTCGGGTTGCCCTTCGACCGGGTTGATGCCTCCCTGTTCAAAGGCAAAACCACCGCCGCCACTTCAACTGGCCCGGTGGTGAAGCGCGGCACCTTCACGCTCAGCCAAACCGGCGACACCTACCTCGACATGCAAGCCTGGGGCAAGGGCAGCATCTGGGTCAACGGCCACTCGCTGGGGCGCTACTGGGGCATTGGGCCGCAGCAAACGGTGTACGTGCCGGTGGAGTGGCTGAAAAAGGGTGCCAACGAAGTAGTGGTGCTGGAACTGCTCAAGCCCGAGCAAAAGATTCTGAAAAGTGTACCGACGCCCATTCTGGGCCGCCTTCCCTCGCCAGCGGTGGGAAAATCAAACTAAGTAGTGCCGCTGGTTTTCCTTGTTTCCCCATCCAAATTCTCACCTGTTTGTTTATGACACACCTTTTATTCAGAAGGAAGTACGCTGCGTGCTTACCTCTCTTTTGCCTTTCCGTGACCGGGGCCTACGCCCAGACGAGTACCGTCACCGGAAAAATCACCGATGAGTCGGGGGCGGGGCTGCCCGGCGTGACCGTGCTGGTGAAAGGCACGACCACGGGTACGGCCACCGACAACCAAGGCAACTTCTCGCTGAGCGTGCCCAATGTGGCCACGGGCGTGCTGCAAGTCTCGTTTGTGGGCTACCGCCAGCAGGAAGTAGCAATTTCCAACCGCACCAGCGTAGACATCCGACTGGCCGCCGACACCAAAGCGCTGGACGAAGTAGTGGTGGTGGGTTACGGCACGCAGGAAAAGCGCAGCATAACCAATGCCGTAACCACCGTGCAGGGCGAAGATATTGCCAAGCTAACGGTGGCCGACGTGGGCAGCGCGCTGCAAGGCAAAGCCGCCGGGGTATCGGTGGTGGGAGCAGGCTCGGAGCCGGGCGCAAGCCCGCAGATCCTGATCCGGGGCCTTTCCACCATCAACGGCAACAGCCCGCTCTACGTGGTAGATGGCCTGCCGGTGGCTAACATCAACTACTTGAACCCCAAGGATATTGCGTCCTTGAGCGTGCTCAAGGACGCAGCTTCTGCGGCTATCTACGGTTCGCGGGCGGCGAATGGCGTCATCCTGATTACCACGAAAGCGGGCACGAAAGGGGACCCCAAAATCACGCTCGACGTGACGTATGGCGTATCCAACCCCACCAACATTCCTGAAATGGCCTCCTCGAGTGAGTACGCCCGCATCATGAACCTGGCGGCTACTAACTCCAACCGGCCCGCCGTGTACCCCGATCCGGCTTCGTTGACCTCGACCACCAATTGGTGGGACCAAATAGCGCGCCAGGGTAGCACCCAGAACTACTCGGTGGGCTTGTCAGGCGGCAGCGACCGGGTGGTGTACTCGACCGGCATCAGCTACTTCAAAGAGCAAGGGTTGATCAAGAACTCCGACTTCGACCGGCTTTCGCTACGACTGAAAACCGAGTACCAGGCCGCCAAGCGCCTGAAAGTGGGTGAGGACTTCAACATCTCGGTTACCAACCAGAAGTTCCTAAACAACAATGCCCTGTTTCGGGATGCTTTCAACAACGACCCCATTACCCCGGCGCGGGTAGCAGGTACCTCGGGCAACCCCTACGACTACTACGGCGCCTCGCCGACCGACATTGGCAACCCGCTGGCCGTGGTGGAGCGCAACGACGACAGGCGCAACCAGTACTTTCTGGTGGGCAACGTGTACGCCAACTACGAGTTTGTGCCAGGTTTGATTTTCGAAACCCGGTTCGGCTCCAACAACAACGTGTACGAGCGCAACGCCTTTTCACCGTTTTTCACCATCGACGCCAACGAGCGCAACCAGGTGAACACGGTGACGCGGGAGCACAACCTTGAAATCAACTGGAACAACACCAACACGCTTAACTTCACTAAGTCGCTGGGCGAGCATAACGTGTCGGCGCTGGCCGGCGTGACGTTGGAGCGCTTCTCCACCCGCACGGAACTGGCCGAGGGGCAGGCCATTCCGAGCAACGACCCGAACTTGCGCTACCCCGACGCGGCCACTGCCAACTTCAGGGTAACTGGCAACGACTTCGTTAACACTATTGCTTCCCTCATTGGCCGGGTCAACTACGACTTCAAGGGCCGCTACCTGCTCGGGGCCAGCATCCGGCGCGATGGGGCATCGGTGTTTCCTTCGGCCAACCGCTGGGGCGTGTTCCCGTCGGTGTCGGCGGGCTGGCTGATTTCGGATGAAACCTTTATGAAGGGACTGGCGCCAGTTAACTTCTTTAAGCTACGGGCCAGCTGGGGCCGAGTCGGCAACCAGAACATTCGCAGCATCACCAACAGCGCCTACACCGGCACGCTAGGCCGCGTCTTCTACGTGACCGGCGACGCCCGCACCGAGCAGCTCGGCGTCATTCAAAGCAACGTGCCCAACCCCAACGTGAAATGGGAAACGGTGGAAGACTACGACCTCGGCACCGATCTGGCTTTCCTGGAAAACAAGCTCACGGTGACAGCCGACGTATTTCGCCGCAACACCATGGATATGCTCATGAGCCAATCCATTCCGGCGCACGCCGGCTACGGCTACAACAGCCCGGTTACCAACATTGGTAGCATGAAAACCAACGGGCTGGACTTCTCGGTGGGCTACGCCAAAACAACGGGCGAATTCACCTACGGCGCCAACGTAAACGCCACCCGGGCCGTCAGCAAAATCAACAAGCTGGCGAACGGTCAGGCTTTGTTTTCCGGCAACACGCCCATCTTCGGGCGGCCTTCCAAAACCGAAGAAGGCGGCTACGTGGGCGCGTTCTATGGCTACCAAACCCAGGGTATTTTCCAGACCCAGGAACAAATCAACTCCTACACCGGCCCCGATGGCAAGCTGGTTCAGGCGGACGCCAAGCCCGGTGATTTTCGCTTTGCTGACCTCAACAATGACGGGGTGCTGGATGCCAAAGACCAGCAATATATCGGCAATCCCACGCCGGATTTGACCTTCGGTGTGAACCTGACGGCCGGCTACAAGAACTTCGACTTGCAGGTGACGCTGGCCGGCAGCCTGGGCAACGACGTGGTGAACGTAACCAAAGGCTGGACTTATTCGGGCAGCTACAACTACAATAAAGTATCGGGCCTCGAAGACCTGGCCTGGCATGGGGAAGGCACTTCGAACACGGTGCCGCGCATTGTGGCCAACGACAACAACCAGAATCTGACGCGCTTTTCGGATTTCTATGTTGAAGATGGCTCCTACGCCCGGATGCGCAACTTGCAGCTCGGGTACACGCTGCCCAAGGAGGCCTCGAAGGTGCTGCGCATGAGCAGCCTGCGCCTGTACGTGAGTGCCCAGAACCTGTTCACCATCACCAACTACAGCGGGCTGGACCCCGAAATCGGCTACGGTCGCTACTACACCGATCTGCCGTCGGCGCTGAACCGGGGCGTCGACATTGGCAACTACCCTACTTCCCGCACCTACCTGGTGGGCGCCAACATCGCCTTCTAATTCCCTTTAGCCGCTGCAATCATGAAAAAATATAGCTTCCTCCTTACGTTGGTGCTTGGCCTGGGCCTGCAAAGCTGCAAGGACTTCCTGAACGAGCCACCCCGTGGTCAGCAAACCGTTGACAACTACTTTAACACTGCCGACGAATGCAAAGCGGCCGTTATGGGCTGCTACTCCACCACCGACCAGGATGACTGGTGGAAAATCGACCGGACCCGCATGTTCGGCGATGCCGGCTCCGACGACGCCTGGAAAGGCAATTCTATTGCCGGCGACCAGCGCGAGTTCGGCGACTTTGCCCGCTTCTTCTGGCTGCCCAACAACGAGTGGTTCGACAACCGCTACACCCACATCTACCAGGCCATCGGCAACTGCAACGCGGCCCTGGTAGGCATTGCCAAGGCGCCCATCGATGGGGAGCTGCAGAAGCAGCTGCTGGGCGAAGTGAAGTTTATCCGGGCCTACAACTACTTCGAGTTGGTGAAGGGCTACGGCGGGGTGCCGCTGGTGCTTGCGCCGGTGTCGCCGAGCGAGTCGTTGACGCTGCGCCGCAATACCGCGGAAGAGTGCTACGCGCAGATCATCACTGACCTGAAAGAGGCCGCCGCTGCCTTGCCCGAGAAAGGCGCACAACCAGCCGGCGACCGGGGCCGGGCCACCAAAGGGGCCGCCAACGCCTATCTGGCCAAAGCCTACCTCTACACCGAGAAGTGGGCCGAAGCGCAGCAGTACGCCGAAATCGTAATCAACTCCGCGCAGTACAACCTGAACGACGATTTCAGCCGGGTGTGGAACGCGAATAACGCCAACGGCAACGAGTCTATTTTCGAGCTGAACTACAACGCCAACCAGACCTTTAACCTGGGCACCTACCTCACGGTGGTGATGCGCAGCCGGGCCGACGGCGGCTGGGGCTTCAACACGCCGAGCAGCAACTTAGAGCAGGCTTTTGTGCGGGAAAATGACCCCCGCCTGAAGTGGACCATCATCAAGCAGGGCGACAGTGTGGACGTGAAAACGCCCGGCTTCGACTACTCGAAGTACGACACCAAGCTGTCGGAAAATGAATCGGGGCGCATCAGCCGGAAGATGTTTTTGCAGTTGAAAGACCGGCCCGCCAACGAAGGCAACCACTCCCCCCTCAACCGCATCGAGCTGCGCTACGCCGACCTGCTGCTCATGCACGCCGAGGCCTCGTACCGCCTGGGGCAGGAGGGCAAGGCCCGCACGTCGCTGAATTTGGTGCGCGCCCGCGCCAACCGCCTCAAGCCCGGCACCGTGCTGCCCCGCACCTCCACCGGCCCGGCCCTGCTCGACCACATCTGGCTGGAGCGCCGCCTGGAACTGGCCATGGAAGGTCACCGCTACTACGACCTGGTGCGGCAGCACCGGCTGGTGGCCGTCATTACGGCCTTCAATGCCTACAACCTGACCAGCACCGACCCCTACGACAAGGGCAAAGTGAAAGACCAGATATCCGAGAAAAACAACCTGTTCCCGATTCCTACGCCGCAAATTCAACTTTCCGGCGGCAACGTGGAGCAGAACCCCGGGTACTAAAAGCCAATGCCACGGGTCCTTGTCCTTCCAACGCAGGAGGAATCTGAATCAAGTTATTAACGACGCCACTCAGATTTCTCTTGCATCGGAAGGACAAGAATTCCGGAAACCGGCTGAAAAGGAACGTCCTGCTTGATCTAGCGCCCGCAGGTGGCGCCTCAAGCCAGGGTGCGCAGCCGCAGTCGAAGCATCTCGCGTGCTGATATGACACTAGATTACTACTCCTGCGTCAGCACGCGAGATGCTTCGACAAGCGGATGCCAGATCAAGCAGGACGGCAGTAGGATGACAGATAAAGCAGGACGCCGTCTAGCTGGATAAACACAGATCCTTTGTCAGAGCGCCAGCTACTCACCACTAGTAGCTGGCGCTGCTGACGGCGGGCGAATAATCCCGATTAAAAATTACGTCTCGTTCTCATTACCCACTATTCCAAAATACCCATGAAAAAAAACTATTATTCGCTGCTCTCGGGCAGTGCCCTGTTATTGGCCGTAGCCTTCGGCGGCTGCGCCAAGGAAGACGAACTGGTAGGCCCGGATGCGGCGCCAGCGGCCACCGTAGCCAGTGATGCAGTAGGAGCAGCCGGCATTGCGGGCCTCAACTGGGCCGACGCCCGCGACAACTTCGTGGACGGCGCGCTGGTGCTCTCCGGCCTAGCCGCCTCCGATAGCTACGCCACCGTGCAAGCCAAAACCGACAGAATCATCACCGGCTTTCAAACCAACACCGGCGCCAATACCGTGCGGCTGCCTATCAATCCAGCTACAGTGCTCGGCTCTAGCTGGAACGCCTACCAGGGCGCCATCGACCGGAGTTTGAGCAAGGGCATGAAGGTAATTCTCGCCTGCTGGGAAGCCAACTCTTCCCGCGACGGCCGGGTGGATGATGCCGCGCAGTTCTGGAGCATGTGGCAAACCGTAGTCAGTAAGTACGGCGGCAACGCCAACGTCTATTTCGAGGTCTTCAACGAACCCCACGGCTACAACCAAACCGACCTAGGCAACCTGTACGCCGACTGGCTGAGCCGCTACACCAGCGTTCCGCGGGGCCGGGTGCTGCTTGGTGGCACCGGCTACTCGCAGAACATCACGGGCATAGGGGCCGACAGCCGGTTCAATGGCTGCCTGCTCTCGATTCACATCTACGATTTCTTTTATGGTAGTCCGGCCACTACGGCTGCAGGCTGGGAAAGCGCCTTTGCGGCTAACCTGGGCAGCTACGCCAGCCGGGCGGTGCTAACCGAGTACGGGGCCTTCATGACGACGGGCGTGAACTACAACAGCGCCATTGCCAACGATGTCAAGAAAGCCTACGTCCTGGGCATCACCAACCAGTGCCGCAAGGCTGGCATCAGCAGCGTGTATTGGCCCGGCCTGCGCACTGGAGATTCGTACAGCCTACAGCAATTCGACGGAACAACCATGACTACGACCAGTGCCTCGGGCCTAGGCCGGGTGCAGTACGCCTGGGGCGTGGGTGCGGGCGGCACCAACAACTTTTACCCTACGGCCTACTATCGTATCATCAACCGCAACAGCGGCCAACTCCTGGACGTGAACGGCAGCTCGACAACCACTGGGGCGGGCATAATCCAGTATTTGCAGAACGGCGGCACGAATCAGCAGTGGCAGGTTTTGAGCACCAGCGGGGGCTATTACCGGCTCATCAACCGCAACAGCGGGCAAGCCGTGGACGTTAATAACGGCTCGACAGCCGCCGCGGCGCCCGTCATTCAGTATCCTTACGGCGGTGGTAACAACCAGCAGTGGCAGGTTGCCGACAACGGGGGCGGCTATTTCAGGATAATCAACCGCAACAGCAGTCAGGCGCTGGATGTCAACGGGGCTTCTACGGCTCCCGCCGCCAGCGTCATTCAATATCCGTTCAGCGGCGCCAACAACCAGCAGTGGGAAGTGCTGCAGCAATAATCAAAGCTGTGCCTGAGTAAAAACAGACCGGTTGGTTAACGAAAGTTAGCCAGCTGGTTTTTCTGCCGTATGTTCTTATGGGCTATGCGAATAGGTACTGTCGGAAGGACAGGCGCTAATGTGAATAAAATCTGCAAGTGGCTATCTTTCCCTTGTTTCACTTAAACGATTTGCAATGAGTGTTCCAACTCAATCGGGCGCTTCAGCTTCCACATTCCACAAGCAACATGGCACAAGTGCGCACATCTTGTTAGGGGCGCTCCTGCTGCTGGCCGCTGGTCCGGGTTACGGGCAGGGCAGCCAAACAGGGGCCAGCGCGGCCGCCAAACCCGTAACGGTGCTACTCGACGACGCGAAGACCTACCAAACCATCGACAACTTCAGTGCTTCCGATGCGTGGGCGTGTCAGTTTGTGGGGCAGTGGCCCGCGGCCAAGAAAGAAGTTATTGCCGACTTGCTGTTCAGCACCGCAAGCGCACCCAACGGCAACCCCAAAGGTATTGGCTTGTCGATGTGGCGCTTCAATATTGGGGCCGGCAGCACGCAGCAAGGCGAGGCGAGCGGCATCAAAGACGAGTGGCACCGGGCCGAGTCGTTTTTGCTGCCCGACGGCCGCTACGACTGGACCCGTCAAGCCGGGCAGGTCTGGTTTATGCAGGCTGCTAAGCAGCGCGGAGTGAAGCAGTTTCTGGGCTTTCTCAATAGCCCGCCGGTGCAGTACACGCTCACCGGCAAAGCCTTCGCCGCCGACGGCAAAACCAATATTGCGCCTACTAAGTACGAGGCCTTTGCCAAATTCATGGCCGACGTAGTGCAGGGCGTGCAGCGCAGCACCGGCATCTTGTTCGACTACATCAGCCCCATCAACGAGCCGCAGTGGGACTGGAGCGACCCCAAGCAGGAAGGCAGCCCGTTTAGAAACGAGGAAATTGCCGGCGTAAGCAAAGCCCTGAACGCTGCGCTGGAAGCCCAAAAGCTGCCCACCAAAATTCTGATTACGGAAGCGGGCAAGATCAACTACCTGCTGGCCCCCGAAGACAAGCCCGACCGAGGCGAGCAAATCACCGCCTTTTTCAGTGCTGCCTCGCCCACCTACGTGGGCAATTTGCCCCGTATGGCGCCCGTCGTGGCCGGCCACAGCTACTTCACCACCTCGCCCTACGGCCAGGCCGTAGCGGTGCGTCAGCAGCTGGCCGCCAAAGTAGCCGCGGTGCCCAAGCTTAGTTTCTGGCAATCGGAATACTGCATTCTGGGCGACAACGGCGGCGAAATCAACGGCAGCAAGCGCGACCTGACCATCGAGCCCGCACTGTACCTGGCCCGCGTGATTCACAACGACCTGGTCACGGCCAATGCTACCGCCTGGCAGTGGTGGCTGGCCGTTTCGCCTTACAATTACAAGGATGGGCTGATTTACGTCGATAAAACCAAGGAAGACGGCAACTACCAAACCAGCAAGATGCTTTGGGCGCTCGGCAATTACAGCCGCTACATCCGGCCCGGTGCCGTCCGCATCGACGCCCGCCTCGCCCCCGGCACCGACAACCAATTGCTGGTATCGGCCTACAAAAATGCCGGTGGCAAGCAGTTGGTAACAGTGGTTGTCAACTCCGCCACCACCGCCACTGACCTGCAGCTCAAGCTCGGCAAGAAGCTAGGCGCCGTGCGTACCTACACCACCACTGCCACCACCGACCTGCAGCCCGGCCCGGTCCTGAAAGCCAGTCAGCTGGTACATCTGGCCCCACGCTCAATTACCACCGTGGTGAGCGAAATCCGCTAGTGGCAGCGCGTGCTGCCGTTGCAATAGTAATGTCATGCTGAGCGGAGCCGGAGGCGAAGTCGAAGCATCTCGCTAGTGTGGTAGATCCTTTTACCATTGCAACGATTCGAGCGAGATGCTTCGACAAGCTCAGCATGACAACCGCAAGTCGTTATGCTGCGCCACATGCTCAGCATAACGGTTTTGTCCCTCATTACCTCCCTTGTCCGCCCTATGAAAGGAAACTTGCTACTTCTGCTACTCTTCACCTGTTCCTGGTTTTCCTCCCGCGCACAAACGCCGGCGGCCCGCCAGCAACTGCTTTTCAACGCCGACTGGAAGTTTCACCGGGGCGACGTAACCGCGGGCGAAAAGCCAGACTTCAACGACCAGGAGTGGCGCCGCCTCGAACTGCCCCACGACTGGAGCATTGAGGGGCCGTTCAGTCAGGAATGGGCCAGCGCCACGGCCTTTCTGCCGGGCGGCATCGGCTGGTACCGCAAAACGTTTGACGTGCCCGCCAGCTTCCGCGCCAAGAAAGTATTCGTGTATTTCGATGGAGTGTACAAAAACAGCGAAGTCTGGCTGAACGGCCACTTCCTTGGCAAGCGGCCGAGTGGTTTTGCGTCGTTCCAATATGAGCTGACTCCGTACCTGAATGCCAGCGGCAAGAACGTGCTGGCCGTGAAAGCCGATCATAGCCAGGTGGCTGATTCGCGCTGGTACACCGGCTCGGGCATCTACCGCAACGTGTATCTGGTGGCCACGGCGCCGGTGCACGTCGGGCCGTGGGGCGTAGGCTTCACCACGCCCGAGGTGTCGGCCAGCGCCGCCACGGGCAAGGTGACGGTGGCCGTCAACAATGCCACGGCTGCCGCCGCAAGCGTGTTGGTGAAAAGCACTTTAGTTGATGCGCAGGGCAAGGTGGTGGCTACCGGGCAGCAGCAGGTGCAAGTGAAGCCCAACGCCGAGGCGCCGGCCGCCATAACCTTGAACATCAGCAAGCCCACGTTGTGGTCGGTGGACAACCCGCGGCTGTACAAGCTGCGGGTGGCGCTGTCGGTGCAGGGCAAAGTGACCGACGAAGTGGTAGAGGAAGTGGGAGTGCGCAGCATCCGCTTCGATGCCAACCAAGGCTTCTTTTTGAATGGAAAAAACGTCAAGCTCAAAGGCGTCTGTCTGCACGACGATGCGGGGGCATTGGGCGTGGCCGTACCCGTGGAGGTGTGGGAGCGGCGTTTGCGGGCGCTGAAGGATGTAGGCTGCAACTCCATCCGGATGAGCCACAACCCCCACGCCGACTACTTCTACGCCCTCTGCGACCGGCTTGGCTTCCTGGTGATGGACGAGGCGTTTGATGAGTGGGAGGAAGGCAAAAACAAGTGGGTGGAAGGCTGGAACGTGGGTACGCCCGCCAAGTTTGGCACCCACGAGTACTTCAAGGAGTGGGCCGACCGGGATTTGCGCGACATGATTTCACGCAACCGCAACCGCCCCTCTATCATTATGTGGAGCATCGGCAACGAAATCGACTACCCCAACGACCCCTACACCCACGAGGTCCTGAACACCGGCCGCAACCCCCAAATCTACGGCAAAGGCTACCTGCCCGATCACCCACCAGCAAGCCGCCTAGGCGAGCTAGCCAAGCACTTGGTGGCCGTGGCCAAGCAGGCCGATACCTCCCGGCCCATCACCGCCGCCCTGGCCGGCGTAGTGATGTCCAACTTCACCGACTACCCCGCCGCGCTCGACTTGGTCGGCTACAACTACCAGGAATTCCGCTACCCCGAAGACCACCAGAAATACCCCAACCGCGTCATCTACGGCAGCGAAAACGGTATGGGCCTCAAGGCTTGGAGACCCGTCGATTCGCTGGCGTACATCTCCGCCCAATACCTCTGGACGGGCATCGACTACATGGGCGAAGCCGGCAAGTGGCCCCAACGCAGCAACGGCGCCGGCCTGCTGGACCTGGCGGGCTTCCCGAAGCCGGAATACTACTTCCGCCAAAGCCTGTGGCTAGATAAACCCATGCTCTACCTGGCGGCCGCCGAGGTGCCCAAAGCCGACGAGCAGCCCAACCGCGGCCACCGACGCCTTAATGCCACCTGGAACTGGCCAGCGGGCACCACGGTCCGGGTAGTAGGCTTCACCAACGCCGACGCCGCGGAGTTGTTCCTCAACGGGCAGTCGTTGGGCCGCAAGCAGGGCCAGGAAGTTTATTGGGACGTACCCTACCAGCCCGGCGAGCTGGTAGCCAAGGGCTACAAGAGCGGCAAGGAAGTGAGCCAGAGTACACTGAAAACTGCCGGTGCGCCCGCTCTCATTCAAGCGGCCACTTACCCTGGCTCGCCGGCCGCTAAAGCGCAGAGTGTAACCCAGATTGAAGTAAGTATTGCCGACCAAAACGGCAGCCCGGTCAACACCGCCACCAACGAAGTAACCGTGGCGCTGGAAGGTCCCGCCAAGCTCCTCGGCATGGAAAGCGGCGACCTAGCCAGCCACGAAGACTATAAAGCCGCCAAGCGCCTGGCCTACCGGGGCAAGTTACTCGTTTACGTGCAGGCCACCGCGGCCAGTGGCACCGTTAAAGTGTCGCTCCAGTCGCCGGGACTGAAAAGCAAAGTCGTTGAGTTTAAGGCAATTCAATAGCAGCGTGGTGACTATCAGGCGGAAGAGCAGCTAGGTTGACGGACTTACCGCGCCAGTTGCAGTACGCAGAAAACGCCAGCTTATATTTCACGCAGGGTTTCGCAGGGTCTTTCAAAGGCCACGGCGAAACCCTGCGCTTTTACACCCTAAACCACTGCGTGAACCGCTACTAGGCAGGTAGTGCGTCACTGCTTCATCCTTCCAGCCACTGCTTTACGGCGCTGGCTTTCTCGCGGCTCACCAACACTTCCTCGCCGGGGGCGGGGTGTAGGTCGAGCAGGAGCTTGCCGTTGAAGTGCGGGTGCAGGCGCTGCACGGCCGGGAGTTGAGCAATAAACTGCCGGTTGAGGCGAAAAAACTGCCGCGGGTCGAGCAGGCCTTCCAACTGTTCCAGGGTGTATTCCACCACGTAGCGGCGACCGTCGGTGGCCACGAGCGTGGTGGTTTCGTGGCGGCTTTGAAACCACGCTATTTGGTTGACCGCCAAGGGTAGCAGCTGTTCACCGCTGCGGACTAGAAACCGCGTTTTGTATTGTCGGTCGGGGCGGGGAAGGCTGTCGAGGAGGCGTTCGAGGCGGCGGGCAGTGTCGTCGGTAGCTTCGGGGGAGTGCTGCGCGGCGGGGCTGCGCCACTCACGCAGCTTGGTGAGGGCCGCTTGCAGCTCCACTAGTTTCACGGGCTTGAGCAGGTAATCGATGCTGTTGGCCTTGAAGGCCCGGATGGCGTAGGCGTCGTAAGCGGTGGTGAAGATAACCGGACTGCGCACTACGGCCTGTTCAAACACTTCCAGACTCAGGCCATCAGCCAGCTGAATATCCGAAAGAATCAGGTTGGGAGCGGGGTGCGAGGCCAGCCAGTGCAGTGCCCCGGCCACACTATCGAGCACGGCCAGCACCTGCGCTTCGGGGGTTGCTTCCAGCAGCAAGCGTTGTAGGCGCTCGGCGGCCGGATATTCGTCTTCGAGGAGCAGAACAGTCATGCGAGGCAGGAAGTTGAGAAGTTAGACGGCGTGTTGCTTAGCACAAGCCCCGGAGTTGATGCGCAAGCTGGCGAACTTCTTCCTCGGGAAACGGCTGCTTGAGCGACTGATACAAAGTGACCTCAAACGTCATGTGGAAATACTCAACCGTCCGCCGAAACGGCACCTCAAACCCTTCCGGTAACTCCTGGTCAGAGCCAATGGTGAGCAGGAAAGCGTGCTTGCCGGCTAGCTGGCGACCTAGCTGCTTGTGGGTGTCTGTGAGATTGGTAAATCGGTCGAAAAAGGTTTTCATTGTCCCGCTCATGCTATACCAGTAAACCGGCGTTGCAAATACAATGGCTTGGTGCTGGAGCATCAACTCAGCTAAGTGCTGAAAAGCGTCTTCGCTCGGATAATCGTTCTGGTAGTTATAAGGCGCCACAGGCCAATCCAACAGATCAACGAGTGTGTGCGGAACGTCGGCTAGCACCTGCGCCACCAAGCGGTGCGTGTCGCCGCTGTGGCGGGCGCTGCCAATAATGACCAATGGCCGAGGAACGGCAGATGTAGATGAAGACACGGGGGAGGCTAGTGGGTAAGGCCCGAGGTGCTAAGAGCCTATCCGGATAGGGGATTGTCGGAATGACACAACCTTTGCCTATTTGGTTAGGCTCTAAGCGCCGTTGGCAGGTGTACGCTAAAGTACCACGTCCAGGCAATGAACAACAGCTGCAACGGAATCCGGAACCACAAGTAGCGCGGGCCGGGACCGTCGGTGGTGCCTTTCTGGTAGTTGATATGATGCAAAGCTGCGTGGATGTTAGCCGGGAGGATAAGTACGAAAAACACCAGCAACAACCACCCAGTCAGCACTCGAAGCGCGGGCACCAGCAAGCCACGGCCGCTACCAGCTCCACAACACCCGTAAAATACACCCACGCTTTCCGGGCCGGCAGCCACTCCGGCAGCATCAGCACCATGCCTTGGGTGAGGGTGAAATGCGCCGCGCCCGTAAACAGCAGCATTACGGCCATTGCTACATTGCCCGCCAGTAGGTAGTCCAGATTCCCCGCAAACAAACGAGCAATTCCTAAAGTCAACAAGAAGCTTCCGAGCAGGACGAGTAAGGGTTTCATTTCTTAGAACAAAAAAGAGTAATGAAGAATTGTGCACCTGTCAGGCAGCGCCACATGCGGACGCCAGATCAAGCAGGACGGTCTTGAAGAGTTTCTAAGAGCACAGCACACAAGAATGAAGAACTTCCTGACTGCCCGTGCCAGCCAGTTACTCATTCCGCGTTGCTCATTGATAGAAGCGGTAGTTGCACCCGGAACCAGCCGTTTTCGGTGGAGACGGTGACGGGGTGGGGGGCTTGCAGCAGCTCGTAGCGGTGGCGCACGTTGGCCAGTCCCATGCCGGTGCTTGGGGCCAGGCCGGCCGTACGCAGGCGCAGGGTATTTTCCACGGTCAGGTAGTTGGATTCGCCGTCTGCCGTCAGGTGAAGTTCCAACGGAGAGTCTCGCGAGGCAACATTATGCTTGAGGGCATTTTCCACTAAGAGCTGCACGCTCAGCGGAGCCACGTGGGTGGTGAGGGCGGCCGGAGCTACGGCCACAGTTACGCGCAGCTTGTCGCGGAAGCGGACTTTTTGTAGTGCCAGGTAGGTATCCACGAAGGCTAGCTCTACAGTCAGCGGCACGGTGGGTTTGTCGCGGGTCAGGAGTACATAGCGGTATATATCGGCGAGCTGCTCCACAAACTGTTGCGCGGGTTTGTTGCCGGGTTCAATAAGGGCCGACAACGTGTTGAGGGTGTTGAAAAGGAAATGCGGATCGAGCTGACTTTGTAGGGCTTCGAGCTGGCTTTGCACCCCGGCGCTTTGCAGCTGCTCGGCGCGGCGCACGTTCTGCTCCCACTGCCGGAAGAAGTAGATGGTTTCGTAGAGCGTTTGCACCGCCAGCGTCGGAAACAGGTTAAAGAACGTGGCCGACAGCTGAGCCTGCCAGTTGAGGCTGAAAAATCGGGGCAGCAACCAGTGCAGCGGCACCCGCAGCAGGGCCGTGGCCACGCTCGTAAACAGCACCGACAGCCCGGCCAGGGCCCACAGGCGGCGACTGGTTTGATCTACGTTTGGAAAGCGCCGGAGCAACCAGTCCCACAGCGCCCGGTTACCAATCCAGAGCGCGGAAGTGAAGTACAAGGAAATACCCCAATCAACGAAAAATAGCGGCACCGTCCACATGCTGTGCTCCGCCGCCGTGAGCAGCGTAATAATCAAGCTCAGGATGGGAATACCAAGGAGGCGGAGACGACGGTCGTTCATAGCAGCAAGCAAGATACTCGCCGTTAGGTAAGGGCTGAAGCTGCCGTGCGCCCTCGTTTTCTGTAAATAGCAAGCATGAACCCAAGTGCCATACCCGTATACAGCATCGACGGCAAAAACTGGCTGTATGGTTGATAGGCTTTCAGGACCGTGCCGCTAAAGGCCGACAGCAGGGCCGCGTAGGCGCTTATCATCTTCCAGGTATGCTCGTAGAGCCACCCCCCAGGCTGCCACTGTTGCCGCTAAAACGGCTCACATCATAAACCGTAGTCGTTAGCAGTACCCCGAGAGTGCTGTACATAACCACCGGCGACCAGACCAGGTGAATACGTGGCAGCAGCGCCAGAAAAGCCAGTCCACCCAGCAAAAAAACGCCCGAAAACAAGCCGTCGGCCAAGGTGGGACCCGTGTGGCGAATGCGCAGCGTGCGGTAGCCGGCATACGCGTTGTACACGCTTAGCAGCACAATTAAGGTCAGAAACGGGCGAAAGTTGAACACCGCCAGTCCCAGCACTGCCGTTACTAGCACCACCGTGATGATGCGTAGAAACCAAGGCTCGAACCGCCGGTGCGCCCTACTGCCCTTGGCCGTCAGCAGCGGCACTACCCCTATCAAAAAAACCAATGTGCCGAACAGGATGTGTACACCTATGTTTGAAATGATGCAGAGTTTGCATAAGCAGCGGCCTTCAGGTGGAAAGAAAAGATAGGCTTGCTTAGCGGTGCCCAGGCCACGGCAAGGAACTGCTGGCTGTTGACTCAAGACCAACACATAACTGACGCCAAGCAAGGTTATTCTAGGGTGGCTACCGGTCCGCCAGCAACGGCGCGCCCTGCGAAGCCTGCACAAACAGCGCTGCTACCAGACCGGCGTAAGCAGCAGCGCCCAACCACGTGAGCAACACCGCTCGGCGCGGCCAGCGGCGGCCCAGCCACCAGCCTAGCAGTGGTAGCACCTGCAAGCTATGCAAGCCCAGGAAGTGAGCAATGCGCAGGTCGCCGGCGCGGGTGCTCCACCCCAGGCCGGGCAGGCCCGGTCCACCATCGGGGGCGTCTACCGTGTGGCCGGAATGGCTGATCATGGCCCCGCCTACGGCGCTGCCCACCAGAAACAGCAGCAGCCCGAGCTGTATGCCCCACACGTAGCTGGCGGGGCCGTGGGGTCGGTGCCGCCATACCAGGTAGACAGCCCAAAGTATCAACGCCGTATTGAGCGCAATAAACAGCCCCATCAAGCCGAACAACAAGCCGTTGAGCGGCGAGCTGACGTTGTAATGCGAGGTGGTGCCACGGGCCGCCTGCAAAAAGATAGCTAACCCAAGTTGCAGCCTATAGGCCGGCTTGGTGCAGAGCGTGAGCAAAAATGAAGAGGGCAATTTTTAACGCAAATCCAGCAGCCGTTACGGCGTGGATTTGTTTGGGAAAGCGCGCTGTAAGTTGGCTGAAGCAC
>NZ_DASVSY010000049.1:0-8431 GCF_036387835.1 Hymenobacter sp. | reverse complement strand
GGCTCGAAGGTCACGATGCGCTCCTGCAACGCCGCCACGTCCACGTATCTGTTGAACGTGTCGATAGCCAGTCGAATCTTCTTGGGATTATCGGCTGTGATGCGCGACTGAATGGCCCCGATAGTTGTGGTAGTGAGGAACGTACCGGTTTGCACGGCCAGAATGGGCACCACCGTTTGCAGACCCTCGATGAGCCGCAGAATCGGCGGGTCGGGCTCCAGCCCCCCGGTGAGCACCAGCCCGGCCACCCGCGGGTAGTTGGCCGACGCATTGGCTTGCAGCGCAATCAGCAGAATATCGGCCCGGTCGCCGGGCGTCACGATAAGCACGTTTTCGGCAATGCGGGTCAGGAAGTTGGGCACCTGCATGGCCCCGGTAATGAAGTGGTCGACTTGGTTAGTTAGCTGCGCTTCCCCAAACAAGAGCTTGCCCCCCAACTGCTCCTGAATCTCCTTCATCGAGGGGTTTTGCAGGTTCTTGTCCGCCGGCAGTATCGTCAAAATGATTTCTTCAGGTAGTTGCGCTCGCAGCAAACTGCGCACGTCTTCCACCTGCTCAGGGCTGATTTTGTTGGCTACCAGCGCCAGCATCTGCACCTCGCGGGCCTCCACGTTGCGCCACACCGTCAGGGCCGTGTTCACGAGCTGCGCCATGGTTTTGCCCGCCCCCGATATCACCATGATAACGGGCGCCCCGAGGTTTTTGGCAATGGACAGGTTGGCGTCGAACTCGAACGCCGTGCCTTCGCCCACAAAGTCGCTGCCTTCTACCACCGTGAAGTCGTAGCGGTCTTCCTGCGTCTTGAACTTATGAATTACCGTGTCGATGATATCGCCCTGCCGGTCGGCTTCCATCAGGCGCATGGCTTGGGGCCGGGTGTAGGCGTAGGTTTCCTCGTAGGGAATGGGCAGGTTGAAGTAACTGAGCACCGTATCGATGTGCACGTCTTTTTTATCGGCGGCCGGCGCATTGATGATGGGCTTGAAGTAGCCGATTTTTTGCGCTTTGCCGAGCAGCATATCCACTAAGCCCAACGCAATCAAGGATTTGCCGCTATGCGGTTCGGCGGACGCAACAAAGACAGTCTTGGTCATAAGGAGGCAGGTATAGCCTTTCCTACGGATAACAGCCGGAACAGGCTGCACGGTATCAGTATTCACGCAGTGCCTCGGGGTAGGCGCCGCAGAATCTCGCAGTGGTCATCAAACAACACCCCGAGGCACTGCGTGAAATAAATTCCAACAATTCTATCCCCTATTACGAAATATTCGTAGTATTACGAAAAGATCGTAATGACTATGGAACGACTCACTGAACCCGAAGAAGAAGCTATGCAGGTGCTGTGGCAGCTCAACGGCGGCTTCATCAAAGAAGTGCTGGAACTGCTGCCTGAGCCCCGGCCGCCTTACACCACCCTGGCGTCCAAGGTCCGCAACCTGGAGCGTAAGGGCTACCTCAGCAGCGAGAAGCTCGGCAATACTTACCGTTTCACGCCCGCCATTGCCGCCGAAGACTACCGCAAGCAGACGATGAACACGCTGGTCGGCAACTACTTCCGCAATTCCTACAAAGACCTGGTGTCGTTTTTCGCGCAAGAGCAGCACATCAGCGCCGAAGAGCTAAAGGATATCATCAATATGATAGAAAACCAAAAGCCCAAGCCATGATGCCGGATCTGCTCGTGTATTTACTGAAGGTGAATGCGGCGCTGCTGCTCTTCGTGGGCGTGTATTACGGGCTGCTGCGCCAGCTCACTTTTCATACCCTGAACCGGTGGTACCTGCTTGGGGCCATCGTCTTTGCCGCCCTGTACCCGCTGGTAGACGTCGCCGCTCTGTGGCCGCGCCCAGCAGTGCTCAGCGGTGACTTAATCGTTTGGCAATCAAATTGGATTAGTCAGTCGGCACCTACCACAAGGCCAGTCGACTACTATAGTTGGTTGATGGGGCTTTACTGGTTTGGGGTGGCCCTACTAGGCGCCCGGCTGCTGGTGCAGGGTTTGTCGTTGCGCCGGCTGCACCAACGTTCCGTGCCTGCCAATGGTTTACCGTTCCGGCCGATTACGGAATCTGTCAAGCCGTTTTCCTTTTGGCAAACTATCTACGTCAATCCCACGCAGCACCGCCCGGCTGAGCTGCCGGCTATTCTGCAGCACGAGCAGGTGCACGTGCAACAGTGGCACACGCTGGATGTGCTGCTCGGCCAGCTGCAACGGGTGTTCTGCTGGCCGAACCCGGCGGCCTGGCTGCTGCTGCGAGCCTTACAGGAAAACCTGGAATTCATTGCCGATCAAGCCGTACTGCAAACTGGCCGGGTCGATAGTAAACAGTATCAATACAGCCTGGTGCAACTCAGCACTCTGGCGCAGGGCCCGGCGCTTGTTACCCCGTTCAATTTTCATCCTCTCAAAACGCGTATCAAGATGATAAATAGCCAAAAAACGTCGGCCGTACACGCGGCCCGCTACCTGCTGGTGGCGCCACTCGTGGCCCTGCTTCTACTAGGCAGCTGCTCGAAAACCGAGCAGGAACAACCTGTGCAGCCCGCTGCAACAGGAGTACAGAATATTGTTGAAAACGCACTCTACTTTGTAGATGGCGAGAAATCCACGAAGGAAGCCGTGGAGGTATTGCAGCAAGATGCTAGTGCTATAGCTACCATGAATGTACTCAAAGGCAAATCAGCCACCGAGCAATTCGGAGAGGCTGCGGCCGCCGGCGCTATTATTATCACCACCAAGGCCAACCAAAACTCGCCGGCGGTAGCGGCCTTCAACAAGCAACATAGCCCGACCATAAATCAGGCTGATGCTTTAATACTCATTGATGGTAAAGAAGCCACTGCCCGCACCTTGGAGCAGCTACCCAAATCTCGCATCAAGGAAATGAGTGTGCTGAAAGGCGCGGCGGCCGAGGCGCAATACGGTGCCAAGGCTCATAACGGGGTGATAGTCGTTACCACTGGCGCGGAAGGAGCCGGAGGGCTTAACCAACTACATGAACGCAACGGCACGATTAACATCACAAAGTAATAACACTACAACAAAACGCCGCCCTTTGCACAAGCAAAGGGCGGCGTTTTGTTGTAGTGTCACCTGTTCTATTCTCCGCGGCGGTAGGGCCGAAACGTGTTGGCTGAAGCAGGCGCTATCAAGGTCCCAATACCGCCGTGCGCGGCAAAGAAGCTGCTAATGGCTGTTTCCAGGGCAGCATTATCATTTAAGTCGGTGTCGAGGAGCACGTCGTGCTGGTCGAGAGGGGCAGGCAAGGTGCTGAGGCGGCAGCGGGCTATGCCAAATGGGTGCTCAGCGTAGAGGCGCGTGCCATCTTGTGCGGCGTGGGCATGGCGGTAGCGCCAGGTAGTGCTGTGGGCAGTGCTGGAACGGCTACTTCTTTCGGTGCCTGCTGAAGGCTCGAAGCCCAAGCTCAGCAAATAATTTTCTGTCATTCCGCTAGTTACGCATATTCTGGCCGGTAACCCGTGAAGCGCTAACCAGCATAAGCACGGCCCTTGAATGGGTTGGTGCCAGACCTAGCAGCAATTGTCAGCTAGCTCGGAGAGGAAAGTGGCTGCCTCGCTTATTAGGCCAAAGAAGCTAATCCCGCTTCTCGCCGATAGTCCCAAAAAAAGTTACACAAAAACAGCGAGAACAGACGAGTAGAACGTACTCTTCTGGCTATATTGCAAGATTACTGGTGTACTATGATTTCTACTGTTCGCCCTGAAGTACTTCTTTCAGTCATGCACCGATCCGACCTCGACATATTGGTTGGACGTTGGAGCCATCAGCCGCAAGCAGCCCAATTGCCCGCGGCTTACGATCAGCTCACCCGGGAGGTGCTGGCCTGCGGCTGCCGGGCTTGGCTGCAGGACATTCGTAGCCGCACCCTCAACGACCCCCACACCACGCAGTGGCTGCTAACCGAGTACTTTCCGCAAATGGCCCGGCAGTTAGGCGGCCGTTTGGTAGTAGCATATCTCACTAGCCCTACCCTCATGGAGCTGATTGTCAACGGACCGGGTTACAGAACTCCTGGCGCGTATACTACCGAGCCTTATATAATTGCGTTTTTTGACAATGAAGGCGAGGCCTTGGCATGGCTGGAAAAGGAGCGTGACCGTTGAGCTGTTTCTAATTCAAACTGGTCTCATACTGTCAGTTGCGACTCGCTTATTTTATGAAATAAGGTATTGATAGGAAGTGCTTTATATAAGAAGCGAAAAATTTGTTTCTATAAAATGTCCGGCGATACATTTCATAGGAATACGATGAATCAGGCAAGGAGAAAGCTGATTGAAGTGTTTCAAGAAATCAACTTTCAATATATGCAAAGAGGCTTTAACTGAACGATAACCTCACTCCGCCCGTAATGAGGGAATATCTATTCCGCGTTGAGCGGTTCGTTCCCCATGACTACCTCTGCACCTCTCGACTATTTAGACCTGAATTATCGCGCAGACTTAGGCCTAGTTACGGCCCGTTGGACGCGCCCGGTTACTTCCTCTGAGTTGCGGTCCGGCTACCAAACCATCCTGCAGTACGCCGCAGACTGCTCCGATTGTCGCTACTGGCTAATAGATTCGCGCCGCCGGTTGGAGGTAGATATCCGCGACGTACACTGGCTCACGGAAGTGTTCTACCCAACGTTGCGCAACCATCTGCACGGAGTCGCATTTCTTGCTTTTCTGGCGGCACCTTATCAGCTAGGCTGTCCGCAAGACGATAGCATACCCACCTTGCCCCATACCCACAGCGACAACTGCTCCCTCAGCCAGTTTATTGACGAAGGCGCTGCCGTACATTGGCTGGTAGCGCAAGGCGCCCGCCCAACAGTGCAGCAGGTGGCCTAAGCTGCCAGCTTACCGGCTACTCATACAAGTTCTGCAGATCGGCGGCGGCTAGCTCCACCAGAAACTGACTTATGTTGGCGCAGACTGCGGCCAGAAAAGCCGCGCCCTTTTCGGCGGTAGCGGCGGCGGGGTTGCCTACGCCCGTGTCGGCCGTTACTTTGCTCCACTCCCGTTGGGCCCAGGCCCATTCCCGTAGCGCTTTGATGCGGAACTGCCGGGCGGCTCCATTGCCGGCTTCTGACAACGGACGTACCAAATGCGACGCTATGTGCAGCATCATGCTGGTTTCCATCTCGTCGGCGTGGTCGCCGGGGGCGCTGAAAAACTGGTTGCGCTCAACAACTTTAAACAAGGTGACTGTGGAAAGAAACACGCTCGGAAACTCGGCCTGTAACTCCCGTAGAATCTGCCGGAAGTCGTTGCCGCCGTGCCCATTCAGGACTACCAGCTTCGGAATGCCCTGGCGGGCCAGCACCTGCACTAAGTCGCGCAGAACAGCTAGTTGCGTGCTCGGGTTCAGGTTCATATCGAGCGTGATGTCGAGCTGGCCGGTGTTTACCCCAAACGGGATAGTAGGCAGTACGATCACCTTGGCACCTTGCTCCCAGGCCAGACGGGCGGCTTCGGCTGCTACGTAGTCGCATTGAAAGTTGTCGGTAGCGTAGGGTAGATGGTAATTATGGGCCTCGGTAGCGCCCCAGGGCAGTACCACTACCTCGAAGCCAGTGTCTTTAACAAGCTGCCAGTTGGTTTCAGCTAAGATGTAGGGGCGAGGTGCCATGGGGTAGGACGTGAAGAAACCGACAAAGTGAGCCTGCAACTACAGTATTTTCTTTAAATCCATCAACGCTTCGATGCGCAGAGGAGCTTCCTCAACGGGAACTTCACCAAATCCATAGGTGGCAAAAATGAAAGGAATGCCACTCTTCTGGCTGGCCTCGTAGTCGCTGCGGGTATCCCCAACATACACGGGCGCCTGCAGGCTGTACTGCTCAATAACTTCCAGGATGTTCTGGAATTTAGGTAAGCTTTTGGTGCCGAAACACTGATGCCCTTCAAAGTAATTCGCCAGTTGGCTGTGCTGGAAAAAGGCTTCGATGTAGCCGCACTGGCAATTACTAACAATGAAGAGCCGGTAGCCCTGCCCGGTAAGGTAGCGCAACGCCTCTTCTAGGCCCGGATACAAATTGCCCCCGTACTGCTTTACCCCGCCTAGTTCGTGCCGAGCACATAATGCTTTAAACTCTTGCCGCCGGTCGGGAGGCAGGGTCGGAAACAGCCGGTCGTATACCATCTCAAAGGGCTGACCGGTTACGGCCTGCACATCGGCTGTTGTGATGTCGTGCTCTATGTAATCAACGCTATTTTTAGCAGCTTGAAAGCCTTTTGTAACGGATTCAGTGGCATTCCAAAGAGTGCCGTCAAGGTCGAAGATCACACTATCAAAGCGTTGGGTCATGGGCTAGGTAATTGAGATTGGAAAAGGCACATCGAAAGCTGTACTCAATTATCCGAACGCCGATTAGCAAGCCCAAGTTGCGGCGTCACTGCGTTGCGCTCCAAGGCTGGTAGTAGAACGAAGTGCCTAGTTGTAGCCTAAACCTTGGTCAAGTAGATTGGCGATGAGTTGGCTCCATCTAAGCTTTGAACTGGCTCTCCAACTCCTGACTACTATGAATGGCAGGAGATTTCCGGAGGCTTTGCAGGAAATAAGATCAGAGACTAAAAGCAACTTATGTGATATAGTTAGAAAATAAAGTGATTTTAAAGATTATTATATTATTTCATTGTGATAATAAGTAATTTGCTGGCGCAAGCTGGTTGGGTTGGATGATGCGGCCTTAGCTAAGATATGCAAGAGTGGTTAAAATCTTCTTACATCTTACTTATGTACAAAATAGTTTTACTGTTTTTCTGTGCTCTTTTCCTCCTATTGGATGTGGAGCCAGTTCAAGCAAGGGAGGTAGACGATGCAGCTGTTGAGGCAGAAAGCAGTGCGTATCCTAAAGTGCCGCGTCCCAATTACAAGCGCTACCGGGGTAACAGCCGCAGCAAGAGTAAGCGCCTAGGCCTTTTCCGCCGCCGTGCCGCCCGCCGGAAGGCCAAGCGCAAGCAGACTGCTAAGCCAGCTCCACGCAGAGGCGTGATTTCGGTAGACGAACCAAAAGGGACAATGCCGAAAAACCAATAGCCTTGGCAACCAACTCAAGTAGGTAATAAGCCTTGCCAAACTTCAGCCGCACTTGTTCAAAGCAAGTGCGGCTGATTTATTTCGGAAGGAACTACTATCCTTATCCACCTAAGCAAATTGCCTAACATAAGCACACTCTTGACTGGTGCTGCATCCCAAAATTGGTTGGCTGGCAATACAGCATTCCTAAGTTGGGACTGAGTGGGAGCTAGCAATAAATGTTAGTGCTAATATGTTGGCTCTTAAGCACTTGTTAAAACCACGAACTTGCCCTTTCTTGTTGAGGTTACTTATCTTTAATGTTCAATAACAGAATAGAAAGGATAGTTCCAGATGAATGTCTATTGCTTATGGGTAAAGTTATAATATAAGTCTATTCTTAAAATGAGCCATAATTCTTGCTTTTAGATTAATATAGTATATTTACTATAATTACAAGATTCTGTTAGTCAGTTAATTAGAAGATAAATTTTGATATCCATGTTATTGGCAACTAAATTGTAAAGTAATCAGCATAACCTGTTAATGTTAATTTCGTCCATGAAGCACACTTACATCTCTCAGCCAATTTGGGTACGTGCGGCACTGATTTTAGTTCTATTGTTTGGTTGCCTTACTGTTAAGGCAGCTCCTCCTACCTCTGCGGAGGTATCAGCATCAACTACGGCTTTCCTAAAACGGTTTGTTAACAAGGAAGGCGAAGTTAATTACAAGGCGATTAAGCGCGACCCTAAGCAGCTTGATGCTTTACTCGAAGAGATTGCCTCATTCGACATGAAAGGCGCTTCGCAGGCTGACTTGTACGCTTTCTATTTGAATGCCTACAACATGCTCGTTATCGGCGAGATTATAGGCAATTATCCGCTGACGTCGGTGCGGGAGATGCCGGGCTTCTTCGATAAGAGGACTATGCTCGTAGGTGGCGAGAAGATGACGCTCGACGAACTAGAACACAACAAGTTGCGCAAACTTTACGACGACCCACGCTTGCACTTTGCTTTGGTGTGCGGTACGGCTAGCTGCCCTCGCCTAAGCCGCGAAGCTTACATGGGGAAAGCCTTGTTCACGCAACTCAATGACCAGACCCGCCGCGTATTGCAAGACCCAGCTTTTGTGAAAGTGGATGCCGAGGGTAAAACCGTAATGCTCTCCGAAATCTTTAAGTGGTACGAGGCTGATTTCGGAACCAGCGGCAAGACCGGCGTAGCTTACGTCAACCAGTTCCGGGCCGATAAGCGCGTCCCCACCTGGTTCACCATGGACTACTACGCCTACGACTGGCGGCTAAACGACCAAAAAGCTGAGGAAGCCAAAAAATAAGCGTTGCTAATAAGGCAAACGCAACACTGCAAAACCGGCCGGCGAAACCAAGCAGTAATGCTTGGTTTC
>NZ_DASVSY010000048.1:0-37501 GCF_036387835.1 Hymenobacter sp. | reverse complement strand
TCGTTCTGACGGAGCCTCACCCCCTAGCCCCCTCTCCCGTGGAGAGGGGGCTAGGGGGTGAGGCTCCGTCAGAACGACCCAACTGCGTAATAGCAGTCAATAAATGAGCAGCAGCACCACAGCCACTATCCAAAGCAGCGTGCCGACTACGGCAGTGTTTACGCGCACTTCGGCGGGGCGCTTGGGCAGAATCCCCACTACAGCTACGCCAAGCAACACCAGGGGCAACAAAGCCAGCGGTCCGCTGTAGATACCGCCGCCGTAAGGCTCGAAGGGCGCCGGGCCATCGGGGGAGGTGGGTGAACTGACCTTGCGCACTACCCGGAGCAGCGGGGTGCGCCACACCGTTACGAGTTGGCCTTCGCGGGCCCGATGGGCAATGGCGCTTGGGAGACGAAACTTGGTGTTGGGGGTGAAAATGTCGTAGGCCATCTGTGGATTGGATGCCGAGACACTGATAGACACAATTTGGCGGCCGAGCACGGGCTCGTTGGCATACTCGCGCAGAGGCAGCCCCCAATCAAGAGCCAGCAGCAGGCAGAATACCAGCAGTGCCAAGTTCACCCACCGAGCCGTAGGAGCGGCTCGCGCCAACAATACTTTGGTTGGATCGGGCGGGCGGGCGGGCAGCGCAAATGACTCGGGCTCCTGCTGCATCAGCCGGTCGTAGGCCCAGCGGCGGCGCGGGTCGGCCAGAATCTGGTAGCCGGCATAAGCCGCCTGGAGCCGGTCGTTGAGGGCCGGATCGACGATGGCGCGGCGGTACATGCGGGCGTGCATCTGCCGGTACGCGCGCTCGATTTCAGCTACGGTAGCCGTGTTCGGAACGCCCAGGATATAATAGTAATTCAACATAAAGTGTAGCCATCCATCCGAAGTCATAAAGTAAGATGAAACGCACTCAAAGGCAACACTTTATTGCGGCATCAGAGTTTCCCGAGCCTTGCTGTCGAGCTACAAACTGCGGGATGTAGAAGGGGCAGATGTAGGAGCCGCAGAACTATCGACCGCTCTTCGCATGCCAACGACCAGCTACCAAAAGGGCTTTGGTTCCTTCGCCAGCTGAACAAGCGCGGCCCGAAATACAAATTGCCCCGCGGCCCCACAGCTACCACAACGACATGTGCAACGGCGCAACCGCCGAGCAGAACCAAGAAATAACCTCTTTGCTTTGCTTGCGCGCTTCTCAGAGAAGTAGCCTTTCACGACTTTTCTCTTTCGATACTACCCCACTGCACGTAGTAGCCGGCGGCGCAGCCACGGCCACCGGGCCGCTCCCACCACCATATTTACCAGCCAGGTTTTGCCGGCCAGAAAACGCATCAACCGGTAACGCTGAGCCAGTTCCTGCCCAATGCGTTGCTCTATTTGCCGGGCATAGTTGGCCAGGTATTCTGCATCAAAGCGTTGGGTTTGAAAGCACGCCATAGCTTGGGTTGCGGCCAGAATTCCACTGTGCACGGCTTTGTCGATGCCGTGGCCCTGTAGCGGGTCGATGAGGCCGGCCGCGTCGCCGCAAAGCATGATGCGGGGGCCGTGCGCGGGGCGGGTGCTGCCACCGAGCGGTAACCCGAAGCCGGTAATGGACGTGAGGGCCTTGGCCTCGGCAAAGCGCGGGGCCAGGTGCGGATGCGTGGTCAGCAGCTCGCTCAACTCGTGTTTCAGGTTGAGGCGGCGGGCAACTACTTCCTCGGAAAGCACACCGAAGCCGACGTTATACACCCCGCCACCAACCGGAAACACCCAACAGTAACCCGCCTGATACTCGCGCAAAAAGTAGAAGTCGGATGTGTCTTCGGGCGCATCAGTTACTCCTGTGTAATAGGCGCGTACGACCGCGCAATGGTAGGCCCGGTCGAGCGAGGCTCGAGGCGCCAAAGAACGGGCCACTATTGAATTGGCCCCGTCGCAGCCGATGACGAGGGCTGCCCGGAGAGGTGGCTTGGTTGAGTCGGAAGGGGCAAGCGTAACCCCGTGCTCGTCGGTTTGCAGGCTGCGAAGGGCGTAGTCTTCCAGCACATCGGTGGCCGTATGGCGACGCACTAAAGTTAGGAGAGCCTCATCGAAATGCAGGCGCGGGATGTTAAAAGCCGGATTGTGCCAGGCAATGCGCAGTTCCTCGCCGTTGGGCGCCAACAGGCGGCTATGCGTGGTTGGCGCCCGGCGCGAAGTCAGCAGCGCGGATAGCTCCGTGGCATAACCCGGGTCGAGGCGCGCGAGGTGCTTGAGGGTGGGGCTCGGAATAGCGTCGCCACAGATTTTGTCACGCGGGAATTGAGCTTTGTCTACGAGGGCTACGCGTAAGCCGCTGTGGCGCAGCGCCAGCGCGCAGGCAGAGCCTGCCGGTCCGGCTCCTACAATAACTACGTCGTATTCGTTGATAACGGCCACGAACGAAGGTAACGCGAAGCAGCCGCTTGTGGTGTAGGTCTTGGCTCGGCTCAGCACAACGTAGCGCGGAAGCCACAGGAAATCCGTTCCGCGACGAGCCGCAGGCGAGTATCCGGCGTAAGCTGATGTGAAGACGCGTAGGAACTCGCGCTGCTCGTCGCGGAACGGATTTCCTGTGGCTTCCGCACTACATTTATCCGGCTATGGCTTCTTGCAAATACTCGCAGAAGGGCTGCATGGCGCGGAGGGCGGCGGGTACGTAGGTATCGAGGTCGAGCTTGCGGGCGGTGGCATCGGGCACTGTGTGGCTCACGATGAAGCTCTTGTGCTTGAGCAGCTCGATTTCGGGGTGGTCGGTGGGGTAGCCGGCAGGGGCTTTTTTCAGCTTGTCGCCTTCAACGCCCGCAAAGTATTTGCGGAAACCGGGGGTTTGCAGCAGCTCGTGGAGCGCCGCCCCGTTGTAGTCGATTTCCTGCCGGATGCGGGCCAGCTGTTCTTTTTCGGGTTCATACAGGCCCCCGGCCAGCAGGGTTTGCCCGTTGGGACCAAGCTGCACGTAATAGCCGGGGTTGCTGCCCGCTTTGCCGCCCCCGGAGAAGTAGGCGCTGAAGTGCGTTTTGTAGGGGCGCTTGTCGCGGGAGAAGCGCACGTCGCGGTAGATGCGGAAGATGCATTTCTTGGCTTCCAGCCCGGCCAAGGTTGGATCGTGGGTAGCCATTTGTTTCAGCCAACGTCCCACGGCCGCTTCAAATTCCTGCCGCAGCTGGTCGTAGGTGGCTTTGCGGGCCTGAAACCATTCCCGGTCGTTGTGCTGCGTTAGGTCGGACAGAAAGTCGAGGAGCTGAGGCGTGTTCAAGGTTGATTGGTGGTTGATGTTTGCTGATTAGGCGGTGTCTAACAAAACTTGGAGGGAGGTTTCCTCTTAGAAGAACGTCCTGCTTCGGCAAGCGGACGCCAGATCAAGCAGGACGAGCTAGAGTAGTCAAACACAGTTCAATTGATTTTCGGTTGGTGACTGTAAAGACCTTCAAGGTTAACAGGAAACAATCACCTATTCACTAACTCAACAAGCAACACGCCACCAATCAATTCTTCTTCCCTTGCCGCATTTCCTGCTGCCGCATAGGCATTACATCGATGGTTGAATACAGCGAAGCGGGCGCTACGGGCTCGGTTTCACGGCGCTTAACACCCCCGTCTTTTCCAATGAGGACCGTGGTAAAGCTGGTGAGCGGAATGCGCAGGGTTTCGGTGAGGTATTTCTTGTCGGCGGCCGACAGGTGGTTGAGTTGCACTTCGTGTACCAGCAGGTCGCGGGCATCGAGGTCGGCGCGGGCCGGTGCCAGCAGTTGGCGTTGGCGCAGTAAGTTGGCATCTGTGGCCGAGGGCGCGCAAAGCAGCAGCACCCGTTTCTGCCAGCGGCTGGCTTTCAGAAGGGCGGCCAGGGAAGTTTTGGTGGAAGAAGTTGCTTGTGCTTTCACGGCGGTAGCGCTTATCAGCAAGTTCCCGACAACGAGCAGCCAACGGAGGGAATGGATACGCATAGAAAAGTGAGAAAGACGAATGGCCGCTATTTAACGAGCTTCAGATAGGAAAGGCTCGGGTTTGTTGCTTTGCAGTATGCAACTGTTTGGTGAGAGAGGAAGCTCTTGTATTCGATTTTCTTCCTCTTCCCTATCCACTATGTCTTTTTTCTTAATTGGTCCACGAATAGGCTGGACGGCTGGTTTGTGTTTGTTGGCTGCTTTGCCGGCAACCGCCCAAACGCTTGACTCCGCTACGGCCGTTGCGCCTGCGCCGACCGAAGGCTCCGGTACCCTCATCAAGCTCGGGACCGGTTTTACCCGCGGCCTTGGATACAACAGCTATTATCGGGGGCTGTTTGCGCCGCTAGTGCTGGGTGTTGAACACCACCTTACGCCCAAGGTTTCGGTGTTTGCCAACGGATTCAGTGGCTTCAACATCGGCCGCCGCATGCGCTTCGTTGATGGTTCGCGCTCGTCCTTTATCGGTGAGTATGGCTTCGATGCCGGGGTGCGCTTCTATTACAACCAGGAAAAACGCCGGCAGCAAGGTCGGGCTACGGGCCCGTTTGTGGGCAACTACCTGGGGCTGCACACCACTTCCGCATTCAGCGGCAGCGCTAACCAGCCCTATCAGTACTCGACTCTGACGGCTGTCTGGGGCATGCAGCGCCGCATTGGCAAGTACGGCTGGTTCGACGCCTATGCTGGTTTGGGCATCGGCTACGAGCCCGGTTATGGGTATTTCAACAACCAGAGCCGTTTTGGTTTAGCACCGGAAATCGGCATTAAGTTCAGCCTGGGCAGCCGCCTCAAGCGCTAAAATGGGAATGTAGTTCTGGCAGGGCAGCGCCTGTATCGTAAAGCCTGCGCTTCACGTTTCGTTGAACAACCAGTCTGGTTTACTTGGCAACTACTTCGTTCTACGATACGCGCAACGCAGGCTTTGCGCTACCGCCACTTACTCTGGTGGCAACACCGATTCCAGCCACTCGAACACAGCTTGGTAAGCCGCGGCCCGCGCCGCCGGAGCCGAGAGAAACAGGTCATGGATGCCGCCTTCAATGGCTTTCACCGTCACTTTATTCCCGAGCCGCGGGCCAAGGCGGCGGATGTGGGCCACATCAAGTACAATATCGGACCGCAGGAAATCGTCGGACCATTTGTGGCCAGCGACGGTGCGGTCGGAGTGCAGCACTAGCACGGGCATGGGCAGCTTCAGGCCGCGCCGTACCTGCTGGTGGCCGTTGCGAATAGCCCGCAGCCAGCCGGCGTTGATGTGAAACACGCGGTTGGGTTTCCAGGCTAGGTCGTAGTCCCACTGCCCCCGGTAGGCCCGGTGCAGGCTTTGGCCGTACTTATCGGAGAGGCTGGCGGGGAGCTTCAAATCGGGCAGCAAGGCACCTAGGCGCGTCATCAGCGGCACGCCGAGTTTGCGGTACCAAGGCTGGAACAAGTCGAAAAACGGACTATTCAGCACCAAGGCGGCAAGTCCGGCTTCCGGGCGGGCCTGCGCGTAGAGCGACACAATGAGGCCACCCGTAGAATGCCCGCACAGCACCAGCGTGCTACCACCCTCGGCTTGAATTACGGCCACCGCGGCATCTAAGTCCCCGAAGTATTCGGTTAGGTCGCGCACGTTGTTGGGGCGCTGATGCCGCAACAGGGCCCGGCCGTACTTGCGCAAATCGAGGGCGTAGAAACGGTATCCGTGCGCGGCGTATTCGGCCGCCATGTCGCGCTGGAAAAAGTAGTCGTTGAAGCCGTGCACGTAAAGTACTGCCCGCGTGGAGGTTGGCGACTGGCGGTGGCGCACCAGTGTGGCCCGCACCGCGCCCTCGTAGTCGGTGGGCTGCGGCAGGTGGCGCGACTCGAAGTCAGGGCCAAGCGGGTCGGGTAAGTAGGTGTCAGGTTCGGGGTCAGGAGAGGAAGCCATACCAAAGAATACGAAAACAGCAGGAAAAGGCTTACTGTCAGCTTATGCGCGCCAACTTTATCCAGCAGGTAACTGGCCGTAGTGCCAGCGCCGTCATTTTCAATAAGCTATCCTCTTTGCTTGAACTCAAATATCATTTACTGCTGTTACGCAGGCAGTTCGTTCTGGCGGGGCCTCACCCCCTAGCCCCCTCTCCCGTGGAGAGGGGGAACTAATTCTAGTTGCCTTTCCAGAGTCTAATTCTAGAAAACTAGCAGCTAGTTCCCCCTCTCCACGGGAGAGGGGGCTAGGGGGTGAGGCCCCCGTCAGAACGGCTGACACCGCGTAAGGTCAATTATTTATACAACCTACTCTATACTAAGCCTGCTGTGGGGTCCGTTCAAGGAGCAAAAGAAGTTGGCGGGCATCTTGCATCGGTTCCTGACAAGCTTTATCTACTTTCTCCTTCATGCGACTCCTTGTTCTGCTGGCTGCGGCCCTGCTGCTGGCTTTGTGCGCCCGTACTACTTCGCCTCTTACCATGGCCAGTGACCCTGATCCGGCCTTTCGGGTCCAACAACAGCAGTACCCGCGCGTACGAGATGCCTACGCCCTGCACGAAGCCGACTTGCACGCGCTGCTACGCCGGAATGGTATTCCAGCCGGACGGCTGGAACTATATCTGCGGGCTTTTAAAGTTGGGCGGCGGCTGGAAGCTTGGGGGCGCGAGCAAGGCACCGGCGAGTTTGTGCTCTTGCGCACCTACCGCTTGGCGGGCACCTCGGGCGCCCTCGGTCCCAAGCGCAAATCCGGCGATAAGCAAGTGCCCGAAGGCTTCTACCTCATCAACCGCTTCAACCCCGCCAGCAACTACCACCTCTCCCTCGGCCTCGACTACCCCAACGCCGCCGACCTGGTCCACGCCGCCCCCGACCCTGGCGGCGACATTTTCATCCATGGCTCCAATGTCACGGTAGGCTGCCTGCCCATCACTGATGCCGGCATTCGGGAGTTGTACGTGCTAGCCGTAGAAGCCCGTAGCGCCGGCCAAACAGATATTGCCGTGCACATTTTCCCGTTTGAAATGACTGTCGAAAACCTGGCCCGCCGCGTAGCCAGTCCGCACAGCCGCTTCTGGCAGGGCCTGGTAGCCGGCTACCAGTATTTCGAAGACCACCACCAGCTTCCGTGCGTGCGTGTTGATGCCCATGGCGCGTACGCCGTGGAGTAGCCGGCTGTGGCAAGAACAACCGGAATTCCGAAGCTTGCTACAACAGCAAGTTGTTCCACTAGTCCGCGCTTGTTCAGCTAGGCTCTTAGAAGCTATGCGAATAGGCTCCAAGTGTTTGTCATTCCGACATTCGGCGCCTCAAGCGGCGAGAGGAATCTGGCTGAAACCGTCGGAAAAGCCTACTCAGATTCCTCTCGCCGCTTGAGGCGCGGAATGTCGGAACGACAAAACCATTTGGATAGGCTCTTAGTACCTTGCCGACATGCCTGCTCTTCTGACTCCTGACGATTTTCCCATTCCCAAAAACTTACGCGACTCTGCGGTACTAGTGCCCATTTTTCGCGATGCGGCCGGGGAGCTACATGTAGTGATGGTTCGCCGCAGCAGTTTTGGCGTTCATGGTGGGCAACTCGCTTTTCCGGGTGGCAAGCACGAGCCTACTGATGCCTCCTTGCTGGCTACGGCTTTGCGCGAAGCCGAGGAAGAAGTAGGGCTGGCTCCCGCTAACGTGGAAGTGCTGGCCGCTCTGCCTACTGTGGACGTGCCTAGCGGCTTCCGAATCTCGCCTTTCCTCGGCAAAATTCGGCGGCCGGAGGTATGGCAGTGGCAGCAGCGCGAAGTAGAAGAAGTGCTGGAAATCCCGCTCCGTCACCTTGCCGACCCGATGCAACACGCCGAGGAATACTGGCAACTTCCTGGCTGGCCCGACCAGCGCCGCGTGGCTTTTTACCACATTGCCGGCGGTTACAAGCTTTGGGGCGCCAGCTACCGCATCATCACCCCGCTTATTCAACCGTTGCTCGGTAGTGAGTTTGTGGGTTTGTGAGCTTGTGTTTCAAGCCTTCAATCAACTAGAAACCAGAAGAATGCTTGTCGGCCCTTATCATAGCCCGTATCAGAAGATGCGTATACCTCAATAAGGGGCGAGGAAGATGAGTTAAACCACAGCTTATCAGGTAATTACACTGAAATATGCCTTTGCTTGGGCGAAGCCCTTCTGTAACATACTTTTCATGGCGGCTGGTTGAAATGTCAGCCCGCCGGCGCCACCTTCTACCAGTTTTGTTTGGGGGCGAATCTCGTGGATTTTGGTCACGGCCGTACCGGCGAAGGGATTCGCTGTTTGCGCTAATGCTTTATTGATTGCCGTCTGAGAAACCCCCTGGGCCAGGAGCGTAGCCCGAATAGCCTGCAAATACCGATTGCCCTGCTCGTAGAGTTGGGCTACCCGATAGTCGTTTTCCCCGACGTCCTCACTGAACAGATCGATGGTACGCTCCAGGATCTGAATTGCGCTTGTTTTAGTGGTGTTGTCGGCGGGTGTTTGCTGAGGTGCCAGCGTGATGGCATAAATGACTTCGGCGCCTTGGTCAATGGCCGCTTGCAGCGGAGTGGCCTCTCGTACGCCCCCATCGACGTATTGCCGCACCGGAACAACTCCTTTGCGCACTTCCACCGGCTGCATAAATACGGGTTGGCAGCACGAGGCCAGCATGGCTCGTCGTAGGTCGGTCACATTCTGCACGCGCTCTACGTCGTAGTGAGTAGTAGCAGCCACGGCCCGCGTACTCCAATACACCAACCGCTCGGTTTGCAGGCACACCGTTGCCAAAAACAAAGAAGCGTTTTTAGTTTGCAGCAAATCGTAGTGCGCCTGGGTCAGCAGCGTGTCAATCTGATTCTTCAGGGGCGTAGCATCGTGCAGCGAGATACCCGTTACGAGGTTGGCAATAGCGCCCAGCTTTACCAGATCGTCTTGCCGGAGCGTGGTGTACAGTTTCTCGAGCAAGGCCAGCTCGCCACAAGCAGCAAAAGGCACGATCAACGACCCGGTACTCGTCCCACAATAGAGGTCGAAGGTATCCAGGGCCTGCACGTGCTGGTTGATATATTGAAGCGCACCAACGGCGAAGGCCCCCTTGGAGCCCCCGCCACTTACTACCAAAGCAGTTTTTGCCATTCTTCCGGCCTGTTTAAAGATCCTGCGGCGGTGATTTATGCAACAGATTATAGGTCAGGGCCACCTGACCGTACGTAGTAGGAGTGCGCGTATCGCGGTGAAATTTGAGGGCAATGCCTAATAGATTGCTGGTTTCGACACCTATCCCAACGCCCACCCATTGCCGCCAGTGGTTGGAAGGCACGTAAACCAGGGGCAGGTATTCTGCCAGCACCTGCACGTGGCCTGCCTTGGCAAGCAGCAACGACGGTAGCTGGAAAACCTTAAGCGTTGCCCGGCCACCCGCGAAGCCCCCAAGTAGGCGTCCAGGGTGAAAAGCTCCGGCCACCAGCCCGGCCCGCAGCTGCTCGGGCACAATAGTTTTCTCTAACGCGAACTGCAACGTAGCCAGATACAACTCGGGGCCACCCCGAGGGCGGGTGAAGCCTTGTCCTAGTTCCGCCCGCAAGGTGGTAGCACCTTTGGGAATTTCCTGCGCCACAATGTTGCCGGTGTGCATAAGCGCCCCCACAAGCCCTATCAAGTACTTTTTCATCCTATTCTCCTACTAATGGAGTGGCACCGATTTCTTCTCAATTGACCCTCTCTCGCAGCAGCCAGGCAACTCCAGTACGCGAAGCCTTAGAGCTGGGTTAGTTTACCACACAGTCGGTAGCCAGCCAAGGTCCACCTAGAAGAAGCTGTTTGAGTTAGCCAAAGAGCGATTAGAACCGTGTAGAGATGCAAAGAGGCGTCTCTACACGGTTCTAATCGCTCTTTGGCTAACTCAAACAGCCGCTTAGAGCCTATCCGAATAGGAGGTTGTCATTCCGACGTAGGAGGAATCTGAATAAGCTGTTCAACGAGGTAAGCCAGATTCCTCCTGCGTCGGGATGACAAGCCCCTATTCGGATAGCCACTTGGAACGACGTGCTGCCCGAGGCAGCGCAACGGCAACTTCCATTATGCTGCCTCGGGTAGTGCCGCTGAACTGGTTTGCTGTTAGCTTGGATTTGCCTTAACAAGATCGAAAGTTGAGGCCGGCCAACCAATCGCATAATCATGTGAGACTAGCCGTGCCTGCGCGAGATTGACTACTCCACGTGCGGCATACCCTTGTGCCAACCGGTACGGTGGTTTCTCTCTACGCCGCTCATTTTTACCCACGAGCCTTCTGGCATACATTTGGCCAAGGTGGCCGCATTAGTTTAATATAAAATATCAGAAGCTGTTCGAGGAACTTAACGCAGCAGGGATGCACGATTTTGCGTCTGCACCCCATAAAGTTTCTTGTGTAGCTTCCAGAATCCTGAAACACTACTTACCTGCATGCCACCGTTATCTTTCGACCATGAAACGACTTTTTTTCCTGCTTCTTACGGTTCTGCCTGTAGCTGCTTGGGCCCAGGGCGAGCAAAGCATCTGGTATTTCGGACAACAGGCGGGGCTGACCTTTCCGGTGGGCGGGGGGGCGCCAACCCCGCTGCTCAACAGCAAAATGACCACCTACGAAGGCTCGGCAGTGGCCACGAATGCGCAGGGCCAGCTGCTGTTCTACACCAACGGCGAGAACATCTTCAACCGCCAGCACACCGTTATGCCCAACGGCCGCAACCTGACCGGCTCCAGCGCCAGCACCCAGAGCGCCCTCATCGTACCTGACCCCGGCAGCGGCAACGTGTTCTACGTGTTTACGGTGGGCGCGCAGGGCGGCAAAGAAGGATTGCGCTACTCGGTCGTGGACATGACCCGCGACAACGGCCTCGGCGACGTACCGCGGGCCAACATTCTGCTTATCTCACCGGTGGCGGAAAAGCTAAGCGCCGTGCGCCACCAAAACGGCCGCGACGTGTGGGTGGTGGCCCACCGCTGGAATTCTAATGCCTTCGTGAGTTACCTCGTCACGGCCGACGGGGTGCAGGGCAAACCCATTCTGAGCAACGTGGGCGGCATGCACGCCGGCCCCGGCCGCAACGCCATCGGCGCCATGAAGTTCTCGCCCGATGGCCGTAAAGTAGCAGTGGCCGTGTGGCGCGAAGCCAACCGCTACGAGGTATTCGACTTCGACCGCACCACTGGCCTTGTGAAAAACCCAAAGGTGTTTTCTCCTTATCCCGAGGCGTACGGCATCGAATTCTCACCCGACGGCACCAAGCTCTACGGTTCCAGCAACGGCGAAGGCGGCGGCCAGGCCCAGATCTTCCAGTTCGATTTGAAAACCGGCAAGGCGGCCGTTATCGGCAAATCGGCTAACCGCAAAGTAGGCCAGCTCCAACGCGCCCCCGACGGCAAAATCTACGTGGCCCGCGAAGACAACCCCTACCTCGGGGTCATCACCACCCCCAACGGCGACGCCACCACCGCCAAGTACATCGACGACGGCCTCAAGCTCGGCGGCCGCCGCGGCAAACTCGGCCTCCCCAACTTCATCACGGAACCGAAGTGAAATGGTGAACTTGTGAGATGGTGAGTTTGAGGTTCGAACCGCGCTACTTGCGCAGTTAGCGCAGACTCGCGCCAGCGGCACGTCAAACTCACCATTTCACAACTTCACCATCTCACCGCGTGCCTTTGCCTATTTTCAGGCGCAGGAAGCCGAGGGCGAACGAGCCGTAGGGGTTATTGTCTTTGGTGAGGAGGCCTTGCAGGTCGCGGGTGCTGAAACCGAACTCATAGGAGTTGCTGGCAATGGCGAAGCCTACCGGAAAGCCCGTTTTGTAGCCGCCGCCCCGGCTGACACCGGTGCTCAGGCGAATCCATTTCAGAGGTTTCACATCGATGCCGAGGCCGTAGAAGGTGTCGGGCAGGTTGCCGGCTACGCTGTTGAGGGGTTGGGTTACGTCGATGCCTACTTCGAGGCGGGTGCCCACTTTGAGGCCAACGCCAGCGCGTAGCTTGGTGGGCAAGTTGGCCCGCTGCTTTTGAGCCGGCTTATACTGGAGCAGACTGTCGGTGCCGTTGGCGAAGAGGTCGGCTAGCTCGGTCACGAATTCGTAGCTGTTGACACCGCTGGAGCGGAGGCGCTTCAGCTTCTGGTCGGTGGCCGTGAGCAGGTTGCCTTCCCAGGTCATGCTGCCGATGTCGGTGACCGATACGCCGGCGCGCACCATTTTGCCTATTTCGGCTGCTAATCCAAGGTCGAAGCCATTGCCGCGACCCACGGGTTGCAGCAGCTTGTCGGTGTTTTCGCGCCGGTTGAACGAGGGGCTGTTCGCAATTTTGCCGTAGTCGACTTCAAATTGGGGCGAGAGGGCGGAGTAGGCCTCCAGCTTGCCGTTTTCAGCTCGAATGTCTACCACACCCAGCCCCTGAATGTAGCGGTAGCCCACCCCACCCGAAAGCTTGACACCCGGCAAACTCAGAATGTTGCGGCCCCAAGCCAAATTGTACTCGTTGTAGGCCGCTAACTGCACGGCCGTCCCGTCCATTACTTCCGAAATAAGCGGAGCGGTAGCCGGGTTGAAGTTGGTTGGATATATGGGCGCATCTCTCCCCAAAAACAGCAGCTCGGCCGTGTTCTTGTTCATGGCCAGGTGCCCGGTCAGCCGCTGCCGCACGTTGAACGCAAAACCACCCACCACCGGCAATATCACCGACAAGGAGACGGGCGTGGCGTCTAGGCTCAAGTTAAGGGCATTGTCGGAGGTGAAGGCGCGGGCCAGTTCCAGCTTTTCGGCGCGGGTGAGGTCGTCGCCGGAGTGCTTCACAAACTTCTCTAGCTGCGGCCGGGTCAACGACTGCGACCCGGCTCCCAGCCCAAACTCCCCGATGCTCAGCGCCACGCGGGCATTGCCGCTACGCCCCAGGTTGGCCGGGTTGATACCAATGGCCTGGTAGTCGGTGACGAACGTGTTGGAAACCCCGCCCCGGGCGACGTTCGAGAAGTTGCCCAGGTCGGTTTGGGCTTGAGCAGCACCCACACTCGCCACGCACAACGTTAAAAAAAAGGAAAAGGGAGTAGAGAAGTTCATAGGACTGAGCAATGAAAATTTATGAATAATTCCATAGCAAATAGAACCCTATATATATAGCTTTACAATACCTACTTTTAGGTATTTTTTGCCTCCCCAACCTTATCCGGCTGGCCTTTGACTAAACTGACAGAAACGGAAAAGCCGACTGCCCTCACGGCAGCCGGCTTTTCTGTGCTATAGAATTAACTCCTCAGCCGTTGCTAGTTCCGCCCGCCGTAGGCTGTAGCGCGAAGCCTCTGGAACAACCTAAATCATTCAAACAGACCTGCTACTGCGTCTTGCCGCCAAACTTGAAGCGCAAGAAGCCAGCGGCTACTGATATGTAGGGATTTTTATCAGCCAACAGGCCCGTAATGTCGCGGGTGCTGATGCCGCCTTCGTAGATGCTGGTTGAAACGGTGATTCCCAACGGAATGCCTACGCCATACCCCGCCCCACCCGACACGCCGCTGCTGAGGCGCAGCCAGCTCAGGGGCTTATAGTCTAGCCCGGCCCCAACGAAAGGCGACGTCAGGTTGCCGGCAACAGTGTTCAGCGGCAGCGTTACGTCGAGGCCGGTTTCAAAAAACTCACTGATGCGGAAGCCTGCTCCGGCCCGCAGTTTGGTAGGCAGGTTGGCTTTGCGGTTTTGGCCGGTCTGGTACTGAAACAGGCTATCGGTGCCGGAGGCAAAGATTTCGGCGGCTTCTTTAAAGAAGTCGTAGCTCCCGACGCCGGCGGACTTGAGGCGCTTCAGCTTCTGGTCGGTGGCCGTGAGCAGATTGCCTTCCCAGGTCATGCTGCCGATGTCGGTGACGGCCATGCCCAGGCGCAGCGCCTTCCCCGCTTCCGCCGACACGCCCAGATCGAAGCCGTTGCCCTTGCCTACGGGCTGCAAGCCGTTGGTGCGGGCTTCAAAGTTGAAGTCTGGATTGGAAGTCAGATTGCCGTAGTTGATATCGAAAACCGCTGACAGCGAGCTGTAGGCCTGCAAGTCGCCGGGTTTCACGCGCACATCAATGATGCCCACGCCCTGAATATAGCGGTAACCCGCCCCCGCCGACAGTTGGAACAACGGCAGATCAACCAGCCGCCGGCCCCAGGCAATATTGAACTCATTGAGCGCCGTAAACTGCAGCTGCGAGCCATCCAAAGCCTCCGACACCAGCGGAATATTACTGGCACTGGCCGACGCATAGATGGGCGCATCCTTGCCCAGAAACAGCAGCTCCGCCGCGTTTTTATTGAGTTCCACATGCCCCACGGACCGCAACCGGTTGCTGATGGCAATGCCGCCTATGGCGGGTATCTGCACGGCCAGCCCGAGGGTGGTTGCGTCGGCACTCAGGTTGAGGGCATTATCGGAAGTGAAGCCGCGGGCCAGCTCCTGCTTCTCGGCGGGCATTAGCTCGTCGTTGGTATTGTAAATGAACTTGCGCAGCTGGTCGCGCGTGAGCGAGCGGGAGCCAATTCCTGCTCCTACTTCGCCAATCGTAAACGCTATCCGGGCTCCGCCTGGCCGGCCTAGGTTGGCCGGGTTAACGCCGATGGCCTGGTAATCGGTGGCGAAGGTGGTGGCCACGCCGCCGCGGCCGGTGGCTGTGAAGTTGCTTAGCTCGTTTTGGGCTTGCAAGGAGAGCGTAGTTCCTAACAGTGAGGCAGCCAGAAAGAAAAAGCGAATCATGTTCACGGCACCGGGCATTTGCGTAGAGTTGGGCATTGCAGAAGAACAACCGATTTCATCAAATGTACTATATGGGCTAGTTTGCACGCGCAATACGCTGGCACCAAAGTTTTATTGCCCACCAGAGCCTCCCTGTTTTCCGTCTTGATGGCCAAGCGCTTCTCCGTTTCCGAATACACCGACGGCGTCCTGAGCGGCAACCGCGTCATACTGAGCCGCGCCATCACGCTCGTGGAAAGCACGCTGCCCACCGACCAAGCACTAGCCCAGCAAGTGCTCGACGCCGTGCTGCCGCACGCCGGCCGCTCGGTGCGGGTAGGCATTACGGGGGTGCCAGGCGTAGGCAAAAGCACATTCATTGAAGCGTTAGGCCTGCATCTGGTAGACACCCAGGGCCACCGGCTGGCCGTGCTGGCCGTCGACCCCTCCAGCCAACGCAGCGGCGGCAGCATCCTCGGCGACAAAACCCGCATGAACCTGCTGGCCGCGCACCCGCAGGCCTTCATCCGCCCCTCCCCCGCCGGCCGCAGCCTCGGCGGCGTTACGCGAGCCACGCGCGAGGCCATGGCCCTCTGCGAAGCTGCCGGCCACGATGTGGTATTCGTGGAAACAGTGGGAGTTGGCCAAAGTGAAACCGCCGTGCACGGCATGGTCGACTTTTTCCTGCTGCTGATGCTGGCCGGCGCCGGCGACGAGCTGCAAGGCATCAAGAAAGGCATCATGGAAATGGCCGATGCCATCACCATCACCAAAGCCGACGGCGACAATGAAACCGCTTCCCGCCGCGCCCGCCGCGAATATCAAAACGCGCTGCACCTCTTCCCGCTGGCTCCAAGCGCTTGGGCACCCGTTGTCACCACCAGTTCGGCCCTGACCGGCATGGGCGTGCCCGAGGTGTGGGCCCTGGTAGAGCAATACGTGCAGCAAACCCAAGCCAGCGGCTACTTCCAGCGCCGCCGCCAAGAGCAAAACCTGCACTGGCTCCACGAAACCATCCGCGAAACCTTAGAAACCCGCTTTTTCGCCCGCCCCGAAATTCAACAGCAGCTACCCACCGTGCAGCAGCGCGTACTACAAGGCCAGCAATCCGCCTTCAGCGCCGCCGCCGAACTATTGGGGCTGTAGCGCGGAAGCCACAGGAAATCCGTTCCGCGCTACGTGCGTGGCGGGCCTAGCAAGTCCCACTTGTTGCCGTACAAATCCTGAAACACGGCCACGCTGCCGTAGCTCTCGTGCCGGGGCTCTTCCAGAAACCGGACGCCCCGTGCCTGCATAGCAGCGTGGTCGGTGGCAAAGTCGGTGGTGTGCAGGAACAGGAAGACCCGGCCGCCTGCTTGGTTACCGATTTGCTGGGCTTGCTCCTCGGTGGCCGCTTGGGCCAGTAGCAACCGAGTGCCCGCCTCACCGGGCGCTACTACCACCCAACGTTTGCCCCCGCCTTGGTCGGTATCTTCCAGCAGCTGAAAGCCTAACACGTTCACGTAATACGTTAGCGCTTCGTCGTAGTCGCGGACGAGCAGGGTAAGGGCTCCGATGGTTTGGCTCATGCGGTGCGTTGTAATATAGCACGGGCTTGAGCCCGTAGCCTCCGTTGTTGGGAGGCTGGCGCAAGATAGTGTAAGGCAATGGGAGCTACGGGCTCAAGCCCGTGCTGCGCGGCACATTAGCCCTTTTTCGGCCGCAGGGCCAAGTAGTCAAGGTAGTAGAGCACCTTGATGGACACCGAGTTGTTGTGCGGGGTGTTGATGGTGTTGCTGAGGTTGTTGAAATAGAGTGGCGTGGCCTCGTTGCCGGAGCGGTAGTCGTAGTCGGGGTTGTTGGCGTTTTTCCAGACGATGCTGATCTGCGAGCCGGGCGCGAACCACCACGAATACACTGCGTCGATGTTGAAGGCGTTGTACGTGTTGTCGCGGTTGCGGCGGTAGTCTACTAGCTCCTCGTTGCCGCCGGGCGTGAGGCTGGCGAAGTCTTGATAGCGCACGTTGCTGGTATAGTGCCGCGTCCGGAACGTGAACGACATCCGGTTCGAGAAGGTATAGGCCATCGACAGCACGTTGGAAATCGTAACCACATTGCGACGCCCCAAAATCACCTGGCCAATAAAGTCTTGGTCGAGCGGCTCGCCTTCGTCCATGCCGCCGTTTACGTAGCCAATCTGGTTGTGCTTGTAATCCCACTCGAGGCTGTAGCGGAAGTTGAGCTTGTTGTTGACGCGGTAGCGCGGCGATAGGGCCAAGCCGTAGCCCAAGCGGCGCGGCCGGAGCAGGCGGTCGTCTTCCGCATAACTGCGTATCCCACCGTTCGCCTCCCAGGCTAGTTTCTTGCGGGAATCCGTATACAGGAAGCCACCGAGGTTGACGCTACCGGGCACCCGCACGTAATACTCGCCTAGCGGAAACACCCGCGGCTCATAAAAGTCGTTTCTCGTCGGGTCGATGTTCAGGTTGAACCCCGTAGTGACGAAGCTCTTGGTGAACGTGGTTTGGGCGCCGCCCGCAACACTGATGTTCTGGTAGCGCGTGGGGCGGTAGAGCAGCGAATGGCTGACTTCGCTCCAGGTGTATAAATTGTTCACCCTCCAGAATGGCTTGTACTTGTTGTAGTTCATGTACACGCTCTGCGTGATGTTGTTGTTGCCGAACAAGATGCCCAGGTCATTGGGGTTGTAGTGGTCGGATTCGATGCCGTGGTTGAAGCCCCAGGTAAATGCCCCGCTGATTTTACCGAAGCCAATCTTGTACTTGTAGCCGTTCTGGTCGTCAATCTGGTCGTCCGAGCCAAACACGTTGCCGCGGCGACGCGAGTACACGAGGCGGCCATCCAGCGCGTAAGAGTTCTTCTTGTTGGCGAAGCGAAACAGCCCGCCCGTTACGTTGGCATCGTAGGCGCTGCCCGCACGCGTGACGTTGGTATTGATAAGGCTGACGTACGAGTTGTTTTTCAAACTCTGGTCGAGCACCGCAATGTTGTAGTTGCTGAACGGCTGCGTTTTCACCGACCGTTCTTCGCCAGTTTCGGTGTTGCGAATAGTGGCGTACACATCGTTGCTGACGGCGTTGAAGAGCCCGATACCCAACCCTTTGCTGGTCCGGCCCGATATTTTGGTGGCGTTGAGCAGGCGCGTTTCGGCCGGGTTTTTCACCAGCTTCTCGTTTTCGCCCACGGCCACATCGTAGAAGCCAATGGGCGTGGCGCCCACCCGGCGCGAGTAAAACAGGTTGCCTTTGTTGAAGAGCTCGGTACCCTCAGTGAAGAACTGGCGGTTTTCGTTGAACTGCACCTCGAACGGCGACAGGTTAAGCACTTGGTTGTCGCTCTGCACTTGCCCAAAGTCGGGTACCAGCGTGGCGTCCAGGGTAAAGCTTTCGTTGATGCCCCACTTGATGTCGGCGCCGCCGTTGAAGCTGGTGGTGGTGCGGCGCGTGCCTTCTGCATTCAGCGGGTTGTGGTTTACGTAGCTCGAAACGTAGGGCGTGAGCGAGAGGCGCAGCGGCGGCTTGATGTCGCGCACGCCCTTCAACTCGCCCCACTGGTTCACGAAGCCATCCACGGCGGGTCGCACTTCGTTCCAGAAGAAATCCTGGTTTTCGCGCTTGCGCCGCCGCATAAAGTTGAGGCCCCACAACTGCTCGGTGGCGGCGCTGAACCGAATGGCCGAGTATGGAATACGTATTTCGGTTACCCAATCGGTGCCTTTGAGAGACGTGCGCGAATCCCATACGGCATTCCAGGCAAAGTCTTCGCCACTGGCCGGCGAGTAGCGGCAGTCCATCTGCACCCCGCCCGTGGTTACAAAAAAGCCGTAGCCGTTGAGCTTGTCGTGGTAGGTATCGAGCTGGACGCTAAAGAAGTCGGTGTTGCCAAAGTCGTCGCGCGCCGTCAGCTCCCGCGCAATGGAATCGGCATGCACGTCGTGCATGATGGCCCCGATATACAGGTTTGCGTCGTCGTAGAGAATGCGGACTTCGGTGGGATGCTTCTCGTGCAGGCCGGGGTTAGGGCGGTACTGAGTGAAGTCGGTGGCAATGGGTGCCTGCTGCCAAACGGCCTCATCGAGTTGGCCATCGAGCTTGATGCTCTCGGTGATGCGCACGGCTTGCAGCTGACGCTTGGGCGCCGGCACTTTTGCATCGGTCGATGCGTCGGCCTTGGCGGCCGGCTGCTGCGCAACGGCGAAATTGACCAGCAGCAGGCTGCTCAGTGAAAAAATAAAGACATAGCAATGGCGCATCACGACAGAATGGCGAGATATGAGTGTTTCAAAAAAAGATTTTTCTAAGCCAACCCTTAATGGTTGGCACCAGAAATCAAAAACCAAATGGCGGCTACTACGGCGCCCCTATAAAGTACTGCTAGCATTCGATGCCATAGATGCAGCCAGCGCCGCAACCGTTGCCTTACCCAGCTATTTGTTGTTGAAATAGGCGCCTAACTTTTGCAGAGTAAGCCCAGGCGCAAGCATACACTGCCGTTAATTGAATTGGTTACAAGAATTTTCAGATTTTATCAGGCACGCTGCTCCGCCAAGAAAAATAAAGCCGGCCGCTGTTGCAGCAGCGACCGGCACGGCGATTCACTCACTCACCGATATGTTGATAGTTGTTGATGATTTGCTGTTTTTCGATTCGGTGGAATGACCTAGCAGCTTCCGGTACTTGTCGGCTAATGCCTCGGGCCGCTTGGCGCCATTCACGGTCAGGCCACTGCTGTTAAGCTGAAGCGAGAACCCCTTGGCATCCTTATCGATCAGACCATCCTGCCGCAGCTGCTCCCGAATTCGGTCGGAATCAACTTGAGGTGGGCGGGGAGCTATTGGCGCACGAGGGGGCCGGGGAGTCATTGGAACGCGGGGCGTTGCGGGAGTGCGCGGCACTGCTGGTACCCGGGCCAAAGCCGGCGTGCGTGGCATTGCAGGAGCCGGTGGCGCCGGAGGGGGCGGCATGTCGCTGTAGGCCGTTATTGAGTTGCTGTTGCTCTGCTCCTGAATGTTCATGGAGCCCGTAGCACTCATTTTACGCCCCGTGCGGTTTTCGTACAGCTTCAGGTACTTGTCCCGCATCGCATCCGACTGCTTGTTGCCGTTGGCCGACATGCTCTTCTGGCTCAGCGAGAAGCTGAAGTTGTTCGGGTCCCGAATCAAGTTGTCCTTCGTCAGCTCGGTGGTTAGAGCCTTATGCCAAGCGGCCTGCTCCTTCTCGCGCTTCGCCTGCTCTTTGTCGCGGCGGGCCTGCTCCACATCGCGCCGCGACTGCTCTATGTCGCGGTGGGCTTGTTCCCGGTCGCGTTGCGCCTGCTCCCGGTCGCGTTGCGCCTGCTCTTGGTCGCGGCGAGCTTCTTCTTGGTCTTCTTTGATTTGCTGTACCTCTTCAAGGTGCGTTTCACGCAATTCCTGAAGATTTTCCTCTATCTCCTGCCGCTGATCCTCGCTTATATTTTCCTTGATCAGCTGCTCTTTCAGCAACTTTTCTTTGATTTCGAACGACTGCAATGACTTGGTATAGTCGTTCAAACTGGTTTGCATTGCCGTGCTGGCTTCTGTCAGAGCAAGTTTTGACAACTCTTGGGCATCGGCAGCACTCGGCGATTGACCGGCTAGCGCCGCGGCGGCCATGCGGGTTGAAAGCAGCGCCATTTGGCCGGCCTGGCTTTGCGGGCCGTTGGCGTTAGCCTTAGTGGCGGCTTCCGCTTTTTCGGTTTTAGCTAGTGCTTCGCGGTAGGTGGGCAGCTCAGCGGCAGGCACCTTTTTGCCATCTACGTACACCTCGGAAATAGCACCACTCTCGTCTTTCACTACCACCGTCAGGCCCTTGATTTCGTTGAGGCGAGCCTTGCCCGACTTGGTAAGCAGCTTGGGGTTAGTTTGGGCGTACACCACCACGGTATCGTCCAGCAGCTTGTCTTCACCCGGCTCGTAGGCAGTCGTTTCCGCTTCACTTACTTGCTGCGTATCGGCTACGCTTTCGGGCGCATCTTCCACTACAACCTCTTCAGCAGACTCAGTTTGTGGTTCGGTGGCGGTGTTCTTCGCAACGGAAGCAGTTGAGTGACTAAATGAGGCGGCACTCAACGACAGCACGGTGCTCATGGTAAGCAAGCCTACGCTCAACAACACCACACAAGCCGCCCAAAAACCATCGGAAAAAGTGGGCGCGGCCGCACGGTGCTGCACCAGCCGGCGTACCCGGTTCAGCAAAGAACCCGGCTGCCCGGCGGCTGCCATGGCCAATTGCGGCGTGCGGGCTGTGGGCGCATGCTGCAAAGCGGCCAGCGAAGCCAGGGCCTGCGCCAGCACCAGAGAATCGCCGCACAGTTCGGTGGCAATGTCGTCGCAGCAGTTTTCGCGCTCGGTCCGCAAGCAATTCGACAGGAACCACACGGCCGGATGGTAAAAGAAAAGGATTTCGGCCACCGATTGCAGCAAATTGAACAGATAGTCGCGGCGCATGACGTGGGCCAGCTCGTGGGCCAGAATAGCTTCCAGCTCTCCGCCCGACAAGCCCGAGGCGGCACTGATAGGCAGTAGCACCACCGGTTTCAGCCAGCCTATCACCAACGGGCCAGGTACCAGCCCGGAAGCCAGAATCTGCACGGGGCGGCGCAAGTTGGTACGGGCCGCCAGCGCGTCGAGGCGTGTTTGCCACTGTTCGGGTAGGGCTGCCACCCGGTAGCGCCGGAGCCGCTGCACGTAGGCCAAGCCGCCCAAAAAGCGTAGCGTCATCCCGAGCATGCCAAGCAGCCAAGCCACCACCAAGAACGGCATATTGCGCTCCAGGTAGATTTGACCCTCCGTGAGCAGCTGTTGCAAGCGGCTAGGCACTTCCAGTGGTACTGCTTTAGCAGAAACCGTCCGTACCGCTTCGGCTGGTGCCAACGCCTGGTTGTCTGTCGGGTCAACAGCTTCTACTGTTGACCTGGCTATTACCGTAACGGGTGCTTTGGTTAGGCCGGTTACGCTACTGGTAGTGTTGAAGCTGTAGTAGTAATACCCGAACGTGAGGCCGCTCAGGGCCAGCAGCGTAACGAGGGCGGCAGCCGCTACGCGGTAGCGCAGGGCGGCGGCGTGGCGGTGCAGCAGCATAAGCAGCGTGGCGGCCGTTAGGGCTACCAGGGCGCCTTGCCAAACCGAGTGCAGCAGGGTCCAACCCAAAGCGCGAATCAGCGCCGGCGACCCAAATTGTTCAAGCAGGCTCATCGTTTTAAGATTTAGGGTTGGAGTTGCCGTTACGCTGTTCTTCGATCTGGTTGAGCAGGCTCCGAATCTGCGCCAGCTCGTCGGCCGAAGTTGGGTGATTACCAAGGGCCTGCATTACCATTTTCATGGCCGAGCCGCCGAAGGCAGAATCTACGAATCGGTCGAGCAGCAGCCCCTGCGTTTCTTCCTCTCGCACTGCGGCCCGGTAGATGTGGGTTTTGGTGTCGTCTTCGCGCAGCACCAGGCCCTTGTCGAGCATGAGCTGGAGCAGCTTGAGCGTAGTGGTGTAGCCCACCTCGCGCCGCTGGTTGAGCTGGTCGTTGGCAAACCGAACCGTGCTTGGGCCATGCTGCCACAGCACCTGGAGTATCTCCAGTTCCGATTCGGTGGGTTTTGGAATTGGGGTCTTGCTCATCTTATCGCCTTTATTTAGTACTACGAATTAGTTCGTACATCAAACATATACGAAACATGTCGTAGATACAAATATAATATACGAAATCTTTCGTGAAGGCGGAAGAGCCTCACTCTCCTCTTCAGAGAGGCGAACTAATTTACTAGCCCTGGTGGCCTCACCCCTAGCCCCTCTCCCGCGGAGAGGGAACTAGCTCTAGCAAAGTCGTCAGGATTCCCTTGTCTTCGGGGGATGAGGCCACTAGAGTTAGAGCTAGCAGCTGGTCTCCCCGTTCGCGCCTCCAGCGAACCAAGAACTAAGAGTGAGGTCCTACTCGGCGCGCCGTAGGCTGATGCCGCCGTTGGTAGTTACCACTGATACGAGGGGGCCACCCTGGCCTAGCTTGGTATCGAGCCCACGGCCAATTTTACCGGTGACGGTAATAGGGTAATCGGCGCTGAAGCCGCCGTGCACGGTTTGGGTTTTCAGTTGGGCCGAGTACGACTCGGGAATGCGCCAGGTGATACCGCCGTTGGTGGTGGTTACGTCCAGGCCTTTGCCTTCCCACTTGTTGCCGGTCAGGCGCACTTGCACGCCGCCGTTTTCGGTGGTGCCACGCACATCTCCGCCTAAGCCAGCCAGGGAAATACCGCCATTGACTGCCTTGAATGTGATGGGCGCCTGCACGCCCTCAATGCTGATACCGCCGTTGTGGGTGGTCAAGGCCAGTGCCGTTTTGCGGGGCACAAACACCTCGTAGCTCACCGCCCAATTGTCTTCGTCGGAGCCTGCTTCAGCTTTCAGCTCGTTGCCACTGCTCTTGATTTGCACGGCTTTCACTTTCTCTTGGGCCGCCGCGGCCGAGGTGCCCCAACTCTGCACCCGCGCCCGCACCCGAACATCAGTTCCATCCCATCCCCGAATCGAAATACCTCCATTTTGGCGGCCGTCTATGGTTAAGGTTTGGCCGGCAGCAGGGGCGGCCAAGGTCAAGTCACGGGTTTCGCAAAAGTTCTGGCGCCGGTTATCCGACCAATTGTCTTCGCAAGTAGACTTGAATACCGGGGCGGACGTTTGAGCAGCCGCTTGCAGAGCCAAGAGGGCCAGCAAGCCGGAAGTAAGTAATGCTTTCATGTTCAGTTCGCGCTTTATGGTGGAAATGAAGGAATTTGAATTCTGATACACTACTGCCGTAGCAGCATCAAGCAAGCTTCTTGCGCAAGTCAGCGCGGTACAGGCAGGCCCTCGACCTGTCACCTATTGCTTAGGCTTGCGGAAGAAGACGTCGCCGCTGATGGACTCCAGCTTGAGCAGCGGGCCATTGCCGCTGGCTAGGGCGCCGCGCAGCTGGTAGCCTACTATGGGGTTCTCTTTACGGTTCTCGAAGGCAACCTCCTGGTCGGTGTAAACTTCGCCACTGATGGTTTTTAGCGCTACTTCGGCGCCCTTCGCTGGCGGCCAGCTCACGTCCACAAAGCCACTGATAGACTTGGCTTCCAGCGCCCCCGTCAGGCCCACCACGTCGATGTTGCCGCTGATGGTGTTCACGCGCACATTAGCTCCGGCGGGCAGCGTGATTTCGTAGTTGATTTCGGTGCACACGGGCGCTCGGTTGCCGTTGCGGCCGTCGGTCCAGGAGCCGTAATAGGTGGTATTGCCGTTGGTAGGACAGTCGCCGGGCTGCGCGGCTTCCAGGGCTTTTTTATCTAAATCTGAGGTTACCGTTACGCCGCCATCCGTTTCGCTTAGCGACAATAGCAGCGCGTCGTTGAGCTTGTTCTGGTTGATGCTGACCGTGGCCTTCAGGTGCATTTGGTTGTCGGTAGCCGGCCGAATCCGGATGGTATTGGCATGTTTCAAATTTAATACCACCTGCTTGCCCGCCGATACAGCGGCGTTTTTCTCGATGACTTTCTGAGCAGAAGCAGAGCCGGCAATCAATCCGACAAACAAGAGAGTAAACAGAAACCGATGCATGATGAAGCGTTTAAAAGGATGGGGATTCGAAAGCATGACCAGCAGGAAGGTCCGTCATGCTAATCGTTGTTATAGTGGCTCTCATGCCTGATCTGGCGTCCGCATGTGGCGGAGCCAGGAACCGGAGGCGAAGTCGAAGCATCTCGCTAGTGTGATAAAGCCAGTTGCTACTCCTGCGTCAGCATGCCAGATGCTTCGACTACGCAGACGCCAAATCAAGCAGGACGTTCTTCTGGTTTCAGCCAGGTGCTTACTTGGCTTTGCGCACGAAAATGTCGCCGCTGATGGTTTTGAGGGACAGGGTGGGGCCGCCGCCGTTGATGTTGCCGCTAACCGTCTGCCCTCCTACCCGACTCAGGTTGTCGGGGCCTTTGCCTAGGTTGAGGTCGAAGTCGGTGTAGATTTCGCCGGAGATAGAGCGCAGCGCTAGGTTGGCTTTGCTGGCAGAAGGCATGGTCACGTCCAGGTCGCCGCTGACCAAGGAGATGGAACTCGGCTCGGCGCGCATTCCGCTGAAGCGAACTTTAACGTCGCCGCTTACGCTGTTGGCTACCACCGGGCCCGAAACGTTCAGCAGCTCCATATCGCCGCTTTTCAGGGTGGCCTCAATGCTGCCCTCCACGTCCCGAATCGTTAAGTCGCCGCTATTCCAGTTCGTTTCGGTGAACACCACAGCGGTGCGGCGCGGCACCCGGATGGTGTAGGCAGCATCGCGGCGCGAGGCTTTCACCACGCGGATGGTGTTGCCGGTGCCCGGTTTCACCGACAGCCCGAGCTGGGTGTTGTCTTCGGCTTGATTGTAGAGGGGCCGCAGGCCTTGCGCTTGTTTGGGCGGGGCTTCGTACCCATTGCCGCGGATTATTAGCTCGTCGCCGTCGTAGCCTTCCACGGTTATGTCGCTGCCTTGCATTTCCAGCACTAGTTTACGGTCTTGGCGGCCGTTGAATTTCGTTTTGAACTCTTGCGCCTGCAGACTAAGGCTGGTCGTGAGCAAAGTACAAAAGGTGAGGACTAAGGTCTTTTTCATGAGTTGAGAACGGTAAGTCAGGGGAGGAAGAGAGGGGTTGTTCCGGCACTCCGTACGCTAGGCGCGGGTATAAGCTGAGTGCACATCCGGATGTATTCTCAGGCTTGCCGTGCGGCCACGAACAACCTTTAAATGAGCTGGCCTAGGCCACTAGCCGCTTGCTGACGCACAGCGGGCAGCGCATTCGGCTGCCGCGACAACCGCTCCAGGGTAGGCACGGCCCGCTTGTCGCGCAGGGCTACCAGCAGCTCAATCAGGGTGATTTGCACGTTGGGGTCGGTTTGGTTGGGCAAGGCTTGTACCAGGGCCGGGCCTACTCGTGGGTCGGCGCGGAGGGTATAGAGAGCTTCGCAAGCGGCTAGCCGCACATTGGGGTTGGGGTCGGCATTCAGGGTGTTGATGAGCACTTGCACGGCCGGGTCGCCGGGCTGCACCACGGCAGGCGCTTCAGTCACCATCTGAATGCGGTTGCTGGCAGTGGCGGGCTGGCTGCTAGCGGTCGTGAGGTGAGCGGCCAGCGTTTCGCCGGGGTCCGCCTGGCGGGCGGCCAGCTCTGGTGAGCCGGCAGGGCGTAGTAGCAGCCCCAATAAGGCCCCTACGGCTAACAGGGCAATGCTGGCGGCTATCCGGAGCCAGCGGGCGGTAGGCGTCGGGGCCCAAAAGGCTACCACTTTCGCTTCGGCCGGCGCCTCTGGCTGCGCAGCAGCGGCTTGGGGAAGGGCCATTTTCTCTTCGGCCAGCTGGGCCAGAAAGTTGTCGCGTAGGGCCAGCGGGGGCATAGCAAGCACTTGATCGTCTATGCAGGCCAGCAGTTCCCGCAGTTCCCGCAGATGGGTTTGGCATGCGGGGCAGGCCGGCAAGTGAGTTTCCACCTGCGCCTTTTCCTCGGCCGTCAGGTCTTGCTCGGCGTAGCCTGCCAGCAAGGGGGCAATGGCCTCGCAGTTGGTGAATGGTTGATTTTCCAAGGACTCGTTCATGATATGGTTTCGGGTTGGGGCCCGCGTTTTTAACTGAAGTAAATTTTGCGCAACGCTTCCAGGGCACGGTGGGCTTTCACCCGGGCCGCCCCGGCCGTGCAACCCAACATCCCCCCTATTTCGCTGTAGTCGAACCCTTGAAAGCGATGTAGCACCAAGACTTCGCGTTGCTCGGCCGGCAATAGGTTGAGGGCTTCCTGCAAGGCCTGCTTCTGGTCAACGGCTTGGCAGTCGGCCTGCGCAATACGGCTGTGGTTAGCGGTGCGCTCCACACAGTCGATGTCGGTAGTGGGCTGTTGGCGGCGGTTTTTCTGCCAGTGGTCGGCGTGTACGTGGCGGGCCAGCTGGTAGAGCCAGGCCCGCACCGGTTGGCCGGGTTGATAGCTGGCCCGGTACTTTAAGGCCCGGTAAAACACGTTCTGCGTAAGGTCTTGCCCGACTTCCGCATCGCCGCCACTCAACCGACACAGAAAGCCAAACAGCGGCCCTTGGTAGCGCTCAAACAACGGCACCATCTGGTCCAGGTTGTCGGCCTTCACCTGAGCCATCAGCTCTTCGTCGCTTGTAGCAACTACCTGCATTCTAAGGGGAGAAAGAAGCGTGAATGATTGATTTTGCACCGATTACCGGCGGCAAGGCTATTCGTTACAAGGGGTATCATTTATTTTTTCCAAGACAGGAAAACAGCTTTCCTGAAACTACTATGTCCTGTCTGCTAAACGCAGAAAAACCAGCCGTTAGAAGCTGGTTTTTCTGCGTTTAACCTTGATTATGTTGGCATTATGTTATTGATCTTGCTCATTTAGCAATGGTCGCCCGTCCTGCAGAGGCGCAGCCGAAGCATCTCGCTCGGGTGGTAGTTAATTAGTGGTATCACAACGCCAGCACGCGAAATGCTTCGATAAGCGGACGCCAGATCAAGCAGGACAGCAAAGTAGCCTAGCGACTACTCATTTCACAAATCATATATGCGGTATGTAGAGACGCGATACTTCGCATCTTTACCTTGATATGTTCTAGGCGAGTCGTTCAACGACGAGACGCGAAGTGTCGCGTCTCTACACCGTTCAGGAAATGCCTTAATGATGCTTCAATCAGTGCTGCGCTGCCGGTCCAGGGTTACGCGGGCGCGGTGGCAAATACCTCCTAAGGGGGGGTTGAACTTCGAGACGCTGACCTGCACCGATTCGATATAGGGGAACTCCTCCATCACTCTATCAATTACGCGGTAGCCTAAATGCTCCAGGAGCCGTGCCGGGGCTAGCATTTCCTCGCGTACCACGCGGTAGAGTATTTCGTAGTTCACCGTTTCGTGCAGCCGGTCGGAGGCGCCGGCCGCGTGTAGGTCGGTTGTGATGTAGAGGTCAACGCCGTACTTGTTCCCGATTTTCTGCTCCTCGTCGTAGTAGCCGTGGAACGCGAAAAACTCCATTCCTTCCAGTGCAATCTGGCCCATGCGGTGAAATTATGAGATTGTGAATAGTGACGTAGCAGGCTTGCGCACCGCGCTGCAAAGCAACAAAAAAGCCTGCCTCGAAAGGCAGGCTTTTCATGGTCGGGCTTGCATAGTAGACCATACAACAAGCTGGACTACATTCTTGCTTATATCTCGCCGAAAAAAGACTTTTCGGTTGGTGCCACGGCCGCCATGCCGGGGTGCCGGGCGGGCTCGGGCTGCCCGATTTCGGGGTGGCTCGGACCGATAGGTTGAATATCGGGCGCAGTAGGCTCGACGTAGGGCTCCGTAGGCTGCGGCACCGTGGAAGGCTCGGGCTGGTAGATGCGGGAAGGATCTACGCGGCCAGGGTTTTCGCTTGGCGAAGGATACGGCTGAATATCGGGGCCGGGCGTTTGGGCTGGGGCGCCAGGATCGGGCTGTTGGCCGGGCTTGGGGTTGTAAGCTTGGGGCTCAGGGCGAGCGGAAGAACTGCTGTAGGAAGCAACTGAACCACCGGCTACAGCGGCGGCAGAAGAAGTGGCGGAGGAGCTAACGTGCATGGGAGCATCGGATGGCGCTGAGTGGTCTGCAGCATCTACCCGATTTACCTTTACGCTAGCTGCGCGGGAAAGGATGGCCGCCGTACTGGCTTTCGGCTGCGCCCGGGCCTTTTCAACTTTCGCCAAAGCATCGGAAGCCAAGTGGTGCAGGTCGCGCACGAGGCCGTCGAGATGGGCCTCCAGGCGCTGGCACTCCTGGCCGAGGCTGCTGACTTCCTTCTTCATTTCCGCAACGGTCTTTTCCGACTGCTGATAGGCATCTTCTACCACGGCGCGGGCTTTCTGGCGGGCGTCGGCCAGCAGTTGCTCGGCTTTGAGTTGGGCTTCCCGAATGCGCAGTTCGGCGTCGCGCGTGGCTTGCTCGGTGATGCTGTTGCCGGTGTCTTCGGCGGTTTTGAGGGTACGGTAAAGGCTGGTTTCCACCTCGCGCATCTTGCTGACGTCTTGGGTGGCGTGGTCGAGCTTCACGCGCAACTCGCGGTTTTCGTCGCCCATTCGCTCCCACTGCTGCGAAAGGGTAAGCAGAAACGCTTGTACTTCGTCTTTATCAAGCCCACGAAAAGCTTTTTCAAAAGTTTTCTGGCGGATGTCGAGGGCGGTGATTTTCATTGTTGAGGAGCTAGGAGATAGGCGCTAGAAGTTAGGAGCCAAGGATAAGGTGCTAGTTAAGAGAGTACGGAACAAGGAGCACAGTTTCTAGAAGCAATTAGCTGCTCCTTGTATAGTACTACCACCTCCTATCTTCTAGCTCCTGACTCCTAGCTTCTTCTTCAAGACAGCTGCCAAACGGCTAAGCTGCGGTCGTCGCTACACGAAACTAGCCGATTCTGCCTTCCCGGCCAAAATAACTTGTTTACGGAGGTTCCGTGCCCAGCGTGCCGCGCCCGGTCGACTACGCGCAACAAGGCCAGCGTCTCGGCATCCCATAGCTTAATGCTTTTATCCATGCTGCAGGTAGCTAGCAGCAAGCCATCCGGCGAAAACGCCAGGTGGTTGATGGTAAACAGATGGGCCACAATGCTGCGGTGCTCGGTATAGCCGGCCGCTACGTCCCACACGCGCAGGTGAGCATCGCGCCCCGCCGCGAGCAGGTAGCGGCCATCGGGCGAGTAGGCGGCCGTAAAAACGGAGTTGGTGCTGCCCCCGAGGGTATGTTTCACGGCCAGCGTATCGGCGTCCAGAATGCGGATAAGCCAGTCGGAGCCGCCTACGGCCAGCTCGCCCCGCCCCTCGTGCAGCGTCAGGCAGCGCAAGCTCTTATCCGATAGACGCAGCAAGGTTTCCACCCGGAAATCGTCGGCCCGCAACACGGCTAGCGTACCGTCGCCGAGGGCAACATAGAGGCGCTGCCGGGCTTCGGAATACACCATATCGAAGATGGCAACAGGCGGCAATGCGGTGGCAAAGGCCAGCTTTTTCTCGGCCAAGGCAATGGCTTGCACGCCCTGGAAATTGTGGCCGAGCACTAGCAGGTTGCGCTGCGGCAGGTGCAGCAGGGCGTACACCGAGTTTTCCACCTTCGCTACCAGTTCCCCATCCTGTTCCGCTGCTTCCGCATTCCACACGGCCACCATGCCATCGGCCCCGCTGGAATAGAAATTGGCGCCGCCCGGTGTACCAGCCAAGGTGTACACACAGTCGCGGTGCCCGGTGAGGGCGGCGAGTTTTTGAACTTCGGGACGGTGCGCAAGAGCCATGGCGCGAAGTTAGGTTCTCCTTGTCATTGCAAGGGAATATAGGCTATGGCTGAAAGTTTTAGTTTGTCCTGCTTGATCTGCCGTCCGCATGTGGCGCCTCAGGCAGGGTGCGCAGCCAAAGTCGAAGCATGACGATCTAGAGTAGTATATGCTTTGGCAACGTCAGCATGCGAGATGCGTCGTGGCCTCAGCATGACGTCTTCATTTCTATATACTTCTGGCTGATAGGCAGTCCCGGACAAAGGCAGCCGTGCAACGCTGCGCGAAGCGCAGGCTTCGCGCTACAGCCTACGGATCATCCTCCCGAAGCAAGTTACCTTCGTGCTCATGCCCTTACACTCCCTCACTCCTCTTGCCGACCATCTTGTGCTAGGCTTGTGGCAACTCGAAGAATCTGCCGACGCTTTGCTGACCGCGCTGCCCGAGCCGCAGCAGTATGCTGCCTTACAGCCAATGGGGCGCGACGAGACGCGGACCACCCAATGGTTGGCCGGCCGGGCATTGGCGCACGCAGTGTTGCGGGAGTTTACAGCGTCGTCAGCAATTTTGATTAATGACGATAACGGCCGGCCATTCTTCGGGCAATTGCCTGCATTCGCCGTTTCTTTGTCACATTCCGGCCAGTGGGTGGCCTGCGTGGTGGCTACTCAAGGACAGGTTGGCACAGATGTTGAACTAGTTCGCGACAAAGCGCAAAAGTTGGCGCCGCGGTTTCTATCGGAAGCCGAACGGGCCGACGCCGGCGACGAGTCAGCGAAGCACAGTCTCTATTGGAGTGCCAAAGAGACGATCTACAAGCTGCATAGTCGCCGGGGCCTGGTGTTTAAAGAGCAGATTCTGCTCGACCCGTTCAAGCTGCGGGAGGCCGGTGTACTGACGGGACACCTGCTCCTAGAAAACTCCCGCAGCAAACACCAAATCCACTACCAGCGCCTCACTCCCGATTACGTGTTAACTTACGCACACAGTGAAATTGTGAAGTGGTGATAGTATGAGTTTGACGTTCCATTTTCTGTTCTAGAGCATCAAACCCATAAGGTATCCAAAGATCAAGCGCACCATTTCACCACTTCACAATTTCAACTCTTTTATGTCCTTTCGCCGAGTTTCTATAATTGCTGCTGCGGCTCTGCTGTTTTGTACGGTAGCTGTAGGTGTGGCCCGCGCACAGGGCGACCGTACCGTTAGCGACTTCAGCTTGAAGAACGGCGCCAACGCAGAGGTAGCTCTACGCAGCTATGCCAGCAAAAAAGCGGTGGTAGTTGTATTCGTCAATCCGAACTGTGCTTTCACGCGGTTGTACCAAGCGCGCCTCTCGGCCCTGAGTTCACAATACAGCGACAATGGGGTGCAGTTTCTGTTCATCGAAGCGCCCATCAACCTCGATGCCAGCGCCGATGCCGGCGATGCGGAAAAGCTGAAAGTGAAAACCAACGGCGCTGACTTCCCCATGCTCAGCGACGAAGGCCAGAAAGTAAGCACCTTACTCGGCGCCACCAAAACGCCGGAAGCGGTAGTGCTTCAGCCAGTCGGTAACGGCTTTGCCGTGCGCTACAAAGGTGCCATCGACGACAACCCGCAAATGGAAGGTTACGCCAAGGAGCACTACCTGCAGCAAGCCCTCGACAACCTGCTGGCCGGCCGCCCCGCCGGTGTCCCCGACAAACGTGCCGCTGGCTGCCTAATCAAGCGCAACTAAGGTTTAGACCTACGCAAAACATAAGAAAAGCCCTTGATCAGCTAGCTGATCAAGGGCTTTTTCACTTCCAAGCTGGAGAAAAGTATGAAAGAGCAGTCTTTTTACTCTTCTTCCTGCGGCGCATCCGTGGTAGACTGCTCTTCGGTGAGAATGGCCAGCAGCTTGTTTACTTCGGCGGCTTTGGCAGGCTCCTGTAGCTTCTCGAAGCTTAGTTGCAGGTTGCGCAAGGCCCGGCGCACAATGTCGATGTGCGAGCAAGGCTCGTAGAAAATATCGTTGGGCGTGAGGTTGAGCTGCGCCACATAATGTTCGATGTCGGTGCGCGAGAGTACGAGGCCGCGGTTGTAGCAGTTGATGTAGAATGGCTCCACGTCGAGGTCATCGAGGCGGTAGGTGAGCACGAATAGGTTGGGCAAGTTCACGCCGTAGATGGGCAGGTTGAGCCGCTGTGCCACCAGCAGGTAGATTACGCAGAGCGTGAGCGGGTTGCCACGCCGGGTTTCCAGTACCCGCTGCAGCATGGAGTTGGCCGGGGAATGGAAGTTTTGGGTGTTGGCGGCAAACTTATGCATCTTGAATAGCACGTAGTTGAGGGCCTGCACCTGGTCGGCGGGATGCATTTCGGGCTTGAGCAGTGTCCAGACCTCGAAGCGCAGCTGCTCAATGGCACGGTTGAGCACCTGCAAATCGGCATCAGGGTACTGGTACGAATTCAGCAGCCACATACCCTCAATCAGGTTTTCGCTGCCCGAGTCGCGCCATACCCGCAGGCGCTGCTGCAAGCCCTCGAACTGTAATCTATGAATTAGGTCTTCCAGTCGCTGCTGCTGCTGCGAGTCAAGCGTTTCTTCCCACGATTCTTCCAGAAACGGAATCAGGCTTTCCCCGAGCGTTTGAATCTTCTCCTGAATCTGCGGCGCGACTTCGGGGTCGTCGAGCAGCGAGATAAGCGCCTTAATTTCTTTGTTGGTCATGTAGCAATAAGGGGTGCCCGTAGGCAGAAGCGGCCGTAAGTAACAAATAAAGCACCCGACACGGTATCTCCGCTGCCAGCTGCCAAGAAGGAACAGCACCCAAGGGGTGGATTGTTCAATTTAAATAGGTTTACGATATATCAGCCGCCCACCGCGCTACAAACCTAGGATAACAGGACCGGAACCTGCTTTCGGAATTCGATACTCTTTCAGAAACATCTTCAGAGCAGCCGGATCTTGCTCGAAGGCTAGCACCTCGGCTGCCAGCTGCTTGACCTTGGCTTCCAACTGCTTTTTCTGCTGCTGGTAGTCGTAGTCGAGCATGGTGGAGCTGGTGAGCATATACCACGGCTGCCCGGTGAAGGCCGACAACTCCACCTGTTCGTCGTGCAGCACCTCGTCCAGCTCACGGGCCTGCTCGCGCAGGAGCTTGTTGTAGTAGCGGAGCTGGTCTTCGGCCAGGTTTTCGAGGTGGCTCTGGTCGATGCGCTGTAATTCTACCTGCAGGCGCAGCAGGGTCAGCAGCTCGTTGGCTTCGTAGGCCGTAGTTACGCGCTTGAGCAGCTCGGTTTTGCGGGCTTTTTCCGCTTCGTCGGGCTCCCGGTCAGGGTGTAGGGCTTTCACCAGGTCCATGTAGAGCGAGCGGACGGCCTTGGTGATGCTTTTCTCTTCGGCCTGCTCCTTTTCTTCAGCAGCCTGCTGTTTCGGGCTTTTGCGGCGCGTGCCGCGGCGTGCAGCCTTTTCCGCTTCCTGTTCGGCAAACCGACTTTCCTCCTCGGCCATCTGCTGGTCCACGTAGGCCTGAAACTTCTCAGGCGTACTCACGTCGGCTGCCGGGTCGAACTCGATGCCGAACTGCTGCGTAAAGAGCTGCTTCATAGCTTCGGCGGTTTGCCGGTCGGCTTCGGCATTGGCGGCTTCCGCCTGGACAACTTCCTCGGGACTTAAGGGTGGGTCATACTTATCGAAGATAGGTTCTAAGTCGGCATAGCCCCGGTCGAGCAGGTCGTAGCAGCCATGCACAATCAGGTCCACTATCTTATTGCGCTCGGTTTTGGTGAGCTTATGGGTGTCGTATGCGCGGTCGAGCAAACGGACCATGGCAGCGCGCTGGTCGTTGTGCTGCTGTTGCAGGGGGCGGTACTCGTTTTGCACTTGCTGCCGCAGCCGCGTAGCCGCCTCCCGGAAATTGGCTACGGTTTTTTCCTGCCTGGCAATGCGCTTGGTCAGGCGGTTAAACTCTTTCTGGGCCTTGGAAAGCGGCGTGTTATCGGTGCCGGGTGATTGAATATGGACGAGCTGAGACGCGGACGTGGCAGGTTTTTTGGCCATGTTGCACAAAGACGGATAAGTCAGACCATTTACTATACGGGTGTTTCAGGGCTCATGGCCAACGAAATAAAGGGCTTTCAGCACAGCCCGTATGGCTGATAAAGAGCGCTAAACTTCAACTCGGTTAATAGGCAAATCAGTATCTGACTTGAATAAGGTTTTGATGGCGCAATACCCCTGGTTTTCTTGGCGTGCCCCGAACCAGCGTTTGATTTCGGCAGTCTAACCCAACAAGCCGGTTATTCCCTTCACGTTCAGCCGCGCAAACTTCTTCACCCGCTCAAACCTGGCGGCCACTGCTTCCAGCTCTTCATCTTCGGGCAGCTTGGTTGGCACGTGCGTGTTCAGCATCTCGAATACAGAAGCAGCAATGTCCATGTAGCCGAGCAGCAGCAGATACAGCTGCTTTTTCTGGTCCTCGGAGTAGCCTTTGGTTCGAATGGCTTTCACCAGCGTATCCAGTTGCGCGGTTTCGTCGGTGTGCAGGTCGCGCAGGGCAGCGCGGGCTTTTCCGTAGTCATCCTGCTGCTCCTGAGTGGCCGTATGCAAGGCAAACGGAAAAGCCTCCACGAAGGAAGTGGAGGCTAAAAACGTTTTCTCGGCTTCGTAAACGGCTGTCAGGTGCTTCTGCAAGCTGGTCCACAGGCCCGTCCGGGCTTTTTCGAAAGCTGCGGTATTTGGTTCGGTCACGTTCGGTTCGGGTCAGGATAGGTGGCAAAGGTAAGCAGCCAAGCCTCTCCAAATGCCAACAGCCCGCCGTACCATGTGGTGCGAGTAGGCTGGAGAAGCACTGAAACCCGATTTAGGCGGCGGCTTGTGCGGCGGGTGGTAGCTCATCCGGCGCTACTTCCACCACCTGTCCGTCGCGCACAATGACCACGGGCGTTTGCTTGTAGCGTTTGAAGGCCAGCATGTTTTCAGAGGCAACAAGTAAGCCTTTGCGCACTTGCTGGTGAATATGATTGATCTGTTGCTCTTTATTCATGATAAGTAGTGCTTAAGCGCTGCCAAATTTCCGCATTTACGATGAAAGTATTATCAGTAATACCCTGGGCTACTACTTCGCCAAGTTTTCCAGTATTGTTTATGAACACCCAGCTATCCACAACGAAGCGGTAGCGAGTAAAGAAATACCGCAGCCCCATCTCATACCGCCTTCTGATTACGTCTTCCGGGATGTTGTGCCCGCCTTCCTGCACTCGAATCCGGACCCGTTGCACGGCCGCTTCCGGGGTGCTGAGCCAGAAAAAGAATAGGTGCACAGTATAGCCCTTCGCTTGGGCTTTCCGAATGAAGGCAAGGTAGTGCCGCGTAGCCAGCGTGGTTTCCAGCGCGAAGGTTTCGCCGGCCGTTAACAGTTCCTGAAGCCGCGCCAGCATCAGCCGCCCAGCCTGCACGCTCACGGTTTCGGGCTGAAACGGCGAAAGACCCCGCGCAATTTCATCGGCATTGACGAACTCCCAGCAGTTTAGTAGTTCCGGCAGCAACGTGTAAGCGGCCGTAGTTTTGCCCGCGCCATTGCAGCCCGCCAAGAGGTAGAGGTTTTTCATTTTCGATTATCCACTCTCAAATAATCATGAGGATTAGCCAATTGAAGCATCTCTTCTCATTTGGATAAGGTAATAGCAGTTTCTTTCGTCACATCATCGTAAATTATCCACTCTCCAGTTTGTTGGGATAGTTGCTTTAGCTGTTTAATAGTTGATTCGCTAATGAACTCCCAACCGTATCTGGCTGGTCCATTGAGTACGATATGCCACAACGCGTACTCTAAACCTTCCATCCAACCCGCTGCCCACGCTTCTTCAGAGATTTGACTCATTAAATCATGGAGAGCCTTCTGCTGTTTATTCAGGTTTTTATACATCGTTGGTCATTTTATCTTCACACCTGAATCACGCCCACATTATACGCCTTCTCAATCGGTGCATGATTGGCCATGGATATTCCCTGCGAAATGACCTTGCGGGTTTCTAGTGGGTCAATAATAGCATCTACCCACAACCTGGCCGCGGCGTAGTAGGGCGAGAGTTGTTCTTCGTAGCGGACTTTGATGCGGTCCAGCAGTTCCTTTTCAGCTTCGGGCGTGATGACTTCGCCTTTGGCTTTGAGTGAGGCTACCTGAATCTGGAGGAGGGTGTTGGCGGCGGCGCCGCCGCTCATGACGGCCAGTTGGGCGGTGGGCCAGGCCACAATCAGGCGCGGGTCGTAGGCTTTGCCGCACATGGCGTAGTTGCCGGCTCCGTAGCTGTTGCCTACGATGACCGTGAACTTGGGCACCACTGAGTTGCTCATGGCATTCACCATCTTGGCGCCGTCCTTGATAATGCCGCCGTGCTCACTCGCGCTGCCAACCATAAAGCCCGATACATCGTGCAGGAACACCAGCGGAATGCGCTTCTGGTTGCAGTTCATGATGAAGCGCGCCGCCTTGTCGGCCGAGTCGGAGTAGATAACGCCGCCCATCTGCATGGCGCCCTTCTTGGTCTTCACGATTTTGCGCTGATTGGCCACGATGCCCACGGCCCACCCCTCAATGCGCGCCAGCCCGCAGATGAGCGTTTGGCCATACAGGTCCTTGTAGGGCTCGAACTCGGAATCATCAATCAGCCGCCGAATGATGTCCATCATGTCGTAGGGCTTCACCCGGTCGGCGGGCAGCAGGCCGTAGATTTCCTCGGGCTTCTCTTTGGGCGGCGCGGGAGCTTTGCGCGAGAAACCAGCGGTGGCGTGCCCGCCCATCTTGTCGAAGATATTGCGGACGTGGTCGAGGCACTCCTCGTCGTTGGCAAACTTATAGTCCGTGACGCCCGAAATTTCGGAATGCGTGGTTGCGCCGCCCAGCGTTTCATTGTCGATAGTTTCGCCGATGGCCGACTTCACTAAGTACGAGCCCGCCAGAAACACCGAGCCGGTGCCGTCCACAATCATGGCCTCATCACTCATAATGGGCAAATACGCCCCACCCGCCACGCACGGCCCCATGATAGCCGCCAGCTGCACGATGCCCATGCCACTCATCACGGCGTTGTTGCGGAAGATGCGGCCGAAGTGCTCTTTATCGGGAAATATTTCGTCCTGCATGGGCAGGTATACCCCCGCCGAGTCGACGAGATAGATGATGGGCAGCTTGTTTTCAATGCTGATTTCCTGGGCCCGCAGGTTCTTTTTGGCTGTAATCGGAAACCAGGCACCTGCCTTCACGGTGGCATCGTTGGCCACCACCACGCACTGCCGGCCCTGCACGTACCCAATCACTACCACCACGCCGCCGCCCGGGCAGCCGCCTTCCTCCTGGTACATCCCCTCCCCCGCAAACGCTCCTATTTCAACGGTTTGCGCACCCTTGTCGAGCAGATACGCTATCCGCTCCCGCGCCGTGAGCTTGCCCTTGGCTTTGTGAGCGGCAATCCGCTTCTCGCCACCGCCAAGCTGTACTTTCTTTAAGCGCTGGCTGAGCTGGAAATTAAGTTGTTTGAGGAGGTCTTCGTTTTTGTTGAAATCGAGGTTCATGTGGGTGGGATAGAGCTGGTGAAGTTGTGAAGTTGTGAAATTGTGTGTTTTATGTTGTAGTCGAATGCGCAAGCAGTACGTCAAA
>NZ_DASVSY010000047.1:0-12036 GCF_036387835.1 Hymenobacter sp. | reverse complement strand
TTCGGCTGGGGCGCCTGCTTCCGCCGCTTGGCTCGCGACTACGAACGGCTGGCCCTCACCCTGCCGCAGTTCCATTTCCTGGCCTGCGTCACACTCCTGCTGGCAAAAGGCGTTTTTCTCCCCACCAGTCCATCACAGGCTCTAGGCAGCGTAGGCGTACAGCCCACGCCGTATCTCACGCGCACGTACTATGCCCCGGCCGATGCCAGCGTAATTACCGATGGCTGGCACTTCCCTGGATGCGGCCAACTACGGCGGTGGTTTCGTGCGGTCGTCGGTACAGGGCAACCCGTTAATCAGGCCGGAGCGCAAAACCGAGCTGGAAGGCGGCCTGGATCTGCGGTTTCTGCAAGACCGGCTTACATTCAGCGCCACGGCCTACACCAACCGTACCACTGGCGCTATCCTGACAGTACCGGTGGCGCCAACCACTGGTTTCTCGGCCACCAGCGCTAATGCCGCCGAAATCAAGAACCGTGGCCTGGAGCTAAGCCTTTCAACCGACATCATCAAGCAGCAAAATGGCTTTGTGTGGAGTGTGGCCCCCAACTTTTCGCTAAACCGCAATGAGGTGGTGAGCTTGTCGGGGGCGGAATCTATTTTCTTGACGGGTTTCACGGGCACTTCGTCGCGGGCGGTGCAGGGCCAGCAGCTGGGAGCCTTGTGGGGCACCCGCTGGGCCCGTCAGGCTGAAACGGGTGGCTACGTTCTCGACACCAATGGCTTCCCGACTCTGGCTGAAACCGAAGGCGTAATTGGCGACCCTAATCCGCGGTGGCGCGGCGGCCTCGGCACCACCTTAACCTACAAAGGCATCAGCCTGAACGTGCTCTTCGACCACGTCAACAACCTCGACGTGTGGAACGGCACGAAGGGTGCGCTCTATTCGTACGGCACTTCCCGCGACACTGAAACGGAAACCACCATTCCCGCCGACCAGGCCGCTACGCTGCGCTTATGGAACAGCCAGACCGTAGCCCAACGCTATCAGCCTGGCCCCGACGGCACGTATACCATCCGGGGTTCCATAGCCGATTTCGGTGGGGGCCCAGTGGTGCTCGACGAGCAGTGGTACCGCAACGGCCTCGGCAACGGTTTCACTGGGCCAGCCGAACAATTTGTGGAGCACATCAGCTACACGCGTCTGCGCGAAATCACCCTAACGTACTCGCTGGCTACGGCCTGGTTCAAGGAGCGAACCAAGTTTCAGTCGGTGGATTTGTCGCTGACGGGGCGCAACCTGGCCTTGTAGACCGACTACACCGGCGTAGACCCGGAAACCAACCTGACGGGCGTGTCGAACGGCCGCGGCCTCGACTACTTCAACAACCCGAGCACCCGGTCGCTGATCTTCTCGATCCGCTTCAACTACTAACTCTTTCGTCTGCGATCCTATGAAAATAACTGCCCGCTACTTTTTGCCGGCTGCCCTTGGGGCAGCGCTTGGCAGCTGCGACAAGCTAATTGAAGGCTACGATGTCAATCCCAATGCCGCCCAGGATGCCCCCGCCGACCAACAGCTAACCGCCGTTCAGGTGTCGGAAGGCTTTGTGCTGAGCGGCGAAATGGCTCGCATGGCCGGCATCTGGTCTGACTACTTCACTGGTAGTGACCGCCAATACGAAGGGTTGCAAAACTACACCACCGTGGCCGGCGACTACGACAACATGTGGACCAGCACCTACACGCTGGTACTCACCAACGCCCGTATCGTATCGGATAAGGCGGCGCTGGTGCAGAACTACCAGCTGCAAGGCATTGCGCAGGTGCTGGAAGCGCAGATGATTGGTACGGCCACGTCGCTGTGGGGCGATATTCCTTACTCGCAAGCCTTCCAGCCGGGCGTGCCTCCGGTCTTCGACCGGCAAACCGATGTTTACAACAGTGTTCAAACCTTGCTCAGCACGGCCATCACCAATCTTGGTCGCAACGGCGTGAACCCGGAAGAGCGGGACATTTATTTCCAAGGCAACCTCGCCCGCTGGACGGCCGTAGCGCACTCGCTGAAGGCCCGCTACTTTCTGCACACCAAGAATTACGCGCAAGCCGCTACGGAAGCCCGGCTCGGCATTGCCAGCCCGGCCGGCGACCTGCTCATGCCCTACGGTGGCACCGTGAGCACCACCGCCAACCCGTATTACGACTTCGTAGAAATCAACCGCACCGGTTACTTGTCGGCAACCGGTGCCTATGCTGTAGGCTTATTACAAGGCCAACATAGCAATGCTCTCACCAATGAGTCGGCGCGCTTCCAGTACTTCTATACTTCGAGTGGCTCCTCTGGAGCCGCAGACCTGAACACCAGTACCGGTGTCTTTGCCTCGGACGCTGATTTTCCGCTGATAACCTACGTAGAAACTCAAGCTATTCTGGCCGAAGCGCTGGCCCGCGCCAACGACCTGAATGGCTCGCTCACGGCCCTCAACGCGGTGCGTACCACCAACTCAGACACCATTAGCAGTCCGTACCGGGCAGGCTTCACAAAAGTCAGGGGCAAAACACAAACTGCCTATCAACCTTACACCCTGGCCAACTTCGCAGCAGGCGGGGTGCTGAATACTGGCCAGTCGCAGCAGAACGCGTTGTTGCGGGAAATTCTAACCGAAAAATATCTGAGCTTGGTTGGGCAGATCGAGCCGTTCAATGACGTTCGGCGCACTGGCAATATCATCGGCGTGCCCAAAAAGCGAACCGATGCCCCATCTATTCCGCAGCGCTATCTGATTGCGCAAAACGAGGTCAATGCGAATCCTAATGTGCCGACTCCTATTCCGCCACTCTATGAACCTACTGAGGTAAACCGATAGAGCGTGTTCTTCGTTGCTAGTTCATACCAAAAAGCCCTGGTCAGTTGGCCTTGTCCTTACCCAAAACTTGAACGCCCTTCCGGCCATATGGCTGGAAGGGCGTTTTTGCACGCTTGCCTATCCAGTTTGCCGCTTTTCAGATGGGGTCAGCCAGTAGAAAAGGGCCTTAGTGTTACCTGTGGAAGGCAGAAAAAGATTTGGGTAAGGACAAGGTCAGTTGGCCAGGGCTTTTTTGCTGAAAAGGGTTGCCTTAACCCGTAAAGCACGTAAGCCCTAAAGTGCTTCCCGCTCTTTAGCTTAGGGTGAAAAGCGTTTTAGCACGCCAAAACGAGCAGAATACCCGAGCACGACCTAAACCACCTAACTCCGCGCTACTTTTGCTCTTTGTTTGAATTCCCACCCATTGCCTTACCGATATGAATGTAGGAGATAGAGTACGCCTCTTAACCGGCCGCGAGCAGGGCATCATCACCCGCATGCTCAGCGACGAACTGGTAGAAGTGGCCATTGATAATGATTTCACGATTCCGGTACTGCGCCGCGAAGTAGTAGTGGTGGCCGCCGACGAGCAGAAGGCTTTCGGAACGATGTCGCAAGGCCCCGTGGCCCCGCGCGACGTGGCGAAAGCAGCCAAAGCGGCGAAGTCCAACAAAGCTGCCCAGCCGGCAATGTCCCAGCCAACGGCACCAGCTGCCGGTAGCGCCCAGCAGCCTACCCCGCCCAAAGCTACTGTACCCCAGCCCGCGCCCAAAGGCTTGTACCTGGCTCTAAGTCATCAGTCGCCGGAGCTGCTGTCGGTGCACGTCATCAACAACACCGACACCGATGTGCTATTCACCTACGGCGAAGAACGGCGCGAGCAGTACCGCGGCCTAACGTCAGATAAGCTCGGGCCCAAGGCCGTAAGTGCCGCGCTCGGTCATTTCCACCTCAAGGATTTCGACCAGTGGCCGGCTGTGGTAGTACAACTGCTCCCCCATCAGGTAAACGGCACCACGGCCTACGAGCTGATCACCAAACGCACACAATTCCGGGCCGGCAGCTTCTACACCAGCCGCCGCGAAGCCCCCGTGCTTAAGCAGGAAGCCTACCTGTTCCAACTCGACGAAAAGCCGGCCGCTCCCGTTGTTATTGCCCCCGAGAAGCTTGCTGAAACTCTGAAGGCGCAGCTTACAGGCAATGCCCCGGCCAAACCCGCCGCCGTAGCTCCGGCCCCGGAACCAGCCAAAGCCCTTGTGCCCCCACCCCACGAGGTAGACCTGCACCTGGAGGCGCTGCAGCCGGAAGGCGCGCAGGACCTTTCCAACACTGCCATTCTGAAGCTGCAAATCGAAGCTTTCGAGGATACTTTGAGCCGGGCCCTGGCCACCAACATGCACGAAATCGTGTTCATCCACGGCTCGGGCAGCGGCACACTTCGCAAGGAGATTCACAAGCTACTCAGCCGCAACAAGGACATCAAATTCTTCGAAGACTCCCGCAAAGAAAAGTTCGGCTACGGCGCCACGCTAGTCCGGCTGAAATAAGACTTGCTGGAGACCTTGCCCCCTGGCCCCCTTCGCCGCTTAATGCCCGGAACAGAAGAGAGGGAGCCAGGGGGTGAGGTCCCCCGCCAGAATAATACCCCATGTACGACATTATCGGCGACATTCACGGCCACGCTTCGGAGTTGCAGCAGTTGCTCACGAAACTTGGCTATACACTGCAACAGGGCCTATACCGACACCCGACGCGGCAGGTGATTTTCGTGGGTGACTTTGTGGACCGGGGGCCGCAAATTCGGGAGACGTCGGAGATAGTGCGCTCGATGGTAGACGGCGGCGCGGCGCTGGCCGTGATGGGCAACCACGAGTACAATGCCATCTGCTTTCACGAAAAGCATCCGCAGGGCGGGCACTTACGGCCGCACATTCCGCGCAACATTTTTCAGCACGAAAAGACGCTGCGAGAATTCAGCAGCCGGGAAGGTTGGGAGTTGTGGCAGGACTATATCGAGTGGTTCAAGACGCTGCCGCTGTTTCTGGAGCTGCCGGGCCTGCGCATAGTCCACGCCTGTTGGGACCCGCGCCACATCCAGTATCTGCGCCAGCACCTCCCCGACGCCCGCCTCACCCCCGACTTCCTGCTGCGTAGCGCCCAACGCGGTACGCCCGAGTACCACGCCGTTGAAGACACACTTAAAGGCAAAGAAGTGGACTTACCTCTTGGCACTTCCTTCCACGACAAAGACGGTAACACGCGTACCAAAATGCGCACCCGCTGGTGGCGCAATCCGCAGGGCAGCACTTATCAAGAGTACTTCCTGGAGCCCATTGAAGCCCTTAATTCGCTGCCCGTAGACCAAGAGGTATTAACCGATATTTGGCACTACCAGGACGATATACCTGTGTTCTTCGGCCATTACTGGCTACGCGGTACGCCGCAGCTTCTAGGCCCGCACGCCGTCTGCCTCGACTACAGCGTAGCCAAAGGCGGCGAGTTGGTAGCCTACCGCTGGAATGGCGAGCAGGAATTAACAGCAGCGGGCCTGGTGAGCGTATGAAGGCCTGTTGTTCCGACCAACGGGAGAAATCTGAATAAAGCTGTTGAACGACTTAACTTGGATACCTTCCGCTGGTCGGAATGACAGCCGTGCAGCCCCGGCGGCAAGTCTGGTTACTTTGCGGAAACTCTTTGCAGCATGAAATTACCCGTTACCCTTCTGGCCGTTCTGGCTCTGACTACTATTCTGCGTAGCTCAGGCCAGCAGCTTCCGGTTCCGCTGAACTTGCAGGCCACCTATGCCAAAGGTACCCGCGCCGCTACGGGCGCACCGGGGCCGAAATACTGGCAAAATGCTGCCGAGTACGACATCAACGTCAGCTTCAACCCCGTTACGCGGCGGGTGGCGGGCACCGTAGACATTGCGTATCAGAATGCCAGCCCCGATTCACTCCGGCAGTTGCAGTTCAAGCTCTATCCCAACTTGTACCAGAAAGGGGCGCCCCGAGCCAGTAGCATCAGTCCCAAAGACATCGGCGAGGGTGTGCAAATCGAGGCGCTGAGCTTGGCCGGGCAGGCGCAGGATGTAAGTAAGCTGCGGATTCAAGCCACTAATATGCCCGTGAAGCTGCCGAAAACTCTGGCGCCCGGCGGCAGCCTAAAAGTGCGCGTGGCCTACTCCTACATTCTCAACAAAGGCTCACACACGCGCACCGGTGAGGTAGAGCCAGGGGCTGATTTTGTGGCTTATTTCTTTCCGCGCATTGCCGTTTACGACGACATCGACGGCTGGAATACCATCGAGTACAACGGCTCCCAAGAGTTCTACAACGACTTCTGCACCTTCCGGGCGGCCATTACGGTGCCCCGTTATTTCGTGGTATGGGCCACCGGCGACCTGAAAAATCCCACCCAAGTACTTTCCCCAAAATACGTCCAGCGTATTCAGCAAGCCGAATTGCAGGACGGCATCACTTCCATCATCGGCCCCGACGATTTAAAGCGGCAGGACATCACCGCCGCCAACCCCCAAAACACTTGGCGCTTCGAGGCGCAGGACGTGACGGATTTCGTGTTTGCCACCGCCGACCATTACGTGTGGCAGGCCAGCAGCTTGGCAGTAGACCCCACCACCAAGCGCCGCACCCGCGTCGATGCTGCTTACAACCCCAAGCACAAGGATTTCGAGGAAGTGGTGCAGTTCAACCGCCAAACCGTGGAGGCCATGAGCTACACCTTCCCGAAGTGGCCCTTCCCCTACTCCCACGAAACCGTGTTCGATGGCCTCGACCAGATGGAGTATCCCATGATGGTGAACGACAACCCCGTAGCCACCCGCGACGACGCCATCACCCTCACCGACCATGAGGTCTTCCACACCATGTTCCCGTTCTACATGGGCACCAACGAAACCAAGTACGGCTGGATGGACGAAGGGTGGGCCACCATCGGCGAGTGGCTAATTTCTGCTTTAATCAAGCCAGGCTTTGCCGATGACTACGGCATTGAGCCCTACGCCCGCGGCTCCGGCCAGGAGTTTGACGTGCCCATCACCACGCTTAGCACCCTGCAAAACGGCGGCGCGTTTTTCCTGAACTCTTACCCCAAGCCAGCCCTTGGCTATCTCTACGTCAAGGATTTACTTGGCGACGCCCTGTTCACGAAAGCCCTGCACACCTACATCCAGAACTGGCACGGCAAGCACCCCATGCCTTATGACTTCTTCAACTCCATGAACACTGGCGCCGGCCAAAACCTGAACTGGTTCTGGCAGCGCTGGTTTTTCGACGACGGCTACCCCGACCTCGCCCTAATCAGCGTCACCAAGTCAGGCCCCGGCTACGATATTTTGGTTACCACTAAAGGCACCAAGCCCGTTCCTATCGATTTGACGGTCACGTTTGCGGACGGTACCACCGAGAAAATTCACCGCACCGTTGCCGTCTGGCAGTCCGGCAATACCACCGTAACCGTGCCAGTGCCCACCAAAAGAACTATGACGAAAGTGGTGCTAGGCAGTACCTACGTACCCGAGAAGAACAAAGCGGATAACGTTTTTGAGGTGAAATAAGCTGTTCGGGTAAAAGACAAAGGGCAATACGCTGCCGTTGTAGTGCTATTGTCATGCTGAGCGCAGCGGAGCGCAGTCGAAGCATCTCGCTCGCATCGTTGCCTCATCATTGATTCTACCACACGAGCGAGATGCTTCGACTGCGCCTCCGGCTTCGCTCAGCATGACGGTTACCATTATAACGGCAGCACGCCAGATGCTTCAATTCCCGCTGCGCCTGCGCAGATGCCAGATAAAGCATAACTGTTTTTCGGAGCAGCAAAAAGCCCGATTAGATAGCCTTCTTCCAGCACTGTTTTGCCATTTTCTGAAAAATATTTCCAGCTTTAGGCAACTTCCATGATATATCATACATCTATCATTTAGTAAACCGATTTATGCATATGCTTTCCAATATCATCTTCTATTCGCTCGACAAAGCAATTCGTCAATACCGCAAGCTGGCGCAGGCGAATATTGACCGAGCAGGCATTGCCATTACCATTGACCAGTGGTTGGTGCTGCGCGTGATTCAGGAGCACGACGACCTTACGCAGACCGACATAGCCGAGCGAGTTTTAAAAGACCAAGCCTCAGTGGCCCGCATGATAAGCTTGCTGCTGAAAGCCGGTTTGCTAGCCGCCGAACCCCTCCTCCACGACGGCCGCCGCAGCCGCCTGCGGGTATCGGAAGAAGGCTTACGAACTTTGGATGCGGTGCAGCCCGTGGTACTCAACAACCGTCTTATTGCCCTGGACGGTCTTTCAGAAGAAGATTTGGCGCTAATGCGCCCGATGCTTGAACGCATTTATAGTAATTGTGTGGCGGCCTCTCAAACTGCAGCCACAGCAGCTCCAGTCATCACTCTGGAAGCCTCGGAACAGCATAGCTCCTAGAATGAATTCCTTTTCAGCAATAAAATATATAGCCCGACTTGCATCTACGAAATGTTTCGTATTTATTTGTACGAATAGTTTCGTAGTACACACTCAGTAATCTACCCGCCCCTCCAACCGCTGCCTCTGGAGCAGCAGTTCCGGACCCGCTACCCTTCCTTGTTCGAGTTTTAGCTCTACTGTCACCAACGTGTTCAGCAAGCATTTTGCGCCCTTTACTGCCGGCTCCTTCTTTAACGCGCTTAACCCTGTATTCCAATAACATAGCCTACACTTCTGACCCATGAAAACACTTTCTTTCCTGTGGCTACGGCTGCACATGTCCTTCGGAATCTTTTCTTTGGTTGGGTTTCTTTCTGCTTCTATGGCCAGCGCGCAGAGCACTGCTGCGGTAACTGGTGCGGTGCAGGAAGCCTCGGGCCAACCGGTAGCATTTGCCACCCTCACGCTGCACCGAGCCGCCGATTCGATGGTCGTAAAATCAGAGTTCAGCGACGATAAAGGCGGTTTCCGGTTGGCGCCAGTAGCAGCGGGCCGGTACTTGGTGCTGGCCTCGCAGGTGGGATTTGTGCGGCGCTGGAGCGCGCCGTTTGAAGTGGCCGGTGCGGAGGTGAAGCTGCCTACGCTCACGCTGCAAGCCAGCGGCGCCACCAATCTGAAAGAAGTGACCGTAGTAGGCCAGAAACCGATGTTCGAGCGCCTCGCCGATCGTACCATTGTCAACGTGGAAGGCAGCACGCTGGCCGCCGGAGCTAGTTCGCTGGAAGTGCTCGGCCGCTCGCCGGGCGTCACGGTGGACGGCAACGATAATCTGGCTCTGAAAGGCCGTCAGGGTGTGATGGTACTCATCGATGGCAAGCGCCAGCCCATGACCGGTTCCGAGCTAGCAGATTACCTGCGCGCCCTCCCCGCCGACCAGGTGAAAAGCATTGAACTGATTACCAACCCGCCGGCCAAGTATGAGGCCCAAGGCAGCGCCGGCATCATTGCTATCAACCTCAAGAAAGACCAACGCCAGGGCAGCAATGGCACCGCCAATGCCAGCTATGGCCTCGGCCGCTACGGCAACGGCAAATACATTGCGGGCTTGTCGGCCAATCACCGCCAGAAAAAGGCGAATCTGTTTGGCAGCTACTCCTACGGCGACCGGGAGAACTTCGGGGCTCTTACCATCAACCGCGACTTTTTCAGCTACCCCGACCAGCAGAAGCAGTTTGAAGGCAGCACCCTGCAAGAAAACTTCAGCCGCAGCCTCAGCCGCTCCCACACCTGGAAAGCGGGTCTCGACTACAACCTCGGCGAAAATACGGTAGTGGGCGGCACCGTCAATGGGCAGCAGTACAACACCGTGCAGGACGGCACCAACAACTCCGAGCAGCTCAACGCCTTGGGCGGCCCCCAAAGCCGCTACCGCTCCACCAACGACCAGACCTTTACCACCTCCAACGTGGCTGCCAACCTTAATCTGCGCCACACCTTCGCCACCGACTCGGCCGGTGCGCGCGAACTAACCGCCGACGCCGATTACGCCCACTATGACCGCCGCCGCCTGCAACAGCTCAATACGCTGTACTTTTTTCCCAAAGACTCCACCGATTTCCTGGACGGCAATCAGCAGGGCGCGCTAACTATTCAATCGGTAAAGGCCGATTACACGCACCCCATCAGCAAGCAGCTACGCCTGGAGGCGGGCGGCAAGGTAAGTTGGGTGCACTCCGACAATGATGTGCTGTTCCGGGTGCCGGGGCCTGATGGTATTGGGCTGGTGCGCGACCCACGCCGCTCCAACATTTTCATTTATGATGAGAACATCAACGCGGGCTATGTTAACGTGAACTACACGATGCCCGGCTGGACGCTGCAAGGCGGCCTCCGCGGCGAGCAAACCAACGTGACGGGTCGCCCTGAAAACCCGGAGGAGGGCTTCGACCGCAACTACTTCCAGTTTTTCCCAAGCGCCGCTCTCAAGCGCACCTTCACCGACAAGCACGAAACGTCGTTGTCGTTGAGCCGGCGCATCGACCGGCCCTCGTATGGACAGCTCAACCCGTTCCGCTCCTACATTGATGCGACCACCTACGGCGCGGGCAACCCCAACCTGCGCCCCCAAACCAGCTACAATTTCGAGCTGACACACACCTACAAGCAGAAATACAGCCTTGGTGTGAGCTACAGCATTACCTCCGACCCCATCATTGGCACCGTGCAACCCGCGCCGGACGGAGGCCGGGCCGTGGTGTCAACCAGCCAAAACCTAGGGCAGCAGCAATACGTGGCCCTCACGCTGAACGCCCCGCTGGAAATAGCCAAATGGTGGACCATGAACAACAACGTAGTGCTATACTACAACCACTTCACCGGCAACCTCGCCGGCACCAACCTGAACGCGGGCAAGGCCGCCTACAACGTCAATTCCAACAGTTCCTTCCCGCTCGGCAAAGGCTGGACGATAGATTTGACCGGTAGCTATCAGTCGCCGGAGGTGTACGGGTTCTTCCGGTTGCGGCCCCAAGGGCAGGTAGCCGCGGGCATCCAGAAATCGGCTTGGGAGCGGAAAGCCACCTTCAAGCTCAACATCACCGATATTTTTTACACCGGCGTCACGCGGGCCACGTCCACCTACAACAACTATGTCGAGCGTTTCTACCAGCGCGGCGACTCACGCGTAGCCACCTTCTCTTTCTCCTACCGCTTCGGCAACGAGAAAGCAGCGCCCACCCGCCGCCGCCAAGGCGGCGCCGAAGACGAGAAACGCCGCGCCGGCTAGAATGGAACTGTCATTCCGACGCAGGAGGAATCTGAGTTATTTATTCCTACTATTTTACTCAGATTCCTCCTGCGTCGGAATGACAGTTCATCTTTACTCCATTTCGAAATGATTCACGTAGAGGAAGTTGTATCTTACCTCCTCCACAACTTCTACCGCCATGCGTAAGCTGAATCTACGTGCCTCGCTGCTCGCCAGCCTCCTAGGTGTTGCTATTAGCTCTAAAGCGCAGGGAATTCCTCGGCTATCTGATCAGCAGTCATCCTATAGTATCGGGGAGAAAACGGTTTGGGCAGGTAAAATTATCACCAATGCTCCCTGCGGAGTATGCTCTTTGTCAAAGAATCCGCCTTCATATGTTGTGGATGGAGTGCCTGTGTCAGAAGAGAGATTTAGAACATTGGCACCAGAGCAGATTCAGAAAATTGACATCGTAAAAGACAGCAAGGCCAGTGCCATGTATGGCCCCCGCGCGCTCAATGGCGCTGTGCTTGTTACTTTGGTTAAGTGAGACGTAAGGCATCATCGTGTTCCTAATTTTTGCTTCTCCTGAACTACCAACTCAGTTCAAGTTACCCATGAAGCGCCACTTCTCTACTTGCCACGAATTGTAGGTATTAACCTACAATTCAAATGAAACAACCAAAAAAACGTTGGGCCTGGACTGCCCGGCAACGCAACCGCATCAGCTATTTCCATGACAACTGGCGCTATAACTCTCCTTCGGGCGAGTTCATCCGCTTGAAATGGAAAACCCACCGCAGCCAAACCCGTGCAGGACTGCACCAGATTCTGCGCGCCGCCGATGAAGCTGCTACTCATTTTCCCTATCAGCACCGCCACAGCGGCTGGTGGAAATGGTCTTAAAACAAAAAGGAACGCTCAGTTGAGCGTTCCTTTTTGTTTTAGATTTGCTGGTCCCGACCTCTGTTCTGGCAATTTATTAGAGCTATTAAAAGAGTAAAGCAAATTGAGTATAGAAAATTGTGCAAAACTAAAGTCGTTATATGTCTTGTATGCTACATTTCTCGGCTA
>NZ_DASVSY010000046.1:0-1535 GCF_036387835.1 Hymenobacter sp. | reverse complement strand
TTCGGCTGGGGCGCCTGCTTCCGCCGCTTGGCTCGCGACTACGAACGGCTGGCCCTCACCCTGCCGCAGTTCCATTTCCTGGCCTGCGTCACACTCCTGCTGGCAAAAGGCGTTTTTCTCCCCACCAGTCCATCACAGGCTTTAGGGCACAAAAAAGTCTGTTCCGCTTGGAACAGCTAAGTTTGAAGTATTCGACCCCTTCAACCTGCGTGTGCCATGACAGAGCAGACCGTTGCAATGTACTGCTTCCTCGACAAATTTTTGCGTGCTTGTTACCCGCGCTGGTGCGATAAGCGTCGGCATCTGTTTGATGCGGAGGTGGTGACCACAGCCTTGCTGGCCGCCCGCTTCTTCGGCGGCAATCTGGCCGCCGCCCGGCACTATATGCAGCAGCATTGGGGCCTGAAAGCGCTGGACAAGAGTGGCTTTACGCGCCAGTTGCACCGCCTGTATGACGTGCTCAAAAGCCTATTTCTAGCCCTGGGGCAGCACCTGAAAGCGTTGAATACCGAGTTCCGCTACCTCATCGACTCGTTTCCGGTGGCCGTGTGTGACAACATCCGTATCGCCCGTTGCCGGCTGCTGCAGGACCCGGCCTATTGGGGCTACTCGGCCAGCAAGCGACGCTATTTCTATGGCTTCAAGGTGCAACTCGTCATGACGCACGACGGCCTGCCGGTGGAGTTGTACATCCACGCTGGCCGCGAAGCCGACATCACCGGCCTCAAGGCCCTGGCTCCGCAACTGCCCGAAGGCAGCGTGCTCTATGCCAATGCTGCCTACACCGACTACGATTGGGAGCAGGCGTAGCGCGAAGTGGAGCAAGTAGAACTGCAGGCCAACCGGCGGGCCAACAGCAAACGGCCGCACGAACCGTGGCAGAACTTTCTGATTAGCTTTTTCGCAAGGGCGTGGAAACCACCATCAGCCAGATTACGGAGCGCTTCCCCAAGTCTATCCATGCGGTGACAGCACACGGATTTGCCCTCAAACTGTTGCTCTTTGTCTTCACCCATACCCTCGCCGAATTAAGCGCTTAATCCCCAACTTGGGTTACTTATCGTTCCAACCGGCCTGTTGACGGCGCGCCCGCAGGCTACCTGGGCAGTGCCTGCCCTGCTGCAAGAGGTTGAACGCCAACTTGCGTAAGACGGCAAAGCTCCGAGTGGCTATCCGGTCGCGACTGCGTGCGTCATCTTCCCGGAAGACGACATCCAACACCCAGTGCAGGCTGTTCTCACTCGCCCAGTGGCGGCGCACCGCCTCAATCAGGACGGCTGGCGCGTCGGAGCAACTGGTCAGATACTAAACGACTATGGACTGTAAGTCCACAGGTTTGAGAGCGAATAAAATTCGGCGGTTTCGGCTAAAGCCGACGGAAAGAGGGCAACGCAAGTAGCTCATTCCAGAATGAAATTTTCGTTTCCGTTGGGGTGGGCTTTGTGGTGGTTCAGGTACGCTTCTAACAACTCATTCGTTATGTTGCCCACGCTCCACGCGCCCTCGCCAATACCCCGGAAATGACCGCCCCAATA
>NZ_DASVSY010000045.1:0-68491 GCF_036387835.1 Hymenobacter sp. | reverse complement strand
CCTCCAGCAGCCGCGACAAGCCGGTGGCCGTCGTCGGCCCCGTTGAACTCAGCAAATAATCCGTGTACAAGTCCAGCGTGCAACTCTTCATAAGCCTACTAAACGCGAAACCCCATCTGACGACTGCGTAACATCAGTTATTTACATAGTAGTCTATAACAAGCTTTGGCTTTCTCTCACTAGGTGTACTGAATGAGGGTTTTGAAAACCTATAAATAGGCCGCAGAGAGTGTAAAAAGGAACATGAAAGGCAGGTGTCATTTTTTCGAATTAGGTAAATAAAAAAAGCGGCATCTAAATTATTAGATACCGCTTTCTTATCAATTCCATGTTCACTAGAAATTCCGCTCCCCGGTTTCGCGCTTGCCTAGCATCACAGCCCCCACCATGGCCACTAGCAACAGGATAGAAGCTAGCTCGAAGGGCAATTTATATGTGGTAAACAGTACCATGCCGAGCTTGTCAACCATCCCGATTTGTGAATTGAATGTGGCCTCGTTCACAGCGGGTAGCTGGATGTTGCGCAGGGCGGCAATCATGATGAGGAACAACGAGCCACCGGCAATGGCTGCCGCAATTTTGGCTAGTGCTGGTTTATGAGGTTCCGTGTCCACGTTCAAGTTCAGGAACATAATCACAAACAAGAACAGCACCATAATGGCACCGGCATACACGATGATGTTCACCGCTGCCAAGAACTGCGCGTTTAGCAGCAAGTAGTGTCCTGAGAGCGAGAAGAATGTCAGAATCAGGAACAGCACGCTGTGTATCGGATTCTTGGCAAACACCACGCCTAGCGCGCTTAGCAGTGCTACGAAAGACAGAAAGAGGAAGATTGGAGACATTTCAGGTGTTTTTTGTTGTCCTGAGCTTGCAAGGATTTCGCTATGCTCAAGACAACAAATGTAGTAGTTACGCCGGTTGCTGAACCATCTTATTGCGGAGTGCCTCAGCTTGCTCTGGCGTAAGCTGGATGCCGCGCTCCGAACGTTTCGTGGGGTCAACAGGCTCTACAAGGCGGTCTTTGCCGTAAATGAACTCGTCGCGCTCGAAGCGTGGCGGGGCCATTTTGTCGGCTTGGAGATACACGGCGGCTTTCGGGCAGGCTTCTTCGCAGAGGCCGCAGAAGATACACCGCAGCATGTTCACTTCGTAGCTGATGGCGTACTTCTCTTCGCGGTAGAGGCCTTCTTCGCCTTTTTTCCGCTCGCCGGCTACCATCGTGATGGCTTCGGCGGGGCAGGCTACGGCGCAGAGGCCGCAGGCGGTGCACCGTTCCCGGCCCTGCTCGTCGCGCTTAAGCACGTGTAGGCCGCGGAAGATGGGGGAGAAGGGACGCACCTCTTCGGGGTAACGTACGGTGGCCTTCTTCATAAAGAAGTGGCGCATCGTGATGCTCAGACCCTGGAAGATAGCCGGCAAATAAGCCCGCTCCGCCAGTGTCATGGGCTTCTTTTCTAGTTTCTTGGCTCTATTGGTAAGAGGCTGCATGAGTCAGGTCAGTTACTTAATCACCCCGAACGTAATGAGTCCGCCGGTGATAAGAATGTTGATAACGGCCAGCGGAATCAGAATGGTCCAGCCGAGGCGCATCAGTTGGTCGTAGCGGAAGCGCGGGAGAGTCCAGCGAATCCACATGAAGAAGAAGATAAAGGCGAAAATTTTAGCGAACAGCAACACCGTGCCGAGCGCCGTAATCAGGTTTTGCGCCGAAGCTAATTCCCAACCTTGGCTGCTCGCCAACCAGTTGCGCAACTCGTATTGGAAGGGGAAGTTGAAACCACCAAAGTACAGTACGCTCATCACAGCCGAAACCACGAAGATGTTCACGTACTCCGAGAACAGGTACAAGCCCAATTTCATCGACGAGTATTCGGTGTGATATCCACCTACCAATTCGGTTTCGCATTCGGGCAAGTCAAACGGCGTACGGTTGGTTTCAGCGAAGGCGCATACCAAGAAGATGATGAAGCCTAAAGGCTGCTTCATGATGTTCCAGTTGAAGATGTCCTGCCACACAAAAGCACCTTCCGACGACTGTTGCAGCGTGATTTCGCGCAAGGAAAGCGTACCCGAAATCATCAGCACCGCAATCAGCGACAAGCCCATGGCTAGTTCGTAGCTGATGTTTTGCGAGGCCGCCCGAATAGCGCCGAGCAGTGAGAACTTGTTGTTGGAAGCCCAACCACCGATCATCACGCCGTACACGCCCAACGATACCACCCCAAATACCCACAGCATCCCAATATTCACCTCGATTCCTTGCAGGAAAAAGGCGTTGTTACCGAAGCTGAGGTTGTTGCCGAAGGGAATTACCGCCGACGACATCAAGGCCGTAATCATGGCCAGACAGGGGCCGAATACGAACAGCGCCTTGTTGGCGCCGCCGGGGAAAAACTCTTCCTTCGTAAACATCTTCACGGCGTCGGCTAGCGGCTGCGCCAAGCCGTAGGGGCCTGCGCGGTCCGGGCCAACCCGGTCCTGCAAAAACGCAGCAATAACACGCTCCGCATAGGTGCAATACGTTGCAATCAGCAACGAAAGCGCGAATACAACGAAGATGACAATGGATTGCCAACCAAGGGCGGGTAGTTCAATCATTTCTTTTAATTGTTGAATTGCTTAATTGTTAAATGGCTGATTGTGCAACAAATTGCCAGCAAACCAACAATTTAACAACTAAGCCATTTAACCAAGTTTCAGAGGTGGATTCTGCTGCAACTCGCGCTGCGTGCTGGCGGGCAAGTCAGCTATTACCGACTGATTCAGCACGGGCAACTCGTAGTGGTTGGCCGAAATTACCGAAGAACGGTCAATATGCGCGGGGCCTTCGATGGTCCAGTCTGCCGTTTCTTTTTTGTCGAAGCGGCATTCGTTGCAGATCCACTCTTTTACCTCGCCGTACTCGTTTTTGCGAGCCGTCACGCGGAGTACGTCTTTGCCTTTGTACCAGAGCGTTACGTTGCCGGTGCACTTCGGGCAGTCGCGGTGCGCGTTCACGGGCTTCGTGAACCACACGCGCTGCTTGAAGCGGAACGTTTTGTCGGTGAGGGCGCCTACCGGGCATACGTCGATGACGTTGCCAGAGAAGTCGTTGTCGATGATGTTCTCGATGTAGGTGCCGATTTCCGCCGCGTCACCGCGGCCAAGCACACCGTGTACGCGGCCGCCTTCCGAAATCTGGTCGGCGGTGTATACGCAACGGTAGCACAGAATGCAGCGCGTCATGTGCAACTGAATGAGCGGACCGATGTCGATTTTCTCGAACGTGCGGCGCTCTTCGCGGTAGCGGGTCGTGGACACGCCGTGCTCGAAGGCGAAATTCTGCAAATCGCACTCCCCGGCTTGGTCGCACACAGGGCAGTCTAACGGGTGATTGATGAGCAGCATTTCCACAATGCCTTTGCGCACGTCCAATACCTGCTCGGACTTGGTGTTTTCTACCACCATACCATCCTGCACAGGCGTTACGCACGATGCCACCAGTTTGGGCATCGGGCGTGGGTCTTTGGTAGAGCCAGCGGCTACACGCACCAAGCAAGCGCGGCATTTGCCGCCCGAGCCTTTCAGTGGCGTGTAGTAACACATAGCCGGAGGCACGATGCTACCACCGATTTGGCGGGCTGCGTTGAGGATAGTCGTTCCGTCCGGAACTTCCACCTCGATGCCGTCGAAAGTTATTTTAGCCATTGTAGGTTGAAGTCGTTTTGATTTCGACTGTTCAGCAAAACTAGAACGTCAGGCTGCGCTTTGTCGAAGCATCTCTACCGGGTTATTATAATCAGCATTGCAACGAAGCGGTAGAGATGCTTCGGCAAGCTCAGCCTGACGTTCTAAATTATACCAGCACCGATTTGCCTTGGTACACCGCGCCGGGTTGGGCAGCTTCCTTGGCGTGGGTTACGTGCCACTCAAACTCGTCACGGAAGTGACGCACGGCGGCAGCTACCGGCCAAGCAGCAGCTTCTCCGAGCGGGCAAATGGTGTTACCCTCGATTTGCTTAGCCACACTCACCAGCAAGTCGATGTCTTCCATGTGGCCGTGGCCGTGCTCCAAGCGGTGCAGAACCTTTTCCAGCCAGCCCGTGCCCTCACGGCAAGGTGAACATTGCCCGCACGACTCGTGGTGGTAGAAGCGGGAGAAGCTCCAAGTGTTGCGCACGATGCAAGTCGTCTCATCCATGGCAATGAAGCCACCTGAGCCGAGCATGGTACCCGTTACGAACCCGCCATCCGAAAGAGACTCGTAGCTCATGAGACGAGGCTCACCAGCAGCCGTTTTCAAAATCAACTCTTTGGGCAGAATCGGAACGGACGAACCACCAGCTACTACAGCTTTCAGTTCGCGGCCTTTCCAGATGCCACCACAGTATTCATCGGAGTAGATGAATTCCTCAACCGGCAAGCCCAACTCGATTTCGTAGATGCCAGGCTTGTTGAGGTGGCCGCAAGCCGAAAACAGCTTGGTACCCGTGCTCCGGCCAACGCCAATCTTCGCGTACTCCTCACCGCCATCATTCACGATAACCGGCACGGCCGCAATAGATTCCACGTTGTTTACCACCGTTGGGCGGGCGTAGAGGCCCTGCACCGCCGGGAATGGCGGCTTGTTGCGCGGGTTGCCCCGCTTGCCTTCCAACGATTCCAGCAAGGCGGTTTCTTCGCCACAGATATAAGCGCCGCCGCCCGGATGCACAAATAGGTCGAGGTCGTAGCCCGAACCCAAGATGTTTTTCCCGAGGAAACCAGCCGCATAGGCTTCTGCAATGGCTTTTTCCAGGATGCGCAGCACGTACAACAATTCGCCGCGGATGTAGATGTACGAAGAGTTTGCGCCAAGCGCATACGAACTCGTAATCATGCCTTCCACCAGCAAGTGCGGCAGCTTCGACATCAACTGGCGGTCCTTGAAGGTGCCCGGCTCCGATTCGTCGGCATTGCAGACGAGGTAGCGTGGCACACCTTCTGGCTTGGCCAGAAAGCTCCACTTCATACCGGTAGGGAAGCCTGCGCCGCCGCGCCCCCGGAGGCCCGACTTCTTCACTTCTTCCACCACCTCATCGGGCGTCATCGTCTTCAGCGCCTTCTCCACCGAGCGGTAACCACCATGTTTGCGGTATACCTCAAAGGTGTCGATGCCTTCAACGTTAATATGTTCGGTCAGCAGTTTGCGTCCCATAGTACGTAGCCGTTAGTTGTTCTCCAGCTTGGAAATACGGCCATCTTGGTCGTCAAGCCGGTGACGGGTTGCCTGCGCTTCTTCGCGAAAAGCAGACACCATAAACTCTGTGTTCTTGCGATTCTCCTCCATCAAAAGACGAAACTGGTCGTTTGTATGCTGCTGCTGTTTGAGCATCAGAGAAGCCATCTGTTGCAAGGCAGTTTTGACCTCACGCATGTCTCCTTTGATTTCGTGCATCTCGATGAGCATTTCCGATACAATCAGTGGCAGATCCTTATTCCTTTCGTCCATGATAGGCAGAGCTTAATTGTTAGCCAGGGCGTTCGGCAAGCCGGTTTCTTCCCACGGCAAAGCCGGACGGTGCACCTGATTGCGCAGCTCGGTGAGCATGGCATCCACAGCGGCCGGAGTATCAAGCTGTTCGTAGTATTTCTCCCGAACCTGCACGATAGGAGCGAAACCGCAAGCCGCTAAGCACTCCACTTCCTTAAGCGTAAACAGGCCATCAGGAGATGTAGCGCCGTTCACTTTGGCGCCGGTAATGCGCTCCAAGTGCTGTGTTAGCTCGTCGGAGCCGCGCAGCATGCAAGGACCCGTGCGGCATATTTCCAGCACGTGCTTGCCTACTGGCTTGAGGTTGAACATGGTGTAGAAAGACGACACCTCGTACACCTCAATCGGCTTGATGCCGATAACTTCGGCCACTAAATCCTGCACCTCAGGGCTCACCCAACCACCAAATTCGGCTTGCGCAATGTGCAGCACCGGCAGCAGCGCCGACTTGCGGCGCTCTGATGGATACTGCTTACAAATGCGCTCAATCTCCACCTTGGCGGCTTCGGAAAATTGCGGCTTAACGCTCGTCGTCTCCATTTACTTACTTGAAATCAACAAAAACTACGCGTCCAGCTCGCCAGCAATTACGTTCATCGACGACAAGGTCACGATGGCGTCGGAGAGGGTTTGACCCACTACCATTTCTGTGTAAGCCTGGTAGTAGATAAAACACGGACGGCGGAAGTGCAGGCGGTATGGCGTGCGGCCTCCATCGGAAACCAGGTAGAAACCTAGCTCGCCATTGCCACCTTCTACGCTGTGGTACACCTCTCCAACCGGGGCGTCGATTTCGCCCATGATGATTTTGAAGTGGTAAATCAGCGCCTCCATATTCTGGTACACAGCCTGCTTGGGAGGCAGGTAGAAGTGCGGCGCATCAGCGTGGTAAGGGCCTTCGGGTAGATTCTCCAGCGCCTGCTCGATGATGCGCAGGCTCTGCCAGATTTCCTCGTTGCGCACCATGAACCGGTCGTAGGTATCGCCCTTGGTGCCCACCGGAATTTCAAAATCGAAATCCTCGTAGCTGGAGTACGGGTTCATCACCCGCACGTCGTAGTCGACGCCGGCGGCGCGCAGGTTGGGACCAGTGAAACCGTAGTTGAGGGCGCGCTCGGCAGAAATACCACCTACGTCCACTACCCGGTCCATGAAGATGCGGTTGCGGTTGAACATCGTCTCGAACTCGCGCATCACAGCCGGGAACGACTTCAGCCAAGCCCGCAGCTTCTGAATGGCTACGGGTGTGAAGTCGCGCTCCATGCCGCCTACGCGGCCCATGTTGGTGGTCAGGCGGGCGCCGCTTACTTCCTCGTAAATCTCGTATACCTTCTCCCGCTCGTCCATTAGGTAGAGGAAGCCGGTGAAAGCACCCGTGTCCACACCGAGGATACCGTTGCAGATAAGGTGGTCGGTGATGCGGGCTAGCTCCATCAGAATCACGCGCATGTATTGGGCACGTTTCGGAACGGTCACGCCGAGCAGCTTCTCTACCGTCATGTGCCAGCCCATGTTGTTGATGGGCGACGAACAGTAGTTCATCCGGTCGGTGAGGGGCGTAATCTGGTAGAACGGCCGACGCTCCGCAATTTTCTCGAAAGCGCGGTGGATATAGCCAATCGTAGGCACGCCCGACACAATCCGCTCCCCATCCATCTGCAGAATGTTCTGGAAGATGCCGTGGGTAGCAGGGTGGGTGGGCCCGAGATTGAGCGTGGTTAGCTCCTGGTTGAAGTCGTTGACGGTTGGGGCCAGCGGATGAAGATTGGGCCGTTGCTCTTCGGCCTCTTCAACAATCTTGCGGGTGCCTTCCAGCGTGTCGTTTACTGCCATAATATGGGTATCCGGGGCCTAGCGGCCGAAGAATAAGTCGGTTTTGTCTTCACGGGTACCATCTTCCAGCGCGTACTGTTTGCGCATGGGATGGTAGTCCATGTCTTCCACATTGAGGATGCGGATCAAATTAGGGTGCCCAACCGCAATAATGCCGTAGAAATCGAACGCCTCGCGCTCCATCCAGTTGGCGGCAGAATATAGGTCAGTCAACGTGGGCACGTGCGGGTCGCCGATGGGGAAGAAAATCTTCAACCGCAACCGGATGTTGTGCACCAAGCTGTGCAGCATGTATACCATGCCTAACTCCTGGTCCTTACGGTCAGGAAAGTGCATGCCGCACATGGTGGTCAGGAAGTTGAGCTGCAACTCCTGGTCCTGCTGTAGGCCAGCAATGATATCGTGAATTCGCTCCCGTGTTGTGGTGACGGTCAGAAAGCCGTACGGTTCCTCCACATCGGTGAAGGCATCTTGCCCAAACAAACGATGCAGAAGGTCGAGCAATTGCTTGTTCTTCTGCGCAGCCGGATCGAGAGCAGCAGCGGTTTCCTGAGCGTCGGGTGATTCTACGGTTGGGTCAGCCATTATTGGAGGAGCTAGAAGCTAGGAGACAGGAGTTAGGAACCGTTGAATTAAAGTAGATTTCAGCTCCTAACTCCTGTCTCCTAGCTCCTTATTTAATGTTGTAAGAAGCCAGCAAAGCTTGATATTCGGGCGAGTTACGACGGCGTACCGACTCGTTTTTGGCGAGATCCTGCACGCGCATCAAACCGTCGAGCACTTGCTCAGGGCGAGGCGGGCAGCCCGGCACGTACACGTCAACCGGGATAATCCGGTCGATGCCTTGCAGTACAGAATAGGTATCGAAGATACCGCCTGAGGAGGCGCAAGCACCCATGGCGAGTACCCAACGGGGCTCGGCCATCTGCTCGTACACCTGCTTCACGATGGGCGCCATTTTCTTAGCAATCGTACCCATTACCATCAGCAGGTCGGCCTGCCGGGGAGAGAAGCTAGGACGCTCGGAACCGAAGCGCGAAATATCGTAGCGGGAGCCCATAGTAGCCATGAACTCGATACCGCAGCACGAGGTAGCGAAAGGCAGGGGCCAGAGGGAGTTGGCGCGAGCAATACCCACTACTTTCTCCAACGATGTGGCAAAGAAGCCAGCACCCTCAATACCTTCCGGGGCCTCTACAGTTTTGATTTCAGGAACTCTATTATCCATGAGTGAAAGTCAGATTGAAGGAGCATAAACCTCTCTTTGCCAACACCAGCCAGCCAATAAAGGTTTGCTTGCTTACGCCTCGTTCCAGCGTAAAATACCTTTTTTGATGACGTAGCCGAAGCCCGCCAGTAGCAGCGCCAAGAACACCACCATTTCAATGAAGCCATCGGTACCCAAAGCCCGGAAGTTCACCGCCCAAGGATACATAAAGATGACTTCCACGTCGAAAAGTACAAACAGAATGGCCGTGAGGAAGTATTTCACCGAAATTGGCGTCCGGGCATTGCCCACCGACTCGATACCGCACTCAAAGGCTTCATCCTTCACCACGCTCTTACGGCGCGGACCTAATAAGTGAGAAGTAATCATGGCAAAAGCCACGAAAGCAACCGCCAGCCCAAACTGCACGATGATGGGCAGAAAGTCCTGCGGCTGATAGTTGGTAGTTACAGCGAGAAGCATAGACAGCAACGGGAAAAGGCCGTTCAGGAACGGCGTTGAAGGGCAAAGGTAACGCGAAAAGCGGGCGGAACAAAGGTGAAATCAGCCAGCAATGGAAAGGCGTGTGTACTCTCTCTTAATGTTAAGCTAAGTAATAGGTATCCTGTTCAGATTCAACTAGGATAAAACCTAAAAAGCCGCTCCAGTTTCCTGAAGCGGCTTTTATTGCTTGTAACTTGCAGCTTAGAATCCGCCCTGACCGGTTACGTTCAGGTTTTCGCCGGTTTCTACGCCCATGAAGGGGTAGCGGTAATCAACGGGCGGCACGAAGGTTTCCTTAATGGCGCGCGGCGACACCCAACGGAGCAGGTTGAGGATAGAGCCGGCTTTGTCGTTGGTGCCGGAAGCGCGGGCCCCGCCGAACGGCTGCTGGCCCACTACTGCGCCGGTCGGCTTGTCGTTGATGTAGAAGTTGCCGGCCGCATTCACGAGGCGCTTCGAGGCTAGGTCGATGGCGTAACGGTCTTGGGCGAAGATGGCGCCGGTGAGGGCGTAGGGCGAGGTGCCATCTACAAGGTCCAAGGTTTTCTCGAATTCCTGCGAGTCGTAGACGTGCAGCGTGAGGACAGGGCCAAACAGCTCTTCGCACATGGTTACGTATTGCGGATTTTTGGCGACGATAATGGTGGGCTCGATGAAGTAGCCTTTCGACTTATCGTAGTTACCGCCGGCAATGATGTCAACGGTTTCGTCTTGCTTGGCTACATCAATGTAGCGGGCCAGCTTGTCGAAGGAGCCTTCGGTGATAACGGCGTTGATATAGTTCGAGAAGTCTTCTACATCGCCCATTTTGAACGACTTCAAATCTTCCTGCAGATACCCTTTCACCTCGTCCCAAATATTACTCGGGATGTATACCCGACTCGCGGCCGAGCACTTCTGGCCCTGGTACTCGAACGCCCCGCGGCTAATAGCCGTGGCTACCTGGCGTGGGTGCGCCGAGTGATGGGCCAAAATGAAGTCTTTACCGCCGGTTTCGCCCACAATGCGCGGGTAGCTCTTGTAGGTGGTGATGTTCTGGCCAATAGTCTTCCAGATCTGCTGGAATACGCCCGTGGAGCCGGTGAAGTGAATACCGGCAAAGTCGGGGTGGGAGAAGATAACCTCGCCAGCTACGGGGCCATCTACATAGATCAGGTTGATAACACCATCGGGCAGGCCAGCTTCCTTGAACAGCTCCATCAGCACCTGCGCCGAATAGATTTGCGGGTAAGCAGGCTTCCACACCACCACGTTGCCCATCATAGCCACCGAGGCAGGCAGGTTAGCGGCAATAGAAGTGAAATTGAAGGGGGTGAGAGCAAACACGAAACCTTCCAGCGGCCGGTGCTCCAGGCGGTTCCACATGCCCGGTGACGACACCGGCTGCTGCGTGTAGATTTCCTGCATGAAGTGCACGTTGTAGCGGAAAAAGTCGATTAGCTCGCAAGCCGCATCGATTTCTGCCTGATAGGCGTTCTTGCTTTGGCCCAACATAGTAGCTGCATTGAGCCGCGCGCGGTAAGGGCCCGCCAGCAGTTCGGCCGCTTTTAAGAAGATAGAGGCGCGGTGTTCCCACGGCAACTCAGCCCAACTGGTGCGGGCAGCCAGGGCGGCGTCAATAGCCTGCGTTACGTGCGAGGCATCGCCTTCGTGGAACTGGCCGAGCAGGTGCTGGTGGTCGTGGGGCGGCGTGATATCCTTGGTGTTGCCGGTGCGCACTTCCTGACCACCGATATACATCGGGATGTCGCGCTGCACCTGCTTTAACTCTTTTATGGCTTTGAGCAGCTCCAGACGCTCGGGCGAGTTGGGCGCATAGCCTTTCACAGGCTCATTTACGGGAGTAGGAACGTTGAAAAAGGCGTTGGACATGGGTGGTATTGCTAATTATTAGTTTGTGGTTTCGAATTAGGAAGGGTAGGCAAAGGTAGCCACCCGTTAGAAATGATGCGAGGAGCCGGGCACGAGGTACATTCCACCTTTTCATATCTGTGTACCTCAACCTTACCCAACACTCTATCCGTACGCTTGAGTATGCCTGATGCTACTACTTCTGCTATGCCTACTGCTACGTATACCAACCCTATCTGGAACGACGACTTTCCGGACCCCACCATTATACGGTCAACAGACGGCTGGTATTACGCTTATGGCACCCAAACCAAACGCCAGGGCGCCATCATCAACATACAGGTGGCCCGCTCTGCCAACCTTGTGCAGTGGGAGTATCTAGGCGATGCGCTGCCCGTAAAACCCATATGGGCCAGCAACACCCAAAAGCTGTGGGCCCCGCACGTAAGCGAGCACCAAGGCCGTTACTACCTGTACTATTCGGCGCTGCCCGATGCCGACGAAGGCCTCTGCCTGGCCGTAGCTACTGCCGATGCACCTGCCGGTCCCTTCACGGATATAGGGGCACCGCTGCTCTGCGGCTCTGGCTTTCTCAACATTGACCCCATGGCCTTCGACGATCCGGCCACCGGTAAGCGCCTACTATATTGGGGCTCCGGTTTCGGTCCTCTGATGGTGCGTGAACTAGCCGAAGACCGTATTTCTTTTAATCCCGATGCTGAAACGCATATCTTGATTCAGCCAGCTGGTGCCGGCGACCCGAAACGCTACGATCAACTCATAGAAGGCAGTTGGGTGGTACTGCGCGACGGGTGGTACTACCTGTTCTACTCCGGCAACAACTGCTGCGGCGACGATGCCCACTATGGCGTGCTCGTCGCTCGATCCCGCGCCGCCACCGGCCCCTTCGAAACCCTGGCTGAAACCACCGAAAATCCTTACGCCATGCTGCTCGAAGGCAACGAACACTGGCTGGCTCCTGGTCACAACTGTGTAGTAACCGATGCCGCTGATCAAGACTGGCTAGCTTACCACGCTATTGATGTGCGGCAACCCAAGTTCGACGCCATCGACCCCGACCAAGGCTTCTCCCGCCGCGTTATGCTGCTCGACCGTTTAGAATATGTGGCTGGCTGGCCCCGGCTGGTGACGGGTGGTACCCCATCGTGGGAAGCGCAGGAACGGCCCGCGACCAGACAACCAAAAATTTAAGGCCTTGCCTAATAATTATCCGTTGCACTGATAAATGCAGTGGAGGCAGTATTAAGTAAAGTAGGTAAATCTTGAAACACGATAAATTCAGTAAATGACAATAGCCTAATGAGCAGTATTAGCTGCTCATTAGGCTATTGTCATTTATGGCGCTACGTGTATACCTACCGCGTTGCGCCGTATTTAGTAATGGTGCCTATTTCAATAAGTGCTTGCCGAAAACCGTCCGGTTAGTCGTTTCTTACTTACAAAGAGTACCCGTAGCGCTGTATGCAAGGTTTCCAGTAGTCTTGGTGATACTGAATCCAGGCATGGACGCCGAACGGCATTGTGCTGTTGTCCTGGTTATTGAAGGGTAGATTTTCTGCTTCCCAATTGGTATTGAAATCCGCGCCGAAATGTTCGGCTAATGATTTAGGTGGTATGCTGAAGTTTGGCTCAAGCTTCGGAAAGTGTAGAGAAACAAAAACATCATCTAAGAAGATGCGATTCAGTTTTTTGTTTGTCCAAAGAAACAAGTCGATGTACTTCTTGTATCTAGAAGTAATACGATAAAACGTACTAGTTTTCTTAAGGCAAAAACCACCGGCGCCTACGTAAGTAGGAAAGTTAAATCCTATCAAGTTTCGCCAGAAAGTCTTTGGCTTACTGTAGCCATTGTTGTAGATAACGGCCCCGATATAGTCGTGATTAAGCGCGCACCATTCCTCTAGTTCATCCCGAAACACAAAGGCATCCAGGTGACAAATCAGCATGTATTCGTACGCCAAGAACCGCTGATAGAACACGGGAGAAATCATCATCTCCGCGAATGCCTGCCATCCCTTCCATTCGAAGCGCTCGAAAAATATTTGCGCTTTGTCACGGCAGAACTCTTCGTACCACTGAGTGTTGAGCCCGGTGGGAGTCATGAAAGTGATTGGGTAGCTGTGCAGGACAGCCAACGTTTGGGAAAGCGAGATTTTTTCCAGCTCCGAAGGCTCCTCCTTATGGATGGGGATTACAACTGTGACAACAGACTTTTTCGAGAGTATGGGGCCATCAACCGTACGTTTCTTACGTACGCGGGTGCTGTGGTCGCCCACCAAAGGGAAGGATATCATGACAACAGATGTGGAAAGTGTGGTGTACGGGAAGGCAAAAGGGGCGGTTGGTACTGAGCGTAATTTGTAATAGTCTAATCTGCAATAATTAAGCCCTTCTATTAATTTCTATTAAAAATAGAAGATTAGTTATGAGATTTCAAGCATTGAAGCTAAAAAATATCATTAATGTATGAATAATTATATTCTTTTGATCTCGTATCTCATCTAGTCCCCTAAATAAAGGCTTTTATGAAGATTTGATGAGTATTATTTATATAGTGAAATTTAGCCTATTTCTAGAGGGTCCCTTTGGCTTGATTCATCTGAAAAGGCCGCTGTACAGATAAAATAAGCATCCTGCGTGCTGACACCGGAGTAGTAAATAATCCTACTATACTAATAGGATGCCCAGAATAACCTTAATTGGTAATTAAACTTTTCAAATGCCATCTATCAAAAATTATCCCTAATCAGCACTTGTTATTATATATAAAGTATGTGCACACTACAACTACTTCCTCTTTGTAACGCCGATTGCAATGAATCTGCTTGTTGCTTCCAGCCAACCAAGAACGACTGTTGTAGCAAATAGCAAATTCTGTAGCTCCCAAAGCTGGAAGCTACAGCAGGACGAATGCGTCCCTTACTTGCTGCTCCAATGCCCCCATCGAAGCAGTGTTGTACAAGGTGGCCGCGAAGTGTGGGTAGGCATCCAAAGCCGTTTCGCTCGGGTGATTGTCATCGCGGGTGCCGTCGCCGCGTTGCAGGAGTGGGTCGCCTTCTACGCGGAGCATCAGGCCACCACGGCCACGAATGAGGTCGGCTTCGTTGGGGAAGCGTACATCTGGGATTAGGATAAACTGATTGGCGGGTAAACGGGAGAAGAAGGCCTGGACCCAAATATTCGGCTCCCACTGGCGAAGCGCTAAGCCTACCTGCTGGAGCATTTCGCCGCGCGTGCGGCCAAAAGCCGGTAGCAACTCCGTTTTGCCTTGCTGTGAAAAGTAAGGCGCTACCTCTTCGCCGGCTAGAGCGGCACACACCGCCTTAATTGGCTCACCTACGGAGCGAACTTGCCACTGGCGCTCTGGTTGTAATTGCTGTATAAGGTGCGCTACTGTGTCCTTGCCGCTACCCCGGCGACCCGAAAAGCCAATCAAGTGTACCATGCCGAACAAAGGTCAACAGATTCGCCCTTAATTTTCTTCAGCTAAGAAGGGTTGGTCTTAGTCACTGTGATTTTAAATCTTGAAGAGCTTTAAAACCGGTTTATAAATGCTACAAAAACGACTTCAACTCGCTCAAACAGCTTATTTCGTAAGTGGTAGCGGCGAAGTGACGGCGCTTTTCGGGGTTGAAATACACTTGGTCGATGCCCACGTTGTGGGCGCCTAGCACGTCACATTCCAGGTTGTCGCCTATCATGAGGCTCTCGGTAGCTTTAGCACCGGTCCGTTCTAGGGCGTGCTGGAAAATGCGGGAATCGGGCTTGAGGTGACCGCAGCACTCGGAGGTGATAATCTCCTGGAAATAGCTGGTAAGGCCGGCCGAGTCGAGCTTGGTGTACTGCATGTCGCGGAAGCCATTGGTAATAAGGTGCAGCGCGTACTTAGGCTTCAGGTATTCGAGTACCTCGAACGTGAACGGAAACACCGCCGACTTCAACGGCAGAATGTCGGTGAACTGTTCGGAAAGCCCCGCCGGTGCATCGGCTTCCTGCAGCCCCAACTTCACGAAAGTGCGCGGAAAACGGGTGGCACGGAGCTGCTGCTGCGTGATCTTGTTGCTCTGATACAACCGCCACAGGCCGTGATTGATGTCACTATAGACCTGAATGAACTCGTCTACTGTAAACACGCCGTAGCGGGCCATATCGTGGTCCGCGTACAACTGCCGCAACGTTTCGTTGGCATTGGTTTCGAAGTCATACAGCGTATGATCTAAGTCGAAGAAGAGGTGACGGTACGGTTTCAATTACGAAGTCTGAATTAAGAATTAAGAAACTGGCGACAGGTGCTTGGTTATTAAAACACTGCGCTTTTCTGAGAGTTAAAACTACTGGAGCTCTGCTGCCACAAACCAGCGTAAGCCAAGCCGTAGGCTAGTCTCCCTCTAGCAACAACCGCTTAACCGGGTGATGCTCGCCGATATGCTCACGTACGATGTCGGCGGCGTCTTTGGGCTTTACGTCGCCATACCAAACGCCGTCCGGATAGACGATTACCGCCGCGCCAGAGCCTTTTTTACAGTGCTTACACTGGTCGAGGCAACTACAGGTTTGTACGCGGGTTTTGTGTTTTTCGCCCTTGCGCACCACTGATTTCAGGTCCTGCTTCTTCAGTTCAATTTTCAGTGCCCGCGCCACATCTTTGCCGACTTCGGTCTTTTGGGCATTACATACGAATAAGTGAATCACTGACTTCAAGGATTAAGCAACTGGCACCGGGAACGGAACGAGCCTGGATTTGGTAGAACAAATGCCAGGGCGCTTGCCCCAAACAAGCTAACTTTCCGTGGGGGTGCCGGTCCAGCGGCGGTTTTCAAGCTTATACGCGGCCAGTTCCCGGTTCGACCAGAGCGTTAAATAAATCTGCTGGTCGCGTACGAGTTGCGGGTCGCGTTCCATGTAGCCTAACAGTTGCTGCACTAGCTCGGTGCCTTCGCCTTCAATGAAGTAAAACATCCAATTGTCGAGGCGCCGGAAGTTCACCAGGCCCGCATTTTTTAGGTACAGTAATTGACGCGACGTTTTGGTTTGGGTGAAGTCGAGCACCTGTTCCAGGTCGGAGATGCACATTTCCTGGTTGCGCCAAAGCAAGTGCAGGATGCGCACCCGGCTTTCGTCGCCGATGGCTTTAAATAGTTGCTGGCCAAATGCAACGCTAATGTGTTTGAGGCGCATCTTTAAACGAACGACAGAGAAGGTGGCCCGGAGTGGGCCGTAGCAAATTTAAGCTAAACCCGGCAGCGACCCCCAAAGAACCCGTATACTTGTAGTCAGTAATTCCCCCTATGTCTGTAGCAGTTCGATTTTATTTTTCGCTGGCTATCTGCTTGTTGCTGTTAGCCGGACTAGCCCCGACGGCCGCACGGGCGCAAGGCCAGGCGCGCGTGGTGCAGTTCACAGGCATTGTGGCCACCGGCGACTCGTTGCTAGGCGTGCCCGGCGCCACAGTATTTGTGCCCAAAGCCGGCCGTGGCACCGCCACCAACGCCTACGGCTACTTTTCGATACCCGTGCTTACGGGTGACAGTATTGTTATTCGCAGCCTGGGCTACCGCAATCAGTATGTGGTTATTCCGCCGGATTACCAGCGTGAGAGCTACTCGATCATTGTGACGCTGCGTGAAGATGCTACCGTACTACCCGAAGTCCGCATCTTTCCTTATTCCACTGAAAAGGCTTTCAAAGAAGCGTTTCTGGCTCTGCGTCTGCCGAAAGAAAAAGGCTCCAGCGCCGCTGAAAACCTGAACGAGGATATTCTGCGCCGCATTTTCAACAATGCCCCCGTCACCAGCATGGGCAACTACCGCCAGACCATGCAGCTGCAGCAGTTAGAGCAGCAACGCCGCATGGGGATGGGCCCCTCGTTGCAAAGCAACAATCCGCTGTTGAACCCTTTCAGTTGGTTGCAGCTGATAAAGCAGGTTAAGGATGGCGAGTTCAAGAAGAAAGAAGGCGAGGACTACTAAAGAGCAATTGAGTAGGTAAGTATCTGAGTGGAAACCACTAGCGCGCACGCCTATCCGACGTTCGCGGCAGTGGTTTTTCCTTTATTACTAAGCTGCTCAGTTGCTTAATTTGGGCAACCCCAACCCCCGTTTCGCGGTAAAGGAAGTGTTTGACCTTGCTTTCTCGAAATGGATACTAATATACCTGTCACCTCGCAGCCGCGCATTGTTATTGTGGGTTGCGGTTTTGCCGGGCTACGGCTCGCGAAAGATCTAGCCGACGCTCCCGTGCAAGTGGTGGTTATCGACCGTAACAACTACCACAACTTCCAGCCGCTGCTCTACCAAGTAGCCACCGGTGCCCTAGAGGCCGATAGCATTGCCTATCCGATCCGGAAGATATTTGCGGCCCAGAAGAATTTCTTCTTCCGCATGACCTCGGTGCAGCGCGTCGATACGGCCCGCAACACGGTGGTAACCAGCATCGGCGATATTCGCTACGACCACCTCGTGCTGGCTACCGGCTCGCTTACCAACTTCTTTGGTATCGAGAGCATCGAGCGGAATGCCATGCAGATCAAAAGCATTCCGAACGCGCTGAACTTGCGCAGCTATCTGTTCCAGAACTTCGAAAAGGCCTTGCTGAAGGAAAACCCCGAAGAGCGGCAGGCCCTGCTCAACGTCGTGATTGTGGGCGGTGGTCCAACGGGCGTTGAAATTGCGGGCTCGTTGGCCGAGATGCGTAAAGACGTGCTGCCCAAGGATTACCCGGAGCTGGACTTGAAGCAGATGGAAATCTATCTGATGGAAGCCGGCCCGGCAGTGTTAGGCCCGATGTCGAAGTTTGCGCAGGATAAAGCCAAGCGCTACCTCGATAGCATGAACGTGCACGTACGCCTGAATACGCCCGTCAAGCGCTTCGAAGACTGCAAAGCCTACATTTCCGACACGGAATTTATTCGGACCGAGAACCTGATTTGGGCCGCCGGGGTGAATGGCAACGAGGTAGTAGGCTTGCCTGCTGAAGTGATTGCGCGCAACAAGTGCATCAAAGTGAACCGCTGGAACCGTGTGGAGGGCCAAACCAACGTGTACGCCATCGGCGACGTGGCCAGCATGGTAACCGACGACATGCCCCGTGGCTTCCCGATGCTGGCACCCGTGGCTATCCAACAAGCCGAGCAGCTAGCAGCAAACTTCAAACGCCTGTTGCGCGGCGAATCGCCCGTAGAATTCAAGTATTTCAACAAAGGCAGCATGGCCATTGTGGGCCGCAACCGGGCCGTAGTGGACCTGCCAGGCAACAAGCACTTCAGCGGCTTCCTGGGCTGGCTCACCTGGCTGTTTGTTCACTTGATGACGCTGGTCGGTTTCCGCAACAAAGTTGTGACGCTCATTGACTGGGCCTTCAGCTACGCCAGCTCCGACCGGGCTCTGCGCCTGATCATTCGGCCCTACAAGCGCTCCGACTTCAAAGAAGACAAAGGCAAACTCACAGCTGAGCAAAACGCCCAAACTCCGCAGTACAACCCCTCGGTGCCCGTGCCCGATGCGCAGGTATTGGGAAGGTAAGTATCTGATTCAAGCAAAAAGCCCCGCAGCCTTTCCAGCTGCGGGGCTTTTTGCTTGAATCAGATACTTACTGTTATGCAGTCTAGCGGAGCGGTGTAGTTCCATAAATTGTTTGCCGGTCTTTGCAGAACCATTCCGTTTGGTTGCGTGAGGTCAGCTAGATGCTGCTGTCTCTATTTGGTAGCGCAGGAACCGTTCCCCGCATTCTCTAAATACATAACCTCCCAGGACTGGTCACATAACGCTATGACGGATCCCAATGCGGCTAGCTCACTTGAGCTAGGGCGGCGGAGCGTGAAGAAAATATGGCTGCCGGCCGACCGGTAGGCCACTGGCACATTTATCGCGCTGATAATGTATTCGGTGGCGCCCGTAGTCGGATTGACCCAGCTTCTGGCCTCGGGAATTGGCTGGCTGATTTTTATGAAGTAGCCGGTGGGCACTCCGCAGTCAGTTCCCAATACGGTGCCGTCCTGGCATTCCAGTGCTGGTTCTGGTGTTTCTTGGCAAGCGCTGACCAAGAAGCCAGCTAAGAGTAAAGCGAAAAAGGCTTTCATACATTGATGTATCAGGTAATACTTTCCTGATACATCAACGCTGGTTTTGGTTGCATTCCGCTCCCGGAGCTATAAGGCGTAATCTGCCAGCGCCCGCGCTACATCCAGGATGCTTTGGTCGCTGCGGAAGGTTTTGCTGATGGGCTCCGTCTGGCCGCGCACCCAGATTTTCAGCTCCGATTCCAGGTCGAAGTGTCCGGTGGTTTCCATCGAGAACCGCTCTACGCTGCGGTACGGAATGCTGAGGTATTCGCGCTTTTTGCCCGTTACGCCCTGCTTGTCCACCAGAATCAGGCGCTTGGTGGTAAACACAATCAGGTCGCGGAGAACGGCGTATGATTTTTCCACTCGCTCACCAGCGGTTAGCACCTGCGCCAAGTCCTGCTGAATTTCCTGCGCGTCGTTTTCAGACGCATTGCCGAGTAAGCCGTCGAGTAGTCCCATAAGAGTATGATAGGTTGGAGGATGAGGCCTCAAGCTAAAATAAAACGGCCAGATCAGTCACTTCATTACGACTGCTATCAGCACTTTCCGTGGTAGCAAAGCTAAAGTGTTGATAAGTGCAAGTTACATTGGTTGAAACGCTATACTGCCTCTTACCTCCCGAGAGCGGACGATGGAATTGCGCCACCCGCTTTTCATTTACTGCTTGTAATTGTTTATGCGTTCCGATGTGATTTCCCAAAGCTTCTCCTGGCCCGGATAGCGCTGTAAGAATTCCTCTTGATCATGGCTAGGCTTTAGAAAGCCTAGAAGGTAATACTGCTTTATAGTATCATATATAGGCCAAAAATCATGATGCCTGTTGAAGAAGAACTGTTGCATAAAGTACAATCGTCATTGAAGTTTAAACCTTATAAAAAAGCCTTCCCTAACTAACAGGGAAGGCTTTTGTGTTTCGGGAGTAGCAGAGTCTAATTCGTGCCGCCGGCGCCCGCGCCGCTGCTGCCGGGCTTCTGCTCCTTCTGCTGCATCGAAGTCTGCTGCTGTTGCATCGGGTTGGGCTGGTTGCGTTGCTGCTGCTCGAATAGCTCGAAGCGCGAAGGCGACGCTTTCTGCGGCCAGGAGTTGTTGCTTAGATCGGTGTCGGCGGTTTCCAGGTAAGGGTCCAGCACGAAGCTTACTACGGGCTTGTCGGTGATGAAGACCTTGGTAACTTCGGCATTGTTCTTACGCCAGATTTCGGCCGGGATGTTTACCACTTCCTGCTTGCCATCTTCGTAGGTCATCTGCACGACGACTGGCATGGTCAGGCCCCCAAGGTTTTTGAGGTCGAGCTCGTAGAAGTTGAGGCCCGCGTTGAGGCGCCGCTGCTGCTGAGGCGAAAGAGCTTTTACGAACTGCTGGTAGCGCTGCTTGTCGGCATCGGTGGTGGCCAGCGGGTCGTAGTTGTTGTAGAAGTCCTTCAGATCAGGCTTCTCATCTACCAGAGTTTTCTTGATATCCTGGAGGTTGCGCTGCTGCGAGAGAGTTTGGGGCGCGCTGTTGAGCTGCTGGCGCTTGACGGTGTTTTCCAGCTCGGGGTTCTTGGAGTCAATCTTATACCACTTCACAGCATCCAGAGCGAGGTCGGTGTGGTCGGTAGTATAGAACCAGCCGCGCCAGAACCAGTCGAGGTCGGTGCCGGAGGCGTCTTCCATGGTGCGAAAGAAATCGGCGGGCTCAGGATGCTTATAAGCCCAGCGGCGCGCATATTCCTTGAACGCGTAGTCGAAGAGCTGGCGGCCCATGATGGTTTCGCGCAGGATGTTGAGGCCGGTAGCGGGCTTGGCGTAAGCATTCGGTCCGAATTGCAGCACCGATTCCGAGTTGGTCATAATCGGGGTTTGCAGGTTCTTGCCGGTGCGCATGTAGTCCACAATGTTCTTGGGCTCGCCGCGGCGCGAAGGGTAGTTCCGCTCCCATTCCTGCTCGGTGAGGTACTGCACGAAGGTGTTCAGGCCTTCGTCCATCCAAGTCCACTGCCGCTCGTCGGAATTCACAATCATGGGGAAGAAGTTGTGCCCGACCTCGTGAATAATCACCGAAATCATTCCGTATTTCCGCTCGGCGGTGTAGGTGCCGTCTTTCTCAGGCCGGCCGCCGTTGAAGCAGAGCATGGGATACTCCATGCCGCCCACTGGGCCGTGCACTGAAATAGCCACCGGATACGCGTAGGGAATCGTGAATTTCGAGTAGGTTTTGATGGTGTGCGCCACTACCTCCGTCGAGTACTTGCTCCACAGCGGGTTGCCTTCCTTGGGGTAGAACGACATGCACATCACCGGCACGCCGTCCTGCTTGATACCCATGGCATCCCAAATAAACTTCCGCGACGAGGCCCAGGCAAAGTCGCGCACATTTTTGGCGGCGTAGGTCCAGGTTTTGGTGCCTTTGGCGCGCTTCTGTTCGGCTTGCTCGGCTTCCATAGGCGTCACAATGAACACCGGCTTTTTGGAGTTCACCGCTTGGGCCATGCGCTGCCGCTGCCGGGCCGATAACACCTCCGAGGCGTTCTGCAAGGTGCCCGTAGCGCCCACCACATGGTCGGCGGGGGCCGTGATGCTTACCCGGTAATCACCGAAGGGCAGGGCAAACTCGCCGTTGCCGAGGAATTGCTTGTGCTGCCAGCCCTGGTTGTCGGAGTACACGGCCATGCGCGGGTAGAACTGCGCGATTTCATAGAGGTAGTTCTTGTCCTCGGGGAAATACTCGTAGCCGCTGCGCTGGTTGATTTTGGTTTGGTCGTTGATGTTGTAGCTCCAGGCCAGACTGAACGTAACGGCCTGCCGGGGCCGCAGCGGCGTGGGCAAATCCACACGCATCATGGTGTGGTTGATGACGTGCGGTAGCGCCTTGCCGCCCTTCAGCTCCACCTTGGTGATCTTGAAGCCACCGTCGAACTCGCTGCGTTGCAGATAGTCCAGCGCCTGAAACGGCATCCGCTCCTGAATCTGCCCCACCTGCGTGGCCGTGGTGATGGAGTTCTTGTCCATGATGTTCTGGTCGAGCTGTACCCAGAGGTAAGTCAACACATCAGGCGAGAGGTTGGTGTAGGTGATGTCCTCGGAGCCCGTAACTGCCTGCTTCTCGTCGTCGAGCTTGACGCGGATGTTGTAATCGGCGCGTTGCTGCCAATAATCGGTGCCGGGCGCCCCGGAGGCCGTGCGGTAGGAGTTTGGCGTCGGAAGCTCGGTGCCAAGCTGGGCAAATTTATCGGTGCCGGAATTGGTGGTCTGAGCCAGTGCCGGCCCGGCCAGCAACAAAGCCAGACTGGCGGCTGGCAGTAAGGTTTTGGTCATAGGGTAAGTGTAGTTGCGGAAGAGCCAAAGGCCAAAGGTCGAGAAGTAAATTTACGTGAAATCTACCACCCAATTCATGAAGGACTCAACGCCAAGCCTAGCGTTGCACAAGGAGCGGAGCGCGGACAGGCTGTCTTACCAAGTACTGATGGGAGCAACAGTAGCCTGCGCTTAGGAATTCACTTCGTTGGCATAATAACCTGGAGCCCTACCTCACGAGGTTAGCTGCCCTAGTAACAGGATCACGGCAATGCCCGCGGCGGCACCCGTTACGAGCAGTAGCCAGTCGCGACGAGCAACGCCAAAAACGCGCAACAGAGCAAGGCCTAGCAGCAGAATGATGCCAACAATAAGCAGTTGACCTAGCTCAACCCCTACGTTGAAGGCCAATAGTTCCACAACTGGCCGGCTCTGCCGGCCTAATAGTTCGCGCAGATAGCTGGAAAAGCCCAGGCCATGAATCAAGCCAAACAACGCCGCGAGCAGGTTGGGCCACGCGAGCAGCACGGGAGCTGGTCGGCGGCGGGTGGGCAGCCGTTCTCCCGTCCGCCCTATTTCCGTGGTGTTGAGCAGGCAGGTGAGTAGAATAGTCACCGGAATTAGTATCTCGATCAGCTTAGGATTGTACTGCACGAAACCTAACGTGGCCAGAGCCAGCGTGAGCGAGTGACCCACGGTGAAGCTCGTAACCAGCGCCACCACCCGCCGCCAGTCGCGTAGCACGTATGGCGCGCACAGGGCCAGCAGAAACACGATGTGGTCGTGGGCCCGCAGATTGAAGATGTGGTAGAAGCCGAGCTGGAGGTAGGTTTGAAATACCGACATAGCGCAAATCTACACAAGCCAGGCAAGTTCGCTTAAGTTAAGCTGTAGAGGCTTCAGTAGCAGCGGAATAGCAAAAGTCCCGCAGTGCTCTACAATACTCTTCTCACTACTTTGAACTGCGGCATACGTGTTATGCACCTATCCGGATAAGGACTGTCGGAAGGACAAAGCCGTTGCCTATCCGGATAGGCTCTATGCACCTTCCGTGTGCGCAGCTGCTAGACAGCCGCCGGCAATTGCTTGGCATCATGCTACCAGTGGTTTTCGACCGTATAATGAGGTTGGTGCTAGCTTTCACCCGCATAGCTATGGCTGGAAATAGTGTCCTAAAATCTGGTTGTCAGCGAGCTAGCAATGGTAGGTGAATAATAGGAGTGATTATAAGAGCCGTTGGTATATTGCTGCGTTTTTTGCACTTCTTCCTTAAACGGTTTATGATCAGACACCTATTCCTTGCAACCTTACTAGCACTAAATGCTGGCGCAGTATTAGCCCAGGTTCCCGGCTCAGAGTCAAAACACGAAACGTTCAAGCAGCACCTACGAGCGCAGTATTTGCCTAGCGATACGGCGCAGGCCCTTATCAACCTTTATAGCAGACGACAAGCCGGGGGAGCTAGCTGGATCTTTAGCTCGGCCCTGGCAGCGGCGCGCCTGGCAACAAGCAGCGGAGGCACTACGACAACTAGCAATGGCTATGTCGTACAAGACAACAGCAGCAATGTCGGCGCTATTTTTTTGATTGCCACGCCAATTATGGGCTATGGCGTAAGCAAGCTAGCGCGCTTCAGCAATAAGAAGCTGGAAACGATCCTCACTGCTTACGCTGCGGGGCAGGGGCTGCCCCGCAGTACGCGGCGCAAGCTGAAGCCACGGTTTTTCAACGAGCCTATTATTCAATATACTCCCGTAAACGCTACACCCGCTAAATAATCTGTGGCCTCTTATCCAGTTTCCAAAGCCTTAGTCCTGCTACTTGGGCTGATAGGGTGCAACAGTACCCTCCTTGCTCAATCTACCACTACAACTGCCGCCATGCCAAGCGTACCTGCTGCCGTCGATTCGGGGGCGGTGCTGGTGTTCAATGGGTGGTATTTGCCACGCTATCAACCGAAAGGCGCCGAGGCCGACACCACTGGGGCTTTGCTGGCTTTGTTCAGGAAGCGACGGCGGGCCGGTTTGGTGTACACTCTTCCTTTTATAGCGGGTATGTCGTTGGCTTTGCCCATTTCCACCTCCGACGCTTACGGCCGCACTACCACCGTAGCCGAAGAGGCCATATCGCCGCCGTTGGGCATTGCGGTACTAAGCGCAACGGGTGTAGGCTTTATTGTGCATGCTACCTCGTTCAACAAAGCTCATCTGGTTGCGGTAGACCGGGCGTATGCTGCCGGTAAGCCTATTCCAACCAAATATCGCCGCAAACTCAACGCGCAGCATTTTGCCGATGCTGCTTACGTGCGGGAAGCACTGCGCCAGCAAATGGAGCGCGACCGGCTGCAAACCAGTTCTTCACCTAAATAAGCTGGCAGCTACGCTGTAAGTACTGGCGTAAATAACTACAAACAAAAAACCCGTCGGCACCTAGCCAGCGGGGTTTTGTATTATGTGCAGCTTTCAGCTTAACTTCTGTTTTTTAATAGATCAAGAAGTGCCCGGCCCTTAAAAGCGTGCCTTCACAATCTCGAAGAAGGGAGAAGTGGCCTGATAGGGGTAAAGCACGTAGGCATCGTTTAAGCCGCGGCGGGTGATGGTAGTAGGGCTAACAGGCCCCGTAGCAAACGTGCCCGTCGTGGTGGAAGTAGACCAGTTGTCGGGGCTGTTCAGCCGGAACACCGTGGTTTGACCACCCGATACAACCAGCAGGGTTTGCGCGTTCTGTAGCAACAAGCCATCAGCTCCGGTCAAGTTCTGGTTGGTAGTCACCCGCGTGAAGCTACCAGGGTTGTTGAGCGGTACTTTATACAGAGTGCCATCATTGGACTTGGCCGTCAGCAGAAAGCCGCCAGGGTGAAATACAATGCCGTTCAGCCCGAAGCCCGTACCGCCACTTAGCTGCGGATCTTCCAAAAACACCGACGCAACGCCCTGGGGCGTTACTTTGTAGATGATAGGGGAGGAACTATCGGTTACATACGCGTTACCCTGCAGGTCGACGGCAATATCGTTGGCGAAGTGGTTTTGATTGGGGCGCAGAGCCCCAAGGTCCACATAGCGGGTAAGGCTGCCATTGTTGGAATTGAAAATGGCCAGGGCCGCCAAGCGGCGCAAGGTAGCGGGAGTCGAGCGGGTGGTGTTGGCTCCGTTGTCGGAAACGGCGGCCAATAGGCGGCTGCGGGATTGGTCTAGGTTCAAACCGATGGTGGAAATCAGCCGCGGATCGTCTGCTAAGATGGTGTACGTGCTGTCATCCTTCACAGTGCCAATGCGTCCGCGGGTCCGGGAGCTAACCACAAAGCGCCGGTTTAGCTCGTCGTACTGCACCCCTTCGGGCGAGAGGCCAGCTTGGGCCACTCTTATTCCATTGGGCGCAATCGGAAACGAGATGTTGCCATCGTCATCGACGCAACCCGGCAACAACCCGGCAATACCTACTGCCAGAACAGTTAAACGAACAATGCGCGGCATAGCAAACCGCTTTGTTTTGTGGGAAGAGAAAGAGTGGGACATAGAAAAAAGGTTAAGAACCAACGAATCAGACAGCTACCTATACGCACACCCACAGGAAATAACCGAGTGAAGATGTTGGTGTCTGCGGGTGAAGCAGTACCCCTAAACCTGAAACTGGTTGGCGGGTTTGCGCGGCCGTTCAACTCAATGTTATACTTGTACTCAGCAGGTAAGCACTGATATCACGCTTGAGCGCTTCTTTTGGCTAATCTAGCCGAAGGCCTTTGTGTACTGTTCATTACAATTTTGACAAGATATTATACCGATTAAGTTCTACGCCTAGATAATAGGACAAATAAGATAGGTAGTATAAAACACAATCTATATAGTAGATTTGTTCTGAATTCTGTCCTTTTTCCAACCATTTCGTCATCCTGCGCAGTGACTACCTCTGCTCTGCGCTATTCTTATGAAAAAACAACTACTTATTTCGTGCCTGGTGCTGGGCATAGGTACCAGCGCCTTTGCGCAACAAGCAACTAACAGTACTCCAGCTACTACCAACACAGCTGCTGCTACACATGCCGACACTGTGCAAGCCGTGCGGCAACTATTCCACAAACGCCGCACTGGTGGGTGGATATGGATGACCATCGGTGTTCTTACAACCGTGCGCGTTGGCGCAGCGTCGGCTGATAGTGATTCGGGCGGAAATGCCGCAGGCAAGGTCCTGAGTGTAAGTGTAGTTGGTGGGGTGCCTGCTGGCATTGGCATCAGCAAACTGGTCCGCTTTGGCCAAGCTAAAGAGGCAGCAGCACTCAGCGCGTACGAGCAAACCAAGGCCCTGCCGAAATACGTCAGCCGCCGCCTGAAAAAGAAATACTTCATCGAATAGGCTTGCGCCGACACGCCGACAAGCCTCTCAGTTCTTGCGGAATACCAAGGTGCTTGCTGGAGTTTCGGAAGTGCCGGTGCTGAACGTTGCAATCAATGCATAGCCTTCCGCATAAAGCCGGGCCACCAGTTTCTGAAGTTGCTCGGTGTTGGCTTCCTGGTCTTTCTTGCCAATCACCCCAACTAAATCCTGTTGCTCTGTTCGGCCGTCTCCATAGCTGACAAACACCCGCTTGGCACCTGAGTCTGTAAACAGCTGTACCACGGCAATTCTACTGGTGGCCTGTGCCGAGGTGTTGTGCACGGAGATGCCGAGGCATATGCACAGAAAAAGGAGTAGAATGCGTGTTTCACGGGAATAGGAAGTAGGATGTAATTAGCCAAAACGCAAAAAGCCCCGCCGACAAATTGCCGGCGGGGCTTTTTATGAATGCAAATAGCGAGATGTCTTTCGACAGCTCGTTGAGCACAAGCCGCTGCAACACCCGCTTCAAGGGACGAGCCCCGAACTGCGGGTCGAAGCCTTGCTCGCCGAGGAAGTCGAGTACTTCGTCGGTGGCTTCGAGGCGGATGCCCGCTTCTTCCAGGCGCAACTGAATCTGGCGGAACTGAATATCCATGATGCAGAATATGTGCTGCACCCATTCCCTATTTTAGCGTTATCTTTCTGTTTCTAATACCTTTCTTAATTCTGGCATGTCAACCGAAACTGATTTTAAAGATTTGCTACAGCAACTGGATAATCTGGCCAATATGGCTGAGCGGGTGGGCACGCAGGAATTTCCTTTCTTACTTACCGCAACGACCAAGGGGATCTGGTGCAGGAGTGGCCTAATACAGGCCGTATAGATATCCTTGCGGAGTAGAATAGATGCCATCAATTGGGGCCTGTGGTCTATGTGTTGGCCGGACCTAACGGGGTGGGCAAAACGTCGCTCTACGAATTTGAAGCCTCGGAAGTGCCGCGCCTGAATGGCGACACCCTGTATCAGCAAGGGTTTACGGTGCACGAAGTGGAAGCCGCTCTCCGCCAGCAATTAAACGAATGGGTTAGCCGACGGATTTCGTTCGTGATAGAAACCAATGCCGCCAGCGAACGAGACTACAATCTGTTTACCGCGCTAAAGAAAGTAGGCTATAACCTGGAGCTTCGCTACGTGGACCTGGATCGGTAGTAGTATGCTAGAAACGTATTGCCCAGCGCGTATTGGAAGGGGGCCATAATGTGCCGCCCGCCCTAGTTGAACAGCGTTACATGAACGGCCTGTCGCTATTGAAGCAGCACTACCGTACTTTCGACCGGCTGCAACTTTACGATAATACGGGCACTGAGGCGCGGAAAGTAGCGGACTTTCTACCTGGCCATTCGTTGCAGCAGGTTGAGATGGTGCCAGCATGGGCCGCGCCCGTGTTGGCGCACATCATGCGAATGGAAAAGGTGTACGGCCGTTTGGGTTAACGGCTACTTTCCGACCGTAGCCGTTACTATCGGTGCCAAGTATGTTATCAAAACCGACCGGCACTTTGTTGTTTTGCAGGAACGTTGGTGTCCAGAAAAAAGTGGCGCATCTAAGAGGCTGGCTCGTCGCGTTGCGTTTTGTAATCGAAATCGGCTGGCAACGATAGAATACCATACAGTTCCTCTACAGGCGGAGCTAGTGGCTTAGGCGAAATCGGCTGCGTAGTTACTTGACGCAGATAGTCCTCTACTAAGGCAGTTAGGCTGCGGCCCTGCTGCCGAGCGTATTGCTCGGCTTGCTGTGCCAGCTCATCATTAAGGTTAAGGGTGATGGGCATGGCTTGACAGATTGAATGATTCTATTTATGCAATTAGGAGAGGTCGCGCCACCCTCAGCCCTCATGGTGTCGGTGCCGCCTATTCGCCTGTTCGCGGTAGTTCGGTTAGCATCTGCTCAATCGTTTCACCTAGCGGATCAATCAGCTTTTGCAGCACTATCTAGACAAACTCAAAGTCGGTGTCGAAGTAGTGGTGAGTGAGCTTGTCGCGCATTCGGGCAATGTTGCGCCATTGAATTTGGGGATAGGCTTCGCGCCAGGCAACAGGCAGATTCTTGGTGGCCTCGCCGATAATTTCGATGCTTTTTACTACGGCCCGGCTCATCACTTCGTCTGTTGCCAGAGCTGTCATATCTGGTAGTTTGCCCCGGCAGCTTTGCAGAAACTTTATTTCGTCCCGGATGTGCAGAAGTCGTTCAAGCGGCAGCAAGGAGGACATATTCAGTTGTATTAATAATGTGGGGCCCAATGTACTTGGAAAGCCCTTGACGGGTCAGCAATTCCACTTCTCGCCCCAATAGGTTTTCCAAAAAGTCAAGCACTTCAAAGAAACCGTCGCATGTCTTGCGTCCTTCTTGAAAGTCGATCAGCAAATCTACGTCGCTCTCCGGCCCGGCCTCATCCCGCACGAAGGATCCAAACAAGCCCAGTTGCGCTACCCCTAACGCCCGTAGCGCTGCCTGCTGCGCCTGCAGCCGCGCAATTACCTCGGCTTTGGTAGTGACTCGATTTTCCATAACAAAACAACACAAAAGGAAACAAAACGGCATAACCCAATACGGTCCTCCTGTTAACAACACACTTCGCAATGAAAAAAAGCCCCGCCAGCACAACGCTGGCGGGGCTTTCTCATTCATAACTCAACCCGGCTGAATTACACCCCCGGAATTTCCACGTCCACGTTCAGAAAGCGGATTTGCCCGTCTTCCAGCACAGCTTCCACTACGGCGTCCTTGCTCACGCGGCCCGAGAGGATGTCTTTCGACAGCTCGTTGAGCACAAGCCGCTGCAACACCCGCTTCAAGGGACGAGCCCCGAACTGCGGGTCGAAGCCTTGCTCGCCGAGGAAGTCGAGCACCTCGTCGGTGGCTTCGAGGCGGATGCCCGCTTCTTCCAGGCGCAACTGAATCTGGCGGAACTGAATGTCCACAATCTTGCGGATTTCGCGGCGCTTGAGCGGCTGAAACATCACGATTTCGTCGATGCGGTTCAGGAACTCGGGGCGCATGTGGCCTTTAAGGCGCTCTACCACTTCCTCGCGGGTGCGGTCCACCACTTCGTCGTGGTTGTACTCGTTCAGCTCTTTGAAATTGCGCTGAATGATGTCGGCACCCGTGTTGGAGGTCATGATGATGATGGTGTTCTTGAAGTTCGCCACCCGGCCTTTGTTGTCGGTGAGGCGGCCATCATCGAGCACCTGCAGCAGGATGTTGAACACATCGGGGTGGGCCTTCTCGATTTCGTCAAGCAGAATCACCGAGTAGGGCTTGCGGCGCACGGCCTCGGTCAGCTGACCGCCTTCGTCGTAGCCCACGTAGCCCGGAGGCGCCCCAATCAGGCGCGATACGGCGTGGCGCTCCTGGTACTCGCTCATGTCGATGCGCACCATGCTGTTCTCATCGTTGAACAAGTACTCGGCCAACGCCTTGGCCAGCTCGGTTTTACCCACGCCGGTGGTACCCAAGAAGATAAACGAACCGATGGGCCGCTTGGGGTCCTGCAGGCCCGCGCGCGAACGGCGCACAGCGTCCGAAATGGCGCCAATGGCTTCCGTCTGGCCGGCTACGCGCTTGCCTAGCTCTTGCTCCAGATTCAGCAGCTTCTCGCGGTCTGATTGCAGCATCTTGCTCACTGGAATGCCAGTCCACTTGGCCACTACCTCGGCAATGTCCTCGTGGGTTACCACTTCCTGTAGCATCGAGCCGCCGTCTTTATTGGCGTTGGCTTCGTCCTGCAAGGTTTTCAGCTTCACTTCGGCTTCCGTAATCTTACCGTAGCGCAATTCGGCTACGCGGCCGTAATCACCTTGGCGTTCGGCTTGGTCAGCTTCCAGCTTGAAACGCTCAATGGCTTCTTTCTGCTCCTGGATGCTGGTCAGCACCGATTTCTCGTTTTCCCACTGCGCTTTCAGGGAGTCACGCTTGGCCGTCAGCTCACTCAGCTCTTTGTTGAGCACATTTTCCCGGTCGTGGTTTTCTTCCCGGCGGATGGCTTCGCGCTCAATTTCCAGCTGCATAATGCGGCGCTGCACTTCGTCGAGCTCCACGGGCATGGAGTTCAGCTCGATGCGCAGCTTGGCAGCGGCTTCGTCCATCAAGTCGATGGCCTTGTCGGGCAGGAACCGGTCGGTGATGTAGCGAGAGCTGAGCTCGACGGCGGCAATTACAGCGTCGTCGGTAATCCGGACGCCGTGGTGCAGCTCGTACTTCTCCTTGATGCCGCGCATGATGCTGATGGCGTCCTCAATGGTCGGCTCATCCACCATCACGGCCTGGAAACGGCGCTCCAACGCCTTGTCCTTCTCGATGTACTTCTGGTACTCTTTGAGAGTAGTAGCGCCAATGGCGTGCAGCTCACCGCGGGCCAGCGCTGGCTTGAGCAGGTTGGCGGCGTCCATGGCACCCTCGCCACCGGCACCGGCGCCAATCAGCGTGTGCATCTCGTCGATGAACAAGATGATTTGGCCTTCCGAGTCGGTCACTTCCTTGATGACGGACTTGAGGCGCTCCTCAAACTCGCCCTTGTATTTGGCACCGGCAATAAGCAAGCCCATGTCCAACGACATGATGACTTTGTCCTTGAGGTTTTCGGGCACGTCGCCGACCACGATGCGCTGGGCCAGGCCCTCCACAATGGCGGTTTTACCCACGCCCGGCTCACCGAGCAAGACGGGGTTGTTCTTGGTACGACGGCTCAGAATCTGGAGCACGCGGCGGATTTCCTCGTCGCGGCCGATTACCGGGTCCATTTTGCCGGTACGCACCTGCTCGTTGAGGTTGCGGGCGTAGCGGTTGAGGCTCTGGTATTGGTCTTCGGCGGTTTGGCTGGTCACCTTACGGCCCCCGCGCAGCTCCTTGATGGCGGCTTTCAGGTCTTTCTCGTTGAAGCCGGCGTCCTTCATTAGGGTAGCCACGGCGTCTTTGCCGCCCAGTAACCCCAGTAGCAGGTGTTCTACCGACACATATTCATCGTCAAACTCCTTCAGGAAGTTGGTAGCGCGCTGCAGAGCGGCGGCCGCTTCGTTGGAGAGGTACGGCGAACCGCCGCTTACTTTCGGATAGCCGGCTACAATCGTATCGAGGCGGGGCGTGAGGATGTTCAGGTTCACACCCAGCTTCTTGGCCAGAAACGACAGCACGTTCTCGTCGCTCTGGAAGAGGCCCTTCAGCAGGTGGCCCGTTTCAATGGCCTGCTGCTGGTTGCCCTCGGCAATTTCAGTGGCCTTCTGCACGGCCTCCTGTGCCTTGATGGTATAGTTATTAAAGTTCATGGCTGCTAAGACTAGTTAGGTGCTTCGGGTCAGGAAGTTCTACGAGTGCCTAGCAAATGGGGTGCAGAAGAGCTTTTGCTGACTTTTTGGCTGATATTTTGCGTGTCTAAACCGCTGATTAAATGCCTTATTGTCATTCAGTCAATATTCCAATAGGCTTCATCCTCTCCTCCAAATGCGTCATCAAATGCATCATCTCTTGTGTATGGTTCGTAGTCTGAATCTGAGTTATCATACTGGATTTCAGCATCAGGGAGGATTTTTCTATTTGCTAACGAGAATATTAAACTTAGCCTTTCATCTCTATCTTGATAATCATAAAAAATGCTGTCCCATAAAACAGGAGTAGTATACATTGCATGAATGGAATCGCCTATCTTATAGCCCTCTACCTTTTTTTTGACAATAGTTCCTGATAATAAACTTCCAGATTTAATTACGTTGTTTTTCAGCGCTTTCCCTATAGATATATTTGTCGAAATTATATTATCTAGTGAGTAGTCATTATGTCCATGGATTTTATTCCATACAACGCAATTAAAATTATAGTCGTAAAATATATTTATTGACTTTTCTTTGCCAAAATGCTTGATTATTAATTCATTGTCTTTTAAAATTCCTCGTGCATAAGTCCCTTTTATATTGTGATATTTACTATTATTTCTTGTTTTCAATTGTTCAACATCTGTTATATATATAATCGAGCTGTAACATAATAATTCTTTTATAGATAATTTTTCAATGGTATCTTGTTCATCAAGTGAAATAATTTCATAATTTATGAACTCTTTATATTGATTGTTTATATCAGATTCTCTAAGGTCATAGTCGTATCTAGAAGCTAACGACAAATATTCTAAGGAACCAATTTCTGATTTAACATTTAACATTTTATATTTTACATACTGCCTGTATTTATTCTTATACAATAGAGGTTCTCCTTGAGTGTTTTTCAATATTTGAAGATTGGATAAATCTTTTAAATAGTTGAAAGATATATTATGTGTTCTGTTGAAATATTCGTGAAAAATACTTTCTTCTGCCTCATTGACTATTGGATTGAGTGAAATAGTTCTTGATATAAAATAACTATTCAAATGAAAATTTATATCATTGATTTGAGGCTTGTTTGTATCCGCTAATAATGGATAGTATACACCCCTTACTTCGGAAGTAAGCTCACTGCATTCAAGTAAATCGATGCTTTGTTTTATTACTGCAAAGGAGCCAAATCTGCTTTCGATTACATTTGTGCATATAGGATGTTTATATTCTTTCATAGGATAATGGTTAATGATTCTGTTAGAATGAGTGTTTACAGTGCACATTAATGCCCCAACCGGCGCAGGCGTAGTGAAAGCTACTTATCGTCGTAATGGAAGCGGCACTGAACGATGTAGAGCGTATCGCCGCTTATTTTGTACACCAGCCGATGTTCTTGCGTGATGCGACGTGACCAGAATCCTTTTCGGTCTTGCTTTAGCGGCTCTGGCTTGCCACGCCCCGTGAACGGCGTACGCATACACTCCTTCAGCAACTCGTTGATTTTCGCCAGAATAGTTTCGTCGGTTTCCTGCTAGTAGAGATAGTCTTCCCAGGCATACGTGGCCCAGGAAAGGGTTACGGCTGCGGCCATTCCCGAGGGGTAGTTTCACCGCTCTCAATTTCGTTCATCGCGGCCAGCAGCCGCTCCCGGTTGGCGCGAGTGCTCATCAGGTACTCGGTGGTATCCTGCGTCTTCTTTTTGCGGCTGCCGGTAACGGGCGTGAGTTTGACGGACGAAACACGACGCAACAACTCCAGGACAAATTCAACTTCCTGATCAGGTATTTCGAGGGTGTATTTCATAGCATTTAAAACTAGCTGATTCCCGGATGGTTCCCAAACTGGCAGGAGCTTGTATTAGGCGGAAACATTGTTAACACCCTACTTGGCGCGAGCGTGTAGCTCATGCCCTTCAGGCAGTATAGGTTGTGCCTTTAGCAGTGCGAAGCAGCAAGCTGTACCAGAACCAGCGTGACTACAAACGGCGCAGTAAGAGAAAAAGCTGTTTGAAGCCCAATACTCCAAGTTCCTGCAAGCTGCTGCGTTTCTTGGGGCTACGGTAGCCGGATAGTTCGTTCTGTGGGCAACCGCTAGATACACACAAGCCGCAGTTGTAGTGAGAGCCGGGGTGAAGGAGCACGCAATGCTTTACGTAGTGGCTGGAGCAGACGTAGGCGGTGCATCAATCCAATTCTCCAGCTGAATGCCCTGCAGCTCCGCGAAGTGGCGGGTATTGCGCGTGACGAGAATAAGGCCGTGAGCTAAGGCAGTGCTACCGATTAGCATATCGAATTCGCCTTGCAGACGGCCGATGCGTTTGAGGTGAGCTTTCTGCTGAGCATATATCTCAAGGCAGTTGCTAATGGGAAGTATGCGGGCAGCAAAGGCTTGTTGCAAATTTTGCACGGCCTGCCGGTTGGCCACTTGCTTGGTTGGAACACTGTTGGCAATGCCGTAGAGCATTTCGGCAATGGTAATTTCGGAAAGAAAGCAATTGGCATACCCTACTTGCCGCAGCTTAGCTACCAAATCAAATTCGTTCTTAGCTAAGTAAACACAGATATTGGTGTCGAGCAGAAATTGGCTCATAACTCAATGTCGCGGGGTTGATCTTGGCGGGCCTCGCGAAGCTGACGGTTTAATTCATCGCCGTTTTCATCGGATTGCCAAGAGCCAGCCAGTTGCTGAAACAGGGCTTCTAATTCGGCTTCTGATTTGGATGCAACGATTGGGGCCGACGCCGGGTGCGGTAGGATGCGGGCCGTGACGTCGGGCACGCTTTGGAGCAGCCGTAGTATGTGAGCGGCCTGGTCGTCGGGAAATTCCAGTTCGAGGGCGAGTTTCATATTCTTGAAGATAGCACGTAAACGCAAGATTAGGCGCAGGTTGGCTGTTACGCGCACTAAAGAAGCAGGGCTTAGAAGCCGTAAAAACTTAGGGAATTATTTAGGCTCATTTTTGCTTCGGAATACCTTCTTGAACAGCAGTACTATTTTTTCAACCACAAAGCCAATTAGTAGCCCGGCAATAGCACAGGCCAGCGCCTTGGCAAGCCAGGCCACAACCGGTAGTTGAGTTAAAGCCTGTTCCAGATCGTGCAATAAATGAGCAGTAAAAGGAATGCCGTGGGCTATGATTTCGGCCCCTACCCACAGCATAGCGGCCGTACCCACATAACTTAAGATACGCAGGAAGTGCGGCATAAATTTCACGATACCGCGCCCCAATTTTTGCGTGGCGGGGTGGTACTTGTCCTGCGCCAGGTGTACCCCTATATCGTCGGCTTTCACGATAAATCCCACAAAGCCATACACTGCCACGGTAATAAAAATGGCCACGGCTAGCATGACGGCAATCTGGTTTACTATCGGCTGGTCGGTTACCTGGCTATAGGCAATGGCCATGATTTCGGCCGACAGGATGATATCCGTACGAACGGCCCCCGCCACCCGTTCCTGTTCCAACTCCTCGGGCGTAATCTCTTTTAACTGCTCGCTTTCAGCCTGCACGTCGTGGTGCTTACTGAGCATGGAGTGCACCTTTTCATACCCTTCGAAGCACAAATAAGCCCCGCCCAACATCAAGATGGGCGTAATGGCCCAAGGAGCGAAGTATCCCAACAGCAAGGCCGCCGGACTCAAAATAAATATTTTATTGATGAGTGATTTTTTCGCTATCCGGTAAATAATAGAAAGTTCACGGGATGGGTCGAGGCCCACAACATACTTGGGCGTAACCGCCGTATCGTCGATGACAATGCCTGAAACTTTGCCAGCGGTTTTGGCTACCTGGGCAGGCACGTCATCTAAACTAGCGGCGCTTGCCTTTACCAAAGCGGAAATATCATCTAGTAGCGCAAAAAAACCTGAAGCCATATTCTATGTGTTTGTTACTTGACTCTTGTTTTCAGATGGTTACGCATTTTTGCTTCGCTCAGCTTGCCAGCAAGTTATCAAGAGAGCGGCTGTAGCGGGAAATGATTTTGTCGCAGGCTACATCGTGGCCGTTCTTCTGCACGCAGCCTATGTCGATTTCAGGGTCTTCGGTCGCTACGAAATAGAGATAAGTGCGAAAGCTGGCAATGCGTGCCTCGCGCAGAAAATCTAGATTGGACGGGTGCGACACTACCGTTTCGAATGTAAACGTCTGCTATGGTTGAAGCAGAGAATGACGTAGGAACTTGGTCACGCGGGCGGCTAAATACGAATCAACTTTGGCGCGGCTGAATGCCGTGCGTTTTGCTCGATATGCAGGTTGCGAGAAGTACCCTGGCCGGTCTTTAAAGCAGACTCTCGGTCTGTAGTAATGTATGCGACCTAAGAACTTGATGCAGGCAGGATGATGAGTACGCCAACTGCTGACCCTAACCGGACTCGGTGGCGCCGCCGGCGACGCAACAGCAATGCCGCTGCAACCTACAGCCTGGCAAGAGGGTATTCAACACAAATACCAATACCACACCTCTACTAAGCTCAAGTTGCTAGATCAGCATCACAACGAAAGGAACCACGAGTTGAGTCAGTGCCGTCGCTGGAAACGGCACTGACACCTGGCAGCGCCTCCTTAGCGAACAAGCCCCACCAAACGAACTCCGACTGTTAAGGGGCTCGTTCGGTGGGGCTTGAGGCAACCGGCTAGTGGTTAGTTGAAATAGGTTTAGGCGGTGGTCCTTACAGCTTGACGCCTTGCGCCTGCAGTTGTTTTTCTGACGCGGCTTGGTTGGCCGCGAATTGGGCGTGCTGCTCGGGCGTGAACACAGTACCGAGGCTAGCTAAATGCTGCTGCACTTCGGCAGCCGGTAAATCGGTGCAGTACAGCGGCGAGCCCGGCTGCTGGCGCCACGACTCGTGCAGGCTGCCGCCGTCCACGGCGTCGAAGCCTAGTTCCTCAACGAGGGCCATTGCTTGCTGCTTGGTAGCGGCATCGTCGCCGGCTACGGGTAGCGCAATGCGGCCAGGCGTGCCGGCGGGCTGTCCTGAGTTTTCGAGGTTCGCGGCGAAGATGTTGTTGAACACCTTGAGCACTGGCCGGCCCAGGTGCTGTTGCACCCATTCGCTCTCAGTCAGGTCGCCGCTTTCCAGCTCGGGTAGTTGGCCGTCGCGCAGCAAAGGGTAGTAGTTGCTGGTGTCAATGATTGGCACGTCGGCGGGTACACCCTCAAACAAGTCCTTGGGCAGGTCGGGAATGTTTTTCAGTGGAATGGTTACCACGATGATTTCGCCGTGGCGGGCCGCTTCCTTGGCCGTGACGGGGGTAGCACCCGTTTTTTTAGCTAGGTCCGTCAGCGTTTCGGGGCCGCGGGAATTGGCGATATAGACCGAGTGGCCGAGGCTGGTGAGTCGCACGGCCAGGGCGCTGCCGATGTGGCCGGCCCCAATGATTCCAATGTTCATAAGCAGTAGGATGAGCGAGTAGTAGGTGAGCCGCCGTTTGGCAAAGCGACTCCCTAAGACCACTCGCCTATCAAGATTGTTTTGCCTCTGTAGCCTATCTACAGCAGGCAAGCTGCGCAAGAAATAGCTGTTCCTAAAGGAGACGGTCGAGGCTCGGCACACTGAACGGGCTCGTATTTCTCCATTGGGAGATGCTAGCCTAAGGGTATTTCTCTTTGCTGCTCTAATTCTATATTCAGCTAAAAATTTACACTCCTACGTTGGTTTACTGGCTTACACCATAGCCAGTGGCACTGGCGCGGCGAAACAGTAGCGCCGACGCAACCCACAACCCGGCGAAGATGGTGTTCAGCACAACTACCATCAGCACCCCGCGGTTAAGCTCGGGCCGCCAGATGGACATAGCAGTGAAAGGAACTACAAATTGGGTGAGTGCCGTGGCAAACATGGCGCGCGCCATGCCCTGCGGCTGAAGTTTCGCTAAAACGGCCCCAATGAAGCCGACAGCCAGCACGCCACCAAACAGCAGGTTGGCCGGGTTTTCCTCGTTGCCGATGAACCCCACCGCCAGATTGCCCCACACCAGCAGCAGGGAAGCTGCTACTGCCACGCCGGCGGCTACTTTATACGCGCCACTGCGGGCTCTGCTGGCAGCCAACAGATACAGAAGCCCCACGACAAGCAGCAGCATACCAGCTATTACAACGTGCGATACGCTCATATTGGTAACAGGTAAGAGTCAGGAATACTACAGGTTGATGCGCTCCGGCCTTTAAGCCAGCCGTTGCGTCAGGTTCGAGCCAGTGGCGCTGGCGCGGCGGAACAGCCAACCCGAAACCGCCCATATAGCGGCAAAAGCAGCATTTGCGCCTACTACATTCGCAAGGTGCACGGAAGGCTCGGCCGCGGCTCGGGTAGGTTGCCAGACAAACAGGGCAATTGCCGTAACTGCCACGTAGGTAAGCGCCGCCGCAAACATGGCGTTGGACATGCCCAACGGCCGGAAACGCGCAGCTAGTGCCCCAATAAGGGCCACGCCCAGCACCCCACCGTATAGCAGGTTGGCGGGGTTGTCTTCACTGCCGACGAGCCCGACGGCCAGGTTCGCCCACACGAGCAGGAGCCCGGCGGCCACTGCCACGCCTGCGGCCAGTTTGTAGGCGGTGTTGTCGCCCATGCGGGCAATTAGAACGAACGTGAGGCCCGCGCCGAAGAGCAGGATGCCCGCGGCCACGAAGTCGCCCACGGTCCAGAGCATGCCAGGAACGAACAGCTTAGCCGCCAAGGGGATGAGTAGCAGGAGCCCGGTGCCGAGCGCAACGCGAAGAATGCTTTTGGTAAGAGTCATGACAGTTGTTTTTGGGGTTCAAGAATGAATGAAAAATGCTTTTGGTACGGGTAGTTGAATTGAGCTGCTGAAAGAGTGGGGGGCTACTGATCCTGCTCCTGAAGCGCCTTGCGAAATGCCGCTTCTGCCTTGGTAATGTCCACTAGATACCCTTTCCGGTCAAGGAATGGACTAACGGGGTCTTTGGCCGTGGCTCGTTCTTCGGCTTTGCGCTTTAGGCTGAACGGCCGCGCGTGGGAGGAAAGGTAGATGTCGGCCGGAAGGTTGCGGAGCGTGGTGAAGCCGCGCGTTAGCTCGTGGCGCAACGGCGCATCATAGGTCCAATCAAACAGGGAAGTAGGCATCGGCAACGACAAACTCCCTACGCTGACCGCCAGCAGCTCCCGGTTGCCGTCCCGGACCGGAAATGCCCAGGTGGTGCAGCCCGGCGTGTGGCCGGCCGTCACGTGCGCCGTGAGGTGGATCGGCCCCAAGCTAATTTGCGCGCCATCCTTGAACTGGTGGTCGATGCGGGGCGCGGGGTAGCGCATAAGGCCACTGTAGATAAACCAGTTAACCGGCGCCATATTCCGGTGGCTGATTCCGCCCGAGGAAATCATGTCGGCATCGGCTTCACTTACCCACAGTTGCGCCCCGGAGGCTTGCTGTAAAGCTGCCAAGCCACCCGCATGGTCGAAGTGGGCGTGCGAGTTGAGCAGGATTTTCACATCGGTGATGCGGAAGCCGAGGGCAGCAATGTTCTTCTGAATCATGGGGGCGGTGCCGGGGTAGCCACCATCAATGAGCACGTGGCCCTCGGGGCTGGTGAGCAGAAAGGATGTGACGTCGCGGGCGCCCACGTAATAGAGGTTGCCGGCAATGCGAAACGGTTGCCGGGGCAGCTGCCCGCCGCTGTCGATGGCCGCCTTCCACTTAGGCACAACCAGCAAGGCTCCCACCGCCAGAACAACCGCAACGCCGGCCAGAATCTGCCGCTTGCGGCTCCATCGGTTTTTAGTCCTTGCTATGCTACTCATGGGAACAGCCCTGTGGATTCCTAAGTGATATTCATTCTACATTATTACGTGTCCAAAAGTACTTTGTTTTTCAAAGTAAACAAGTGAAATCAAATAAATTTTGTCTTTCGTTTATCTGTTTTCAAGAAGACAATTGAAACTGTGTTTAGGTCATGGTGAGCATGACGTTCAAGCGTGTTTGAAGAAGATCCTAAACAGCTGCAAGATCTACGCCAGTTGGACACTCTGCTTCACGTGTAATTCTTGCAGGACAACCGCGTAGTGCAACATTACAAGCAGGCTGCCGTGGTAGTCGCCGGGGATAGCTGTCAGGTTTCCAGATCCTGGAGGTCTGTTGGCGGGTGCATCCAGACTAACAATGTCCGGGGCCTGGTTGCTGGTTGTGGGGTCGCACAACAGAAGTTGCTTGCCCTTGCAGTTCAGGGTGCTACAAGGTTTGCTAGGCTGAACAAGAACCATAAACAACAAGCAGCCCTCAACCGAAACGCAGAGTTCAGTTAAGGGCTGCTTGCTGCTTATAGTCAGTGACTTAGGTAGCCACTACAGGCGCCTGCGCCGGCGATACACTTTCATAATATCTGGCACTTCGTCTTTCGTGATGACGGCGTCGTGCTGGTAGACGTAGCGCAAGTACTTGGGGTCGAGCTTCTGCAAGTGACTGGTGTGCCATTCCATCCACCACGACCACATGATGCCTTTGCTCAGGCAGGAATCCGGATCGGGTGGGATGCCGCATTCGTGGTAGGTGATGGGCACCCGGTCGCCGACTATCGACTTCATGGCCTGAAACATGGGCTCCTGCGGGGCATTGGTCCGGCTGTAGGTATCGGCGCCGGCAATGTCTACGTATTGGTCGCCGGGATACCAGGCCGAATCGGGCTTGCCGGTGTAGCACAGCACCCAGATCAGGTTGTTGAGCTTCCGTTTCTTGGTGTAGTAGTCGTACATGGTAATCCAGAGCCGTTTGAAGTTCTCCGGCCCCTGCTTGCCCCACCAAAACCAGTTACCATTCAACTCATGGAAGGGCCGCCACAATACGGGCACCTTGGCTTTCTTGAGCTGTTCGAGCAAGTCGCCTTTCTCCTCCAACTCGGCCCAGAAGGCTTTGTACTGCGGCGTGCCTTCGATGAAAATGCTGTCGATGCTCACCGGCTTCTTGCTGTTATCGTAGCCTTGGCCCACGCTTGGCGCGCCCCAGTGCCACATAACGGTCGGGATGCCGCCCGTTTTCCACCAGTCGATGGCGCGTTGTACTTCCTGTTGGTTTTGGCGGCGGTCGATGAAATCCATGCCGCGCAGGGCCGGCTGCTTGCCCGTACTGTCTTGGATGTATTTCAACTCATCGATGCCCCAACTGGCCCACATTTGCCCAGACAGCATTTTCTTGCCGTACATGTCATTGATGTAGGAGTACAGGGCTTTGGCTTGCTTGCTGGCTTTGCGGTTCGACAATGTCTGCCGGTTTTGAGCGGTAAGCAGCAGCGGAAAAACGAGAAATAAGAGCACCAGGCTCTTTACACGGAACGGTATCATTTTTTCTTGGGGTAGTACCGACCGTAAGATATACTAAATATAAGAATATACGGGCGCCAGGCTTGCAAAAACCTTTTAGGCTTATTTATAATATAATTGTTGGAAGAAGAGGAGTGTATTTTTGCAATTAAGTATTTCCTGCCTGATTCCTCACATGGTGCTTATGGTACAAAGCACACCTAGATAACTGTGACAAAAGCATGTATAGTTAAGGCCATAAGCACATTTACGGCAAAAGTATTGTGAGGAAAAGTCTTTCTATATAGTATATATTCAAGTTGTGCGAAAGTCGCGTTAATTTGTAGCCTCATCTTTTATCGTTTTCTATATGCTGGTATGCTGTACTTCTTGGCGTTTTAGTGCTTCCTATTTCTGTGCCTGCCTACTGAGTGGCTTGCTTTTGCTGGGGCATACTGTGGTAGCGCAGGTGCCAACGTTCGATTACGCCTATGCTTTTGGTGCTACAGTGCCTTATACGTCGGGCAACATTGCCGCCCGTCAATCGGCAGCCGACGCTGTCGGCAACGTGTATGTTATCGGCCGATTTCTAGGAGCCGTTGTCTTTGGCAGCACGACGCTCATGGGCGGGAGCTACGGCAACGACGCCTTCGTGGCCAAACTCCGCCCAGACGGGCAATGGCAGTGGGCGCTGAAAATCACTTCGGCTGAAGCTAACGACATAGCCGTAGACAACGCGGGCAACGTGTACCTAACAGGTGAGGTGCTTTCAACAAGCACATTTGGCTCGATTACGTTAGGGAATGCTGGCGCACAGGATGTCTTTGTAGCAAAGCTGACTTCTGCGGGGCAGTGGTTGTGGGCCGTTAGTGGGGGTGGACCCTACACAGACAATAGCTATGGAATAACTGTGGATAGCGGCGGCAACGCCTACATCACGGGTGCTTTACATAGTATCTCTGCTGCGTTTGGCTCGACTTCTTTGAGCGGCCGCAACAATCAAGGTATTGGTTTATATGTAGCTAAAGTAACTGCAAATGGAGCTTGGCAATGGGTTGCCATAAGTACGCAAACCAACCCTACGGTTGTGAACAGGGGCAATCAGCTAGTGCTAGATGCTACCGGTAACGTGTACGTAGCCGGTATCTTCTATAGCAGCACCCTCACGCTTGGTGACTCTACTCTCACCAATGCGGGATCTAGTGGTGCTATCAGCAATGACATTTTTGTGGCAAAATTGAGTGCTGCGGGCCGTTGGCAATGGGCCATAGCTGCCGGCGGTAGTAGCTCCGACTACGCCAACGAGCTTGTAACGGATGGCAATGGGAACTTGTATATCGGGGGAGAGTTGCAAAGCGCCATGATGCGGTTTGGGACCATTACGCTCGGCACCCCCTCTACGAGCAGTACAGCGGCGTATGTCGCCAAGCTGACCGCAACGGGTCAGTGGCAATGGGCTACGCAATCGGGATTGACTACTGGGGGTGGGAGTGGCAGTGCCTTTGGCCGGGGTCTAGCGGTTAGCGCCGACGGGAGTACGTACGTAACCGGCTTTTTCTCTGGGCGTCCTCGCTTCGGCACCACCACACTTATTGGCATCTCGCAGGATGTATACGTTGCCAAACTTATGCCGAGCGGCCAATGGCAATGGGCTCTGCGCGCAGGCGGCTCAGGTAACGAAATAGCGCACGGCATTTCGCTGGACCTCGCTGGCAATGCCTATTTAACCGGCGCCTTCAGTAGCCCAACTCTCTCTTTTGATGCTATAACCCTACTCAACACTACCGCTCCAACTAATAACCTGGGCTTTGTGGCCCGGCTGGCTTCCATGGTGCTGGCTAATACGGCGCCAGCTACGCTCAAGCAAACTCTGCTACAACTTTCGCCTAACCCAGCCCAGCAGGCGGCAACCGTGGCAATTGAACCGGTAATGTACAGCCGCACGCTAGAACTGCTGAGTGCCACAGGCCAAGTGATGCGCAGGCTCCCTTTGCTTGGCGGCAGCAGCCGGGCGCACCTTGATGTGGCTGGCTTACCAAGTGGGTTGTATGTGGTGCGCTGCGGAAATGTGGTTCGTAAGCTGTTCGTTGAATAAAGCAGCTACTTTGTTGGACTGTTACCATGGTCTGTCCCGGCTAGTTCTATACGGTGGCTGATTTTGTGGCGGCCGTTTCAAGCAACATGGTGGCTAGAATTTGTGACTAATTGCACGTTAGGTTTCCATCCTGCCCGGAATTACAGTCAGAAACAGCGCGGCTGCCACGGCGGGCTCTACCAGCAGGATTAGGAAGATACCAAGCGACACAGCAAGACTATCCTTGAATACACTATATTCAAGAATAGTCTTGCTGTGTTCGCTTTCCACCATTACTGCCCTCCCATGAATATCGACAATCTCCTAGGTCCGTTGAAGGACGCCACGCGCCGCGAAGTAGGCGGCGTGCAAGTTGATGTAGTGCGCACCGGCAACTCACGCGTGAAGCGGGTGGTGTATCCGGTGGGCTTTCGGTGGTCGAAGAACCTAAAGCCGCTGATTGGTACCGAACTGTGCCAGCACGCTCACGTAGGGTTTCTGGCGGCCGGCTGCCTGGCTATTGAATACGCCGATGGGACCCGGGAAGAGTACATAGCGCCGCAAGTGGTAGCCATTGCGCCCGGCCACGACGGGTGGGTAGTAGGCGAGGAGCCCGCCGTGCTTATCGAGTTCGACTTCGAGGGCGAAACCGTGGAACGCCTCGGTCTGAAACGGCCGTAAGGAGTTAACTCAGCTTCATGGCTGAAGGAAATTACCCCAGGGTAACCAGCTAAAGGAGCAGTAAAACAGATACTTCAGAACTCTAAACCGGCTGTAAAACCTAGTGTTTGGTAATGCAAATCACCTAAATCAGTCCCTGAGAAACCAGAGTTCAAATCAGAATCCCGGCCTGCGCTGTACTGAATTTCAAGCAACGGAGAAAATCGAGCAGACGTTTTTATCTGCAACCCTAGGCGTACTACACTGGCTATAGTGAAGTGAGCATTATCGAGTTTATTGGTATGCTCTACCACTACATCAGTTCGATAAGAAGAGTTGGTGCCACCCTCATTGGTAATCTTCAAGTAGGGCAGCATAGTTTTGTTGTTGAGGTACTGGCCATATAAAACACCAGCAGCCAGATAGGGGCGTAGCATACTATGGCCCAGCGTATAGCGAACTAGCAGCGGCACCTGTACGCTTTGAACTTGCACGGAAGCGGGAACAACAATGCTTTCATTGGCATTTACAGTACCCGCAAAGCCATTCCGGGTTCGATTGGTTTCGCGGTGCAACTGAGCATAGTGCAGGCCACTGCTCAACGACCAAGGCCCATCGTTGGCCAGCCGTACTTCCACTCCGAACGCCGCCCCAGTAGGCATGCGGGAGTCTTTGCGGGCTAAATCAGGGGAGGAGGTATACCACAGATTCCCGCTCTGCACGCTTCCGCGCCCACTGAACAGCAAGTGAGTGGTGCTAGGTTTCTCCGCTACCCGATAGTCATGAGCGACGGTCGTAGAGTTAGGGCACTGAGTGTTGTAGCGCAAAACAAGGTCGCCAAGGCTTTTTTCGCGAAATGCGGTCCGTGCCACCTCTTCCACCACTGTTTGGCAATCTTTAAATAGAACCGAAAAGGTGCTTTGATAGGTGCGAGAGGATAGGCGGATAAGGCTGCGGCTCCCAGAGTCGATAAAGTATTGAACTGGCTCATTAGCCGAAGATCCTGCTTGCGTGCGGTTGTTGAGCGGGCTGTGCTCGTACCGGTAGAAGTTCACGGTGCCTGCTATCTGCTGCTGCACAAAAACAACGGCAGAATCGATGCCACCAGTTTGCGAGTTGCGGCCAGTTGTGATAGTGCGTTTCACGAAGCGGCGGCCATCCTCTAAACCAAAGGCCTTCAGGTCCTTTATAGTCAGGGTTTTTGCAGCAGCCTGCTTATCCGGTCGGAATTGTAAGCCTTGATCGGAAACTAAGCGTGGTACATCAAGTACTCCCCGCAGCGTATCCCCTTGCGCAGTCACGACATAGCCAGGCTGACTTTGCGCACGGGTTTGTGCTTTCGTTGAGGTTGATAGTAGAACTGTTGCAGCAATAGTAAACAGAGAGAAGGTAGGAGGTAGGCTTTTAGGCATAAGACGCAAGGGTACTTAACTGCTGCCAGGTAATTTTGAATAGACTTCTGCCACGAAAATAGAGGAAATTATATGGACGAGCTACAGGTTCGAATCTGCCTGCATTTTGCAGTTGCTTGAACCCCAGTTTCAGCTGGGCGCTGCGCGAGACGCTTAGCTTGGAAACATAATGGAAGCTGGCGGCGAGGAATTGCGTAAGAGCAGTACACGCAGTACACCCTAGCTGTTCCTATGCCCACTATCTACATTGGTTGCTCCGGTTTTTCCTACCGCGACTGGAAAGGTATTCTGTACCCGGAGGGTTTGCCGCCGCGCAAGTGGTTTGCCTACTACTGCACCCACTTCAATACGCTGGAAGTGAACGTGACCTTCTACCGCATGCCCGAGTTGAAGGTGTTTGAAACGTGGTACACCCAAAGCCCCGCCGATTTCCGGTTTGCCGTAAAAGCGCCGCGCATCGTGACGCACTACAAGAAGTTCAACGCGGAAGCTGGCCCCGTGCTGGCTGATTTCTACGGAACGGTGCGGGAGGGCTTGCGGGAGAAGCTAGGCCCCATCCTGTTTCAGTTGCCACCTAAAGCGGCGTACACCGAGGAACTGCTTGGCCGCATCCTGGAGCATCTTGACTCTGGTTTTCTCAACGTGCTGGAATTTAGGCACCCAAGCTGGTGGGAGGGCGAAATTATGCGAGAGCTAGGGCGGCACGGCATCAGTTTCGTTGGGCAGAGCTACCCCGCGCCCTTGCCCGACGAGGTAGTAGTGAATACGCCGCAACTCTATTACCGCTTTCATGGCGTGCCTGAGCTGTACAAGTCAGCTTACAGCGAGGAATTCCTGGCCCGCATAGCCCACGACATACAGGCCGAGCCAAGCGTGCAGGAAGCCTACGTGTACTTCAACAACGGTATCGGCGGGGCCGGCGTGCTGAATGCGCGGCAGTTGCAAGAGTTGCTAGGCGCGCAGTCACGCTTGGTATAAAATGTTGGTTGGATGCCTGCAGGGCGTTACTCGCCGCCATACTTGCTTTTACCCCTGCCGCCGGCGTCCATGCGCACGATGCGCGGGGTGAACGAGCCTAGCACGTCCACCAAATCGCGCTGGTGGGCCATTACCTGGTGAATGTCTTTGTAGGCCATGGGCGCTTCATCGAGGCCGCCCCCGATTAGCTCGATGCCCTGGTCGCGGAGGTGGCGGCGGAGGTCACCTTCCGAAATGTTCTTCTTGGCTTCCGTTCTTGACATCCGGCGCCCGGCCCCGTGCGAGGCCGACTGAATGGAGTCTCGCTCGCCCCGGCCGCGCACAATGAAGCCGGGCGCAGTCATGGAGCCGGGAATAACGCCGAGCACACCTTGGCCCGCTGGCGTAGCCCCTTTGCGATGCACAATGGCTTCGCGACCGTCGGACAGGGTTTCTTTCCAGGCAAAGTTGTGGTGGTTTTCCACCCGGGCCGCCGGCTTTTCGCCGAGGGCTAAACTCAGGCGGCGGTGAATGTCGTGGTGGCAGGCCGAGGCGTAGTCGCCGGCCAAGTTCATGGCCCGCCAGTATTCCTGCCCTTCCTGACTGTTGAGGTCGAGCCAGGCCAGGTAGCGCGCTTCGGGTGGCAGGGGGCACTTGCTCATGGCTATTTTGGTGTAGTGCTGCGCAATGGCCGCGCCCAGGCCCCGCGAGCCGCTGTGCGAAAGCAAACCCAGGTACTTCCCGAGCGGCAGGTCCAGGTCGTTGTCTTCGGTGGTGATGTCGACGATGCCCCACTCCACAAAGTGGTTGCCCGACCCCGAGGAGCCGAGCTGGTTGATGGCGGCCTCACGCTTGCCCTTCACCACCGCAATTTCCCGGAACTCGGGTCGGTCCAGCACCGGGTCGTTGGCGGGGTTCTTAAACACTTCCTTGGCCCCAAAGCGCGTGTGGTTGTGCAGTAGCTTTTTCAGCTCTTGGGTGCGCTGCTCCAGATAACGCGCCGGCAAGTCAAACACCGACAGCGCCATGCGGCAGCCAATGTCCATGCCTACGCCGTAGGGAATCACGGCGTTGTCGACGGCCAGCACGCCGCCAATAGGCAGGCCATAGCCCTGGTGCGCGTCGGGCATGAGGGCGCCGTCGAGCGTTACGGGCAATTTCATGGCGGTGTCCATCTGCTTGCGGGCGCCGTCCTCGATGTAGGCGTCGCCGTAGCGGCGGTAATCTTTTATTTCGGGGTTGAGGCTGACGTCGCGGCTCGGGTCGGGTACAAACTCCTTAGCTAGCTCCCGCCACAGCGAGTCGCGGAGGTAGGCATACGGATCTTCCTTGATTTTTTGCAGCGTGGCGAGGGCACTGCCCTTATCTAGCTTTTTCAGCTGCTTGTCTTCCAGAATATCCAGTGCCAGATTGATTGCCCGGCCTTCGGGGTAGCCGATTTTGCGCAGGTCGTTGCCGCGCAGCTTGGAAGTTGCCATGGGGAGAGGAGCAGTGGGTGAGGCTAGGTGTAGCGCTAATTCTGCCTTCTAGGTTATAGCTGAGCTACGGATACTATCTTTTGCTTCCTCGCCAGCAAGGAAGTGTTCGGCACCTAAGTATCAGGCGGAAGCACATTGCTCCTGAGTGATGGAAACAGTGTAGAGACGCCACACTTGGCGTCTCGTCGCTGAACGATTAGGGCAGGTTTTCTGGCTTCCGCCAGCTATGATTAGGTTGCCAGGCAACTCCAGGCTTCTGGAAGATTAAACAGGCAATTCAGGGCTGGATAGCAGTGCCAAATACGCTGGTAGGTCTGACGCCGCTACGTGGCGTGGGTCATTCTATAGATTTACTACCAGCTTTCGGCCGCTATGTGACCACAGAAATGAAAACAGAAACAACCTCAGCAACGCCAAGACGCGAAGTTTCGCGTCTCTACATTGCATTGTTCTGTTGCGTTGCCGACTCGGCAAGCATCAAGTGCACTTCACCGCAAGCCAGGCGGCGGCCGCAACCAAGGCCACCGACGCCAAGCGCAGGAGCAGGAAGACCCAAGCAGGCAGTTCCGGTTTTCGAGGAGCTTCGGACATAAGGCAGCATAGTAAGTCAGCTCGGTTATACGCATTTGCCTTGAAACGGGGAGAGAAATGAGGCCAGCCGAGGCGACATAAGGCCAGTGCATAAGAACCCTCCTTCCACCTCCAGCGTTAGCAATAAGCGCCTTGCTGATACTCTGTTTCACTCTTTCCCAACCCTCGTATGTGCGGCCGATACACCACTGTTGCCCCGAAACCGGTTCTTGAAAAGCGCTTTGAAGCTTCCTTCGCTGCCGAAGCCGACCCTAACTACAACGCCGCGCCCTCACAGCGGCTGCCCGTGATTCTCAACACCGAGCCCGGCCAGATTCAGCTGCTGCAATGGGGCCTGATTCCGGGTTGGGTGAAGGACTTGAAAGCGGCGCCCAAACCCATCAACGCCCGCGCCGAAACCCTGCCCGAGAAGCCCTCGTTCCGGCAACTGCTCCAGCGCCGCCGCTGCCTCGTACCCGCCGACAGCTTCTACGAGTGGCAGGTGACGGCCCAGGGCAAGGTACCGCACCGCATTCTGCTGCGCAACGAAGAGCCTTTTGCCTTTGCCGGGCTATGGGACGAATGGCTCGACAAAGCCACCGGCGAGATACGCCCCACCTTCACCATCATCACCACCGACCCCAACGAGCTGATGGCGCCCATCCATAACCGCATGCCCGTAATGCTGCAAGGCCGCGAAGCCGAGTTGGCCTGGCTCGACGATGCCGTAAGCCTAGCCGATCATCAGGCGCTGTTGCAACCGTATCCGGCAGAGCTGATGCGCGAGTACACTGTTACCACGCGCGTCAACTCGCCCGCTCACAACGATGCTAGCGTGCTGGAAGCCGCCTAAACGTTGCTGCATGCGGATAGAAGCGCCAATGGTATTACACCTAACAGTGCTGAGTAATTGCTGTTACGCAGTTGGGTCGTTCAGACGGGGCCTCACCCCCTAGCCCCCTCTCCCGTGGAGAGGGAGAACTAGCGGCTAGTTTTCTAGCACTAGAATCCGGAAAGGCAACTACAACTAGTTCCCCCTCTCCTCTAGGAGAGGGGGCTAGGGGGTGAGGCCCCGTCTGAACGACTCGGCCGTGTGAGGTCAGTGCGTAAGCTCACACAAAAAAGCCCTGATCGGATATTTCCAATCAGGGCTTTTTTGTGTAGAACTACAGCCACTTAAACCGTTGGCGTTTGCGCCTTGCTAGGCTTGGGCTTGGGCTTGTTTTCGATTTCCGGCTTGCTTGCATCTGCATCAACAACTTCGGCTTCCCCGTCTTGGGTTTGGCTTTCGATGCGGGCTATTACGGCCACTGCCACGGCGGCTACACCGGCAATACCGAGGATCAGTTGGGTGGTAGTGAAGCGTTGGGCGGCTTTGCGGAGCAGCGTGCCACCATGCTTCAGTAGGTCGTCGATGCGGTCATGGTCGCCTTGGAAGATAACATGATAAGCGCTTTCCAGCGTGCGGGAAATATCTTCCGGGGCAATTTTTTCGATTTGTTTTTCTAGTTGGTTTTCCATTGTGGCGTTGTGGTAGCGGTTGTACAGGTGAGTGCTGCGGGTGGCTAGGCCACCGCAGGGCGTGTACGCAAAAAGCTTGCTCCGGGCTGCCTCAATGCGAGGATTTTTGACGGGGGAGAGAAAGAAAAATCAAACTCGACAACGCTCATTACCTGCAAGTTCAACAGTTGTTTCGGCGGCAAAAACGTGCCTAATGAACTGTATTCGCAGGATTTCTATGGTATGAAGCCTACTCGTAGAGCTGGCTATTCCACCACCACCAGCCGCGAGCTGATACGCTGGCCTTCCTGCACATGGCAGTGATAAGAACCGGCCGCCAGATGCGAGGCATCAAGCGAAACCTTCTGCGTACCGCGGGGCAGAGTCCGATCCAGGAGGCGAACCACTTCGCGGCCTAGCCCGTCGTAGAGCAGTACCTGCACGTGGCCGCCTTCGCTGGCAAATTCCACCGTGGCCCGCTCGCGGATGGGGTTAGGGTACACGCTGAAGTTAGCTATGTTGGTGTTGGCCGCCGAGGCCGTCCCGTTCACCACCGATGGCCGAATGACGGGCACGTAGGGGAATGGACTATTGGTAGACGGCAGCAACTCGTTTATTGTGGTTTGCGATACTTTAAACCAATCTTTCAAAATATTGGCGTAGATGGCCCGGAAATCGAACTGCATAGGCACCTGGTCGTTTACACCGGCGGTGGCGGGCAGTACGGGGTTGGTGCCGTGCAACACGGGGTTGACGCTGGTACCGAACACAATGAGCGGAGCCGCCGCGCCGTGGTCGGTGCCTTTCGAGGCATTGGCCTTGATGCGGCGGCCAAACTCCGAAAACGTCATGCCTACCACCCGGTGCTGGATGTTCAGGCGCCGCAAGTCGTCCTGGAAAGCCTCCAGGGCCTGCGAAATTCTGCCGAGCAGCGTGGCATGCGTCCCGGTGGTATTGCTGCCCGTGGTAGGTACCTGGTTGGAGTGCGTGTCGAAGCCCCCGAGGTTGCAGACGTAGATGCGGGTTTGCAAGCCCCCGGCCACTAATTGCGCCACAATCTTAAGCTGGTCCGACAACGAGTTTTGGCCGGTGGCCGGGTAGAGAGGCGAGAGGTTGGTAGCCCGCGCGGCCGCCGCCTGAATGGCCGTCGTGTACACCTGCGTCTGCGATATTACCTGCCGGATAAATGTCAGCTCGTGGCCCGCCGGGGTATTCGGGGCCGCATCTACCCCACCCGAAAGCAGCTGATAGAACGACGTAGTGCTGGCAATGGCCATGCCCATGTTCACGCTCGGGCCCTGCACGCAGTTGCTCACCACCGACCCGATGCTAATGGCCAATGGGTCGGGGTTGGCGGGGCTCGGATAGCCGGTGGGGTAGTCGGCGTACTCGCCGTTGAGGTAGCGCCCGGCCCACCCCGAGGTGATGGTCACGTTGGAATCAGAAGCCGAGGTCCAGATGTCGGTGGCGCGGAAGTGCGAGTAGTTGGCGTTTGGGTAGCCTACGGCCTGCACCACCCCAATCTTGCCGTCGTCGAACAGATTTCTCACGCCCGCCATGGCCGGGTGTATGCCCGTGGTGGCGCTGAGTGGCAGCACCTGGTTTTGCGGAATGGCAATGTCGGCGCGGGCATTCATCAGGGCCGAATACTGGTCGGTGGGGATAATCATGTTCAGCCCGTCGTTGCCGCCGTTTAGCTGAATCAGTACCAGCACCCGGTCGGTTTGGGTGGCGCCGCCCGTTATGTCGAAAAGCTCCGGTGAAAATCCGTAGGCCCCGATGGGCAAGCCGCCGAGCAGCGTCGGCAACACGGTAGCAGCGGCAGTAGTCTGGAGGAAATGTCTGCGTTTCATGCGTATTTAATGGTTAAATAGTTGATTGTTAAATTGTTGTTTGGATAGTGGCAAGTCGTTGATACGATTAACCATGCAGCCATTCAACCATCCAACCATTAAGACAAATGATATTCAGCCAGCCCCATCATGGTGCGCAGCAACGACCGGAGCTTGGTTTCGACGGCGGCGCGGCGGGTGACGTTGGTGGGCGCGGCCAGGTACTGCTGCCACTCCACTGTCCACTCAAAGTCGGGCAGGCCGGGCAGCAGGGTGTCGTTGAGGTAGGTAAGCTGGTTGGCCGTCAGGGTGATGGGCAGCAGCAGTTGAGCCAGCTCCGCAATCAGCAGGTTGGGGTCGGCAGCGGTAGCGGGCGGCAACGAGAGCACCAGGTCAAGCACGTTGATCTTGATGTTGGCGCCGTTGCGGGTGTAGCCGTTGGTGCTGATAAAGAGGTCGGTGAGCTGATTGCGGCGCGGCAGCGTCACGGCGTTGATCCACATTTCGTAGTACTGCGGCGTTTGCCAGTAAGCGGGCCAACCGGCCACGTTGGGCGGGTCGCCGAGGTACTGCTGCTGCACGTTCGTGACGCTGTTGAGGTAGTCCCACATGCCGTATTGCGCTACCAGGTTGCTGGCGGGTGGAAATACCATCTGCAACTGCCGGCAGGTGCCCACCGTGAAGTCAAGCGGGCTTTTAATCAAGCAGCCCATGTTCACGGCATCATAAAAATGCTCGCTCGACAGTAAGGTCCGCAGCACCGGCGCCACGTTGTAATTGCTGGCAATAAGCTGCTGCGCCAGCGGCTGAATCACCTGCGCCTCGGTGGTCGCATCGATGACGTAGTACACAAACCAGCGGTAGAGCTTGCGGCACAGGAACTTGGCGGTTTCCTGCTGCGCGAAAATCAACGCAATGAGGGCCTTGTACTCCTGGTCGCCGAGGTTGGCGATGGTGGCGTTCTGGAAGGCACCGCTGAATTGCTTGGTGGTGGTATTGTGGCGCGTAGCGGTGTAGTAACCTGCAATAGTGGTTGCATTGTCGCGCCAGCCGCTGAGCACCTTGGCCGCGGCCTGCACGTCGGCCTCGGTGTAATTGGTGTAGTTGCCGGTCCCGATCAGCGGGCCTTTGCCTACCGTGAACAGCTCCAGCAGCTCGCGGCCATAGTTTTCGTTGGGGGACGTGGCAGTGCTTTGGTTGCCGTTGAGGTAGCGCAGCATAGCCGGCGCCACCGTAATATCCTCGGTGAGCTGCCTGATGTTGCCGAGGGCGTGTTGCCGCAGCAGCGTGCAGTACTGGTAGCCGTAGCGGGCATCGTTGATGTCGCCGAGCTCGATCACAAAGTGGTTGTGCCAGAACAGCGTCATTTTCTCCACCAAAGAAGAACTCTGTCCTAGCAGCTGCCCCATCCACCACGCCCGCAACGACGAGCGCCGGGCGCCTTCAAAGGTCTGGTTGAAAGGCTGGGTAATCCAGGTCTGGCCCTGCGGCACGCTCGTATCGGTGGCCGACACAGTAAGCGGGGGCGTGGGGGCGGGAGGCGCCGTGAACAGGCCGTTCAGCACTTGCGTCAGGGTTTGGCTTGCTGCCGTAGTAATCTCTGTGCGAGTGGGGCCGAACAGGCAGCGGCGCAGCAGATGGGCTGCCTGCGTATATCCCCAAGGGCCGGCGTAAGGACCAATGCCAGCCGTAGAGCGCGGCTCGGTGGGCAGCCGGGTATTGGCAAAGCGGCTGATGGTTTCTCCATCGGTGGGCGGATCGTCGGAGCCTATGGCCGGACGTGCCAATACCGCTGTTGCCGGAGCTGTTAAGGTGGCGGCAGGCTTGCTGAGGAAAGCTCTACGGTTCATAGGCAGTTGGGTGAGAAGAATAGGAAAGGACCGCAAAAGGATCAGGAAGTAAAGTATTACTGCTCCTATTAGCAAGCTGTGTTCTAAGGACTTATTAAAATAGTGAAAATTTAATGAGGGATTCTTTATTAGGTTCTACGCAGTTACCGTGGCGCAACGCAATTGGGTATTTCGGCCTTGGTAAGCGCAGAAAATTCACTGCAACAAAAAGCCCCACCGAAAAACGGCAGGGCTTGATTTGCAGAGCAGTGGTTCAGGCGCAATGTCAATTACTGATGCGCTAAGCTTTCACTTATTCGTACACCTTCACTACAAACACGTAGTCTTGGAGCTTGCGAATCTGGTTCGGGCGCGAGCTGCCCGCCAACTGGTTGCCGCGAGGCAGCGAATAGGGGTGCCCGGTACCAGCCGCGGCCAGCGAATCAACCAAGTGCATCAAGTACGACGACTTCGTGGCAAAAGCGGCGCTCTGCACATCCATCTGCCGACCACTAATTACGCCAATCAGGTTGCCGCGCTCATCAAGCAGTGGTCCGCCCGAGTTGCCCGGATTCACCGGAATGCTAATTTGATAGAAAGCAGAATCCCCTTCGAAACCGGAGCGGGCGCTCAGCGAGCCGTCGTTGAAAACCAAATCTTCGCGCGGATAGCCCAGCGTATACACTTTCTCGCCAAGGTCAGCAGTGCCACGCTTAAACGAGTACGGCAAGCGGCCAAAGCCGCGGAAAGACTTGTCCTTGATGCGCAGGATAGCTAAGTCGTGGGCTACGTCAGTAAACACGGGCTCGGCCCGGAAGCGTTGCTGGTCGTGACCTTCAATGAGCAGCGAATCGGCATCCTGAATAACATGATAGCTGGTAACCAGATAGCCGTCGGCCGTAAGGGCGAAACCGGTGCCGCTGAACTTACCTTCCTTGGCTGCTTCGGGTGTATCGCCCTGGCCCTGGATAGCACGGTTCATGGCGCGCTGCGTGCGCTTGATGCGCTCCACCTCGCGGCGCAGCACCGTATAGCCATACAGCGAAGGCTTCTGCGATGCCCGCCACCACTCGATGCCGAGCAGCGTAGTGAACACTGCCATAACCGCTACCGAAGCCGCTACCATCATGGTCGCGCGGTGGCTCTGCCAAAACTCGCGCAGCTTCTGCTCGGTACGCGAAATATGGAGCGTAGGCATGGTGGGATGGCCGGTTTCCAGCACCTCCTCGTTGGCTTCCAGCCGCACGGCCTGCTCGGCATCAATTTCAACCTGAATGGCGCGCAGTTTCTGGCGCGTGCTCAAGCGCTGGTTGTAACCGTTTAGCGTAGTCGTAATGTCCTCGAATTCGGCAAAGCGCTGCGCCAGCACCGGGTCGGCGGCTAGGCGACGCTCCAAATTAAGGCGGGCCGGAGTTTCCAGCTCACCTTGTCGGTATGCGTCAAATAAAGCGTAATAGTCAGCTTCAGTCATCATAGCATTAGCGCGGATGGGTTAGACCCGCAGGTATTTATGTAGGGCTTAGAGGCGAGAACAGTGCCATAAAAGAGTGGCGCGCTATTCTGGTTTCTCACTTCTGCGTTCTTAAGATTCCTATTCCTGGTAGTTCGTGAAAAACAGCTTTTTCAGTCGTACCAGGCACTTGTATTTCTGATTCTTGGCATTGTCGGCGTTGGTGTAGCCGAATTCTGCAGTGAGTTCCTGCATCGACTTATCGAGCAGGTAAAAGCCTTCTAAAAGTGAACGACAAGGCTCGCCAATTAGGTCCAACGCTTCGCCCATTGTTGCAAAACGCCGGTCCCGCTCTTCAGCCTCCACCAAATCTGCTTCCGCACCGGTTTCGAGGTAGGGTTCGTGGTCGTCGAGGGAGCCGCCGAAGCGGGTCTTCTCGGTGAGCCGCTTCAGCCACAGCCGGCGGCACACAGCGTAGAGGTAGGTCTTGATTTGGCAGCTAAGCTCGAGGGAGCCGTCGCGTACTTTTTCGTAGAATACCATAATCCCTTCCTGATACACATCCTTGGCTTCGTCTTCGGTGCCGCTGTTCTGCAGCACGTAGTGCGAAATCATGGGGAGGTGCAGCCGGTAGAGTTGCGCCAGGGCCCGGTCGTCGCCGCAGCGGATAGCCGCCACAAACTCGTCATCGGTGTAAGAATAAGAAGCAGTGGCCTTCGCCATTCACTTTGGTGGTTAATACAATGAAGGAAGTGCGGTAACCCGTTGAGAAAATATTTTTTACTGTCGGGTTACCTTTCTTATTGTCGAGTATAAAGGACGTTTTCCAGACAAAATTTTTCAAACCTACGACCAAATGAACAACCTGCTGAAAGTATCCGCTCTGTTTTTCGCTGTAGCCCTCGCCTCTTGCGAATCGAAGCCTGCTACCACTGAAGCTAGCACCGAATCTACGACTACCACCGAAACTACGGCTCCAGCCATGGCTGGCGATTCTTCAGCAATGGCTGGTGACTCTTCCGCAATGGCTGCTCCAGCTACCACCGAGTCGTCTACCACTACGACTACCGAAGAAAAGAAGTAAGGAACAGCCAGTTAACTGGCTGCTTCGCTTGATAAGTAAGCCCGGATTCGTGAGAGTCCGGGCTTTTCCTTTTAGTATCAAGAGGTAAGTAAGGTGTGGCTGTGCGGTAATGTGTTGATAATCAAGCTGCCGGAATCAATTCAGGCAGTCAGTTCTTGCTCTTTCGCCTTGCTGTGTTGGTAGTTAGGAACATGCTAGCTATCAGAATAAGCAACTACACAGTAGCTAGTTTTCTTACTTAAGGGAAAAAATAATCTAGGACTGTTGTAATATATAATAAATACTATTTAATATTGATTGAATGTTACTTCAGCTAGCCAGCGCTACTTCTGCTTCTATCAGTTTGAAAGCTTCACCCATCCTACCCACTGTCCACACGCCAATCGTTGAAATCGAGAATGGTGAAGCAGCTCCTGCGCACAACTTGCTGATAGTTGAGAACAATGCCGTAATACAGCCTTCAATGGAGGCTGTTACCGAGTTTATGATAGGCGACACCGCCTACGACGACCTCGGAGGACATCCCGGTATTCGCTATTAGATACTCTGTGTCGGCTTGAAAGCAGAAAACGGCCTCTAGAGGCCGTTTTCTGCTTTTATGCTGATGAAGGTGTTTAGGCAGTTGCTCGCCTATCATGCTAAAGGGGTTCAGCAACCTTCCTTCCTCAACAGCTTCGATACTTGATAAGTAAGGCAACTACAGTTTTTCTTCGAGCCATAGAAAGCCTGCTGCCAGCACGAATAGCGCAAAGAACCACTTAACTGGCCAGGGTTCCGTGCGTTGAAGGGCCGGCAAAGGTTCAGCGGCCGAAGTAAGCCACGGAATAGCACTCTGAATTCGGCGCTTTAGTTCGGGGCCCTGCCAGTCGGATGAGGCAAACACATAGAACCAGTGGGTGGGCTGACCCGCTAGCTGAAGCTGGTGCCAACCCGGTGCGGTAGGCCAGTAAGTGGCGGTGCTCCACTCGGGTAAGGCGGGGTCTTGGTGCAGCGGCAGTCGGGCTAGGGGTGCGTTGGTAGTCCCTAGTACAGTAGGCTGCTGCGCCGGAAAAGCACCTGTTAGCCGGAGCGAGAGGGGCAGTTGGGGGCGGGGCCATGGGTCGGCCAGGGTCCAGCGGGCGGTGGGGGCTGCTGGACGAACTGCAGCGCTTAGCAAACGGCTCCAGTAGCTTTCGTAGGTAGCGGGAGCATTTTGCAGCAGCCAAGGGTAAGTTTCGGGTAGAGTGGAAACTACCACATTGCCTAAGCCTACCCGCTGCCCGGCCACCACCACGGCCCCCGAGCCAGCTAGCGTCACCAAGGGCCGAGCGGTACCGCTCAGTGTCAGAGTGCCGGGCGCTATGGCCGTGGCCGCAGGCGCATCGGGCCAGTTTAGGCGCTGTGGCCGGTTGAGGCTACTGTTTTGCAGCACCAGCCGCACCGTTGGCCGGCCGGGTACGGTAGCGGGTAGCGCGGCTGGTTCTGCCAGCACAATTACACCTAGGCCAGCTGTGCGCTGCGCCGCTTGTAGGGCTTGTGCTTCGGCGGCAGGCAGAGTGGGCAGCACGCCGGCTTCCGTCACCAGCACATCGTAGCGGGAGAGCAGGGCAGGGGTGAGGCGGCTTATGTCGGCGGTGGACTGGTTGCGGAACTCGGTTTGCGTGAGGCCCCGGCTGATGCCGGCCCGCCAAGCCACGGCGTGCTGACGGGCCGCCAAGTGGTTTTTCAGAAACTTAAGCTCAAACGAAGGCGTGACGGCCAGCAGCAAAACCCGCAAAGGGCGCGGCGCAACCACTTCCACCGGCACAGGCTCCTTGGCCAGTAGTTGGCGGCCCGGTCCGGCCGAAATAGTTGCCACCAGCCGCCCGGCCGTTTTGGGTACGTAGCGCAGCCGGAAAGGGCCCCGCCCCGCTGGCAGTTGCACCGAGTCGCGGACGGCCCCGGCCACTTGCAGGCGCACCCACGTCGGGCCCGGCCGGCGGGTAGTTGATGCCGCGAAATAGCCCTCCAGCAGCAGCGGCTGCCCTAATTCCAGCGTATGATTCCAATGCGTACTCTGAAAGCCCGTGTAAGGTGGCGGACCGTGGGGCACCAGGCGTACGGGGCCTAGGGCCGGCAGGGCGGCGGCGGGCAGGCCACGGCCAACCAAGTGCAGGCGCCGCAAAGCGGGCATCTGCTCCCGCAGGGTGGTTAAGCTGGCTATGGTGGGCGTATCGGTAGGTTGCCGCGGACCGCCCAACGCGAAACGCCACACGCGGGTATGCGCCCCAAAACGGTTAAGTAAAGCGCGCAACGTATCGGGTTGGTAGCCGTTGGTGAGCAGGATGGCTTCGGCCTGAGGCTCAGCTACAGTACGGTGCGGCGGGTAGGCAGTCAGCCACAGCCCTGCCACCGCCAACCAGCCCGCCAGCAACCGGACTGCGCGCCGCCGGGTGTTGGGCCGGCGCCAAGCCGCCACCGACACTCCCAAGGCTAGCAGCAGGCATCCCGCAAGCAAAGCGTAATAGATGGGCTGATTGAACATTGTAGGTGATTTAGATTGTAGTGCGGCGGCCTGTCATTCCGACACCGGAGGAATCTGATTTAGGCCATTCAATCATCTTATCCAGATTCCTCCGGTGTCGGAATAACAGGCCGCCGTACTACGTCATCGGGAGTTCAGATTTTGGAAGTAGAGTTGACTTAAGCGGCCGCCGCTGCTGGCGCGAACGGGAGTGGCAGGTGGGGCGGGCAGCAGCGCCGTAAGTGCCGACTCGGCAGGAACGAAGCACGTAGCGCAAGCTGTGCGGCTGGCGCGGGCATCGGTGGCAAGCTGACGTAGCGCCCGGACGGCCGCCAGGTAAGCACCAGGGCGCTGCAGCGCCGCTTGCGCCACGGCTTGGCCGGCCCGCTCCAGGGCCACGGCATCGGCGGGCCGGGCCGGCTGACCGGCACGTAAGGCGGCCAGTAAGCGCAGGGCTTCGCGAATCTCTGGCTGCGTAGCGGGGCGGGTGGTTTGTTGCTGCAAGCGGGGCGTAGCAGCCCCGGCCAGGTCACCGGAAAGGCGGGCGGTGGCTTCGGGTAATACCGGCGGCTCGAAGCCCGATTTGCGGACGTAAGCGCGGGTTTGCTGCTGCACCTGCTTGAGTAAGCGCAGGGCCCGGTACTCGTAGGGCCGCGCCTCGGCAGGTTTGGCCAAGCGCAACCGTAATTCGGCTTCCCACATTTGGTTGAGCACCCCCCGTAGCTTGGCTTTCACGGCGGGTTCCAGGAAATCGGCGGTTTCGGCGTCGTCGTGGCGGTGGAGGTAGGGCTCCATTAGCTCGGCGGTATTGGCGGCTGCCTCGCCACCGGGCGGTGTTGCGGGAGCGGCGTGGTCGTGCCCATCGGCGGCGGTGTGGCCGGCCTCAGCGCCTTGCTCGCCGGCGTGGCTGGTGTCGGAACTTACGGGAGGTTGGGGCGCCGTCGAACCGAAGCCGCTTTCCGACTCCTCGCCTAGAAACTTGCCGTAGCGTAGCCGCAGCATCTTTTGGTCGAAGCCAAGGTTGTTGGCTCGCTCAGAGAAGGTGGCGGCGGGCAGGCTGGCGCGCTCGGCCATCAGCTTTTCGGTGTCGATGATGATCTGGCGCTGGCTGCGGAAGTAAGCCGGCACCACATTTACGCTCAACGACATATCGGTGAGGCCGTCTTGCACGGTAGTGTCTTCCCACTGCACCAGGTAGGTGTCGGAGCGGGTCAGGTGGCGAGCATTGTCGCGGGCCCGGACGTAGAAATACACCTCGTCGCCGTAGGTGAGGCCCAAGGCTGGCAGGCGCAGGCTAGTCTTCAATGTAACCTGGCGGGGCTGGCCGCGCAGCTGGCTGCTCAGGTTGACAACGAATTCCTTGAATTTTACGGCCTCGCCCTGGCCTTGCGCTACCGTGGCTACCAACTGCGCCTCGCTGAGGCCATAGTCGTCGCGCAAATCGGCGCGTACCGGCACCACCGGACTCTGGCCGAACTCGATAAGGGTGTAGGGCTTGGGCGTTTGAATTTTCAGGGTAGGAGCTTGGTCGGGCACAACATCCAGGGCATAGTCGTCGGAAGCCTGGCCGGCAAAGCGCAGGCGGTAGAGCGCCGAGGCCGTTACCACCGTTTCGACCACAAACTCGGCAGGCTGGCCAGCTACGTTTTGGAAGGGGAAGCGTTTCGAGCCGAGCTCCAGCACGGGCGCCGCGTTAGCGGTCCGGTTTACCTGCACCGTCCAGCGCACCCGCGAGCCGGCAGGGCAGCTAAAGGAAAGACTGGTAGGAGTGAAGGCCGCCCGCCGGGTGTAAGCCGGTGGCAGCACGAGCAGCTGGGTAGTCAGCAGCCTGGCCGGCACCGGCTGGCCAGGGCGGGTGGGCGTATCGGCGGCCGGAAAATGCACGGGTAGGCCGCTGGTAGTTGCCGAGCGGGCAGGTTGGTGCCACCACATACCAATGGCCAGTATCAGCAGCAAAACGGTAGTAGCCAGTATGGTTGGCCGCCACGAGAAGGGCAGCAGAGAAGGCGCTGCCGCTTGAAGTGCTGCCAGCCGGGTGGCAATGCGCTGCAACTGCAACTCTTCCAGCAGATTCAAGGGCGCGTGGCGTTCATCGCGCAGTAACAAGCCCGTGCTGTCTTCTAACTCAGGATAGAGCCGGTCGAGGCGCCGGGCCAGTGCCGCCAGCCGCGGTTGCCGCTGCCGATACAGCCACAGGCCCGCGCCGAGCAGCAATAGCGCCAGCCCGCCGCTGAAAAGTAAAGGAGCCGCAGCCGTGTGTCGAGTCCAGGCACCAAGCGCCAACACGGCCGCGGCCAACGGTAGCAACCGTGCTATAGTGCGCCGGTTGGTTTCGCGCCGGCTGATGGCAAGCAGCAGCTCCCGGCCCGGAGCAGAAGAAGTGGCAACAACACTCATAGAGACGAAGTGGAAGTAAGCGAAGTGCGCCGGGCCGCCAACCAACGTTCTATGGCAAACAGCACTAGCGCCGCCAGCACCAGCCATGGCCGCAAAGCCGTGCTGGCCACTACCTGACGCGCCGTGAGTGGGGCATCAGAGCCAGAGGGCTGTTGCGCAGCAGTAGAAGAGGTGGTTTGGGATACCAGGGAAGTTGAGGCCGAGAGCTGGCGGGCGTCTAGCTGACGTAAATCGATGGCCGTTGCGGGCGCCTCGGACTGAGTGGCGCGCAGAAGCTGTAGAAACAATTCGGGCAGCGCCGGGCTGTCGGGGAGGCCGCTCCAGGTGGGTTGTAGCCGGGTTGCCAACTGATAGCTGCCTCCCGTGCCACTAGCCTGGTGGGTGAGCACCGGCCGACCGGTGCCGTCTTGCCATAACACCAGCACTGAGGTCTTGGCAGCCTGCGTTGCGGTGGTGTCGAGGCGGCTGATAGCTACGGGAGGCGCTGTAGCCAAGCCAGTCAGGTCTAATTCAGCTTCAACGCTTGCACCTGCCCTGGCTTCTTGCCACAGCTGCGCGCCGCGCTGCGCTTGCTGCTGCCAGGAAGCCGGGGCGGGCTTGTCGCTCAGCCAAAAAAGCCAATTGGGGGCGGCTTTTGCAAAATCAGTGGTAGGCGAACCAGTAGTTAGGTCGAGGCGCTGCGGCAGGCCGATAGCCGCGGCCTGCAAGGCCGCCCGCGCATAGCGCGCCGATTCAATGTGAGCGGCATCGGCGTAAATCACTACCCGCAACGGATCGGCCGCTACAGTCACAGCCGGTCGGCCGGGCAACTCGATGGTGGCGGGAAGGGCAGCTTGCGCGGGCTGATAGTGAAGCTCGGGCAGACCAGCTACTGATAACGGTGCAGCCCCGCGCGGCAACGCCAGCTGCACCACGCGAAACGTAGTAGCATCCTCGCCACTCCGGCCTACTTGTAGGCGGAGAGTACCGGCCTTGGGTACTGCTGCACCGGCCAGCCATACCGCCGAGTCGGGGAGGGGTACCGTTTGCCACGTGAGCCGGGCCGGCAGAACGGGCCGCGGGCCGCTGAAGTGCTGGCGCGCCGCGCCCGATACGATGCGCAGTGGCTGGTCGGGAAACGAGTCAGCGGCTTGCTGAGCCCGCGCCCAATAATCATCGGGTACAAGGGCGGTTGGCGAAACGACGGGTGCCCCCGCCGCTAAGGCCGTAGCGCCGGGCGCCAGGGAAAGCTTGGCCAATGAGTCGGGGTTCGTCCAGGCTTGCGCGGAAACTGCCCGGAAACCAGGCGCAAAAAGCTGCAACGCAAAGCCGCGGCGGCGCAACGAGTCTATGCCAGGGCGCAAAGCCGGCAGCACGTCGGGGCGTAGCAGGTCGGGCGAGAGTAACACGTGACCGCGCACCAGCGGCTGCGGCAAGCTGCGTTGCCAAAGGGGCTGCGCCACAGCCAGCGCCAGCAGTGCCAGCAACGCTACGCGTAGCAGCAACAGCCCTACCTGCTCGAGGCGCAGGTTGCGTAGCCGCCGATTGGCTGCGGCCGCCAGCCACCGCACGCTGCCCACCTGCACCGTCTGCCCTGGCCGTCGGTTCCAGAGGTGAATGGCAATAGGTACTACCAAGCCCAACAAGGCCAGCAGCCCGGCCATAACGTCTTGGAGGCTATAGGAAGTAAACAAAGACAAAACAGGTTGGTGAAAAACGAGGTGAATTGGTGGAGGTAATGGAAGGAACGAGTGGGTTATTTGTTTGCTAGAATGTCATGCTGAGCGGAGGCGTTAGCCGAAGTCGAAGCATCTCGCTCGAATCGTTGCAATGGTAAAAGGGTTTACCACCCTAGCGAGATGCTTCGACTTCGGCTAGCGCCTCCGCTCAGCATGACAATACTTTGGCAACATCAGCACGTTCTATGCCCCGTGGCCTCAGCATGACGAATTAACTGGACAAACACCATGGTGCTTACTGGTTCAGTGATGGTTAGGACAACAGCATTCTTCGGCGCATGAATTCGCGCATGGCGTGGTCTAGAGGAGCGGACGTGTTGAGTTGATGATAATCGAAGCCGTGGCGGCGGGCTTGTTGGGCGGTGGCTTGCAGCCACTCCTGGAGCTGCTGCTGCCAGGTGGCGCGTTGCTGGTCGGCGTCGAGTTGGAGGCGCTGGCCGGTTTCCAGGTCCTCGAACGTGACGGCTCCGCGGAACGTGAATTCCAGCTCGTTGCGGGCCAGCAGATGCAGCAGCAGCACCTCGCCGGAAGTGGTGCGCAGGCGCTTCAGCAGGCTTTCAATTTCCGATTCTTCCTCGTACAAATCACTTACGCACACCGTAAGCGCGCGTTGGCGCCGGGCCGTAAGCGGGGCCAGCGTGCCAGCATCGGGGAAGGTGCCCGTGGCTTCAGTGGTTTCGAGGGCATGATAGAGGCGGGTCAGCTGGCGAGCATCGGCGCGGGGCGGCAGGTGGTATAAGCCTCCCGGAAGCAGCACGGTCAAGCCTACGGCGTCGCCTTGCTGCGTGGCCAGGTAAGCCAAGGCCGCCAGCAGCAGACGGGCATAATCGAGTTTGCGCAAGCCGTTGTCGTCGCGGTGGTTCATGCTGGCGGTGGCATCGAGCAGCAGATGCACCGTCAGGCTGGTATCCACCTCCGATTCGCGCAGGTAATACCGGTCCGAGCGGGCGGCCAAACGCCAGTCGAGGCGGCGCAGGTCGTCGCCGGGCTGGTAGGGGCGGTATTGGCTGAACTCCATGCCCGCGCCGTGCCGTCGGCTTTGATGCTGGCCGTGCAAGAAGCCTTCCGCCGCCTGCTTGGCAGCCAGCGGCAAGTTGCGCAAAGCATAAAGGAGTTCGGGCGTCAGCATGGGTTCGTTTTTCGTTGTTGGTTTTTCGTTTTTCGCTAAAATTTATAGGTTGTCATTTCTCATTTGGCAAAAAACGAAAACCAACAACGAAAAACTAAACCGTAACCGCCTTCAGCAACTCCCGCACGGCATCATCGGCGGTTAGGTTTTCAGCTTCGGCGTTGAAGTTGAGCAGCACGCGGTGACGCAGTACGGCGGGCGCCAGGGCCCGAATGTCTTCCAGGGTGGCGGCGAAGCGGCCTTGCAGCAGGGCGCGGGCTTTGGCGCACAAAATCAGGGCCTGTCCGGCGCGCGGGCCGGCGCCCCAGCGGCCGTAGTCCCGAATGAATTTCACCTCCGACGTAGCCGGGCGAGTGGCCCGCACCAGCCGGTTGACGAAGCCTAACAACTCGTTGCTCAAGCTTACTTGCCGGACCAATTGCTGCAATTGCCGGACGTCGGCGCCGCCGAGCACGGGGCGCACTTCGGGACGGGCGGTGCCGGTGGTGCCGCTGAGCACCGCCAGTTCCTCTTGCTCGGTGGGGTAGCCGATGCGGATGTAAAGCAGAAACCGGTCGAGCTGCGCTTCGGGCAGCGGATACGTGCCCGACTGCTCGATAGGGTTTTGGGTGGCCAGCAGAAAGAATGGCTTGGGCAGGGCGTGCTCCTGGCCGGCGTACGTTACGTGGCCTTCCTGCATGGCTTCGAGCAAGGCCGCCTGCGTTTTGGGCGGCGTCCGGTTGATTTCATCGGCCAGGACGAGGCTGGCGAAGATAGGGCCTTCGTTGAACTTGAACGAGCGGTGGCCGGTGCCGTGGTCTTCTTCCAGAATTTCGGTGCCCAGAATGTCGGTGGGCATCAGGTCGGGGGTGAACTGGATGCGGCGGAAAGACAGGTCGGTGGCGGAGGCCAGGGTACGCACGAGCAGGGTTTTGGCCAAGCCCGGCACCCCTTCGAGCAGGGCGTGGCCCCCGGCCAGGAGGGCAACCAGCACCTCATCCAGCACCGCGTGCTGCCCGACAATTACTTTGGCAATTTCTTCGCGTAAGGGTGGCAGCTTGGCCAGGAGGCGGTTTACGTCTTGTTCGGTCACGCAGTGGAGTTGGAAAGCGAATACGGTGGTAAAGTCTGGTTTAAAGGGATAAAGCTGCTTCCAGTTGCTATTTTTTGCAACAGTAGCCTTTTCGCTTGCCCCTAGTTACTCCTAAAGTGGAGTGAAAACGGCTAGGCGCCCTAAACCGAAGGCCATGATACGCAACAACATTGGTAACTAATGCTACGCAGTGTACATCAATTGGTAAGTGCTATGCCGTGCTAGTGTGGGCCGGCTTCATAAGCAATACCCGATTTGGTAATCTAGGCTTAATCAGGAAGTGATGTTGCAATCCAATTTTTGCGCTGAACTATCCTACTCAGCCATGAGAAACATACTTCTACTCCTTTCTGCTGCCTGCCTGCTCGCCACCACGGCCTGCCAGGACGACGACAGCACCGTGTTGTACAACACCCTCAACGGCCGCCCCCCGTTGGTGGTGGCGCACCGGGGCGCCTCCGGCTTTCTGCCCGAGCACACCTTGGAAGCCTACCAGCTGGCCATCGACCAAGGGGCCGATTTCATCGAACAGGACTTAGTGCTCACGAAAGACTCGGTGCTAATCTGTCGGCACGAGCCCTTCTTGTCGGGCACCACCAACGTGGCCGATTTACCGCAGTTCGCGAGCCGCAAAACCACCAAAATGCTGGATGGGGTGGCCGTCAACGATTGGTTTGCCAGCGACTTTACCTTGGCCGAAATCAAAACTATACGTGCCAAGCAGGCCATGGCCGACCGCCCTCAGCAATACAACGGCCTGTACCGCATCCCCACCTTCGAGGAAGTGATCAACCTGGTGAAAGCCCAGACGTTGGCGAAGCGCCGGATCATCGGTATCTACCCCGAAACCAAGCACCCCACCTTCCACCAAAGCCTAGGGCTGCAACTAACCGACAAGCTGATGCAGGCCCTTACGGCCGCGGGCTGGAACAACCGCGCGGCGCCCGTCTTCGTGCAGTCATTTGAAGTCAGTAACCTCCGCTCCATCCGCAGCCAGTACCGCTCAACCGTGAAGCTGGTGCAGCTCCTCGACGCGGAAGACGTGGATGCCAACGGCAACCTGATTATGCGGGCTCCCTACGCGCAGCCCTACGATTTTGTGGTGGCGGGCGACCCACGCACCTTCCTAGATCTTTCCACCAACGTGGGCCTGGATTTCATCAGAACCTATGCCGATGGCATCGGGCCCTGGAAGCCCTATATCCAGCCGTACCGCTCGACCGACATGAGCTTACTGCCCGCCACTAACCTTGTTGCGCGGGCGCACTCCCGCGGGCTGCTGGTTCATGCCTACACCTTCCGCAACGAGCCGCGCTACCTGCTGCCCGCCTACGGCAACAACCCCATCAACGAGTACAAGAACTTCTACAACCTCGGCCTCGACGGGGTGTTCACCGATTTCACGCCCACCGCCCGCGACGCCAAGAACTTTATCCTGGTGAAGACGCCCGCTACCGCGAAATAAGCTTAGGCCAGCGTCTGCAAGCACTAGAACGTCATGCTGAGGCGCAGCCGAAGCATGATGTCCTTTTAAGGGCAAGAAGGGCTTCCAGGCGCAGTATATTTGGTTTTTCTAGAAGACCGTCCTGCCGAGGCGCCTCGGCAGGACGGTCTTTGTTGTTATCTCATTCCCGTAGCCTAACTCACGGCTTTTAGCTCGGGCATAGTTTCCAGCAGCCAGTTATAGAGCTTTTCCGCGTCTTCTTTCTTGAACAGCTCGGTGCCGGGGTTCATCGTAGCGGCCGTACCGCAGGCAACGCCCATGCGCACCACTTCCCGTATCGACTTGCCATCGGTGAGGGCGCAAAGCATCCCGGCCACCATACTGTCGCCGGCGCCTACGGTGCTGCGTTTTCTGACGGCGGGTGCGGGAACGTGGTCCACTAATTCGTCGGTGACGATGCAAGCGCCTTGCGGACCTAGCGACACTACTACAATCTGGCATTTGCCTTCCCTAATGAGGGCTTTGGCGGCTTCCCCCACGGCCCGGCTGTCGAGCTCGTCTACCCCGGCCATGCGGCTTAGCTCTCCCACATTCGGCTTGATCAGAAAAACCCCTTCCTCCAGCACCCGCTCCAACGCTGGCCCCGAGGTATCGACCACTACTTTGGTGCCGGCGGCGTGGGCCTGGCGCACTACTTCGGTCAAAAAATCGGGCTCGATGCCGGGCGGGAGGCTGCCGCTTATCACCAAGTAGTCGGGGGCCGGGTTGAGGGCTTGCAGCGTTTCCAGTATTACGTGTTGCTCGTCGGTGGAAATCTCGCGGCCCGGCATGCCAAACCGATACTGCTGGTTGGTGGAGCTGTCAACGACAATGAAATTTTCGCGGGTCCAGTTGATGGTGGTAATAGGCTGCTGCGCAATTCCTTCCTGCGTGAGCAAGTGTTGGAGCAAAGTTCCGGCCGGGCCGCTCGATGGGAATACCGCCAGCGAGTCGGTGCCGAGGCGCTTCAACGCCCGCGACACGTTGATGCCGCCGCCGCCCGGCTCGAATTTGGGCGCGGCGCAGCGGAGTTTATGCTCGGGCACAATCTTGTCTACCGAAGTGCTTTTGTCTACCGTCGGGTTCAGGGTAAGCGTGACAATCTGAGTCATATTTGGAAAGCGAAAACGCTAAGGTATAAGGCGCTACAAAACGCGGTTGCTAACTCTTTGTACTTGCCCGACGGAGCTAGGTTGCAAAACGCAGCGAATTAGCCAACCACTGCCGGGCACCGTTAAATGCCGGCCGTTGAGTTAGTTATTTAATGAACTCGACCATAACCCCGGGCCCCCGGCGCTGCGTAGGTGCCAGGTACATGACCATCTTGAAACCAAGTACGCGGCGCCTTCTGGTGCTACTAACCAGCTGGCTGCTGTGCTGGCTGACACTGCCCGCCGAGGCGTGCCGCGTGTGCCGTCCCCGCGTGCAAGCTGTCATCCACGCCCCCGACTACGGTTATAATCTGTTGCTGATCCTGCTGCCCGTGGCCTTGCTGGTATTGCTAGGCGTAGGACTGTTTTTTGCCGATTCGCTAACCCGCCGTTTCACTTCTCCACCCCTGCATGACTAATCAGCTCCACCGTTCCCCGTTAATTTCTGCCGGCGTGTTAATGGGAGCTGGCCTCGGTGGCTTCGTGGATGGCATTGTGCTGCACCAGATTTTGCAGTGGCACAACATGCTTTCCAACCAGCTACCACCCGATACGCTGGTGGCCGCCAAAGTGAATATGTATTGGGACGGGGTGTTTCACGCGGCCGTGTGGATTATGACGGCCCTTGGCCTCCGTATGCTTTGGGCGGCGGGCAGCCGGCGCGACGTGCCGTGGTCGGGCCGGACGTTTATGGGGGCATTGCTATTCGGTTGGGGGCTTTTTAACGTCGTCGAAGGCATCATCGACCACCAGTTGCTCGGGCTGCACCACGTACAGGAATACACCGCCAACAAGCTGCCTTGGGACCTGGCCTTCCTTGGCTTCGGCGTGCTGTTGCTGCTCACCGGCTGGTCGCTGATCAAGGCCGGCCGCCACGATACCGCCAGCCGCAGCGTTGCCGGGGAGTACCGGTAAAGGTTTACTCCAGCCGCTTGTTGTTGCGACATTCCGCGCCTCAAGCGGCGAGAGGAATCTGAGTTAAGTCGTTCAACAGGCTGACTCAGATTCCTCCTGAG
>NZ_DASVSY010000044.1:0-92709 GCF_036387835.1 Hymenobacter sp. | reverse complement strand
TGCGCGAGCACTGCCGCTTGTGGCAATACGACTACAACCACCTGCGCCCCCACCAAGCCCTTCGCTTTATGACCCCCATCGAGTTCCGGCAAGCCGCCTAACCTCTACTTTTCACTGGCCTACTTACAGGGGAAGCTTACACGAGTAGCTATCTATGCCCGGATGTCCACCCGCGACAAAGGCCAGGACCCGAAAAATCAAGTGCACCAGCTGCGAGCCTTTGCCAAACAGCACGGAACCCTTTACAAGGTATTCACAGAGGAGGTGTCAGGTGGCAAGTCCAACCGAAGTGAATTCAATCTGATGCTGTTGGAGGCGTATCAGAAAAAATTCGACTTGGTGGTGTTTTGGCGGCTTGACCGCTTCAGCCGTGAGGGAGCCTTGCCCACGCTCAAATACCTGAAAGAGTTGCGCGACCACGGGGTCAACTACAAATCCTTTACCGAGCCCTACCTCGACTCACTTGGGCCCTTTGGCGACGTCATTGTGTAGATGCTCGCCACTATCGCCGCGCAAGACCTCATCAAGATTAGCGAGAATACGAAGGCTTCACTGGCAAAAAAGAAAGCGGCAGGTATTCAACTCGGTGCACCAGTGAAAGGTGCGGCAATCATTGCTCAGGTTCAAGCATTGAAAAGAGAAGGCAAATCGAACGCTACCATCGCACGCACCTTAGGAATTTCGCCAAGCACCGTGGCCAAGTACGTCAGCTGACCGGCCGTGAATCTATGTTAGCTGGCCCCGTTCCTATTTTCTATAGTGCTTACAGAGGGCGCTTTATGCTAAAGGCATTGCGTACGAACTTCATTTCTGGCCGCATTGAATTACCTTTAAGACTAATTTTGGAGGTGTTTAGCTTCTGAAAAAGACATAAAAAGTCTTGTGCTAAGCTGCTTAGAACTTGCCGCTGCATTTCTACTCAAAATACCAAAAGCAAAATGCCACGACCTGCACAGAATAAGCCTGAAGCCATCGAACAGCTTGAATTACTCGTGCAGGCATTTTCTGCTCATGAAGCGTATTATAAGTCATCAGCTTACATAGAGGCCCAACTTCGAAACGACTTTCTCAACCCATTGCTGAAAGCATTCGGCTGGGACGTGGATAATGAGGCCGGCAAATCCCAGCCACTGCGGGACGTGCTGCAGGAGGAAGAATTGGAGGTAGAGGACGAAACGGGCACCAAAATTAAAAATCCGGACTATACGCTGCGAGTTGCCGGGGCGCGCCGGCTGTTCGTGGAGGCCAAGAAGGCGCACATTAATGTAGAAACTGCCGTCGGTCCAGCTTTTCAGACACGGCGCTACGGGTGGAGCGGACAGCTTGCTTTGTCGGTTCTGACAAACTTCGAATGGCTGGTTTTCTACGACTGCCGCTACCGGCCTACGGCTGGCGACGCGGCCAACGTGGCGCGCTACCGTATCTACCACTACTCCGAGTTTATAGCGCAGTACGATGAACTAGCGGAACTGCTTGGCTATTCGGCTGTAGAAGCCGGGGCGGCAGAAGCAGCTTTGAATGAAGAGGCATCGGCGGGCCAGACGTTTGACGATTACTTTCTGGAACAGATAAGCTCGTGGCGGCTGGCGCTGGCGCAAGACATCATTGACGGCAATCCAGAGCTCGATGAGCAGAACGTGAACTTCCAGGTGCAGCGGCTGCTAAACCGGATTGTTTTTCTGCGCATCTGCGAGGACCGAAAGCTGGAAGGTTTCGAGCAACTGCAAAACGTGACAAGCTACGCGGAGCTGAAGCAGTTATTCCAAGTAGCAGATAGAAAATACAATTCGGGGTTGTTCGACTTCCTTGACGACCCGTTGGCACTGCGTCTGACGCTGGACGCTGAGCCGCTACTGCGGATTTTTAACGAATTATATTACCCACAGAGTCCCTACAACTTTGCGGTGGTAGACCCGGAAATCCTCAGCCAGATTTACGAGCGATTCTTGGGCAGCCGGATTGTGGTGGAAGGCAACGGGCAGGCGCGGATGGTAGAGATGCCCGAAGTGGCGGCCTCGGCGGGGGTAGTGCCCACACCAAAGCTGGTGGTGCGGAAGGTAGTGCGCGAAACAATGGGCCCAGTAGTGGGCAATGGCCGGACATTTGACCAGTTGCTAGCGCTGAAGGTGGCCGATATTTCGTGTGGGTCGGGAACTTTTCTACTGGCGCTATATGACTATCTGCTAGAAGAATTGGTGGCGCAGGCAGGGCCAGAGCAGATGCGGCAGGGACTAGCACGAGTGGGGTTGGGTGGGGCTATGCAACTAACGCTACTTGGCAAGCAGGCTCTACTGACACGTTGCATTTACGGGGTGGATATTAATCCTTATGCTGTGGAGGTAGCCCGATTCAGCTTGTCGCTCAAGCTGCTGGAAGATGAAACAGGGCCTACGCTGAGTGAGCACCTGGCCCGGCCGGGGGCGCGAGTATTGCCGAGCCTGAATGCTTCAATTCGCAATGGTAACTCGCTACTCGACGACAGCTATCTACAGTTCAACCAGGATGTGGCGGACGATATAGACGTGCTGCGGCGGCTGCGGCTGTTTAATTGGCAAGCTGAGTTTCCGTTTCTGGCGCAGACAGGTGGCTTCGATGCCATTGTAGGCAACCCACCCTATGTACGAATTCAGCACATGGAATTGTACGCGCCTGAAGAGAAGGCATACTATCAAGATGCCAGCAGCGGCTATGTAGCGGCAGGAGCGGGCAACTCCTTCGACAAATACTACTTGTTTATGCAGCGGGCACTGGAACTGCTAAACTGGCAAGGGTACTTGGGCTACATCGTACCGCACAAGTTCTTCACACTAACTGGGGCGAAGGTGCTGCGTGAGTATTTGGCAACGCACAGTTGGATGGCCAAGGTGGTCCATTTTGGCTCGCTGCAGCTCTTTCCGGAGCGCTCGACTTATACGGCCGTGGTAGTTCTGAGTAAGCAGGAGCGAGCTACCTTCGATTTTACGCGAGTGCGAGACAGTTTGCAGGGCCTCTTGACTGAGCAGCCGAGCAGTGAGTATCAAAACAGCGACTTGGGAACCGCGCCTTGGTTGTTTGTCGCCCCCGAAACTAGCGCCATCTTCAACAGGGTACGGTCAGCAGGAACGGTGACGTTGGATAGCGTCGCAAATATCGAAGTAGGACTTCAAACTAGTCGGGACGCTATATTTATTCAACGCCTTGCTGTTGTAGAAAACGGCTGCGTCTACTTTGAAACAGGAACGGGGAGAAATAAACAGAGGTGGCCGGTAGAGCAAGCAATCTGCCGTCCCTGCCTGATGAAAGTGTTTTTTGAATCCTTTGACACTTTGCAAGCCAATGCTTGGATGTTATACCCCTACCGTGACGTATTAGGTAGGGCTGAGCTAATTGACGAGGTGACGATGCAAACCAATTATCCTTTGGCTTGGACCTACTTGGAGGCGCACCGTAGCGAGTTAAGCACGCGGAGCATCGACGGAGTACGCGACCCAATAACTGGGCAACCTGTATGGTATCAATTTGGGCGTACAAATAGTCTAAGCAAATTTAATGGCAGGTCGAAAATAATCGTCAAGGTGATGACTAACAGACCTATGTATGCATTTGATAGGACAAACCTTCATTTTACAGGCGGTGGCAACGGCCCATTTTATTCTGTTGCAAGCAGAGGGCAGTATTCGATGCTCTATCTCATGGCTATCCTAACCCACCCAGTAATTGAGGCAATGGTAAGGGCACGGGCCAGCGAGTTTGAAGGAGCATACTACTCGCACGGCAAGCAGTTTATCAGCGGATTACCAATTAGGCAAATTGACTTTGGTGTGGCTGCGGAGCAAGCCAGGCACGATACAATTGTGCGGGCCGTAGAGCAATTGATTGAAGCCAGGGCGCAGCTGCAGGCCAACACACTGCCTGCTGACCGCTCGGTGATTTTACGGGTGGTACAGACCCGGGAAAACCAAGTGAGGCAATTAGTCAATGACCTATACGGATTGACCCCAGGGGACGCTCAGACGGTGAGCGAAGACGATATTTTGTACGGACAAGCAGAACAATAATGCAATGGGTGTAGCGCTAGGAGGAACAAAGGATATTGACAAGCTGCGGGGTGGTTATTATACCCCTAAGCCAATTGCAGACTTCATTTGCCGCTGGGCAATTCGTAGCTCAGCAGAAACGGTGCTAGAGCCGAGCTGTGGTGATGGTAATTTCATCGAGGCGGCTATTCAGCGCTTTCTAGCGTTGGGCCTGACGCAGACAGAATTGCTTGGGCACTTGCAAGGTGTAGAGTTGATGGAGGACGAAGCTGCCAAAGCAAAAGCGCGTGCCGAGGGGTACGGTCTTAACTCCACTACAATTGCCAATTCTGACTTTTTTCGGTTTGTGCGCGACTTACCGGCTGAGAAGCGGTATGATGTGGTGGTGGGCAATCCGCCGTTCATCCGCTATCAGAATTTCCCGGAGAAGCACCGAAGCTTGGCCATCACGCTGATGTCCGAGTATGGCATAATCCCGAATAAGCTCACTAACATTTGGGTGCCGTTTCTGGTGATTGCAGCTAACCGTCTCGCGGAAGGTGGGCGGCTGGGCATGGTTATTCCGGCTGAACTGTTCCAGGTGAAGTATGCGGCTGATACGCGGGTATTTCTCTCGCACTTCTTCCAGCGGATTACTATTGTGACGTTCACTAAGCTAGTGTTCGATGGAATTCAGCAAGAAGTGGTGTTGCTTCTGTGTGAGAAGGCAGCAGCCGATAACCACGGTATACGAGTGGTAGAACTGCTGAGCCTGGAGGCGCTGCTGGCGCTGGACGTTGCTAAGATTCAAGAGGCTCCGGTGAAGGTGTTGGACCACAGCCGGGAGAAGTGGACCAAGTACTTCCTAGATATCGACGAAATAGAGGTGATGCGCCGCACGAAGGCGGATGCTAGCATCAGAACCTGCGGTGAGTATATGCAGGTGGACGTAGGGATTGTGACGGGCCGCAATGAATTTTTCATGCTCAAGAGCGACAAGGTGGCTTCGCTGGGGCTGAGTGACCATGTGCAGCGGGTGGTGAGCAAGTCGCCACAGCTCAAAGGCATTGTGTTTCGGAACCAGGATTTTACGGATAACTCAGATGACCAGAACCCGACGCACCTTTTCGTGCCGCCGAACTTAGCTTTTGATGAACTGCCTGCCGTCTGCCAGGACTACATTAAAGATGGAGAGGCGCAGGAGTTTAATACCGGCTATAAGTGCAAAATTCGTAAGCGCTGGTACATCACTCCCTCGTTGAGCCGACCGCACGGCTTTGCGTTGCGCCAGGTAAATGAGTTTCCAAAGCTGATTGTGAATGAAGGAGAAGCATCTTCAACTGATACCATTCACCGTGTCAGGTTCAATCCAGGTGTTAACCCACAATTGGCTGTAGTCTCTTTTCTGAACTCGTTGACGTTTGCCTTTTCGGAAATTCTAGGGCGTAGCTACGGTGGTGGGGTTCTCACCTTCGAGCCTACGGAGGTGGAAGAATTGCCGCTACCTATGCTGCTGCGCACAGATGCGGTAGACTTCGAGGAAATTGACCAACTGATGCGGGAGAAAAAAGTGGTTCAGGCCCTTGATATTGTAGACCAAGCATTGCTGGTTGACCAACTTGGGTACACTTGGGAGGAGGTGCTTGCATTCCGTAGTGTTTGGAAGAAGCTTTCAGGGCGGAGGATTGGGCGGAAGAAGAAGGCGGAATAAATCCTAACCAAGCAGGACCCAGCATCTATTGACGAGAGCGATGCTGACGCTGCGCCTGTGGCTTCGCTGCGACTGCTGCACGGCAAGCCGGGTAGCAGCGCGGTGCCGACGGTCATGACCACGACTGCGACGGGAGCCATGGTCCTGAACTATGTAGCCCCCACATATTCTAAATGCTACGGTTACTAATACGCCGTGCTTAAACACCTACATCCACGCCATTCACTGTATTCTCTTTGCTGATACCCCAACAGTCGTGATATTCTAATGGTCGCATGGCTTCAGAAATATCAGCGGTCGATACTTTATCTAGTCCCAGCATCTTAAACGCAACCTCACCTCTTGGCGCGATACTCAGATTGCTGGGATTTATAACGGTGTGCTCGAAAAAAGAATTGCCACCGGCTGTCAAAATCTCCTGTCTGAATAATTCCAACAAGTCACGAGCTGACGCCCAAGTATCTAATCCGATAGCTTCTGCTTTATAAATATGGAAGCGGTCGTTAAACAATCGAAGTCCAAAATCCTCAAGCTTCCGACCATAGAAGGCAATAATGCACATCTGCTGATAAGTGAGATTATCAGCAAAATTGAGCATTTGGTAAGCGGCTTGAGCGGAGATACTAGCATCAAAGGCAACACTGCGGAATATGTTAGCAATAAGCCGGACTTTCTTTTCCTGGTATTGGGCTTTGCACTTTAGTAACACGCCTTCCAACAACTCAGCGCCCTTATTCGTGAAATTGGCATCGCCTTCAAAAAAGCCATCTTGCCGCACTACTCTACCAGCTGTTAGCTCCTGCTCGATGCCATCAGCAATATATGAGGTTGCGCTATCGAGCCGAACTCGTTCACGACTGGATAGCGTACGTTCGGCGAAATCTTTGAGTGCATCGGCCACAATGGAACCTACCGCTCCCCCTGCGATACTGCCGGCCGGTCCACCTACTAAACCAACCGCCGCACCAATAACTCCGCCTACTATACCGGCTCCTTTGTTACCTAATTCTAGCTTATTCATATCGAGTTATTGAGGTGCTCATGGCATAATCCAGCAGCCGGTCATCTTCGCTGCCGGCTTCGATAGGAAATAGAGAGGTGACTTCGTTTTTGTCCGCGTCGTGTTTCAGCTTCACGAAGAGCCCGTCAGGCGACTAGTGGAGCAAGACGGCTTGGTACACTAGTCGCCTGACGGGCAGTGTAGGTGCCCTGCCCGTCAGGCTTAGGCCAGCGGCACCTCTTCGGAGAATAGGGTGAAGGCGTGGATGGTCATTGGTGGACAAGGTAGGGAACGACATAAAAAAGCCCTGCGAGGTGGTGCAAGGCTTTTTCGTCAACTTATACCAACTGCGCTAGCAACTCTAAATGGTGTTGCATCGACGCCTGTTTAGGGGAACCTAAACCGGGATAGTGATTGGCTGCATCCCATTGCTGGAACATTGTAATGCCACTTGATAACGGCATGGCTGCTACAGAAGTAGAGTTTACCAAGCTGTTGCAGGCTTGTGCAAACTTTGGTGCTGGTGCTCCCTGAATACCAGCATTCATAGTAGATGAGAAATGGTGCATAATGAGCCCCGTAGGGCTGGCTCCTGCGAGATGTAAGGTAACTACCTTCGGTTGACCACCGCCTTGGCTGAAGTGGTCACCGTTTGCGAGGTAATCTCCCATTCCGACCAGCCCATCTGTTCGCCAAGTGCTAACATTTGATTCAAAATTGCTTAGTGCAGGGTAGTCCGAGTTGCGTTCTTGACGCTCGAAACCGTCGACTAGCATTACATGTCCGTTATGCCAGTTTAGCGATGGCCGCAGGCGGCGTGATTTCGTTTCGTCGAAAACCAGGTACTTAGGTGGGTTAGCCCTCAGTACAGCATCAATAGTTGCCATATTTGCGGGCAATGGTATATGACGAAATATTACTGCCTTTTCATTATTGAGATTTGAAGTCAAAAATGCCTGCAGTTCAGCAGGGCTAGCATGTTGGTCTACAATGTATCCCAAATGCAACCCAATATGAGCTGCCAAATGCCCAACAAGCAACGATTGTATTGTGGCTATAGAGATACGTCCGCTTCCCCTGGGGTGAAAGGGATTCATGATGAGGATGAATGGCCGCCCCTGTTGGGCCATACGTATAAAAAAGCGCGACGAAGCGGTGGCGACGTGCTCAACGATGGGCAACATCTTGTTGTAGGTGGCCATGGGCACGCTAAGAAGGGCCTGCATTTCATACTGCTTGCCTCGCAAATACGGAAAGTACATTAGGGGTTGGTTGAGGTAGATAATTACTCGAATAGCCCTAGCCGTTCTCGTGCAGTGACGCAGTAACGCTTGGATAATTCACGTCCAAAAAACAACATTCTCAACGACGTATCGCAATCCAATATTAAATTAAACTGATGTGGATTTGGACGGCGAGATTTTAATGCCTGCGCAAAAACGATATGCGCCTCCTCTATATCTAACCCAAGATACCATTCATGGCAGAATGTGTATATTAAAGCAGTACCCATCTTTGGCATTTTTCCTACCCATTTTTCATAAGCAGCCACTAATTCTGCTTGCCTCAAAGTCACTACTGCTTTAGCTGGGTCAAAGAGATGGGCGGTTGAGACGGCTGGGCGCAACGTTTCAATTTTGGCATCGTCATTCAGTACAATGATGCCGACCGTCTCATCTACTTTCTGATAGATAGCATCAACAGCGCCTCGATGGGTCACAATGTTCAGACAATCGTAAAGACACTGGTAAGAACCTAATTGCCCCGCTAGCCGGTCAAAATTGTCCAGTTCTGTCTTTATCTCATAAGCAACCGTCTGGCCATTTATTATAACGATATCAGCGATAGAGCGGTCTGATGCAACCTCTCGAAGCAGCGTTGCCGAATTATCGCTGTGGTACCGTAACAGAATTTGGTTTGCGATTTCGTTCTTATAAACGTATTCGCAACGATAATTTTCGCGCAAGTATTGGTAAGCAATGCTCAGACCATGAACGAAATTCCATTGCTCGTTTACTGGATACAGGCCGCAATGGTGTAACAACGAACGAATACTATCCTCGTGCACGCTGTCATCCAGTCGCTTCACTAAAGAAGCCCCAAATACCTGTGACAAGGCATAGTTATAGCAAGGGTCAACGATAGGGTGATTCAGCTGCATTGGAGTCGCAAATTTGCGATGTATTGGAGTTAATACAACACAAAGTGGAGGCTTTTGGCTTACTTAATTTACGAGTAAAACCTAGTTTTAATACAGAACGGCCTGATTTCTTGCAAGATTATTTCGCCTTCTCTCACCACTCCCGCCACTACTTTTCGTCAAACTTAGCCCGGCTAGTCGTGGGCGCCTGTAGCATCTCCACGGTCACGGTACCATCGTCGCACACGTCGAGCGTGCGCTAGTAGACCTGTCCGTGACGGAAGCCGGCAAAGCCATCAAGGCCGCGGAAGGTGTATACACTTGGATTAACCTCTAAAACATGATACCGGGGCTAAACCGGGGGCAATAATAAAAAAAGCCACTCACGGTACCGTGAGTGGCTTTTTAGCGCTCCCTCCTGGGATCAAGGTACTGTTCGTTCGCTCCTGAAGCTAACTAGGATCATGTAGTTGATCCTAGCTCTGTTGAAACTCAAGAGGTTTTCGTTTCCAATGTTGGCAGCAAGCGCTTTACCCCCATTGGGTGAAAAGCTTTCCCTCTCCGGGTCCGATACCCCGACTCATTGAGCTTGTTGGCAATCTCGCGCAAGCTAACCCCCGTCGCGCGCAGGAGGATGGCCAGCTGCTTAGCCTGCCGATTATTAAGATTAGTCTGCGCATTGCGCTGCAGCGACACCCATGACTTCTCCCGCGCCTCGGCTGTCAGATTGGCGGGAGTACCGAGTTGAAACCCACGGGCCTTCTTGGCGGCCAGCGCATCCTTGGTCCGAGTGGAAATGGCCGTAGCCTCCTTCTGCGCGACGGCCGCCAGAATGTGCAAGGTAAACTCATCGGCCGCCGGCAGATCAACCGCCTTAAAGCGCACATGACTTTCCATCAGCGTGGCAAGGAACGCCAACGTTACGGGCTAAGCGGTCGAGCTTGGCGACGAGCAGCACGGCTCCCTCCTGCTTGGCGTGCGTGATGGCGGCCTGCAGCTGGGGCCGGCTGTTTTTGCGCCCACTCTCTACTTCGGTAAACTCGGCCACTATGCTCGCCTCGGTTCCCACAAAATTCCAAACCGCAGCTTGTTGGGCTTCGAGCCCCAAACCAGATTGCCCCTGGCGGGCGGTGCTCACGCGGAAGTAGGCGACGTAGCGGGTCATTAAGGAGAAATAGGAGCGATAATGGTGCAATATACGCTGGTGTCACATCAGTTAAACGTCGGTTTAACAGCTGTCCAGCCTCTAATTGATCGGACTTTGCTTCCCTACGGACGGAGTAGGCAAGTGTGAAACGATCTGGTAGAAGTGCCACATGGCTCGTACCGGATATGAGAGGCCCGTTCTACACCCAGTCCAGCAGGCCTATTTGAGGTGGTCTAGCTAAGGTGAATAGAAGAAGGACGTATATTTCTTCTGTCCACCTTAGCTAGACCACCTCACTCCAAGACTAATGTCTCTTTTGCCTCCGTTGCTCACGCCTTTGTTGCTCTCCGAGCGGACTGGAGTCGACCCACGTCCCGTGCTTCTGGTAGCTCTGTTTGTGCTTGTATTTCTTCTAGCCCCATGGTTGGGGCTTACTGGTAGAAGTTGGCTGCGTATGTCAGGTCGTGGCACCCAAGTGATCGGATGGTTCTTTCTGTTAGTCGCTCTGCTCCTGGGACTGGGAGGGTTATGGTTGGCTACCATCTTGCTGTTGCAGTAAGCACAACATGGCTTTCTTCACCAGTACTTGGGGTCTCACTAGAGTAGGAACAGAAATTCCCGTTTAGGATAGGCAATATGTTTACTACTGCAAGGTGCTAGGACGCTACCCCTTTTGCTTACTCCTTTGGGGGAAGCCGGTGGCTTGCTGCTGAGTTGCCGTATGCGCCCTCGTCAGCGCCGCGACGAGGCGCTGGACGGTCCTTGGCGGTATTCTTCGTCCGTCACCTGCTCCCTGAACTCGACGGCCCGGCCGTCCTGGGCTTCCTGGACGGCGATGTAGGTCAGGGCGTGTTCAGGCGTGGCGCCGTCCCAATGCCGCTGCCCGGGCGGACACCAGACGATGTCGCCGGCGCGAATCTCGACCACTTCTTCGCCCTCGCTTTGCGCCCAGCCCACGCCGCTGGTCACGAACAGCGTCTGACCGAGCGGATTGACCTTCCAAGGCGTACGGGCACCGGGGGCAAAGGTGACCGTGGCACTGACCAGCCGGCTCGGCGCTGCGCGCTCGAAGTAGTTGCTGATGGAGACGTAGCCGGTGAAGTTCTGCTCGGGGGCCTTGCGGGTCGGCAAGCTGCCCAGCGGGTAAATGCGTAGTGCGTTCATCGGATTTGTTTTCTGGTTGTTAATACGCCAAAGGTCCCCCTTCCAGGAAGAAGAGCGTTAGCCAAAACGCCGGTTGTGTTAGCCAAAAGAGCCAAGCATTTTGGCTAACACAACCGGCGTTTTGGCTAACGCTGTCAGGTAGGCCGGGGCGACCTTTGTGCGGTCATCAAGCAGGAAATTCCTTATGAAAGCAATCAGAATTCATGCCTTTGGCGGCCCCGAGGTGCTGCAACTGGAAGAAGTGGCGCGGCCGGTGCCGGCGGCCGACGAAATCTTGGTCAAGGTGTACGCCAGCGGCGTCAACCCGGTGGACCGGGTTGTGCGGGAGGGCAGCAGCGCCGCCCTGAAGTATGCGTTGACCTTGCCGATGACTCTGGGCTGGGACGCGGCCGGCGTGGTGGAAGCGGTGGGCCGCGAGGTGACCGGATTTCAGCTCGGCGACGCCGTGTACGGGGTGCCCAACTTCCCCGGCAACGGCAGCTACGCGGAGTACTGCGCGGCCCTAGCCAGCCGGTTTGCCCTCAAACCCAAGTGCCTTAGCTTCACGGAGGCGGCCGCTGTGCCGCTGGCCGGCTTAACAGCCTGGACGGCCCTTTTCAAGTTCGGGAAGCTGCAACCGGGTCAACGAATCCTGATTCAGGGGGCCTCGGGCGGGGTGGGCGGCCTGGCCGTGCAGTTTGCCAAAGCCAAGGGGGCCTACGTCATCGGGACCACGTCGGCCGGCGAGTTGGACTACCTCCGGCAGTTGGGGGCGGACGAAGTGATGGACTACCGGAGCCAAAAGGTTGAAGACTTGGCGCGCGACGTGGACCTGGTGCTCGAAGCCTCGTCGGTGCGCGACAACGCCGAGCGGGTGAAAGCCATCACCGTGCTGAAGAAAGGCGGCATCTTCGTTAGTGTCAACACCGATTTTGCCTTCGACGAGGCGGTGCACACGGCTCTGACCCAAAAAGGGGCTACAGGCGAACTGTCGGCCAATCAGCCCCGGCAAGAGTGGCTAGCAGAAATGGCTCAGCTCATTGACGCGGGCCGGGTGCAAGTGCTGGTTGGCCGGGTATTTCCGCTGGTGCAAGTGGCCGAGGCGCACCGCGAAAGCCCGACCGGGCATGTGCGGGGCAAACTGGTATTGGAAGTACGAAAAGACGACGAGCTGGCATGAGGCGCTTCCCCACGATAAGCGCGTTTCACGCGTTTTTGCAGCTGCCCCCGCCCCAGCATCCGCTGCTTAGCGTGGTGGACGTGGGTGCCGTGCCGCACCGGGAGGGCGAGGAGCCGATGAACATGGTGCTGGAGTTTTATTCCATTGCCGTCAAGCGCATGCACAACGTCCGCGGGCAATACGGGCAGCATTCGTTTGACTTCAACGAAGGCGTCCTCTCGTTTATGGCTCCTAACCAGGTGTTCAGCATCCAGGTGGCCGACCCGGCCGAGGCCGTCGAAAAATCCGGGTGGGTGGTCTATATCCACCCCGATTTTCTGTGGAACACGCCGCTGGCCAAAACCATCCAGCAGTACGATTTCTGGGATTACGCGCTCAAGGAGGCCCTGTTTCTGTCGGCCAAGGAGGAGGAGGCCATTCTGAACCTCGTCTTCGCCATCGGGCAGGAGTACGCATCCAGCATCGACCGGTTCAGCAAGCCCATTATCGTCTCGCACGTAGAAAGCCTGCTCCAGTACGCCGACCGGTTTTACCACCGCCAGTTCCTCACCCGCGAAAAAGCCAACCACGAAGTGCTCGACCGGTTGGAAGCCCTGCTGCACGACTACTTCAAGAGCGATACGGTTGCCGAAAGAGGCTTACCCACTGTGCAGCACGTGGCCGACTGCCTGCACCTGTCGCCTAAGTACCTCAGCAACCTGCTGCGCGTCGTCACGGGGCAAAACACGCAGCAGCACATTCACGCCCGGCTCATAGCCAAGGCCAAAGAAAAGTTATCGACCACCACGCTGACCGTCAGCGAAATTGCCTACCAGTTGGGATTCGAGCATGTGCCCTCGTTCAGCAAGCTGTTCAAGACCAAGACGAACTTGTCACCGCTGGAATTTCGGGCCTCATTTACGTAACCAGGAAGGGGCCGGTCAGCCCGTAGTGGCGCCGCGTAGCCCAACCTTGACCGGACCGCCGGTAAAGGGGGCCAAGAAAATCTTGGGGTTAGTTTTCCAACGGGGCGGATTTACACGCTAAGCTGTTGGCGAACTATTGCCGCTTGGCGATGGGCAGGTCTGTCTGGGGGCTGGGTCACAGTTCTTAGCCTCACCAGCTAATCTAGGTGATGCAGGTGGCCCCACTTCCGCCCACCAACCAGCACCAGAGGCGCGATTGATAGGTCCCACCGGAGAGACGCAACCCGGTGGGCAGGGGCTCGTTTCCCTTTTACCAAGGCTCCTTACCACCCGCATTATTATTCTGCGGGTACCGCTAACCGGGTGACATAGGGCTGTCACACTATCCTAGTTGTTTTGAGGCATCCTTTCACCACATTACGTTGCTTATGCACATTGTCTTGGGTGCTACGGGGCACATTGGCTCGGCCTTGGCGCAACTTCTGCTCGACCGCAAAGAACCCGTCACGCTCGTGCTGCACTCATCCGATAAGGCCTGGGAATGGCAGCAGCGCGGAGCCCGCACTGAAGTAGCCGACGTGCACGATACGGAGGCCTTGCACGCCGTCTTTCGTCAAGGCCAGCGGTTGTTCCTGCTCAACCCTCCGGCGGCCCCGGCCACCGACACGGCCCGCGAGGAGCGCAAAAGCGTGGCGAGCATTTTGGCCGCCCTGAACGGCTCCGGGCTGCGAAAAATCGTGGCCGAATCGACCTACGGCGCGCAGCCCGGTGGCTCCGTGGGCGATCTCGGCGTGCTGTATGAACTGGAACAGGGGTTGGCTGCGCAGCCCATTCCGGCCAGCCTCATCCGAGCCGCTTACTACTTCAGCAACTGGGATACGGCCCTGGCCTCGGCCCGGAAAGACGGCCAGGTGATGTCGCTCTTCCCCGCCGACTTTGCGCTGCCGATGGTGGCCCCACGCGACATTGCCCAACTGGCCGCTCGCCTGTTGACCGAGCCCCTCGGCCACACGGGCTTGCACTACATCGAAGGGCCCGCCCGGTATTCGGCCGCCGACGTGGCCGCCGCGTTTGCCGCCGCCTTACACCGGCCCGTGGCCGTGGACGCCGTTGCGCGCCCACAGTGGGCTGACACGCTGCTGCAGTTAGGCTTCTCCCCGGCCGCCGCCGATTCGCTGGCCGCCATGACGGGCGTGACGCTCGACGAGCGGTACGCGCAGCCCCAGAACCCGGTGCGGGGCACAACGACGCTGACCCAGTACATCAAGGACTTGGTGAAAGCCACTCCGTAGCGCCTGCTGCGGGCGCGCCGGCCCCGTTCGGCGCGGCGTGGTGGGCCAGGGCCTGCCGGGCCAGCTCCACCACCAGTTCCCGCAGCGCCGGGGGTGACACGACGGTGGCCTCCGCCCCGAAGTACAGCAGCCAATGGGCCAGGTAGCGCAACGCGGGCAGGAGCAGCTGCATTTCCACGGCCCCGTCCGGCAGCTCCTGCTCGGCCACCCAACCGTAGAAATACTTCTCGTCGCGCACCAGTTGCCGGCCCCGGGAACTGAAGCGCAGCACGACGGCCTGCGGGGGCGATTGGGCCCGTTGCTCGGCCCAGTACGAGGCCAGGGTTTCGGAACGGGGCGCGAAGGGTTCCGGCAGCAGGTGCAACTGCTCGATGCGGTCCAGGCGGAAGTCTCGCAACTCCTGGCGCAGGCGGCAGTAGGCCACCACGTGCCAGTGCAGGTTGAAGTACAAGCCGATGGGCTCGATGTCGCGCTGGCTGTTCGTCTGGCCGTACCCGCTGCAGTAGGCCAAGCGCACCACTTGCCGGCTGGCCAGACTGGCGAGCAGCTGCTGCCGGGTGTCGGGGTCATGCGCGGCGGCCACGTCCGGCGCGGGCGGGGCGTGGCGCGACTGCACGGCCACGTGGGGCGCCACGTCCGCCACGTAGTCGCGGTCGGCCCGGCGCAGCACGGCCCGCAGCTTGTCCATCGCGGTGCGGGTGAGGCGGGCGGTGGGAGGGTCGGTGAACTGCTCCGCCAGCTTTTCAGCCGTGAGCAGGGCCAGGGCCTCCTCGCGGGTGAGCATCACCGGGGGCAGGCGGTAGCCGTCGGCCAGGGAAAAGCCGCCCCCCTCCTCGCTGGTCAGCGGCACGCCGGCTGCTTCCAGCGTGCGCAGGTCGCGGTAGATGGTGCGCCGGCTCACGGCGTAGGTGGCGGCCAGCATTGGGGTGCGCACGACGCGGTGCGCTTGCAATTGCAGCAGTAAGGCGGTGAGACGTTCGAGCCGGTTCATGGAAGAGAAAGGGGCTGGGCCTAGCCGGAGGAAGCCATCTGCTGGTCAAAAAGCTGGTGGCCTTCGTTTGTGCCGGACGCACTTAGGAGAAAATTTAACATCTAGCCCGCTGCCCGCACCAATAGGTTGATACCAAATCGTTCCATTCTAGCATGGAATCGGTGCCCTTGTAGGGTAGCTGGCCCTACCTAGGAAAGCTCCGGTTCCGCTTGACCCTCCCGGAATGAACGGCAACGACGCGCCCGGCGGTGGGGAGAAGCGGCATCCGCTAGGTGGTGGCGTACGGCCGAAGAACGCCATTCTGTTCATTCCCGCCTACAACACGACTGTTTAGCGGGCGTTAAGCACCTGTAAGACCGGTTTGATTCCCTCGGCGAAAGTGGGGTATTGGGGCTGCCAGCCAAGCGCTTGCTTGGCCTTGTCGTTGCGCACCCGAAACGAGCTGGTCAGCGAGTCGACCAAGGGGGCGCCAATGAGTAAGCCAATTAGCCAAGGCGGGATGCTGCCGACCGGCTTCACCCCTTGGGCCGCCGTGAGAGAATCGATCAGCTCCCGCAACGGGACCGGGGCGTCGTCGACGATATTGTAGACCTGCCCCGCTTGGCCCCGCTCCAAGGCCAGGGCAAAGGCGCGGGCTAAATCGTTCACCTGAATCGGGCTCCAGTAGTTCTGTCCTTTGCCAAACACGCGCAATTGGCCGTTGCGCAGCGTGTCGTAAAACGACGTCTTGAACAAGCCGCTGGGGCCGTACACGAAGCCTGGGCTCAAGATGACGACGTCGAGCCCCTGCGTTTGGTGCAGGGCCAGCAAGCGGGCGACCACCCGGGCGTGCCCCTCGCCCAAGGGTGAGGGGGTAGCGGGCGTCTGCTCCTCAATCCAGGCCGCCCCGTGGTCGCCGTAGTTAAAGCAGCCGCTGGTATAAATTAGCCGTTTCTGGCCTTGCAAACAAGCCTCGGCCAGCGCCAGCGTCATCGCCTCGTCGGCTTGGTTGATGTGGTTCTTGCTCTTGTGGGTGAAGCGACCGGCTACGCTTAGTTGGGCGGCCTGAATCACGGCGTCGACGGTGGGCACCAGCGGCACATAGGTAGCCGGTTCCTTCATTTCCCCCACGTGCGGCACCATGCCCTGCCGAATAAGAGCGGCGGCTTTATCCAAGCTGCGGACCAGGCCGACTACCTCGTGCCCCACCACTAACAATTCCTGGACGATGGCGGCACCCACGAAGCCCGTGGCTCCGGTTATTAATACTTTCATCGGATGGGGTGATGTTATCGGGTAATAATATCAGAAGCCGCCTGAGGTCAGCACGCTGGCTGTTAGCTCCACCAACGCAGCAGGGGGTGGCGCCCACTCGGTTGGAATGAGCCGTCAGCCCAAGGCAAAACCCATCAGGGTTAGGTTAAAGGTAACGTCGTCAGCTGACCTTTCTTCCCTTAGTCGGTTTTTCCCTTTAAGGCTGCATACATAGCCATGGCATGGCCATGGCCCAGCTCGAATTCTTGTTTGAGCCAATCCGTGACTTCGGTTGCTTTGACCGTGGATTTTAGTGCTCCTTTCTCCACAAATCCTTTTTCCTCAGCCAGCTGGGTAAAGTCCGCCAGGCTTTTGCCCGTTTTTGCTTTGATGTTATCGAGGTAGGCTTGAAATGACATCCTAGTGGGTTTTAATACGACAATACGTTCGTTTTTTTTTCGCGGGCTTGCGTCGCTGCTACGTTAGGTGCAGTAGGTTTGGCGACTGGCCACCAGGAAACGTCTTCATTGGTAGGGGTACATTTTGTGGCAAGGGCATCTGAGCGGTGACGGGAGAAGCAAATGCACCGGTAGCTTTCCTGAGCAGCAGAACGGGGTCTAAACTTCAGAAGTGGTCTGAGTTGGTGCAGGGCTCAAAATAAGGTGCTCTTTGTGACAGCCTTATGTCACGTTAGAATTTAATTGGCAGTTTCTGTCTTACCACGTAGTGAGGATGCGTAGGTGGCACGGATGGTTCCAGGCTAGTATGTGCAGCAACTGTTTTACTACCTAAAGTTTGGGGCTACTATGAGGTCGAAGCGTGGATTCAGGTTTAACTTCTGTACCAGACCTTTAACCAAGGCCGATGCCCGCTTATAGGTGCAGGTGCTTGGCCTGCATGAAGTCCTCGAGCTGGCGCAGCTTTTCCTGCAGCACCGCGTCCAGGCGCGCAGGCACAGCCTGGGCAAACTGCTGGTTGTCGATTTTGCTGAGCAGCGTCAGGCCCTGGTGCAGGCGGGTGAGGCGTTGCGTGGCCCCGTACAGGTCGGCTACCAGGGGGGGAGCGGGTACGGGCAGGTCGGGCAGCTGGAGCAGCTGCCCGACCTGCCCGACCTGCCTGATGGCCAGTGGGGTGCGGGTTTCGTGGGCAGCGTTTTCGGTGAATTCCTTAAGCGTAGTGTAGTAGGGGGCCTCTCAGAAAACGGAAACTATAGCACGCTAAGGAAACTGGCTTAACAGGCAAGCTATTAGCTTTGATTGCAAGTTTGCTACGGATGGTACATGGCCTGCCCACTCTCCTGAATTAGGGTGCCAGAAAGCCCTCAGAATTGATTATCGGCTACTTTGATTGCCAATATGAGCTTCATAAACAGCTTTCTAGCGTGTTAATAGCCACTGGGAAGCGGTGAGCAGCTGGTACCGGTGCCGTATTCTGAGACACCCCGCACCGGCCAGAATCCGCCACGGCCCGAACGGGAATTTCTGTTCTTCCTCTCGCGCTATCCCTACTTAGCTTTCTATAGAAGACAGGAAGCTGCTGTCCTTGCTAGCCTTACGTCTCCTTTCCTGGCATCTGCTGAACCACTTATCTTACCTAAACGCACGTCGTGAAATGCTTGCCACATCCAAAAAACGACGACTGCTAGTACCGTACATCTAAGGCCGTAATATGGAGCTTGTCTGAAACAGCCAGTGGCTAACTTCCATAGGAATAGCACCAAATTGGTGACCATACTTAAGCTAGCTACCACAAACACAATCAGTAGGGGAAGTATAGTAGCATAGCTGCCGTAGGTTATTCCTACTGCCAAAGCGGCTATCGATTAGATTGTCCAAATGGCACCATTTACACTTTTGACACCAGTGTTTGAATTGGAGGGAGGAGCGGATTTAGGAGCGGGATGCATGGGCAGCAAGGGAATATGCTTTCTGCTGGATAAGATACGCTGTTAATTAGGAAAGCCGAGAGCATAACCCTCCGTGGAACGGGTTTTGCTGTGTTTCAAACCTGTTGTAACAAGACATACCGTAAACGGCCAACTACTCCCTCTTAGGCCGAGCAACTTGTCGTTGTACCAGCACAAAGTAACTGCCTTTCCCTGTGCTCGATAATGTGGTTGACCCTGTTTCTGTCCGAAACAACTGCGATAAGCATGTTCCTCTCCTTGCTGCTGGTGTTGTTTGCCTTGTTTTTGCTTGCTTCTGTCTTTTTATTCTCTCGGCCAAAATCATCAGGCACAGCCAAGATATTGGCCTTGGGTTTAGCCTTAGTGCCGATTTGGCTCGGCAGCGGACTCAACGACGATTTTGCCTATATGGAGTATGCTTGGCTGGTGCCCTTTTCTTCTTACTTACCTTTAGGAGGCGTTCTTATCAATCTAGTGCGTAGTCTTCCAAAAGTGTTTCCGAAAACATAAGGTAGGAAGGCAAAAGAGACACGATCAAGCACAGGGACAACGACCTGCGAGAATATTCCTATTAAGCCTTGCAAACCACTTATTGGTTAAGGAATCCAGGTTATCGCTGAGATGGGAGCCATTTACCTCTGAGATAGGTGCTGGTAGCAATTAGTACATGCTTCCTACTTCCAGCTAAGGAAGCAGGCCAGAAAGTCCGCTAATACGCCGAGGGTGCCGGTCACAAAGGGGAACCGAAGGATCGCCTGGATAAACCGACGTCTAAATTCCCAACTTGCGGTTAGCTAGATCAACTAGCCGAAAAAGAAGAAGTTTAGGTACGATAATCCTTCCTTATAAGTAGAGACAGTTTTTAAGCTCTTAGTAATGATAAGTCTTCATTGTCAGACTCAGCGTCTCTCGATAGGATGATGATAGTGCGTTGTTTACTCAGCATCAGCACTTTAGGCAGAGTGAGTTGCTACCCCAGTGGCCACGCCAAGTAGTTCCAAGTAGCGATACACGGTCGAGCGGCCGATACCAAGCAACTGCGCAATATCTGCCGCCGTTTTGTCTTTCTGCAAATACAAGGTTTTGACGGCCTCGGCTTTGCTGCGGGCGGTTTTGCTTAGGCCGGGCGGGCGCCCGCCCTGGCGGCCCCGCGCCCGGGCAGCCGTCAAGCCGGCCAGAGTACGCTCGCGTATAAGGTCGCGCTCAAACTCGGCCAGCGAAGCAAACAGATTGAACATCAAGCGGCCTTGGGCAGTAGTCGTATCCAGGTGATCCTGTAAGCTCACCAACTGGACTTGTTGTTGCTGAAAGCCAAGCACGAGTTCGACCAGGTGCTTGAGCGAGCGACCAAGCCGGTCGAGCTTCCAGACTACTAACGTGTCGCCGGGTTGGAGCTGGTCGAGCAGCTCACGCAGGGCGGGCCGCTCTTTGACGGCCGAGGCTTTCTCTTTGACCACTTCCTGACAGCCGTAGGCGCGCAAGGCATCGAGCTGCAGATGCAGTTGCTGGTCCGGCGTCGATACCCGTGCGTAGCCCCAAATCATGACCCTGCCTACTGACCTACTACAGAGAAAGCAGGAATAAGATAGCGAGAAAGCACGGCATTACGCTACAACCCAATTTCTTGGGCGGCATTATGCTGACGCACGTTGTCAATGCGGGTGTAACGGCGAATCATGGCCGTGGTTTTGTGCTTGGTCTGGTTCATGATCTTGCTGTCATCGACGCCTTTGAGCTTGGCAATGGTGACGAACGAAGCGCGCAGCGAGTGGGCCGTGAACTTGCGGCCCAGGTAGTGCTGCACCAGCAGGTTCAGCGAGTCGGTGTTCAACCTTCGCGTACTTAGCCGCTGGCCCCGGCGAAAGGACACGAACAAAGGGCCGGTGCTATGGCCATGCGCCTGCAGCAACTCTAGCCACTCCTTAACGGCCCGCACTGGGCAGGTGCGGCGGTCAGCGGAATAGAAGACGGCCTTTTCTTCTCCCTCGCCCTTCTGGTTGGTTTTGCTGCGCGGCAAGTCCACCAGCAAGCCGTCCTCATCGAACTGCAGGTGTTCAATATTGACGTTAGCCAACTCCTCGCGTCGGAAGGCGCCGCTAAAACCGAGCAGCAGCAGCGCCCGGTCCCGCAGGCCCGCGGGGCGGCTGGTGTCAATGGCTTGGATGACACGCTTGAAATGGTCGAGGGTGAAGGCCGGGGCTTGGTGCTGGCGCACGCCTTCAACGCGGGTGACGCCTTCCATGAAGACCTTAAACCGTTCCTCGGTGCTCGGCGAGGGCAAGCCGGCTAGCTTGTGGGCTTTGGTGATGGAGGCAATATGGCGCCGGATGGTGGCCGTCTTGCGGCCCAACTCCGTGAGGTAAGTGACAAAGCCCACCAACGTAGGTACGTCCGCTGGTAAAGGCGAGCAGTTATATGCCAAGCACCACTGGTTGAAACGCTTCCAGTCGCCGGCATACGCTTCCTTGGTATTGTCGGCGCCGTCTAGGCCAGCGGCCACGTAGCGGGCGGCCTTCTCAGCAAAGTCGTCCAGATGCCGCGCTTGGCCGACGGCTTGGGTTGCTGCCACTACGCGTGCGAGTTCTTGCTTGGCCATACTTATATAAGGAGTACGTCACCGCCCACCGGCCGGGCGGAATTAAGTTGCTTTCTGAACCGAGGCTACCAAACAACGAGAGTCTATAGTTGGAAAAGCAGATATACCGGCTCAACAAAGCTACCTGATTACCTCGGATAATTGAAGATTATCCGAGGTAATCAGGTAGCGTGCAATATACTTATGTAAAGTGCAATTTCTTAAAGCAGACCGTATTGCAGGGCGGAAAAGATAAGTACCGGCCTGAGTAGGTTGACTGACCTAGGCTAGTAGCAACCTCTTACCTTACTGTAGTGGCTGAAAATAAAATTCAAGCAGCCTCGTGTAGCGCAAAAAGCACGTACCTGGTTTTCTGCGCCTTGTTCTCCCAAGCAGACGCAGTTAGCGACTCCAGGAGAGCAAGTCACTCCAGAAGGTCGTTTTTTCTTGGAAGAACATAGTGCCAGGGTCTGCTTGATTAGCGTAGGCCTACCATTTTCAAGAACAAGCCCCCGGGATTCTTATTGGCCTTGACTTTGCCCGTTTTGTGCTTGTAGCTAAAAGAAAACAAAGCATTGAGCTTTTTAGCATCGGAGAGAATCTGGTTGATTAGCTTCGGGTCCCGAATCTCAAGCTCCTCTAAGTTAAGTAAGGCCCGCCGCTGCTTTTCTTCTTCCGCGCCATCTTCGAAAGGGATGGGAAGCTGATGTGGTACCTGATTGTTTACGAAGAAGCGGATGCTGTGAAAAGACCTTCCTTTTTTAATCAACTCATAGTTGATTCGCAAATCCGTGTGCTCGTTGATTTGCGTGGTCGCAACGTCCAGCACATATTTCTGCAAAGCGGAAATCTTCTCGTACTGCTCGGCTTCAATTCCCTTCGGATCCTTCAAAGCGAGCATTATCTTTAATTCATCGAGCGTAAATGTTTTAGTTTCCCCGATATCTTTCCATTGCGAGGCGATTTGATAGATACGTTTGGCGTATTTACTCGATAAGCTGAAAACAGACTGCAGGCGATAGGAAGTGAAATTGTTCTTAAGGTCAATCAGGTAGCGCCGCATACGCTCGGAGATCTCCAGTTCGATAATACCCTCCCCTTTGATGTACAAAGCGGAAGCTAGTAAACCCACCTGCAGCACGTGCTTGTTGTCCTCAATCACGTACTCGCGGCTGCGCAGGTTGGAAGTGGCCTCCAGCAGCCGCTGATAATTCCAGACCCGGCCGGTGAGCTGCTCGAGTTCCTTGACGCGGATGCGGTAGATCGTGCCGGCTTTATCTTCCTTACGAAGCACCGATAAAAGCGAGAACACAATGTCCATCTCGCAGGCACTCATCTCGTAGCGAGCCGTTGTAATGGCATTGTGCTGACGGATCTCGACGTGATTTGCTTCAGTGGTAGTGGGAACAGACATACGACGCGGAATTAGCGGCTGATATAACCAAATCTACGAACAGTAATGACAATAAAGTAAGCCTTTCTTAACTTTCTATCCTTTCGCTTACAAACTCTATCCTTTGCACTTACCATTCCTATCCTTTCACTTACCATTGCTATCCTTAAAGACAGCTAACAAGCACGTATTCAAGTTGTTACAATCCCTGCAAATAGAGTAAATAATTGACAAAAATTTAAATACTCACAAAATTGTTGATGTCCGAACAGAACCTCAGCTTTTAAGAGTACAAAGCGCCAGAACGGGCAGGGAAACACCAGAGGGAGAAGTATAAACAAGCATAAAACGGGATTGCACTATTTAAATAATTTTTTGCCTTTTTTTACTTTTGAGGCCCTTCTCATCGTGGTGCCGGCGAGTATAAACCCTGTTAGCCAGTACAAAAGGTAGGGTTTCTGTGCCCTGATTCAGATATAAGGACTTTACCTACCGGCCCACAGAGTTTCCATCCCCACGCACCCAGATTATGGAAATCGAAAAGGATAGAGAAAGTAAGCCGCAACTCGGAATAAAGCGTGAAAGGATAGAAATGGTAAGCGAACAAAGAGGTGCTAGTCCAAAAGGATAGAAATGGTAAGCGTTTCCAGTTGATTTAGGGGGTTTTCTTAACGGAGAATACGGTTCTAGAAAATTTCCCTCGGAAATCACTTACCATTTCTATCCTTTCGACTTATTACCCCTTAGTCCACATTCCGCCCACTTCACAGCGAATTTCAAGTGCTTACAGACTATGTCTTAGCGCCTGGTTGTTTGCTGGTTGGAGTGAACCAGAGCAATTCCGATACGTCTTGTGATTCCGAGCGAAAGAGTGTACGCTTACCATTTCTATCCTTTCAACTTACGAAAGCTATCCTTTCGGGTTTAAGCATTGCTAGTAGTATACTGGTAATACAATTACTTTTAACTGACTTAGCAGAAGCGAGTCCTTGTCGCGCAAAATAAGGGAGCACCCTATCCCCAGCACGTTTCTGGATGTGGTGCTGGTAGAAAGCGGGCAGAATCTGCTCGGCGGGCACCCGAAGAAAATACAGACGGCTTTTGCTATCGCTGCCGCCACTAGCCGTGGGTTGAATTTGCTTATCCGACTGACGGCAAGCTTCAGCCTGACTGATCCGGCCATGAGTCGCTGGGCCAATGCCTGTTTGATGCCCCAACCCTACCGCTGCTTTACGCAGCCTATTTTGCTGCAACACCCCTATGGGCAGCGGCTTGCCCATGAGTTATACTCACTTGCACCCGGCCAGAGCTATTGGTGCTCGAAGTATTTGACAAACGCACCCGGCACAATTCTAGGTAGAACCAGTATGAGCCGTCCACCGGCCCTATCAGTCACTCCTAACTCAACAAGCTGTCCTATTCTGGGCAGCCTACTATTCGTTGCAGCAAGGCAAGCTGCATCAGATAAGGGGGGTAGCCCCTACCCTACCCTAGTATTCGATAAGCTAGAGTGAGAAAGCTAGGCCGGCCATTCGGCGCATGTCCGTTTCAGCAGCGAACTTTAAAAACGGACGCAAGCGGGTAATTGCGTCGAGTACCGAGTTGTATTGAGTTGCTACACTTTTCTATATGGTTAATCCTGCTGGTATTCCTGATGCATATTATATGCATCAGGAATACCAGCAGGATTAACCATATAGTATTATTCCTTTGCTGATCCTTGTACCGATATTCTATCGATAGACGCTAACCCAGAGATATGAGATATCATCGATTTCTTACAGCTCTGCGGCTTGCTAAGTACCACAGAGTGCGTCCGCTGCTCTGTAGTGCAGGTCGGCTACTTACTCGCATCAATCCTCACACGGGTAGAGTTTCTCATTCTCTCTTTGCCGGGAAACCGAGACCGAGAACTAGTACTGACTACTGCTAAGCCAAGGAAGCATACCTCTCGACTATGTCTTGCCAAAGAGAAATGCCTGAACGGAAACGCTTCTTTCCTACCGCGAAAAACAACCTGGTTGGTTTCAGCTCAACTACTTTCCTTCTGATTACCACAGCGCATTCTCGGTCTTCCTTATGCATATAATATGTATAAGGAAGACCGAGAATACGCTATGGTCTTACCCCCGTTCACTTGTGCCCACTCTCCATCGTTGCTTCCTTACCCCAACGATTCATTTGTGCTCGTTCACGGGTTAACAAGAAATTTAGCGGTGGCTAGCGTAAGGTGTACATTACCGCGGAAAACACTTGAACTCGCAGGCAGGCGGGCATACTGTAACAAAGAGCATACGCAATAAACTCTTCCCGGTATTCTCAATGCATATGATATGCATTGAGAATACCGGGAAGAGTTTATTGCGTATGCTCTTTGGGAATACTATATTTGCTGTCTGTACAAAGCATAGCTGGAATACGATGCAGATTTTAACAATGGCAAATAGAAAAGGAGGAACTGGAAAATCCACTTCCGCATGGGCAATTGGGCAATGCTTGGCTCATGCTGGCCATCGCGTCTTGCTAGTAGATGCGGATGCGCAGCGCAACTTAACCCGCTGCCTGCCGATTGTAGGAGCTGACAAGCACTTAACCAGTGTTGTCAATGGAACGGCGTCCTTGGCAGACGTCATGCAAGCAGTAGGAGAGAAGCTGTGGCTGGTCGCGGCCACGGATTCCTTAGTGGCCGCTGAGAAGGTGCTGGGGGCTGACATGGCATACCCGATGCTATTTAAAAATTCTCTTGAGGGCCTGGAGAACCTGATCGATTATGTGCTGATTGATACGCCTCCTTCACCTAACTCGCCACTAACAGTGGCGGCCCTTACTGCTTCCACCAAGGTGTTCGTTCCCACCCAGCCAGAGCTGTTCAGCTTCGAGGGGGTACAAAGCTTATTGGAGCTGGTTGGTAAAATCAAGAAGAATTACAACCCTGGTCTAACCGTAGGCGGGATCTTTCTTACCAAGTATTCCCCTACTTATCGCCGCAATCTGCACCACGAATTTGTAGCCATGATGAAAGAGCACCCCGAACTGGGACCTTTGGTGATGGAAACAACCATCCGGGATAATGTAGCAATTGCCGAAGCCCAGGTACAGCGCCAGTCACTTTACCAGGCAGCGCCGCAAAGCAATGCCTTAGTTGATTATGAAGCTTTAACCAGAGAAATATTAGCTGCATAAGCTGTATTGTATGTATAATGCATAACATCTGTTTCATATGGCTGCCAAACCAAAACTCAATCTTAATGCATTAGTGGCTGCGCCGGTTAGCCCGGATGAGCTGTTACTGGCTCCGCCCTCTACGGGTAACGCGATTAAACCTGAGCCGACACGCGTGGAATCACTTCCCTCAAAGATTCGGTTCACCAATACCATCCCCGCTGACTTGTTCCAGCAGCTGCACCAACTCTCGTTCTGGAGCAGGGAGGATATGAGCGCTATCCTGGAGGCGGCATTGACTGACTATTTTGCCGTAAGGCCTGATTCTCAGAAAGAATTGCCGCCCAAAGAAAAGGTGAAGCGTAAGTTGCTGTAGTAAGAGCCAACCAAGCTTTATTGGCTCTTACTACAATCGGCAGGTGAAGAGCAGCAGCGAGTTCGATAAGGCACAGACCCTTTATCGTTTCAATTTGCGGGCCTTGAGAATATCGTTGTTGGTCACGTTGAAGGTGAGGTGCCGGCCGCCGCCGCGCTCGAACATCTCCACCACCAGGTTCTTGTCGTCGGGGATGGTGAACTTGCGCAGCACGTATACCTGGTCCATTCCGCCCGGGCCGGGAATCACGGTCTGGCTTGAATTGTAGACAAATAGTGGGACCACTTCTGATTCCTGAATCGCGGTGCGCTTGGCCAGCTTCTTGTCGCGGAGGTAGAATTTGAGGAAGTCTACGTCGTAGTTGATGTTGGACTGGTTGAGCAGGTACAGGGGCAGAAAGAACAGATCATCCGTGGTGTACAGGCCCTGCAGGGCCAGGGTAATATCATCCTTCACTTCTTTCGTGCGCAGCATGCGCTTCTTCTTGAGCACAATGCGGGAATAGTTCTCCAGCTCGGTCTGGGTAAAACTCAGGTTCGAGAACTGGGCCAGCGGTAGGGGAGGGGAGGCCTCGCCGGTGCCGGTGCTCAGGTTGTAGTTGAGCACGCGCGGGTTGGCCTCAAAGTCCACCAGAAACGAGTAGAGTCGGCCATCAGCCGTGACCACCGTCATGTTGGTTTGCGGAAAGCTCAACTGGTTGGCCTTCAGCTTCACGATGTTTTCTGCCCCCTGGGCCTTATCGGCAATGATGCCGGCATTCCCCAAGTCGACATACGTCACGGCATAAGGAAAGATGAGGTGGGTGGTTTTCTGCAAGCCTACGCCCAAGTGGTAGGAGCCGATGTAGTTCTGTTCCCCGAGGCTCAGCAGCTTCGGCGCCACGGCCACCGGAGCCGCTGCCTCAGCGGGAGCCGAGAAGTTGCCCATCAACTGAGCGGACGTCATGGGCGGGCGAGTAGCAATAGCCTTTTGGGCCATAGCAGGGAGGCCCGCTACCGAAAGGGTGAAGAGGCCAAAGCAGGCCAGCGTGGAATGCAGTCTCATGATTTCAGCAGCAGTTTGTAGTTGGCTTTGAGATGGATTTTGACGAGCTTAATTTTCTTGCCGGCCAATGCTTTGCCCGTTTGTAGGGCGATGCCGGCCGCTTGCGCCCCTAGGCTGGGCGACATGGTCAGCAGGTCGGCCGAGCTAGTCCCGGTGGCCATTGCTTGCTTGGCGGCATCCCGATTAAGGGAGCCGGGAATGTTTAGTCCTTCCCCGCCGTCCAGATCGTAGGCTTTCAAGCTCAGGGGCAGGAGGCTGTTCTGATACTGCACCGACGTCACTTCGATGGTCAGGCGGTTGCCCGACACGTCGCAGGTGCCATACAGGAAGCTGTTGCGCGGAATGAGGCGCCCCTCGAGCTGCACAGCCGAGAGCAGGCGCAACTTCACAACTGAGCCCTGGCTTACCACCGCGTCGTCATGAATCACGGCCGGCACCGCGTTGAGTTCGCCAGCGTTCGAGTCGCCCAGGCCGTGGAAGGAGTTGCCCGAGTTCACCACGACAACCGGCGTGCCCATCGCGGCCCGGCTGCTCATGCTGGTTACCACCGATTGCTGCACTTCTGTTACCACGCTCATCCCTTTCGGCTTGGTAGCGGCCGTAGTCTTCGGTGCCGATGCCGTCGCCGCAGCTGGAGCAGTGGTCGCAGGCGTGTTCAGGGCCAGCAACCGCTTTTCGTACTGCTGCCGCAAATCATCCAGCTCCTTGATGGTTTGGTCTAGCTCTACATCCTTGGCTGAACGGGCCGGCTCGTAAGCACCAGGGGGCATGTACCCGCTGCTGCTGACCCCACTGCCGCTGGCATACCCACCGTGCGAACGACTGTGCGAAGGTTCGGGATCCTGCTGCTGCTGAAGGCGCTGCAGCCGACTTTGCACGGCCGTCACGTTGGGGTCGTTGTTAGGGTCGTAGCCCTGAGAAGATTGGCCGGGCTGCACGGCGTAATTCAGGCCGGTGCCCGTCGCGGCCGGGCCAGCATTCATTGCTCCAGGGGCCACAGCGGCATCCGTTGGCTCCGTGATTTCCCCGACTGGAGTAAAGGCCAGCCCGTTGCGCTGCGTGCTGTCATGGGGGGCCTTGTAGGCCTCCATCTTGTTTTCAAACAAAGACGACTTGCTGGCCTCGGGAAGCGTGGTGTTGATACCGGTGGCGCCTAGCCCCGCGCTGGCCGCCGTCGCTTCGGCCACGCCTTTGCCGCCGCCACCCATATAAAAGAGCAACGTGAGGCAGATGAAAGTGGGAACCGGAATGAAGAGCAGCAACCGCCGCTTCATTAGAAGCTCCTGGGTTGGTTTGGGAGGGGTAGCCATAGGGGGAGAAGTTAGCGGCGCTCAGTGCGCAGATCATTATTTTGGACCACCCGCCACTTCTCCATCAGAAAGCCATGCGGGTTATTGCTCGAGCGCGACACGTCGCGCAGGTAGCACTCGGAAATCAGTAGGCGGCTCGTGATGGTCGTGGCCCGGACAATCTGCTGATGGGCGTAGCACTTGGCGTAGTAGGGGTAGCTGGCTGCATTAATACTGACGCTATCGACCTTGATATCCTGGCTGATGTTGGCCTGAATCAGGTTGTTGTAATAGCCCTGCTCCTTCAGGTTGGCGTAGGCCCGCTGGGCGCTCTCATCGGCCAGAAAAAGCGACTGACTCACGTTGAACTCAATGGCCTTGGCGTCGGGGTCGAGGGTGAAGAAGTACTCGTGAAAGCGCTTGACGTGGTCTTTGGCTTCGACCGGGCGGTTTTCCTTGACGTTGTGCGAGACGGCCGCCAGCAGGTTGCCCTGGTCGAGCACGTAGATACGGCCCTGGGCGGCGGCGGCCGTTTGGCGAGCCGCGTAGATAGCATAAGCGGCTACCGAAAAACAGAGTAGCATGAACAGCAAGGCCAGCGTTTTCGTCTGCTGGTAGGCGGAATCAATGTTTTTGAGGGATCGGAACATGGTCGTCGATTAAGCTGCCGTGTTGGTGTTTTTGTAGCCCTGATTGCCCACCGTGCCCGGCACCGTATTGCGGCGCGCATCGGATACCATGGCACTGGCTACGTTCGCACTCCGGCCGACGACCTGGCCAGCGACCCCACCGGCCGTGCTGGCGGCCATGTTGGCCACTGAGCCACCGTGATTGGTAGCGAAGCGCAAGACATTGTTCATCCCGGAAGCCGCGACGATCCAGTTGGCGACCGAGGGCACCGTGAAGTAGCCGCAGATGGCAATCACCAAGAAGATCATGTAGCCAGCATCGGCGCTTTCTATATCTCCATTGGTTTGAATCAGATGGATGTCTCTATCGAGCATCATCACTTCAATCTTGGCCGTGATGGCGCCGAAAATATTGGCCACCGGCAGCCACAAGAAAGTATTGATGTAGCGCGAAAGCCAGTTCGTCAGGGTGCCCTCGAAGCCCGGCCAGATGGCAAAACCAAAGCTGATGGGGCCGATGATAGAGAGAATAATCAGGAAAAAAGTGCGGATGGTGTTGATGACCAGCGCGGCCGAGTCATGGGCCAATTCCAGCGCATTGCGCATCCACTCCCGAAAGTTCTTCTGCACCGTGTAAGACATACGGTCAAAGTACAAAGCGGCCTTGCCCCCAAAGTCTAGTACATCTTTGGCGCCTAACTCTTTCTCAAATGCGTCGTCGTTCTCGTAGGACGCATTCTCAGGCCGCGCAGCTAGCAGGGCCGCTTTGCGCTCCTGCAACTTGAGGATGCTTTGATTCTGCACCCGCACGACCGAGTTAGTTGCGCTGGCGATACCGCCGAGCACCCCATTCAGGATACCTAGCATGGAGGGAAACAGCACAATTACCATTCCGATGGCGAAAGGCCGAAACAAAGGGAACACGTCAATGGGCTCAGCCACGGCCATACTGCGCCATACCTTTCCGGCGATGAAGACTAGGGCACCCAAGCCCCCTAGCGCCCGGCCGATGTTGATCATGTCCGAGCATAAGGGCAGCATTTCAGTATAGAGGTTATCGAGAAGTTGGTTGAGCGATTCAACCGGAAGGGATACCTGGAGCAGAGTAGAAAGCAGAGGCATGATTGCAGTTAGTTGGAGAGACCGTAGAGCTGTTTCAGAAGTTGTGATTCACGGGCAGCCTGCCCCTGTTGCGCGGCAATAGCTTGATTGCGTTTGGTGAAATAGGCCACAAGCTGATACTGGTGGACCACCTTGTCGGAAATCTTGTTGATGAACTTCAGGCGCTGCGCGTCGGTCATCTTCGCGGCCGACGGCGTGAGAACGACGGTCAACTCATCGAGCAGTCCCACGTTGTCAGCGAGCAGTACGGTATAGCCCTTGACCATACCCTGCACCTGTGCTGGCGTCAGGTAGGGGTTCTGCCGCAGTTGCCCTATATTCTGCGTGTACAGATCGAGCGTCCGGCTCTGGTAGGTCCAGATATTCTTTACCCGCTTATAATCCTTGACAACGGAATTGATTTTGAGCAGACTCGAATACCATTCCTCGTGCATCAGGGCCGTCTGGTCGGTCAGCCGCTTGATGATCGCCTGCTGATCGGTGCCCTTCTTGACGATGGTATTACCAATAGCACGAAGCGTCGTCAGAAACCCTTGGTGGCCCGCCTGCTTAGAGGCTTGGCCCTCCGCAATGGGGACGGAAACCACGAACTGGGCCCGCGCCGGCAACGCCAGTAGTGTCATGCCTCCGAGGGCGAAGTAACCGAGTAGCTTTTTCATGTTGCTTACTTGGCCAGGCCGTAGAGTTGCTTGATCTGCTGCATCTCCCGTTGCGCCTTACTTTGCTGCAGGGAGATAGCCATGTTGCGGCGGGTGAAGTAGCTCACCAGGTCGTACTGATGGGTCACCTTGTCGTCGAGCGTATCAATGAGCTCCATGCGCTCGGCATCGGTCATCTTGGCTTTGAGGGGCGAGACAATAGCCGTTAGATCATCCAGGTAAGAAGCCGACTCCTGAATCAGGACAGTGTAGCCCCGCACCATCCCTTGCACCTGCGCTGGCGACAGGTTGGGGTCCTGTTTGAACTTGCCGATGTAGGTGGAGTAGATGGTGATGATGGCCGCCTGCCGCTCGAAGATGTGCTGCACCCGGCGGTAGGTCCTGATCGTGTTGCTCACCTGCAGCAGCCCGTCGTACCAGCTCTTGGCCAGCAGCATGTTCTTTTCGGTGAAGCCCTTGGTGAGCACCTGCTCGACCACCCCATTATTGACCAGCTTATTGGCGGTGGTGTTGAGGGCCTTCAACGTAGCTTGCAAGCCCGTCTGAATAAAGTTGGTGCCCTCCAAAACGGGCGCGGAAACCACTGCTTGTGCTTGCGCGTCAGGCTTACCAAAAAGGCAAAGCGCGGCCAAACACAGGAAAATCCGTGTCTTTTTCATACCCTGGAAGTGTTAGTAAGTGTGATGGGCTACAGCCCGATTAATAGTGGCCGAAGTTCTCCAATCGATACTGCTGACCTCTTTTTTCCTGCTCCCTCAGCGCCAGTGTATTGGCCGTCCTTTTGGTGAAGTATTTTACTAGGGCTAAGTGATGCGTTTGCTTGTCAGCTAGGTCGGAGACATACTTTAGTTGCTCGGCCTCGCTCATTGTCGTTTCACTCGTCGCCAGCGCCGACAACTCCTGCACTCGGGCTGCGCTTTCGTCGACCAGTTTTTTATAGCCAGATCGAATGCCCTCTGCCTGCTCTGGTCTCAGGCTCGAATGCTTCACCAGCTTCGGTTCATTAGCCGCGACTTCCTGCAGAATAGCCGCATGCGTTTTATAGATAGTTTCCGCCTTGGGATTGAGCTTGATCAGATTCGGCACATCACTCTGATACCAATTGTGCACCGCGATGATGTAGGACGTAGTGCCCGCTTTGTCGCCGGCCTGCACGAGCAGCTGCTGAATAGACGCCGTCACGCGAGCCTCGGTATCGGACGCCAGCTTTTTTGAAGCCGCATCTTCTCCGCAGGAATAGAACAGCAGGCTGGCTAGTAAAAACAAAGCGGTGGTTTTCATAGGGCATGATTGTATAGTGGCAGTTACTCTTTTCTTCCCTTCTGTTCTAGCCAGCTTGCCGCAATTCTTCGGCGTAGACCTGAATGGCTTCCTCCATCGGCATGCCCGCTTCGACCTTAGCAAAGAGGGGCATCTTCTCGGTTTGCTCGGTCGTGTAAGTCACATACTCCTCCTTCGATACTTCCACCCCATACACCTTCGAGATACGCCCGCCCAAGGAAATAAATACCTCGTTGTACTTGGGACCAGGCCGGTTGTTACGGTTGATGGAAAGCACTAGGTTTTTTTCCTTATCCGACAAACTCATCATGCGCTGAATATCATCAAAACGACTCAAAAAGTCGTTCATGTCCAGCATGATTTTGCAGTGCGAGTTGTTGATAATCGTGTCCTTGACAATGGGATTGCTGATAATGTCGTCAATCTCCTGCGTGACGACGATGGCTTCGCCGAAGAACTTACGGACGGTCTTGAACAAGTACTTGATGTACTCGGCCATGTTGGCCGTGGCCAGCGCCTTCCAGGCTTCCTCAATCAAAATCATCTTCCGAATGCCGTTCAACTGACGCATCTTCTGCAGGAAGGTGTCCATGATGATCAGCGTCACCACCGGGAACAGAATCGGGTGATCCTTGATGTTATCCAATTCGAATACGATAAAGCTTTCCTGCGTGAGGTTCAGTTGCTTTTTCGAGTTGAGTAAGTAATCGTATTCGCCCCCTTTGTAGTAAGGAGAAAGCACGTAGAGGAAGTTTTTCAAATCGAAATCCTTCTCCCGTACTTCGACCGTGGCCAGGTGCGCCCGGTAAGGTCCTTGCAGAAATTCGTAGAATGTGTTGAAGCTAGGCTTGATGGTGGCGTCCGCCGCGAGCAGCTGGTAATACTGCGAAATAGCAGTCGAAATGGACACCGATTCCGACTGCGTTACTTTTTCATCGGCAAACTTCCAAAGCGTCAGAATCAGCGTGTGCAGGCTCTGGCGCTTTTCCACGTCAGGCTTCCCGACTACATAAAAGGGGTTGAAGCTGATGGGCTTGCTTTCCTCGTAGGTGAAGTAAACGCCTCCCTTGAGCTCACACAGGCCCTTGTAGGAATTGCCGGTATCAACCAGCAGCACGTGCGCCCCCTGCTCGTGATACTGCCGCACCATGCCATTCGTAAAGAATGACTTGCCCGAACCAGAAGGTCCGAGTACGAACTTGTTGCGGTTTTTGATGATGCCCTTCCTCATCGGCTCGTCCGACAGATCCACGTGCACCGGCTTCCCACTGAGGCGGTCGGAGAGCTTGATGCCGAACGGGCTGGAGGAATCGCGGTAGTTGGTTTCCACGCTCCACAGGCAAGTGGCCGCCTCCTCGAAGGTGTAGAAGGTCTCTTCGCCGGGGAAATCGCCGGCGTTGCCCGGAATGCCGGCCCAGAACAAGGCCCCGATGTCCACGGTATTTTGCCGGGTCGCGCAGTTAAGCGACGTCATGACCGCGCCCACCGTTTCACGCAGGTTCTTTTCTTCGTGCGGGTTTTCCGTCCAGGCCAGCACATTCGCGTGCGCCCGCACCGAGAGCTTGTTGAAGCTGTGGGCTTCGTTCAGAAACTGGTCGTAGAATTCCTTGTTGATGGCATTCTCGCGCGAGTAGAGGGCCAGCGCGTTCATGTTGTCACGCTTCTTCTCGAACATCTTCAGCGTCTTCTTGTGGTCATCGACAAACACGTACTGATTGTAGAGGTGGTTGACCGGCAGCAGCAACGCCAGTGGCGCCGCGAAGCCCACGTAGAAGGGAGAATTGTCTTTGCTCAGAGGGCCATACTTGGTGTCTGTCTGTAGGGCAGCGGGCAGATCATCCAGGCGCCCCAACGAGTAGCAGCAGCAGGCCTTGGAACCCACCTTCAGCCCATCCGTGAAATCAATATCGACCGAGGGCGCGTGGTCGCGCAGGTCGAGGCTCAGGTACTTCTCCAGCAGGCCCGATGTGGTTTCCGTGCCGCAAAGGTCATCATCCGTCAGCTGGGTAAGCGTGATACCAGCGTCGGCCAGCACTCGCACGAATTGCCCCACCGCCGTAAAGAACTCAGCTAGTTGCTCTTCGTCCATCATGTTCTTGGGAACAATCTTGGCCCGGGAAAGCAGCGTGCTCAGGCTATTCCAGTTTTCACGGCTGGAGGCGGTTTTCGTGATGAACAAGTAGCAGTGGTGGTTGAGGAACGGCCGCTCGTAGAAGTACTGCTGATAAGCATGGGAAAGCAGGGTGGAATCTTCCTCGAAGCCGGGCGCATACTTGTCTTCTACAAACCAGTCCTGTTTGTGTACCACCGAGTTGATGGGCAGCAGGCGAATGCCCTTGCTGAAGTTGGCCTGCATCGATTCGTAGTCCTGTTGGGAGCGCGTGAAGATTTCGGGCAGCTCCAGGCGATACGCCACCGTCACGTCGGCGTTTTTGCTGATGAGGCAGTTCGCTTCCACCTTGTAGATGGGCTGCTTCTGTTCGAGCGTGGCGGCTGGTTGGAGTAAGTAACTCATCGTTTCAGGTCTTTAAACAGGCGGGGCGTGCGGTTGACAATTCGTTTCGGTTGCCGGCTTTTGGCCTGCTGCTTCATGGCGCCGTGTTCCCCATACCTGGAACTCAGCGCAAACACCCGGGTAACCCAAAAGAAGCCGCCGCCAATAGCCAGGGGCAATGTTAGGTAGGAACTCAAGCCGGCGACGTAAAGGGCGATGTAGCCCAAAAACACGCCGCCGAGCCCCCCGAGTAGCAGGAAGAGGTAGCGGCTGCCAACCAACCCTTTGAATTCGACCGGTTTGTTGACGCCCTTATTCAGCGGGTAGTGGCTCATCTTCTTAGAGGAAGAAGGCGCGCAGAATCGTAGACACCACCACCAGGAAGATGCAGCTACCGAACCAGCTCATCGCCGACTTCTGCGTGTCCTGATCACCGGAGTTCCACTTGCTGAATACTTTAATGGCCCCCACCAGGCCCACAATCGCGGCGATGGCATAAATGAGCAGCGTTGCCGGATCGAAGTAGTCGGTGATGGCAGTAGTGGCCTGCTCGATGCCGGTCGTACCGGCGCCGAGGCCGCCCTGCGCGTTGGCGCTGTTAGCAGCGGCAAGCACGAGCAGCGCGGCGCTGAGAATCTTCTTGCTTTGGAATTTGAGGGTTTGGCGTTTGGTGAACATGGCGGTAAAGGGTAAGAGTAGAAAATGGTTTAAAATGGGTAATTGAAAAATGATTAGACTACAAATCCTCCAGAACTGCCAGAGAGGACCGACGCCGCGCAAGACTGGCGGTGAAGAGGTCCTGCAGCAAGGCCGTATTTTCCAAGGCTTCGGGGACTTCGTTGGCATTCTCAGCGGTGACTTCCCCACGTTCCACCTTGTTAGCGAATTCGCGCAAGTCCGCTATCGGAATCAGGGAAGAGGTTTCCTCCACTTCGGAAGCTAGGCTTCCCACTTCTTCCATTTCTGAGGTTGTTTCCTCGACCTCCCCCATGGCTACTTGGTGCTCACTCTCCACCTCCTCTTCTAGAGGAGAATCCTCGGTACCAACCTCCTCGACTTGCAGCTCACTGGCTTCAACCCGTGACGGAGCAGGAGGGGCCACCACAATGGAAGGAACAATCAGGGAGGAAGCTCCGCGTAGCGTCCGAGCAGTTCCCTGCCCCAGCGTATCGGGTCCAGCAGGCGGCGCGTTGGTTGCGCCTAGTCGGCCTTTGAGCAGCGTGCTGATTTCCGGCCGGTAATAGACCGCCAGCACATAGGCGTAGTAGGCAACCAGCAGCAGAAAAACAGTGAGGCCATATTGACTCCAGGAGATAGCGTTGAACATAAGAAAACGGGTAACAGGTCGCAATGAAAAGGGCAAAGCAGTAGCTAACACCTGTGTTTTTCGAGCAGGCGGACTTAGATAGCAAAGGGCGGTTAAGGGGCGCTAGGAGCGCTGAAACGGCAGCTTTTTCTTTTTATTCAGGGCTTCCTTTTCTTTCAGCAGCTGCTGAATGGCAGGCCCGTATTCCTGAAAATGAAGGCGAACAATGTTATGCAGTAAGTCGGCGATCGTAACGCCGCCCATGGTAGCGGCAATATGAGTTAAAGCACTGTGGTTCTCTTCATCCAACTGGATGCTTTTGCCTTTCTTGCCGCGGGCGCACTTAAGCAGCTGGCTGGCATAGTCAGTGGCCATGGCGGCCATTGGCTTAGGGGCCACTTGCTCTGGTTTTGGGTCGTGCTCCGGCTGAGCTGCCAACTCAGCCGGGGCAGAGTCAGAAAGCTCCGCAGAGGAATTTGCTTCCGTCGTGGGAACAGGTGCTAGCGAGGCTACTGATTCAGTTGGGGCAGGTTCGGTTGCGGGTTGCTCAGGAGCGGAAGCACCACCAGGGCGTCTTCTTCTGCTGGCAGTCTGCAGCACATCAACCAATTCGTCGTCGTTGGAGGCCATTGGATAAGGAAGTAAGGGCGGGGTTGGCAAGAAGAATTAGGCAGGTTCCGTTACGGAAGCGGCTTCCTTAACTGGAAAGACAATGGCTTGTATTTCCTCTATCAGGCTCTTAATTCCCAAATGATAAAACTCCTTGCGCATAGGCGTCATCGTTGAGCGCACTTCGGATTTGCGATACGCAACGCTTTGTTCTAAACGAGAGGCTAGCAGAGTGACTCCCTCCTCCTGAAATATCTTTTCGGTTTGGTTGAAAAAGGTTTGTTTTTCACTCTTCACAAACTTGTTCCAGAAGCAGTAGAACCCTTTCAGGCTGCTATCTGGCTGGTTGGTATAGTGGCGTAGTACATCGGTATAAGCCAGCGTCGAGTTAATGGTCGCCGCGTCGGGTTCAATTGGAATGAAGATGTAATCCAGCTTGCGCCATAGTTCAGGAATGCCGGCAATATTGAGCGTACCCGGCGTGTCCACCAATACCAAATCAACAGCTCCCTCCAAGTCTTCGAGCTGTTCCCGCGCGTCCTTTACCTGGCACTTGAGGATGGCATAAGCCTTCTTGCCAAATGCTTTGAATTCAGCCATCTTCTCCGGAGTCTTTTTAAAGAGCTCCAGCTCATCCTGCCGAAAGTTTTCAACCGTCCACTGCGGATAATCGCAATCCACGACGACCACCTTGAGTGGCGTAGTGAAATGGAAGTGAGAGGCGATTAACGTGGTGATGGTTGATTTACCCACGCCTCCTTTCTGCGAAGAAATAGAAATGTACTTCGTCTTACTCATATGCTAGGAGGTTGGAACCCTTCGGTAAAAGTGAGTAGCCAAAGGCAGTTAAGAGGCGCATCACAAACGTAATACGCTTAAGTTATATTATCAATAATATTGATTAAATTTTTGATAGGTTTACGTCAGTGCTGCTTTGATCCAATGGCAAGGCATAAGCAATGCACTTAACAAGCTCACAATCCTTCCACCTATTAACCTCACAGGATTGCTGCTTTATAATCTTACGAGGTAGTAAAGTTGAAAGAGTATAGGATTATAAGGTTGCAAGATTACAGTTCTGCAAAGCGGTAATCCTATGAACTCCTAAAATGATAAGATTGAAAGATTGTGAAATACCAACTTCCTGAAATCATAAGGCTACAATCTTTCCAGGTTACAATCACGTGGTTTCCTAGGCTCATAAGATTATGATTTCATAAGGCAGCGAAATTATAATCTTACAGGCTGGCACTCTCGGATAAGTGATTTAAGCGCAGTGTTTTTTCTCTTCTCAAGCGGCCTGAAGATTACAATCCTCCAACCTTGCAATCTTATAAGGTTATAATCTTCAGAGGCTCTTTTAAAATCATTCTTCAGTAACCCTCATGTAGTCCAGCAAGCCATGTCTTTGTGCGCACAAACCTGCGGTTCACACGCCCAAAGGCAACCGGGAAATTGACGCAAGCTATTTCCCTTGTCTTGCTAAAAGCAGACTTAACCAGGCGCCAAGATGGAAGAGCAGCAGCTACCCAAATCAGCCCCCCCAAGCGAGGCAAAAGCAAACAAAGAGCAGCATATCAATCTGCGAATTACCAGCACCGAGAAGGAGTTAATTAAGGCCAAAGCCGATAGGGCTGGCCTAACAACCGGCGAGTATATTCGGCGGGCTGCGCTCGGAAAAAGGGTGGTAGAGAAGGTGCCTAATGAACTGCGGCGGCAGATCAGCACGGCAGGCAACAACCTCAATCAGCTGACTCGCCTGGCTAACGCAGGCAAGCTTAACGGGGTGAGCATAGAGATGCTGAAGGACTTGGCCACCCGCTTACTGGAGACGCTGAAATGATTGCCAAGACAGTTACCGGCTCGGATTTTACGGGGGCGTTGGAGTATGGTGCGGGCCTGCGTTCTGACCGCACCAATAAGCAGTCGGAATTATTAAGCTTGTCCAATATCGGCAGCCATGACCCGCATGGCATTGCCGCTGAAATGCGGGCGGTGGCCGAGATGAGCAGCCGGATTCAGTTGCCCGTGTGGCATACTATTTTGTCGTGGGCCCCGGGCGAAGTGGTCGACCGCGAGCAAAAGCTACAGGCGGCGGCGCTTTACTGTGAGCTGATGGGCGCTAGTCTGCAGCGCCACCAAGTGGCCGTGTACGAGCATAAGGACAAGCAGCATCCCCATCTTCATATCTACATCAACCGCGTGCCTATGGATGGCGGGCCGGCTCTGCGCAGTGATCAAAACTATGTGCGCAACGTGCTGGCCACGCGCCAGATTCGCCAGCAGCTGGGCATGGCCCCCTTGCCCGAACGGCAGCAGAAAACCAAGGACCTTGATCCAAGCAAAGAAGTAGCCCGCAGCCACGTGCGGGACGTACTCGCCGCCGCGCTCCAGGATGAACGTATTCGATGCCTTGACCAGCTAATAGCCCACCTGCAGAAGCATGCGATTGAAACCCACCTCAAACGGGATGGCAAAGGCGTGCTCGTGGGCACCAGCTTTCGCTATGCTGCCAGCAGTGTCAAGGGCACGGAGGTAGGCATAAAAGCCAAGCAGTTAAGGGACCACTTCCGACCCTTCCGACCCGAAGCCCACCGCACCCAGGACCTACTCAAGCCAGGTGAGGTTGTCAGCCAACGCAGTTTTGCGTCGGCTACTTCTGGCAATGAACTCGACCCCGTCAACGGCTTGCTTACGGACGATGCGGAGCGGAACGAAAATGAGAACCGCCGCCGCCGGCGGCGCCCCGGCTCTGAGACCCCACGAGTAAACCAGACCAAGAAAGAGTCAGCAATAGGCCAATTCAAAATTGGATTGGCATCCCCCACCAATCCAACGCAGTCGGAATCTATCCTGCCATCAGCTTACCCTAACCACCCAAGCACCCATGGAAGACGAAAGAGGCTTAAAGAAGATCATGGACTTCATGCGCTTGATCAGCGTGGCGCTCGTGCTGCTGCACGTGTACTACTATTGCTATGGGTTCTTTACCGAGCAGCACTTGACGGCGGCTTGGTCAGGCAGGCTGCTAACGCGGTTCAGCACTAAAACGGCCCTCTTTCAGGCTCCCTACGTGACGAAGGTGGCGGCACTGGTATTCTTGGCGCTTTCGTGTCTGGGTACACGTGGCAAGCCTAGAGAAGGCCAGACGTGGACGCCTATTATGGTGGGCCTGGTGTTAGGGGTAACACTTTTCTTTGGGAGCGGTCTGCTGCTGGATCTACCCTACAAGCTGGCCACGGTTACGGCCTTGTATGCCGGCACGATGGGCGTAGGTTTCCTGCTGCTGCTGCGGGCGGGTAACTCTATTAGCCGCCTGCTGAAGGTGAACCTGATGAGCGACATTTTCAACCTGGAGAATGAGACGTTTCCGCAGGAGGAGCGGAAGATGGAAAACGAGTTCTCGGTTAATCTGCCTACCACGTACCAGCTCAAAGGCAAGCAGCGCCGGGGATGGGTCAACATCGTGAATCCGTTCCGCGCCACGGTTGTGTATGGCACGCCGGGCTCGGGCAAATCATATGCGGTGATCAACCAGTTCATCAAGCAGCACCTGGCCAAGGGCTTTGCCATGTACGTCTACGACTTCAAGTTTCCCGACTTGAGTCGCATTGCCTACAACGAGCTTTTGAAGCATCAGGACAAGTACCAAAGTCTGGTGCGCTTCTACGTCATCAACTTCGATGACCCCCGCAAAAGCCACCGCTGCAATCCGCTGCTGCCCTCCATGATGACCGATATTATGGACGCCTACGAGGCCTCGGCTACCATCATGCTTAATCTCAATAAGAAGTGGATCGAGAAGCAGGGCGAGTTCTTTGTCGAGTCGCCCATCAACTTTGTAGCGGCCATTATCTGGTTTTTAAAGCTCTATCAGGGCGGCCGCTACTGCACCTTTCCCCACGTCATTGAATTTTTGGGGCGGGAGTACGAGGAGATGTTCCCCATCCTGGCTTCGTATCCCGAGATCGAGAACTACGTGCGGCCCTTTATTTCGGCCTTCGAAGGCAAGGCGATGGAACAGTTGGAGGGGCAAATTGCCAGCGCCCGGATTCCGCTTTCCCGCCTGGCTTCCCCGCAGCTCTATTGGGTGATGAGCGGCAACGACTTCACGCTCGATCTGAACAACCCCGCTCAGCCCAAGGTGCTGTGCGTGGCCAACAACCCCGAGCGCAAAGGCATTTACGGGGCTGCCTTGGGGCTCTACAACGCCCGTATTCTCAAGTTGATCAACCAGAAGGACAAGCTTAAATCGTCGGTGATCATCGATGAACTGCCCACCATTTATCTGAAAGGGCTCGATGATCTGATTGCCACCGCCCGCAGCAATAAAGTGTCCACCTGCCTCGGCATTCAAACCAAAGCCCAGTTGGACCGTGATTACGGCAAGGCCGAGTCTACCGCCATCCAGGAAGTGATCGGCAATCTCATCTCGGGGCAGGTCACGGGCGAGAGTGCTGAGTTGTTGAGCAAACGCTTCGGCCGCATTCTTCAGCGGCGACAGTCGGTGAGCGTCAACAGCCGCGACACGAGCACCAGCCTGTCCACCCAGCTGGATAGTATGATACCGGCCAGTAAGATTTCGAGCCTGACGCAAGGCACCTTCGTAGGCGCAGTGGCCGATAACTTCGGGGAAGAAATCGAGCAAAAGGTATTCCACGCGCGGATCGTGGTGGATGCGGCGCAGACCACGCGGGAGCAGCAAGCTTACCAGGACATCCCGGAAATGGCCAATTTCACGGACTCGCAAACCGGCCAGGACCGCACGGAGGAGATTATTAAAGCCAACTATCGCAGAATTAAGGAGGAAATTGGGAATATTGTGGACTGCGAGTTGCAACGGCTCGCGCAAACAACCGACCGGAAGCGCTAGCACACACACCTGTTATCAATCAACCTTAATGAAGCACCTTATTGGCAAGCGCTTAGCTCACCTGCGCGGGGAGCTGGCCGCACAGCACCCCGACCAAAACTGGTCGCAAGCCAGCATTGCGGAAGAAACCGGGCTCACGCAGAACATCATTGCGCGCATGGAGTTGAATGGGGCCGGCACCATCGAGACTTTTCTGACCCTCACCCAGTTCTTTTACCGCAAGGGCTGTAATCCCGCCTGGATCCTGCTGGAAAATAACGCGGAAGTCCCCATGTTGTTGGATGCTGAAGTTAAGGCCGAAGATTTAGCCAAGGATCGTTCGTTTCTAGTTTCTCTCAAACACCAGCTCGAGCATTATTTGGATGATAACACCTCTACTCTGAAAGATTCAGTACCCAAGGATTCGGCAGCCGTGGAGTGAAAAGAGATATGGGGTAAATGAATTTAAGATTATTATTGATTATTTCAATCAATAGTCTTTATTTTTAAGGAGAGGATGCGCCCACGGGGGAGCTATCTGATTCACCTTTAGCCCATTTGTACATGCTACACCAAGCCGAAACCCCATCTAGTTCTGAACGGTTACCAGCGCCTGCAAGGCAGGTACCCGAACCCGCTAAAAAGCCGGTGAGCCTCTCTGTTGACGAGATGCGGGACGAATTCCTTCTCCACGCCCAACCGGTTGTGAACGCTTTACGCAAAAGCGGTAAAACGCTGGAGGCATCACAGCTGGAGGAGGCCGCCAAAGTCATTGGTGCCGCTGTGGGCGCAAAATCAACCCACCTCTCAACAGCGGGCGACAGCCTAAAAGGGGAGTCGGTCAGCAAGGTGCTCAAGAACATTGGGGAAGTGATTGAGAAAGATCCCGTGCTCAAAAGTCTGCCGCATGCCCGCAGCTTGCGCAAGGCGGGTGATGCCCTTGATGGCGCTGGCCTGCTCGATATCACGGTGCGCAATGGCGTGGTAGTAAGCTTTGTCAGCAACTTCACAGAGAATTATGCGCTTGCGCAGCAGACGGCGCCGAAGCCCACCGAGAAAGTAGTTGCCAGCCTGCCGCCGGCTACGCCAGCGCCAAAACCTTCCGCCGCCGATCTGCAGCCAACGCCGGCCGTGCAAGCCCGGGTAGCCTCGCTGCTGAGTCCGGCCGTGCGAGCTAAGGTGCAGGCCTTAGCCGAGGAGAATCTAACTACTCGTGCCGCGGCTACGGGAGCGACCTTTACCCCACCAGCACCCGTCGCCCCAAGCGTTGCCCTCAAGGCCTTTGTTCGGGAAGACATCCCCTTCGAACTGCTGGCGAAAATGGGCGTGCAAGCGGCCGAGCTGGAACGTACAGGCCAGTTGCAAAAGCTCCTGGCAGGCAAAAAAACGGACTTGGTTGCCACCTTTAGCCTTCGAAATCAGCAAGGCGAACCCATTCCGTTTGCCGCTAAACTGGTGCTGCAACGGGATGCGGAAGGAACAGCCAGTCTGCACTTTGAACTACCCAAGCACCGGTTGGAAATCCCGGCGCAGATCATGGGCAAGCAACTTACGCCCGCGATGAAAGAGCAGCTGCAGCAGACCGGGGTGGTGCTCACCGATGGCCTGAAAGACAGCCAAGGCCAGCCGTTTGCCGCCTACATTGCCATCGACAAAGAGATGAACAAAGTGGTCGCCGTGCGCCAGGGAAACCAGCGGGTTCCGCAGGTGATCAACGGACTGACGCTTAAACCGGAGCAGCAGCAACAGTTGCTGGAAGGCAAACCAGTGCGGCTTGAGGGCATGGTAACTGGCGATGGAAAGGCGCGCTTCGACGCAACCATGCAACTCGATCCCCTTAAGGGCAGCATTAATCCGAAAAACGAACGCTTTTACCCGGCACCTCAACAGGCCGTAACGGAGCAGAAGGAGGAGCAAGTTTTGCGCCCTACAAGGCGTATCTAGGATCCTATCGTTGCCCTCGACAACAAGAAAGCCCTGGCATCAGCTGAGGCTTTTTGCATTTAACTGCTCGTCTGCTCAAGAGTTACGTGTTAAGGAGGAACCTTCTAGTGAAGTGACAAGCACTTAGTAAGGCCAGTAGACCCTGCTGAGTGCTCCAACTCCACTACCCGTTATTCGGTACATTGGAAATGGTCTTAGTATAATGCCACTTGAAGTAGACCTTGGCAAGAGGCCAAGCTATGGGTCCATCACCAGAGGGTACCTTCAGTCCTTACGCGAAGCTCGCCGCAAACGAGACAACTGTCCGATGGGCCACAGAAGCAAAAATCACCTACGAACAACTTGCGTTTTAATAATAACAGGTATAATTGTTTTGTTATTATAGCACCTGTATAGCTAATATTATTGTATGTTTCCTCTAAGTATATACTTTCGTTACTTATCTATTCTTCGTGGTCTTACCCCAAAGCTATCTTTTTAGGGTCGATTGCGGCGCAGGCACTTACCCCCGGGATAGGCCCTAGGGTGGGGCAACAAACCCTCTGTTTGCCTCACTGGCTCCGCAAGGCCTTGACAACTAATAATACAAAAAGATTTTCACTCCCCGGAAACGACGCCATCAGAACCAAAAAGCGAGGAACTACCTGCTCGATATCCTTTATATGCTCTTTTATGGATTTACTTCTTCCTACGCCCTCTTCGCACTTTCTGGTTGTCCCGCTCGGTCGGCATAGAAGCCCTTTTCGAGCGGGGGTCTGGCGCTGGGGCAGACTCCTGCTCCTGGCGCTGGCCACATGGCCAAATGCGCCCTCCCTGGCGCAGCAGTTGCCCCCGGCCAAGCTCTGGGACCATGCCTATGGCGGCAACGGGCAAGACGAGCCGGCCGCTCTCGTCCCGACCACCGACGGCGGCTGTATAGTAGCAGGCAGTTCTACCTCGGGCGTTTTCGGCACCCACTCGCAAGCCGCGCAGGGCGCCCGCGATTATTGGTTGATTAAGCTCTCGGCACAGGGGGTGCAGCAATGGGATCAACGCTTCGGTGGGTCCGGGGAAGACCAATTAGCCGTTGTGCGCCCCACGGCCGACGGGGGCTACGTGCTGGGCGGCTCCTCTAGCACGCTCTATCAGGACGGAGACAAAAGCGAAAATAACGTGGGCCCCCGTGATTTCTGGGTCGTGAAGACCACCAGTACTGGTCAAAAGGTCTGGGACCGCTCGGTGGGGGGCGGGGGCAATGATCAGTTGCATGATCTACTCGAGACGGCGGATGGCGGCTACCTGCTGGCCGGGGAAACGAACGGGCATGGTAATGGCGAGTACGATTTTTTCCTGCTCAAACTCTCCGCCGCCGGCACCCGGGAGTGGAGTACCCGCTACGGCGGAACAGCGCATGAGGAGTTACGCATCATCCGACGTACTCCCGATAACGGCTTCTTGTTGGCGGGCACTTCCGCCTCGCCCATGGGCGTGGGTAAAACGCAGCCGAGTCGGGGGGGCCAGGATTACTGGGTGGTCAAGGTGAACGCGCTGGGCGTCAAGGAATGGGACCGTACCTACGGCGGCCCGAATGATGATGTGCTTTCCTCTCTGCAGCTGACTCCGGATGGCGGTTTCATCCTCGGGGGCACGTCCACTTCCGGAGTGGGGGGCGAAAAATCCCAGCCCAGCCGGGGCGATAAGGATATGTGGGTCGTAAAAGTAAACGCAGCCGGCAGCGTGGACTGGGATCAGCGCTTTGGGGGGAATCTGGAAGAAAACTTAACGGCCCTTCACCCCGTGGCAGGAGGCTATTTGCTGGGCGGCAGTTCCTGGTCGGGCAGTGGCGGAGACAAAACCCAACCGAATTGGGGCTATTGTGACTACTGGTTGCTGCGCCTGGACGAGCAAGGTAACTTGGTGTGGGAGCAGCGATACGGCGGAGAGAGCATTGATCGGCTGAATGCCATCGCCCAACTAGCCGATGGAACTTGTCTGTTGGCCGGTAGCAGTTCGTCGAGTGGGCTGCCTGCTTTAGGAAATAAAACCCAGTACAATTATGGACTTGTTAACTTTTGGGTCTTAAAAATGGCGGCGGTGCTGCCCCTAAAAAATTTGGAACCACGTTGGGCGACTTCCCTGTCAGTTTTCCCGGTGCCGGCCTCTACCAGTTTACAAGTGGCCCTGCCAGCGTTGCCAAGCCCGGGGCCTGCAACGCTTTCGCTCGTTGACGTCCTCGGGCGGGTAGTGCTGGTGCAGCCGGTTCCGTTGCCTGCAACGCAGCCGCAGCAACTCACGCTGCCCGTCGCGCACCTGCCCGCCGGTAGCTATCTACTGCGCGTGGCAGTGGATGGCCAAGTCCCTTTGGTCCGGCGCGTCCGGCTACAGTAGCCGGTTGACCAACGCAAGCGCTTCTTTGCTCAAGCAACCATTACCACTACTTCGACCACGCACCGTTCGCGGAACAATCCTCCGCGCTAAGGCTTTGCACTGTCAACAATAGTTTCGGATCGGACAGTCAACTTTTTCCGGACGAGACAACGGTCAACTTTTTCCAGGACGAGACACTGGTCTCGTCGGTCCCAAAAAACGACCCTTTTTCTGAACACAGCGAGTGCCCTCAGACCAGCTTCAAGAAAACCTACCTGTACCTTGATATTGATGGAAATAGAACAGTTTGTCGCACAGGTCCACGCGTGCCGTCCCACGGCCGAAGAGCTGCGCGCGGTACGCCAACGCCGACTACGAACGCGAAGTGCACGGGCAGTTTGATGTGCGGGTGGTGAGCGGCGTCCCGCCGGGCCGCAGCCACGTGGAAACGCTCATCACCGGCACCACCGTCCACGACTTGTTTTTTGCCGGCCTCCGGTGGTTTCGCGCCTTCACACCCCTCACCGGCCCGGGGGGCGAAGACGTGCTGGAATTCGGAACACTTTACGATGACTGTAACCTCTGCGTGAGCCCCAACTTTGCGACTCTGTTCTATTTCAACTATTACGACTCACTCCACGATTTAAACAACGTGGTCTCGTGGTCTTATCAAGACGCGTCCTTTTTGGAGGCGGTGCTGTTCTTGCTGCGCGTGGACACCGCGTTCGAGTACCGCGACCAAGTGCCCGACGCAGTAGCGGCCCGCAAACGTCGGGACCTGTTGGGAGAAGGCTCTGACTTGTTCGTACATGCCATCATGTCGCAATACGCCAGCTAAAGCAAAGGAGCCGCGTAAAGAATCAAGCCCCTACGTGATTGAAGGTGTCTAAAAGTAAATGCTCCTTTCGGTGAACGCCTAGTAGCTGGCCAGCGCCAGGTGCCAGCAGGCCGCTGTATCGCAGGACGAGTTTACGAAACCCGTCTACGATTTCTCATTTACGAAATGGCGCAAAGAGATGCGTTTCGCAAACTCTAAGTCAAGCGCTTTCAGGAGCCTAGGCAAACAGAACTTTCTCTCGAGTGGGCGCTTTTGTAAAGTCGCTCCTTATCTAGGAATAATCCCTAAACATAAGATTTATTATAATCACCACCTTGGAATAAGCACTGTTTCTAACTTCAGTATTATGCTGGCTGAAATGGGTACTCTTAGAAGGCAGTGTCTATATTGAGTGCCTATCATGCGAGGTAAACAGATTACTTTTTACGCGGAGCAGCAAGATCTGCGACAGCTCATTACTGCTTTTGAGGCGACTACTCAGTGTCACTACTATGAGGCGGGAGTCTTTGAGACCAGTCGTATCCCCACTTATACTTCCTTGCTGGACGTTCCTGCGCTAGGTACTGCGCGCACAGGCGATTGGAACCATGCGCCCCGCCTCTTACTACTTCCCGCTGGAACCACGCTTACCATGCGAACGGTCACCCAACGGGCAGGAGGCGTACGCTACTTCATCGATCAGTTAGTCAATCCGCAGAGTATGCTTCTAACACTTGGTGGCACCTTTCAACCCGGTGTACTCATCGCTAGTGGTGCAAGCACCTTGGCCACGGATGCGGCTTCGCTAGCCCTCTATGGCGCCTGGACTAAGCTAGTCAAGAAGTTCAAGCGTGTCGCCTATGCCTATGTTGGTCCCCAGGCCCATGCTCATCTGCAAGGAGGTTGGCGGCTGGTTACTAGCATAGCTTCTCCAACTGATTTCGGCCTTCCAAAAACGGTATTGTAGGGCCGTGATGCTAGTCTAACAGCCCTGCACAAGCATTCCTGCTGATTTGTCATTTTACGAACGGTCGTGGCTGTTGCAGAACCCGGTGAGTAGCTTCGAACTGGGGTCGGCTCGCCATGCAACGTGAATAAAAGATTCGTTTAATCGCCATTATAGGTAGGTTCTACTCGTCGATACCTCGCCTGCAGGGGGCATAGTGACTTCTGCAACAGCCACGTCCGTTCAACAAACGTGACAAGCTAAGATTTGGGCAGTTTTGGACCGATCTCCTGCCACTGTATAATCGAGGCCCACGCGTACAACGGATAAGCCGTGTTCGTTCTTAGTAGCTAGTTTCCTCTGGTGCTAGGCGATAACTGGTACTCCGGCCACCTGCGCCTTCTTTGAGCAGAATACCCTTGTCGATCAGATCGGCAATGTCGCGTCCGGCCGTGTCCTGGGAGCACTTAGCCATACGTGCCCACTTCGAGGTAGTCAGCTTGCCCTCAAAGCCGTCAAGCAGCCGCTGCACCAGCCGGCGCTGCCGCTCTGTGAGCGGCGTGAGCCGATGCTGCTCCCAAAACCGGGCCGTGGCCAGCACCTGCGCCAGGGTTTGCTCGGCATTCGTGAGCGCCCGCCCCAAGCACTGTAGAAACCACGTCAGCCAGGGCGTCAGATCTAGTGGGCCGCGCTGGCTGGTCTCCAGTAGATCGTAATAGGTTTGGCGCTCGGCCTGAATCTGGGCCGACATACTATAGCATCGCTGGGCGCTGCCATCGGCCCGGGCTAGTTGCAGATCGGCAATGGCGCGGGCGATGCGGCCATTGCCGTCATCGAAGGGATGGATGGTGATAAACCAGAAGTGGGCGATGGCGGCTTTGAGGACGGGATCCATCTCCAACGGGGCATTGAACCACGTCAGGAACTGCTGCATCTGCGCTGCCAACCCGTCAGCGGCAGGAGCCTCGTAGTGTACTCGTTCCCGCCCCATCGGACCAGAGACGACCTGCATAGGGCCCGTACGCCACACGCCTACTCGTAGCGGGTACAAGCCACTGTGCCCCGTGGGAAACAAGGCGTGGTGCCACTCAAATAGGCGCTCGGCGGTCAGCGGCGCCTCGGCCTGTTGGGTGGCGTCGAGCATCATGGCCACCACGCCTTCTACCCGCCGATCAACCGGCGGCAAGCCGGCCTGGTCCAAGCCCAGGCGATAAGCGAGCGAGGAGCGCACCGAGGCGGGTGGGAGCAGTTCCCCTTCAATTTCACTGGACTTGAGCACGTCCAGCGTAAGCGTCTGTAGGGTCGCTTCCGCTCTCAACTCCAGACCCAGGCTATCGAGCCGGCCAAGTAGACGCCCCTGCTGGTGCCGCACGGCGCCAAGCAACCTTTCCAAGGTGGCCGGCTGCCAAGTAAACTTCGGCCACGTCGGCAGTTGATGAATATAAGGCTGTATTCTCCGCATAATATGCGGTAAATATAGCACCTATTCTCCGCACTAAGCCTCTAGTTTCTAGGCCAACGCATGCCTCTGAAGCTGTGTGGCCAGTCATAACAAACGCTTAATGGCGCTTTTACTAATGCGCTAAATCACTTTTCTTGTCTCAAAAAAACGGTGATTTGCTTATTCTATGCGGAACGGGGGAAGGGCGTAAAATACGGGCCGTTGTTGCGGGTCCCCTTGCGGTAGCTGCTTCTTCTTTTTGACGGAGCTACGTACCAAGCTTACTCGACCACCTCCGGTTTATCCTGGTGGTTTCTACTGAGGTGGTCTAGCTAGGCCGCACAGAGTTAGGACGCAGTTAGAAAGTTAATTTCGAAGTGATTGGGGGCGAGATAGCCGAGGGCGGAATGGCACCGTTCGGCATTATAATAGGCGATGTAGTGACTGATTTCCAGCCGTGCTTCCGCTAGGTTGCGGAAGCTGCCGCCATCTAGCAATTCCGTTTTGAGTCGACTCCAAAACGACTCGGCGTGGGCGTTATCGTAGCAGTTGCCGCGCCGGCTCATGCTCTGTACCGCTTCATGACGAGCGACTAAGGCCTGGAAAGCGGTAGCCGAGTATTGGCTGCCCTGGTCAGAATGGACGATGAGCCCGGGCGCGGGCTGGCGCACGGCTAGGGCGCGGCGCAGGGCCTCGCTCACGAGGTCTTCGGGCATCGACTCGCGCACGTCCCAGCCCACTACCTTGCGGGAGTAGCGGTCGAGCCAGGTGGCCAGATACAGCCACCCGCCGCCCTGTTTGGGCAAGTAGGTGATGTCGCCCACCCAGACCTGGTTGGGCGCCGTGGGCGCGGGCTGGCCCAGTAAGCGGTTGGGGGCGGTGCGTACGCTGGGGGCGGAGTCGGTGGTGCGGGGCACAAATGAGCGGGGCTGTTGGGCCCGCAGGCCGGCGGTAGCCAACGTTCGCCGGATGCGCCAGCGGCCCACTACGTGCCCTTGCGCGTGCAACTCGGCGCGTAAGCGACGGGTGCCGTAACGGGCGGAATGCCAGGTAAACTCCTTGCGTACGGCTATTTGCCAAGCCGGTTCGGGCGCCGGTTTTTGTCGCCGTTGCCACGCATAGTACGCGCTCGGCCCTACGCGCAGCACCTGGCAGAGTTGCCGCACCGGCACCTGAGCCCGCCGTTGGGCAATGTGCTGGTAAGTACTCACCGGGTCGGCTGGCCAAAGATGACCAAGGCTTTTTTTAAAATATCCAGCTCTTGCTCGGCCCGTTTGAGTTGGGCTCGCAGTTGCCGCACTTCCGGGTCGCAGGCCACTTCCACGTTGCCCACTTCGGCCACGAGTTGGGCCTGCTGCCAGCGGTAGAGCAGCTTGGGGCTGATGCCCAACTGCTGGGCGGCGGCCTGCGTGCTGCGGCTCTCGCTGGCCAGGCGCAAGGCCTCAACTTTGAAGGCGGCGTCGTATTTGCGCCGTTTGTCCGGCGTGGACTTGCTGCTTTTTACGCTCATGACTCAGGAAATATACGTCCTGTTTCTGTGCGGCTAATCTAGACCACCTCACTCTGATTGGTCGTAGAGTAGGAAAGGGAGGTAACATTGCTGGGGCCCCGGCTTTCATAAAGTAGTTCAGCGAGCCGTTTTTGGTGTGCATCCTGAAAAAACCAACTCGTTGAATAATACAGGGAGTCGTTAACCGCTATCTGTTTTCCAAAGTGCCAACCATTTTCCATCACTAACAACTCCGAGTTATCACCCTCACTGAGCTGGTCCGATTACGCTGGACAGTTTAGGGCGTTAAGTGGAAGAAGCTGTTGATGAGTATGATAGGGTATCTGGTAGCCGATGCTGGAATGCAGGCGCTCGTGATTATAGTAGTCAAAATACTCGGCGATGCTGACTTGCGCATCGGCTAGGTTGGCAAAAATGGGCCGCTCGCGGACTTCCAGTACCTCCGTTTTGAGGCGCGACCAGAGGCTTTCGGCCTGCGCATTATCGTAGCAGTCGCCCCGGCGGCTCCGCGAGCGCAGGGCCTGGTGGTCGTGCAGCAATTGCCGATACGCATTGCCGCCGTACTGCCCGCCCCGGTCCGAGTGCACGAGCAGCTCCGGCGTGAACGGTTGGGACCAAAACGCGCGCTGCAAGGCACTGGTTACCAACGCTTCGGGCATCGTCGCCCCGACCTGCCAGCCCACCACCTGCTTGCTGGCCATGTCCTGAAAAGCGCACAGATAAGCCCAGTCGCCATTGGCCAAGGGCAGATATGTGATGTCGCTGACCCAGACGCGGTTGGCCTGGGTGGGCTTGGGCTGGTTGAGCAGCCGGTTCGGGGCGCACCGCAGCCCGTGCGTCGAGTCGGTGGTGCGTGGCGTAAACGCTTTCGGTTGGAGTGCGTGCAGGCCCCGGCGGCGCATGGCCGCTCGCAGACGCTGGCGGCCTACCCGGTGCCCCTTTTGGCGCAGCGCTACCTGCAGGCGGCGCGTACCATAACAGCGCTTGTGGACCCCGAAGACCTTGACCAGGGCCGTTTCCCATGCCGGTTCTGGCTGAGCTACGGCCTGTTGTTGAGCGTGTTGCCAGGCATAGTAGCCGCTGGCTGGCACGGCCACTACTTGGCAAAGCAGGCGCACCGGATACTGGCTCTGATGCCCTTCAATGAAGCGGTAACGGCTCATAGCGTGTCGGTCACCGAGAAGATGGCAATGGCTTTTTTTAAAATATCCAGCTCCTGCGCCTGCCGCCGGGCTAAAGCCCGCAGCTGGCGCAGCTCGGCCGCCGTGGCTGGGTCCAGTTCCGCCCCACGAGCTGCCGCCACGGGCGTGAGGGCTTCTTTCTGCCACTTGTAGAGCAGTTTGGGGCTGATATTTAGGGCGCGAGCGGCTGCCTGGGTCGAGCGGCTCTCGCCCGCCAGGCGCAACGCTTCGGCGCGGAAGGTGGCGTCATAACGCCGACGTTTGGCGGGTTGGGGGCTGTCTTTCATGACATTGGAAAGAGTAGACCCTATTCTGTCTTGATTTATCCGACCACCTCAGAGTAAATACCTATTCTTTATTTTACACGCACAAGCTCCGTCCTAGCAACTTCGACTACCCGGCGCCCGTAGTAAAAACCGATTACGTTACCTGCCCCCTATTGCTATCTGTTGCGGCGCATTAGGCGCTGCTCATTCGCTTATTCTCTGACCAGGTCTGCACCTTGTGCGCTCCCTGTCGCTCAGCTCGTTTGCCGTCCCTTTCCTTCCTGGCTCTGCGTGTCGCTAACCTGCCGACGAGGAGGCTCTACTGCGTCTTTTCCTTCCACCACCAACTTTTCGTTTATGCCAGCACCCGTACGCCCTTCTCCTTCGTCCGCTTTACCTGCTCCTCGGTCAAGAGGCAGGCATGCTTTGCGTAGCGCCCCAGGCTTGGTTTACTCCGTTACCCTGCGGGCAGTCTTGGGCTGCGTGCTGGGCCTACTACTGGCCACTCGTGCTTGGGCGCAGGCCCCGAACGTGGCTTATGGTCCGCCGCTGGAGATCAAGCGCGGGGGTACCTACTCGGGCAACTTCCGCAGTCTGGACTCGCAGGTGCCCTGCATCAAGATCCGCACCCACGAACCCGTTGTCCTGGATGGGTGCGTATTGGTCGGGGCCGGGACCCTGATCCTGGCCGACAGCACCCAGCACGACATTACCGTGCGCAACTGCCGCGGCTATGGCTTGACTCCTACCCAAGACAACCGGTCACGGGGACGCTTTCTGGACGTGGTGCAGGCCCGCTCCATCCGGGTGGAAAACAACTACTTCGAGCATACGGCCGGCATCTATCTCTACCAGTGGAGCGGCAACGGTACGACAGCCCACACGTTGACGGTCAGAGGCAATGATGCGCGTGATCTGGATGGACGCTATCGCAATACGGGGGGCACGGAAGTCAGCTTTCTGCAGCTCAATCAGGTGCACGCCTTGGCCGGGGCGGAAGTGGCCTGGAACCGGATCATCAATACCCCCACCGAGAGCTTGGTCGAAGACAACATCAACTTCTTCAACTCGGGCGGCACGGCCCAGAGTCCCATTCGTGTGCACGACAACTACATCTACGGTTCCTTCGCGAGCGACTTGAATTCCTCCGACCATCAGGGCACCGGGATCAACTGCGACGGCGACGCCGCCAACCCGGCCGACGCCACGCAGTACGTAGAAGCCACGCAGAACGTGGTCGTGGCTACCACCAACGCGGGTATGAACATCGCCAGCGGCCACCACAACACCTACCGCAACAATCTCATTGTCGGTTCCGCCGAGGCGCTAGTAAACGGGCAGCCCGTGCCGGTGAAGGCGGGGTACGCGGGCGTCTCGGTTTTTCGCTATCATGCGCAGCAACAAGCGTTCTTCGGCCATCACTTAGTAGAGGGCAATACGATCGGTTACATCAATGGCTTATCGCGCCAACGCAAAGACGTCAGCGATCCGAGTCCCGACCAGGCCAATCCGGCCTTGCAGACGGTCCTGCCCGACCCCATCACCCGCGCCACGGAGGAAGACGCCTATCAGCAGTGGCTGAGCCGGGTAGCCGCCAATAGCATCACTGTGGGGCCGGTAAGCGGGACGGCGAACCTGCGCGTGCCCGAAAATCCGGCTTCCACTTCAGCCGGCCTGGCGTACCAGTATTATGAAGGCTTCTGGGAAACGTTGCCCGCCTTCGGTAGCTTGTCCGCCACGCAGGCCGGGACGACCACCGAACTGGACCTGAGCACGGTGGCCCGGCGCGACTACGGCTACGCCGTACAGTACACCGGCTACCTGAGCGTGCCCGCGGACGGGCAGTACACCTTTGCCACGACTTCCGACGACGGCTCGCGCCTCTACATCGGCTCCGAGCTGGTCGTTGACAACGATGGGCTACACGCCAGCCAGCAGCGGTCGGGCACCATTGGCCTGCGGGCCGGCACCCACGCCTTTACGGTAAGCTTTTTCCAGAACGGGGGCGGGCAGCAGTTCCAGGTCAGTTACCAGATTCCCGGGCAGGCCCTGCAGCCCGTGCCCGCCCGTGCCTTGCGGCGCTCGGCTTCCGCGGCTGCAACCGTTCTCTACCGCATCAACGCCGGCGGGGGGGAACTGACCACGAGCCGGGGCCTCTTTGCGGCCGACCAGTACGCCACTGTCGGTAGTTCCTATGTTACTTCGCAGCCCATTGCCGGCACGCCCGATCCGGCCCTCTACCAAAGCGAGCACAACGGCAACTTCCGCTATTCTTTCCCGGTCGCCAACGGCTCCTACACGGTCGTGCTGCACTTTGCCGAAATTTACTGGAGCCAGCCCGGCCAACGCGTATTCGACGTGGCACTGGAGGGCGCCACCCGCCTCGACGACTACGATATTGTGGCCCGGGTCGGGCCCTTGACGGCCATCACCGAAACGCTGCCCGTCACCGTCACCGACGAATCGCTCGATATCGATTTCCTGGCCAGCGTGAACCTGGCCAAGGTGTCGGCCATTGAAATTGTGAGCGGCAACGGGAGCCGCCGTACACTGACGCAGCCGCTGGCGCAGGAGCAAGCCTTCGGCAGCCGAGCCCCGCTGTTGCAGGCGTATCCTAACCCGGCCCAAACGGCGCTCACCCTTACCTACTCGGCCACCAGTGCGGGCAGCGCCAGCCTGACGGCAACTGATGCCCTGGGACGAATGGTACAGCGTACAACGCTGCCTCTGCACGCTGGCCGCAATCACTTCCTGCTACCCGTCGATACTTGGCGGCCGGGGCTCTACCACCTGACCCTCAGCGCGCCCGGCTTGCCCGTTCAACAACAAAAAGTCTTAATTCAGCGCTAAGCCCAGCGCAAGCAAGGCAGGGACGACGTCAACTCACCTCATATCGTCCGCTCTACTGCCACGGCCGGACTGCCACCTGGTGGCCGGCAGAGCAGCAAACGGCTTTCCTTTTACCTCCTCTTGACTTGCCTCGTAAATGCTTGGTTGCCATTCTCCCTAATCGATTACCTCCCCCGAGAGCCGGCAGCGCGACGACATTTCCATCTAAGCTGCTGGCCCTCTCGTTTGCTTTTAGCTGATGCTTTTCCGAGTTTCTTTATTCCATTTTCCAGTTCTATGCAACACGCTTATCTCCAGTTTTCCGGCCATCGGTTATTGCTTGCACTCCTCGTGCTATTAGGCAGCTACGGCCGGCCGCTCACGGCGGCGGCCCAGCTCGCCATTTTCAACGCGAGTCCCTCGGCCAAACCCGGCGAAGCCATCAGCCTGCAAGGCAGCTTCGGGCCCACGGCCCAGATTCATTTAAGCGGCAGTGGCCGGGCGGAAGTTGTACCCGCCCTGATCCAAAGCGCTGGACAAGCCACCATACAAGTGCCTTCTACGTTTTCAGTGGGCCTTTACCAAGTCTGGGTTGAGGACGCGGCACAGCGTAGCGCCTCCGTATTCATCAACCAGGCCCGGGGTATGCATTATGATTCCCCGGAGGTTATTCCGGGGGGGACCGTGCGCTTGTTCGGGCGGAATTTAAGCGTGCCCAACGCAAACCTTCAGGTGCGCTTTGTAGAGCGGGACAACAACCAATCGACCATCGCCAGCATCAGCCCTACCGGGTTGGATGCCTATAAAGTGGTGGTGAACGTACCGGCCAGTTTGACGGTAAACAAAATGTACGACGTATATCTGGCCACGGGGGGCGGGGGCGAAACCAAGGTGGACCAACCGCTGACGGTCATTACCGCCGGCACCAACCCCTATAATCTGCCGGTTGCCTGGGGCCACAAGTTCATTTCCAGTGGGAATGTCTACAACGTGAAAACCGACACCCGGCTTTCGGTTCGCGCCATCGGGAACGGCGTAGCCGACGACCGGCCGGCCATTCAGGAAGCGCTGGACCGGGCCGAAGCAAACGGGGGCGGGGAAGTGTATCTGCCCGCCGGCACCTATAAGCTGATGGCCAGCGGATGGGGGGGGCTGGAAATGCGCAACCGCGTAGTAGTACGCGGGGCCGGCAAAGGACAGACCATCATTCAGTACGGTTTTGCGGGGACGGGCCAGGGCGTGCACCTGGACAACGGAAAAACAACGTGTGGCCTGGTGAATCTGACACTGGAAAACGTCTCCAACGACGGCACCTGGGATACGAATATGTACAGTGAACAAGGCATTGAGTTCATCTTGCTGGACGTGGAGTGGAAGATGAATATCGGCCGCCGGCTCGACATTGCCGACTACAATAAGGTGTGCATCCTGCGTTGCGAGTTCACCCAGGGCAACACCTTTGCCACGAAAGGTTACTCGGGTACGGTGCGTTTGGATGGCAGCAAAAATGTTGTGTTCGCCAATAACAAGCTCACCTTTGCAACGGGTGGACTGATGTGCAACAACGCCAAAACGGGTGCCTGTGAGAATCTGGTGGTCGAGAATAATGAGATCAACCGCGATGGCAGTGCCCGGTGGACGAATACAAGTCAGAATACGCTGGTGAACCACTTGGCAACTTTCGAGTTTGCGCGCAACGTGGCCAACCTCAACAACAGCTACAAAGTCATTAACGGTGCCCCGCAGAACATCAATGATGGCGAAGCCATTATTGCCGAGGGAGGAGCCAACGCGCACCTGGATGAGAGTGTGGGCACGGTGGTCTCGTCTACGGCCTCTACGCTGGTCGTTGACAAAGCGTGGCTCCATCCTGCCAACGAGATTACGCGTCCGGTGGTGGCGATCGTTCACGGTAAAGGCATGGGCCAGTGGCGCGAAGTCACGCGACGCGACGGCAATACCCTCTATTTAAACCAGGACTGGGCGGTTACGCCCGACGGCACCAGCCGCTACGCTACTTTCAACTGGGGCTCCCGCAACTGGCTGATCCAGGGCAATACCTTCGAGAATAACCGGCGGGGCATCACCCTCTATCACAATGCCACTACGGAGGTGGCCATCGTGGGCAACACGCTACGCGGGAGTGGCTCCATCGATCTGACGCCGCTCCAGCGCGATGATGCCTCCAATACCGTCACGGTGGGCTTTTACCCGATGTACAACAACCAAATCGTGGGCAACTCTGTGACGGCCAACACGGATGGCACCAATGGTGCCTTTATTGGGGTGCACACGGTGCAGTACATTCAGCCCAAAACCTATGGTACTTCCGTGATTGGCTTGGAAATGCGTGACAATATCCTACAAGCGGCGGGAAGAACGGCCGTCGTAGATGCCGAGTTTCCCGAAGGCTACCTGAACTACCTCCAGTATCAGAATGACTACAGGAACGGGGCTGCTGTGCCTTATGTCAACGAAGGCATACCCGCCGTACTCGGCAGCATCCTTCAAAACAACACGGCCATCAACTGCGCTAAAGCGGTCTATGTCAAGACCGGCTCCTATAATACGCTGGTGTGTAATACCAACCTGAGCGGGGGGGGCGCTCTGCTGGATGACCAGGCGTTACCAGGCGTTACGCAAGCTTCCGTGCGCACCGTGACAACTTGCGCGCAGGCACCGGTGGCCGGCCTACGCACGCCGGAGAACCCGGCCAATGCCGTGGCCGGCCTCAACTACCACTATTACGAGGGGTACTGGAATGCCTTGCCCGACTTCACTACCCTGACCCCGGCCAAAGCCGGTACGGTTACCAGTTTCGACTTAAGCGCGGCCACGCTCCGCACCTACGGCTATGCCGTGCATTACACCGGCTACGTTACGGTGCCCGCCGACGGGCAGTACACCTTTACGACCCTTTCCGATGACGGCTCGCGGCTATACATCGGTTCGCAGCTGGTGGTCGACAACGACGGATTGCACGGGGATCAGGAACGCTCGGGCACGATCGGGCTGCGGGCGGGCACGCATGTCTTTACGGTCGACTTCTTGCAGAACGGCGGTGACCAGCACCTAGCGGTCAGCTACCAGGTACCCGGCCAAAGCAAGCAACTGATCCCTGACAACGCCCTGCGCCGCGTGTCTACTGCCTCCACCCCAACGGCCGTGTATCGCATCAATGCCGGCGGCGAAGCCCTCACCACCAGCCGAGGCGCGTTTGCCGCCGACCAGTACGCCATTGCCGGGAGCCCGTACGCGCAGAACGTGACTATCAGCGGCACAGCCGATCCAGCTTTGTATCAAAGCGAGCGAAATGGAACGTTCGGCTACTCCTTCCCGGTGGCTAATGGGGCTTACACGGTGGTGTTGCACTTTGCCGAAATCTACTGGCCCCAACCCGGCCAGCGCGTCTTCGATGTAGCAGTGGAGGGCGTCACCCGCCTTGACAACTACGACATCGTTGCCAAAGTTGGCCCGCGTACGGCCACCACGGAAACGCTGCCCGTCACCGTCACCGACGGAGCCCTGGACCTGACGTTTGCCGCCAGCGTCGATCAAGCCAAAGTATCGGCCATTGAAATAATGAGCGACAACTCAGCGGCCCGGCCACTGAGCGCATGGGTTGCCAAAACCAATACCGCCGGGTGGGGGGTATATCCCAATCCAGCTTCAGACGCCTTCACCGTGACTTACCAAGCGGCGGCGGCCGGCCAGGCCACATTGACGCTGACCGATGCACTTGGGCGTCAAGTCAAGCGGCAGGCGCTGGCACTACGCCTTGGTTTAAACCAGTTGGTTGTTCCGGCCACAGGACTGCCCGCCGGGATATACCAACTTACGCTTTCCGCTCCTGGCAGCGTTTTACGCAGCCAGAAAGTGGTACTTCAACCATAGCGGACAACAACCAATTTCGGCCTAGCAGCCCCTCTCTACCCTCAACCAGGATGTAGGGAGGGGCACTTTTGCTTAAGAAATTGCCAACCCTGCCTTTCTCATGTGCTTTGGTAAGCCTTGCCTTAGTTCGCTCTCCCAGCCGCACCCGCTCCTGCTTGGCAATGGTAGCCAGGATGCTGATGATGGCATCCTTGAACATGCCGGTGCTATCGAGGTACTGCTCGGTGTAGCTCTTGAACTGCACCCCGGATAAGGATAGCTTTTGTAAGTGATTAAGGGTTTAGGTGACGCCCTCGCGGCTGAAACGATCCAGGGCCCAAAAGAGCACCACGTCGAAATGGCGCTGATGAGCATCCTGAAAAAGTTGCTTGAACTGCGGCCGGTCGGCCTTGCTGCCTGATTCGGTGTCGAAGTACTCTTTATAAGTGATATAACCCAGCCGCTCGGCGAAGGCCCGCAGCTCCCGCAGCTGGTTTTCGTTGTCCTGGCCTTTATCGCGGGTACTTACGCGAGCATAGATGGCAGCCTTCATTGTATCCAAGCAGCTATTTTATCTTTAGACCATAATGCAATTCATTAGCATCAGCATAAAGGAGATGCTGAAATGGTTTCAAGTCAAAATGACTGTTGCTAAAATCAGACTTATCGCATAAGTATATTACTGGTATACCTAACCCCAGCGCAAATCCTGCTTCAAAGTATACCCCGTTGCGCTGTAAGGTGAAGTCTGTGGTGGTCTAGCTAAGCTGGACACAATTGAGACGTGGTTTGCAGTTGATTTTCGAAGTGGTTGGGCGAGTGATAACCGAGCGAAGAATGCCGCCGCTCCGCGTTGTAATAGGCGATGTGGTGGCTGATTTCGAGGCGTGCTTCGGCCAAGCCGGGAAAGCTGCCGCCATCCAGCAGTTCGGCCTTGAAGCGGCTCCAAAAGAATTCGGCGTGCGCGTTGTCGTAGCAGTTGCCGCGCTGGCTCATGCTCGCCACGGCCCCGTGGCGGGTAAGCTGTTGCTTGAAGCGGGTAGCCGTGTACTGGCTGCCCAAGGTGACGCCCCGGCGTCACTTACGTCGGAGTGTACCACGAGTCCGGCGAGGGGTCGGCGCACCACCAAGGCGCGGCGCAGCGCCGCGCTCACCTACATAAGGGCATCTTGACAACAAAGTCATTAAAGCTCAGCAAAGAGCCACGAAATGGCAACTCCCACACTATTAGTCTGTAGGGGGATGAATTATACTTCGTGGTGCCTTAGCTAACCCGCACAGAGTTGCAAATCGATTAGATTATCGGTTTTGAAGTGGTTGGGATGATGTAGCCAAACACAGTATGATGTGTTCGGCATTATGCTAGATATTGAAGGCTACAGCCCTAGCAGAATACCTACTTCTAGGTATAGGACGCTCAATATCAATACCTATATATTTCAGACCCGATACCAACCCTTTTTTCACCACTATGAGAAAATACTTACTCGTTTTCCTTGGCCTGCTCGTGAGTGTCCTTGCTGCTCACGCCCAGCGCATTGAACTCGACTCCAAACTAAAACTAGCTGAGCCCAAGGTCAACGCGGATACCACTTATAAAATCTTCTTTAACATCAAGAACATAAAACCAACTGACCGATATACCGTCAGCATTGAAGACCGCAATAGAGGAAAGGCAACTCCCGGTCGTGATTACAAGAACTTGATTGCTAATTCATTAATTTTCAATGAATTGACTTCTGTAACCAGTTTTAATTTAGTCGTCAACAAGGACATTGAAAAAGGGGAAGTAGATGAGAGCATTGTCTTGCGGTTTCAAGCGCAGAAGGCCGATACAATGCTCATTAGGTACTTCACCTTTACCATCACTGATGCCGATAAGAAGGAACCCGAGAAGTACTGGATAATGCCGATTGCCGATACGACATACAATAGCCTCAAAATACTGACCGCTGCCAGCTTCGACTTCTTCGGTAAATCACAATTCAAAAATTTCACCGGTGATCTGACGGTCAGTATGCCAGAGTTGTGGCTGATAGGCAACACATTTACGATGGGGATAAACTCCAGCATATTTAACTACAACTACTACACCGCCGATTCCACTAGGAGAACTCCTTATGGTGAAAACGTTCTGATCGGACCGACCACCCGTGCTCTGATTGCTGATTCCACTCGATTTGTACGAAATAGATACAACCTAGAATCAAAGACGGATATTAAAACTTGGGGCTACAATGTGCAGCTACTCTTCGGACTGAACGACCTAGATAAGAAGCGGATGGTTCGCTCTTATTATACGCTGCATCTGGAGGGCTTAAGCACGCAAGAAAATACCACCTACAAGAAATTCATTACCAGAACAGACACACTGGTCTATACTGCTGCGGATGCTAGTGCCAATCTGCCTTTCACTGGTACTGCACGAGCGACGGATACCCAGGGGGTCAATGAACGAACCAGAGCATACTTCGGGGTGGGGTACACCACGTATGTAGCCATTCCCAAAAAGTTTGACTTCTATGGACAGGGCATCATAGGAATAGGCACGAATGCTCCCGTAAGAAATGTCTCGATTACTGACCTGCCGGGCGGTGGCCGGTTAACCCGAACTATAACGACTTCTGATCGGCTGGGATTCTATCTCTTAAAAACCAGGATAACAGAGAAGTTCACCAAGCTAAATGGAACAGCAGGGGTCGAAATCCGGGGGAATATTGGCGAAACTAAGCCCATCATTGCTGCCTATTTAGGGTTACAAATAGGTCTCGATACTTTCTTCAAAAAGTAAATATAGTACATGGGGTGGTCCAGTAGAAACGGACAGTGCGCTAAGATAAGCTGGTTTGGAAGTCGCGTTCGAATTGATGCGGCGAGCGGTAGCCCAAGGCGGAGTGGCGGCGGTCGAGGTTGAAGTACGTGTCGAGGTAATGGGCGACCTCCAAGCGGGCCTCTTCCAGGCTGGCAAACACGCCGCCGTGGGATAGCAATTCCGTTTTAAGCGTACTCCAACCGGCCTCGGCCTGGGCGTTATCATAGGGGTTACCTGGCCGGCTATAGCTAGCCAGTGCGTGGGCTTTTTCGATGCGCGCCCGGCAAGCTGAGCTGGTATATTGACTGCCGCGGTCGGCGTGGATAATGAGGCCAGGAGCCGGTTGGCGCAGTGTTAGGGCCTGCTCCAAGGCCCTAAGCACCAATTCGGTGGGCATGTGCTGGTCGAGGTGCCAGCCGACTACGCGCCGCGAGTAGGTGTCGCGCCACGTGGCCAGATAACACCAGCGCCCGCCGACCAGGGGCAGGTAGGTAATGTCACCGACCCATACCTGATTGGGCGCGGTGGGCATGGGCTGGCCGAGGAGCAGATTTTCGGCCACAACGGCCGCGGGGTCGGCCACCGTGGTGCGTGGGCGTTGCGGCCGCGTGCTGAGTGCGCGCAAGCCGCAGCGACGCAGCCAGGTGCGCAAGGCATAGCGTCCGACAGCGTGCCCCTCGGCGCGTAATTCTGCCTGCAAGCGTCGGGTGCCGTAGCGCTGGGCATGGCGCGAAAAGGCGGCGTTGGCCGCAGGCTCCCAAGCGGGCGTTGGGCGCGCTGACCGGCCTAGCCACTGATAATAGCCGGCCGGGCTGACCTGTAGCACGCGGCAGAGCACCTGCCTGCACCGGCTCGGTGGCCGCAACCTGCTTGATGAACTGGTAACGGCTCATGACTGAGGCGGTTGTGCAAAGATGGTCACGACTTTTTTTAAAATATCGCGCTCCTGCTCCACGCGTTTGAGTTCAGCGCGCAGGCGCTTCATCTCGTCACGCTCCGCGCTGCTCGGCACGGCCTCGGCTAACGCTTGGCGCTGCCAGCGGCCAAGCAAGGCAGGTGACAGGCCCTGGGCGCGGGCCACGTCGGTTTGCCGGGCCCCAGCGGCCACTTGGCGCATGCACTCCGCTTTGAAAGCTGACGTATATTTCTTGCGGGTCAGCGGCGAGCCGCTCGGAAGGGTTTTGTTGGGCATGGGAAGATAAGACGTGCCACTGTCTGTTTTTACTCGACCACCTCATACTTTGTACGGCCTTATGGCGCGCCAGTAAGATCTTAAAGTTGGTAGCCGAGTATTGACTGCCTTGGTCAGAGTAGACCAGTAATCCAGCTGGTGGCCGGCGTACCACCAAAGCTCGGCGCAGGGCCTCACTGACCAAGTCTTCCGGCATCGTCTCGCGCAGGTCCTACGTGCCTCATCGGAGGCACCAAAGCCCACGACCTTGCGCGAGAAACGGTCCAGCCACGTGGCTAGATAGAGCCAGCCCCCACCTTGTTTAGGTAGGTAGGTGATATCGCCCACCCAGACTTGGTTAGGGACCGTGGGGCCGGGTTGGTCGAGCAATCGGTTGGGCGCGGCCCGTACAGCCGGATCCGAATGGGTGGTGCGCGGCACAAACGAGCGGGGTTGCTGCGTCCGCAAGCCATGGGCAGCCAAGGCACGCCGGATGCGTCGGCGACCGATTCCCGGGTGGCCCTGAGCGGCTAACTCAGCTTGCAGTCGACGGGTACCGTAGCGCCGCGCATGTCGCACAAACAGCTGCCGCACGGCCACTTGCCCTGCTGGTTCGGGTACTACGAAGCGCGTCTTGGCCCGCCAGGCATAATATGCACTGGCCGCGACTTGAAGTACGTGGCAGAGTTGGCGTACCGACATGCGTGCTTGCTGTTGGGCAATGTATTGGTAGCGGCTCACGGGGTCGGTTGACCGAAGATGACCAACGCTTTTTTTTAAAATATCGAGCTCCTGCGTCAGCCGTTTATTGGCTGCGCGCAGGGCCCGCACCTCTGGGTCGCGCGCTACTTCCACACTGCCTACTTCCGCGATTACTTGCTCCTGCTGCCAGCGATAAAGTAGTTTGAGATTGATGCCCAACATGCGGGCAGCCGCCTGTGTGGAGCGGCTTTCGTCGGCTAGGCGCAGGGCCTTAGTTTTGAAAGCTGCATCGTACTTCCACCGGTTATCGAGCGATGCCTCGTTCTTTTTCGGTTATGACAGAAGAAAGATATGTCCTTCTTCTGTCTGGCTTAGCTAGACCACCTTAGATTGAGGGGGTCTAAGAAAGTGAGACATAAAAGGGTGTTATCTTCCTTCTGTCATGAGTTTAAAACCAATCAACGGTTCGCCGCGCAAACTCCGCCGCTACGATGAGGCCTTTCGAGCCGAAGCGTTGCGTCTAGCCGCTGAAAGCCGGAGCACGTAAGCCGCGGCCCGGCAGCTCGGTATCAGCCCCAAATTGCTCTACAAGTGGCAAAAAGCCACGCACCCGGCGCTAGCAGTGGGCGATGAGGAAAGCGAAAGCGCGGCGATGCGCCAGCTGCGCGCCGAGAACCGCCGCTTGCAGCAGGAGCGCGACATCCTAAAAAAAGCCTTGACCATCTTCATGCCCCCGACCTCATGAGCCGCTACCGCTTTATCCAGGCGCAAACGCCACACTATCCCGTGCGTCGGCTTTGCCAGGTACTCGGCGTGGGGGTGGCCAGGGCAGCAAAAGGCAGCTATGTGCCCTCGCGTGCCGAGCTGGGAAAGCGCCTTATACCACGTGTTTTTCCAGCATAAACGGTGCTACGGTACCCGCCGCTTACGGGCCGAACTGCACGCGCAGGGGCATCGGGTTGGGCGTCATCGCATTCGACAAGCCTTGCGCCGCCGCGAGCCCGTGGCCGTGCAACCGCGGGCGTTTATTCCCCGCACGACCCAGAGCGAGCACGGGTCTCGCGTGGCGGCGAATCACCTGCTGAACCAGTCAGCGCCTACAGCAGCCGACCAAGTTTGGGTGGGCGATATAACCTATCTGCCACTACGAAATGGCTGTTGGGCTTATCTGGCCGCATTTCAGGATGTTTACACTAAACGCGTGGTAGGCTGGCAGGTGCTTGGTACGATGCCCGAAGAACTGGTTGTGAGTGCCTTGCGTCGGGCCTTGCTGAGTCGGCAGCCCACACCGGGTCTGATTGTCCATTCGGACCGCGGTGGTCAGTATTGTAGCAAGGCTTACCGACGCTTACTCACCGAGCGACACCTGGTGCGCAGTATGAGTCGCCGAGGCGAGTGCTATGACAACGCCCAAGCCGAAAGCCTCTGGTCACGGGTGAAAACGGAGGTGTTGCTTGGTCGGTCTGCTTTTGCTTCTGTTGCGGAGGCGCAAGCCGAGCTGGCGACCTATTTCACCTACTACAATCACCAACGGCGGCACTCCGCGCTGGGCTACGAATGTCCACATCGCTTTGAACAACAAGCTTTTCTAACGAACGTCTAATTCTGTCTCACCTAAACCGACCACCTCACTGGACCACTTCATTGCTCCCACGCCTTGTTTCAAAGACTACGTTGGCCTGTTTATCTAACAACCATTTCTTCTGCCTTCGCTTTATACTTAACCATTCAGCGGCCACTATCGAGCCTTTCCCGGTGGTTAATAAAACTGCCGCGCAGCACTTACGTCTGCTTTTTATATGCGCTGTGCCGGTTTATAGCTATTAAGATGGGGCTCCCTCTAAAGTGGCCTGTACCGGCGTTATATATGCAATGATCACGCTCAATCGGACCTCTTCTCAAATACCCTCAAACAGTCGGTGCTTCATGGCGAACATAGCTAAACTGACTGCATTGTTGGCGCCCGTTTTTTCAAGCAGGTTCTTACGGTGCCCTTCCACGGTCCGTAAACTAATGAACAGTTTCTCGGCAATCTGATAGGAACTGTGTCCTTGGCAAAGCAACGCCAGTACCTCCTTTTCGCGCTCCGTCAGCGTTAGCAGTAAGTTACTGGCTGGTAAGCGGGTCGTAGGTTTCTTCACCAACAGACCCTCCCGCATAACTTGCGCTACCGTGTCGTCAATGTAATACCCTTTCACTTGCACCTGCTCGATAGCTTCCTTGAGGATGCGCTGATCGATGTCTTTGGGCAGGTAACCATGCACGCCCAGTCGCATGAGCTCGAGGATAAAGTCGTGCGAGTACTCCATCGATAAGATAATAATTTTGATCTGCGGATAGTGTTCGAGCAGCTGACGGCTCACTTCCTTGCCATCCATCTCGTGCATGTGCAAGTCCAGCAGCACCACGTCGGGCTGCACTGCGGAGAGGGCCGCAAACAACTCCCGGCCGGAAGCGACTTCGATGACCACTTCACAAGCACTTATGCGGCGCAGAATGTAACTTAAGCCTTGTCGAAATAAGGTATGATCATCTACAATCGCCAGTTTCACGCGATTCTCTGAGGTAGGTTGCATTAGCTGATGCAGCACGAAGGATAGATAAAGCCCCGGAAGATAAATGTAAATTGTTGGAGATTAAGTTAAAGTTTAGGCAGGGACCAGCAAGGAGGCGTGCGTACCCTCGCCGGGAGTTGATCGGATCTTCAACTCGGCCTGCAGGAGCTTGGCCCGGGCTTGAATGCCGGAAAGCCCCATGCTGACGGGCTTCGCCGCAGCAGAGAAATCCGCCGAGAAGCCGCGGCCGTCGTCGGACACGACAAGCTTTATCCCCCCCGGATAGGGCCCAAGGTGAAGCAGGAGACAGTGGGCCTGCGCATGCTTGGTAACATTGGCGAGCAGCTCCTGCACAATCCGGTACAACGCCAACTGAATTTCCGGTGCCAGCCTATCCACGGCCTCGTCTACGTGAAGCTCTACCCGCAGGCCCGCCCGCTCCAGGCGGGCGCCAAGCATGGTCACGGCCTGGCTCAAACCGAAGCGTTCCAGTAGTGCCGGCGAAAGATGCTGCACGATGACCCGCACGCTCTGCAGGGTTTCGCCCAGAATCTGGCTGGCCTGCTGCGTCATTTCTTGCAAATGCGGGGCGTCAACTTCGTACTGCACTTGGTTGATGAATAAGCGGGCCGCCGAGAGCGATGCCCCAATCTCGTCGTGCAGGTCTTGGGCGATGCGCTCCCGCTCACTTTCCTGCGAGTCTACTACCGACTGGAGTAGGCGCAGCTGATACTCGATTTCCTGCTGCCGAATATGCGCTTGCAGGGAGTGAGCCCGCTTTTGGTGCACAATCACGAACACCACCACCACCATGACCAGCAGCAAGATCATGACGGTGCCAATGCCGAGCAGATACACGAATTCTAGCTCTTTGGGCTGATCCATAAGGCATAGGCGTAAGTGCAATATAGCAGGCTGCTGAGCGCGGCGTGGATCACCCAGAACTGAATAACTACCCGCTGCTGATAATAGAGCGCAAAGTTGACAAAGGTGTAAATCAAAAAATTGCCGGCAAAAAAGAAGAGTAGACCCGTCGATACCCAAAATAACGGCTCCTGCCAGATAAAGGCCGTGCTGACGCGCCGCAGGGAGGTGTGATAGTAGCTCAAAGCAAACCCCATCACCAGCAGGCTCTCCAGCAGGCGTACCGCGTTGTCGATTCGGGTAGGCTGCGCCTGGCGCAACCCACTCTCGGTGAGGGCTACCACGGCCATCCCCACGATTAGTGCCCCACCGAACCTGGCCAGCAAGCGACTGCCAAGCGCCTGGCGATACAGCCACACCAGCAGCCCAAACTCCACGCTGATGTAGATCGGCCACAGAAACAGGTTCGAGAGTTTGAAAAGCCACAGTCCTCGGCTAATTACCTCGATCAGCAAAGAGAAAAATGCAAGCAAGGCGATAGGCCGCAGCGTAGCCGGCAAGTACTTCCATTTCATGGCCGCTACTACGGCCGTGAAAGCATTGGGAATAACAGCCAGTAGGATGAGCTGTTGTGCGGCGGAATAGTTCATAGAAGGGACGTGCTACAAGAATAGAGTAAGAATAGTGCCAGGGCCAAGAAACGCGAAAAGTGGTAAGGAGCAGGTCCTTACCACTTTTCGTGGCTGAGTTGAAAAGCGCGCGGGGCTTAGCAGGTTTGCGGGCACGGGGCGGTTAGGTCGTAGTAGCCGCTCTCTTCCTCCCGGCTGAGCGCCAAGGGCTGGTTTTGGGTCAGGGCCGGCTCAGCAAACCTTTCGGCGCTCCCCGTCGGGGCAAGGGATGAGCCTGTTGGGGCCTCGGCATACAGCATCAGGCCGAAGGTGTACACGTATTCCAGCTCGGATTCGCGGGTCTCGTACAGGGAGTAATATTTGTGGAGCCCAAATTTGATATGAATTGTAAGATTATCCTTGGTAACAGAGGGGCCTCGTAGCGTCCCAATGGCCTGCATTATTTCTTTGAGGGGATAATTATATCCCTGCAGAAAGCCATAATGGACCTTGAACATCTTTTGGTCGATACTACCTTCCTTCACTTTTTGGTGCCACTCCCGTTGCCATTCCTCCATCAATATAGCCGGTAAATTGCCCTCTCCAACTGACGGGGCCGAATACTGGTGGTGATGGCTAAAAGCCGCGGAGGTGAAGTAAGGAGTTAGCACCTGATTGTCTTTATCGGCCCCAAAAAGCAGCAAATGAAAGCGTGGGCCATGCTCCTGGGAGTGATTCAAGCCAAAGCGAATTTTCACGTACGTAACCCCGGGCGTCGAAAACAGGTGGCGAAGCGTGTCGAAGTCGAAGGTCATCCCGGTTTGTACTCGTCCGTCTTCTCGCAAGAAGAATTTATACCGGTCTTTGGTGAGCTCTACCTGTTTCCAGCGCTCTACCCAGGCATAATAGTCGGTTTCGGGAATTACGTGTTGGGGATGCATACAGTGAATCTGGTTTAGAAAGTTAGAAAAGGGGGCCAATGGTAATACATCAACTGTCGATAGTCGGGCAGGCCGGGTAAAAAGCGGATTTCATCGGCGTGCTGCAGTCTGAGTCAGCTTGCTGCCAAAGGAAGAGTATTTAACCGTAAGCTTACCACGTAGAAACACCTGTCGTGCACAGGCCAACAGCCCAATTCCTTTTCAAACAAGTCCCTAGCCACCGGGCGTAGGATACAGTTCCTGTCCTTTTTCGCTGGCGGCTGGTTACGTCCCCGGCTTGGCTGACCCCACCCCTTGCCTGGCGAGTGGTACGACATCCCGGTCAGATAACTGAGCCGTGAGGCGAACGCTGCCTACAACAGCTAACCGGGTTGCCAGAGCTTGTCCAGCAGGTGTGGATAACACCTGTCAGGCACCGCTACCAGTTAACTCAAGTGGCACTTTTCCTGGTAGAAATATAAAGCAGATGGTTTAGCAAGTAGTTACTGCTCGTTTCCAAGTGGAAACACCTGGTTTAAAAACAGGTCTTTCTACGCGCAGTAAAGCGTCTTGAAATGCGTCCCTTTGTAGAGGGCAGGGTTGCTAGCGCAAGAGTTTCGCAGCGAGTTAGGATTAGGAGCAGAATGCCAGGGAAAACACACAGCAATAAACCATGCCTTTTTTTCAAGCTCAACCATAGCAGAATTTGTTTCGCTTGCTAGGGTTGATTGCACCTTTCTCATTTCTTATTTTTTCACAATTTCAAGAGTAGCTGTATGACTGATTTGAACGCGATTGTTAATGCTTGGGCACAGTGGATGAACACCAAATGGAAGGGTGGAGGGATTCGCTATACCGCCAGCACCGATTACAATGCAGTAGACTCGTGGCTTTGGAAAAATTATCCGCAGTACCAGGTGGTGGTTACACCGGTTTCTTTCTCCTACTCTCCCGCGCCAGCGCCGGTGATGAGCACACAGAGCTCGGTTACGACCAATAATGTCAACAAGACCGGCATACAAGAGTCGGTACAGTACACGCAGGGAATGACGACGCAGCAGCAATTTACCTGGACGGTCACGAATGCGCTCTCCGTCGGTGTGGAGGTGACTGCGTCCGTTGGCGTGCCCAGCGTGGCAAATGTCGGTTCAAAGGTTTCAACCACCCTTAGCTTCACGAAGACGACCACTACACAAGTAACGAACACGCAAAATTGGAGTGTGATGCTGCCCGTGGTGGTGCCGCCGCGCACGACGATCGACACGCGCTTGGTTGTTACTATCGGAACGTACAACGTGCCGTGGACGGCAACAGCGGTGCTAATGAAGAGCGTAGCCATCTGGTTTAATAACAAGGTGGCTTTAAACGGCGGCTCAGATGCCCATAACCTCTGGTTTGTGCCCATTACCACGGTATTTGCCGATGTAGCCACGAATTTGAAAGGAGTTAACCTCAGTGGTTACCAGAACTATTTTGGAGGAGGAGTAGGAGCCACCTCAAGTGGCACGTTCACGGGCGGACAGGGCGTGCAGGCGGCAGTCGACTTTACGCAGCCAACTGCGGCAGAAGCCGATGCAGCTGCTGCAACTCAGAATATAACAAGCATGGTGCCTCTCGACAATGGCATGAGCACCCTGATTGGGGTAGACGCGCCTGTAGAGGCCGCTATCCCCGTTAGCTAGTCTTACCAATAGGACAAGCGCAGCTTATCGGCCCTTTCTTGTTCAAGACGTATAAAAAGTGCCGGCCAGTAGGTCGGCACTTTTTATACGTCTTGAACAAGAAAGGGCCTTTACAGTAGCCTTTGTGTTTGGCAGTGGCTCGGCTATCGTTTCTTTTCTCCACAGCGGGGTAGTTCAGCAGTTCCGTTAGATCACGGAGGCGCAGTTGCTTGGCGCGGTGGCCGTAACCATAATTGCGCCCGATCCAGTCGTCTACCGTCACTCTCATTGGCTACCTAGTCGCGGGCCTGCCGGGCGCGTGTATGGCGGCGCTGGCCACGATTCTGCCCTGCTTCGTGCTGACGGTTGTACCGGCGCTTTACTTCAAGCGTTATGGGCAGTACCCTGCAATAAAGCTTTCGTGGAGGGCATCACCGCGGCCGCCATTGAAGCCCTGAGCAAAGCAATGGTCGTGCTCGCTTTTCGTTCGCTGGTCGACATGCCCACGCTAGTGCTGGCCGCGCTCACCGCGCTGGCCCTATGGGAAGTACCCAAGCTCAAAAGAACCAGTGTTTATTCTACTCGCCGCTGGGCTAGGCGTAGTGCTCGAGATCTGGGGTACGTAATTCAGCTGCCGTCAATAAGCTTTTTGCAAATGTGTATCTCGTTCGTTCGTTTATTGGAGCGTGGCTGTTGCAGAACACGCAGCTCATCTGCTGCTGAGATGCGTAAAAGGCCCTATGCAAGGCAAGAAGCAGTACCTCGATAAAGTCGTGACTCGCTTTCGAGTTTCCGAGCGGGTGCCCGCTCATAATCTCTATCGTCAGCTAGCGGAGCTAGTGGACTAAACCTTTCTCTACGAGGAGACGAAAGCACTCTATAGCCACACCGGGCAGCCCTCGCTCGACCCCATCGTCTTTTTCAAACTGGTGCTCGTCGGCCGCCTCGAAAACCTAGTCAGTGACCGCTGCTTAGTGGAGCATTGTGCCCTGCGGCTCGATATCCTCTATTTCCTCGGCTATGAGGTAGATGAGGACTTGCCTTGGCACTCGACCGTGAGCCGCACGCGCCAGCTCTTTCCCGCCCCTATTTTTGAGCGCCTATTTGACCACGTCTTCGCCCAATGCGTCACTCGGGGGCTGGTAGCCGGTGATACCCAAGCCGTCGATTCGGCGCCGGTGAAGGAGAATGCATCGCTCGATAGTGTGCGCGAAAAGCAAGTAGCCGGCATTACGGCACCGTATCTGACCCTTGTGGGCCCGGAAAATGGGATAACCCCCACACCACCGGCCATCACGGCCGCGCCCCACCTGTTGCGACGGGAAGCTGCCCGGCAAGCCAAACGACGGACCGAGCCCGGTCCCCTGGGCGCGTAGCACATAAAAGCGCGATTACTGAGCAACAAGACCCACTATAGCCCGACTGATCCGGACGCCCGCATCTCCATCAAGCCGGGCAAAGCCCGCGCCTTAAACTACCTGTGCCGCCTCGCTGTCGACACGGCCAAAGGCGTCATTAGCCATGTGCAAGCCGACTTTGCCGATAGCCTGCATCTGCCGCATCTGCTGACGGGGTTGCAGCAACGCTTGCGCACGAACGCCTTACTGCTACGCGATGTAGTGGCGGATACGGCCTATGCCAACGGCCCCAACTACGCCTTGCTAGAGGCCCAACAGGTGACGGCTTGGATCCCGGTTTTCGGCCAATACAAGCCTGAAATCGAGGGCTTTACCTACGACCCCCAAGCCGACGCCTATCACTGTGCAGCGGGTAAAGAATTGCCGTTCCAGTGGTATGATATTACGGCGGATGACAGCTGGGTCAAGCTCTATTGGGCGCCATGCCGCGACTGCCAGCAGTGTTCTCTCAAACCCACCTGTGTGCCGGGCTCCAAGCGCAAGCAACTCACCAAGACAATTTACGAGGCGGCCTACCATCGCGCGTGGCAGCGGCAGCAGAATCGGCGGGGCCAGCACATGCGCCGGGTCCGGCAAAGCACAATCGAACCCGTTTTTGGCAATTTGATTCACCACTATGGCTTACGCCGCATCCATGTACGAGGACAAGCCGGAGCCCATAAGTCGAGGCTGATAGCAGCCATTGCCTACAACCTGAAGAAGCTGCTGAGACATCAACCTACCCAGCGGCTGAGCATGGCGATGGTACTGCCGCTCCCGCCTATACCCCCGTAGGCCCTGGCTTATGGTTGCGGACTCGGCGCAAACTTGCTAAACCCAAAGCAAAATGACATCCCTGGCAACCTGACTGGAGTTCTGCAACAGCCACGAACGTTTTCGTAGACGGATATGACAGAAAACTTAGGATAATAGAGAAGATAGGTAGAGATAAGTAAACGTTGAGCAAGTTCTACCATAAAAAGTATATATTAATACTTAGATGGCAGCACTCCATCAGCTTTATCTCCTGAGGTTTTAACCTATCGGCTATAGTTGAGTGACGACAGTAGTGAAGTAAGGTAGGTAATTCCCTTGTTCCTTGGTACCTCTTTGTCTCAAACGCCATGCCCTACGCTACTTATCCCCATGTCCTCATGTACGATCGCCCTGGGGGCACTGCTATACAAGACCTGCTCTGGGGAGATTACCTCGGGGACGTGTTAGAGACCGATGGGGAATGGAGCCGAGTCGAAGCTCGGGGACCAGATGGCTGGATTAAAACGGACCAGATGCAGGATAACCGCATCCTAGAAGTCAATTTCATTGACGTAGGACAAGGTGATGGCTGTTTTATCGTTACGCCCGACGACCGCTATTTACTCATTGACGCCGGCCAATACGCCAATATGGAACGCTTTCTGACGTGGCGCTTCAACCTGCGCTATCACGAACAGACCATTAAGCCGTTTGAGTACGCTATCATCAGCCATCCCGATGAAGACCATTATCGAGGTTTTGCGCCGTTATTCACCAACGAGCGCTTCCGCTTCGAAACCGTATGCCACAACGGCATTATTGAGCGAGCCGGCGACGACATGTTGGGTTTGAAGGTAGAACATGAGGGCCAGGCATACTTAGCCGAAGTAGTTGATACGGATGCCGAACTCCGCCAGCTGGTGGACCAAGATTCCATGCGGGGCGGCAAGCGGTACCCCAACATGCTGTATCAGGCGAGGCAAACCAACCGTGTCGATGCGTTCCGCATGGTGAGCACCGACGGCACCTCCGCCTTCCTGCCTGGTTATGATCCAGTAAATGGAGATAGCATTGCGATCCAGATTTTAGCCCCCGTGCATGAAACGTTGCCGGGATCGGACCGCAAAGTGCTGCGCGATTTCGGCCGTCCTGGTGTAACGAAGAACGGGCATTCCGTGGTGTTAAAACTCACTTTCGGTAAGGTCCGCATCTTGCTAGGTGGGGATTTAAATACGAAATCCGAAGCCTATTTACTGGCGCACTACACCGGCTTGAATCCGCTTAGTGAAGACCCAGCGGAAATAGTGCGTCTGGTAGCAAAAGGGCGAGAATTCTTCGAAGCGGACATTGCCAAAGCCTGTCACCACGGTAGTCACGAATTTTTGGATGTATTCCTCCGCTGCGTCAATCCATTAGCGACCATCGTGTCAAGTGGCGACGGCGAACCGCACGCTCATCCTCGGCCTGATGCTTTAGGGGCCCTGGGTAAAAATGGCCGCGGCCAAAGACCCCTTATTTTTAGCACCGAACTAGCTCGTTCAGCCCGCGAGGGGATCGACAAGCCCGAAAAGTTAGTGGCCCTCATCAACGAGTTGGAGGACGCCATCCGAACGGCAACCGAACCGGCCGTGCGGGCTCAGCGACAGCAAGAGAAGGCCGCCGCCTACCGGCTACTAGAGCGGAGCATCGCCGTTTACGGCATGATCAATGTACGCACCGATGGGGAACGAGTAATTATCGCTCAAAAGCTGGAGAAGCCTGGCTCAGGAGGCCGCAAATACGACATTCATCAACTGGAGTTGGTAGAAGGCGTATTGCAGTACGTACCTTAGGCTGTAGCTAGCCGGTCGACATTAAAAGCATTTCGGCTTTTGCTACAACAAAACTGAGGATACATTCAGGTACGACTAGGATTAGTAGTTCGCACGCTTTCCTGCTTGACCTTTCACCTCCATAGAAGGTAGCTCTCGACTACCCGTTTCCTGAGTTCTTGGTAGAGGCCGCAACAAACGCAATACGGTGGCTTTGTGAAAGGACCCTCCCCAGCGGGTGCGATAGCCATGGGCGTTGAGCTCGGTAGCAATGGCTCCCAAGATCAGGCCATCGCGCTGCAACAGCAAAGCCAGCCGGGAGGGATAAGCGCAATGTAGTATTCCGCATTGTACCATGTGGCTAAAGGATTTGCTATAACTGGGCTAGCCTTGAGCTATTTGCAGGAACTGCTGAAACATGCAGTCATTGGTTTGTGGGATTGTCTGCCTGATTTCTAGCTTATAAAATCTATTACTTCGCATCGACAGAGCTCAACCATTAGTGCCGCAACTGGTCGGATAATAGTCTTTATAACGCAAATAAGCCCTGCTCTTGGCCGTTGGGTCCCCTTGCTGGTCCTTACTAACTACATTTATAAAGGCTAGCATGCAGTCCTAAAGCTTCTAATGCAGGTTATAAAAACTATTAATAAGCTCTCAGGTTGCTCTACAAGTAAATAATGGGAATAAGAAAAGCCCCATTCACTCGGACCGGGGCGGCCAGTACTGCGGCAACGCCTACCGCCAGTTGCTCTACGACCACCAGGCCGTGCGCTCGCAGAGCCGCAGCGGCGAGTGCTACGACAACGCGCAGGCCGAGCGCCTCTGGCCCCGGCTCAAAACCGAGGTGCTCGAAGTACGCGAGTGGCCCGTTTTTGCCGATCTCTCGGACGCGCAAGCCAGCGTCGCCGACTATTTTGATTATTATAATCACGAGCGCTTGCACTCTAGCATTGACTACCAAACGCCCTATCATGCTCACCAACAGCTTCTTCAACCTAACGCCCTAAACTGTCCAGCGTAACTAGACCACCTCATCCTTCCTCCCTGCGGTGCTGCTGAGCCTTGTGCTGCCACTGCTCCCTATCTCGGTTACGTCGGCGCAAACAGTGCGCCCGCTTGCTCAACAGTCGATCCGTGCTCAACGGCCCGTATCAGCGGCTAAGTCCAACGAGAACCTATTGGACGTGGCCGTGTCGGATAGTTCTACTACTTACCTCGTTTTCGGTGGCCCGTTGTCATTGGTAGACGTGGGCATGGCAGGCAACTATCTGGTTAAAATCGAAGCCAACGCCGTTTTTGTGCGCGCTAAGCGTAAAAACGCGCCGCCTACCCCCATGCTCATTCGCTCCGGTTCCAAGTACTGGATGGGGCGGTTAGTCTACATAAATCGGCCGGTTCTTCAACTCTACGATTTCCAGAAAGACGGCGCGTTGGGCTTCAACAATAGCAGCTCGGCTGGCTCGGTTCCTGAGAATCAGTTGGCAATGGACAAGGAGCAAGAATTGAAAAGCGATGTGGAGGGTACGCCCGTGGACGTGGCCGCCTGGAGCTGGGGGCGCTCGTTCTTCTTGCCCGATTCCACTTCGACAAACTCCCCGAGCAAGTAGGCCGCCGGGGTGGACGTCCCTACCGCGGCCCGCTGGGCGGCGAGGCCGAGGCCGGACTGGCCTTGCTTCTGGGTAGAGACGCGCAGGTAGGCGACGTAAGATTTCATGCCGGGGGGAGAAGGTTGGGCAAAAGCAACCCCGATTTCGCATATTTCACAGTCGTTAAACGGTCCATTTAACAAACGTGGCGCTGACTTTAATAATCAACGATAGCATAGCCTTATAACACGATGTCTGGTTGGAGTAGAAATGCCCACGAAAAAAGAGAGTGTTCTTAGCAAGTGGTGGCTGACTACTTAATATAAAAGGGCCTTTGTATTAAAACACTGAAAATGAGCGATATAAATAAAGATGTAGTGGGCTTGTATATTTATTTTAAAGTTTTTTTTAAGATTTTACCAACAATTATTGTAAGACTCTTAAACTATATATATACTTGTGATAAGCAGATGTCGGCTGCTCTATGATCCGCTGCTATAACCGACCTACCTACTGCAATTATTGGTCACAACTCTCGAGTTGTCTGATCCTTGGCACGCTCCAGTGCTTAGGGGTTCCTGACTGTCCGTGACCCTCAATATCCTTTCTAGCAGCAAGTGCACAACGTGCTTTTATGCTGTTAGCAGTCGTGTGCTTTCTTATCGTTCGTGCTTTTATGAAGTGGTTTCATCGATTCCTGACGGCTCTTCTTTGGCTTATACCCTGGGCTGCGTGCTTAAGCCAGAGTAGGGTAAGCGGCACCATTACAAACCTGAAGGCAGAGGCAGTAAACTTCGCTTCAGTGATCGCTTTCAAAGAAGGCAAAGTAGTAAACGCCGTAACTGCGGACGACAATGGAAAATACCAAATCACTATAGCGGCCGAGGCTCCCTTTGAATTGCTTTATAAAGGGTTAGGCTATGAAGAACATAAGCTTGTGTTCCAGACGGCTTGCGATAGTACAGTAAATGTGCAGCTAAGCCCAAGTCAGAATAAGATTAAAGAGGTCGTTATTCTTGGTAAGAAGCCGCTAATCGAGAGAAAGGTCGATCGCTATGTATTCAATATTGAAAACAGCTTAGCCGTATCCAATACGGATGCCTTTGAGGCAGTAACTATGACGCCCGGAGTATTCTCTTCGAATGGGTCGATCAATATTATTGGCAAAGGCGTGACCCGCGTCATGCTAAATGATCGGTTGCTGACGCTAGCCGGAGATGAATTACGCGATTTTTTAAAGGCCTTGCCTTCCAATGACATCGCCAGCATTGAGGTAATTACCACACCTCCTGCTAAATACGATGCGGAAGGTAATAGTGGGCTTATTAATATAAAGTTGAAGACGGTATCCTTAAACAGCTTTTCCGGTTCAGCCAGCGGACGCCTGGCTCAGGCAGCGTATACTTCCGGAAATGGAAGTACGTCCCTGAATATGAATCAGGGCAAGTGGACGGTCAGTTCCTCCCTAAGTGGCAATTATGGATCAATTAAGCCAATTGAAAAATTACAATTCGTTACTTACGAAACTACGCGAAATGACTATGCTCAGCGAAGAGAATACAATAAATCTGTAACTGCTCGGCTGGCGGCCGATTATAAGCTTCGACCAGGCCGCGTCTTGGGGGTAGAGTTGCTGTCCACTTTAAGCTCCCCGGATAAAGTGCAAAAACGTGAACTGCATACCTGGAATATAAATGAGCAAGTTATATCGGCGCAGAGCTCGTCACTACGTAATGCAACGGACGGGGCCTTTTTAGCAGCCAACCTGCACTACAACCTGGCGCTTGATACGCTAGGCCGCAAGGCCCTAGTAAATTTAGACTATTTCGGGAACACACTAACCAGTAACACATTCATTAATAGTATTCGCAGTGATGGGGGCAACAATTTGCCCTCTTATTCTACCCTTTCTATAAACACTGATCGAGATATTAATACTTATTCGGCCAAAGTGGACGTCGAATATCCCGTCCGGTTTGCGGCATTAAGCTGGGGCGCCAAAGCGGCTTACACGACCGTGAAAAGCTACCTAGGTAGAGCCAGCATTGGCACCGAAGAGCCTCCCATCTCCAGCGTTAAGGATGAGTTTGACTACCAAGAAAATATTCAGGCGCTCTACTTCAACGCGGATAAAAAAATATCTAAACAGCTTCAGGTACAAGGCGGACTACGCCTAGAAAGAACGGACATCACTGGCCAGTCGCGGCAAGGTCGTAGTACGGATTTACAATACCTGAAGCTTTTCCCGTCGGTACATGCCGCCTATAAAATAAATGACCTGCAATCTTGGTCGTTTAACTATGGCCGCCGGATTAGCCGCCCTTATTATAGATTGTTAAATCCCTTCAGGTGGTACGATAGCCCCTACTCGTACGAAAGTGGCAACCCCCATCTGCTGCCCACCCTAAGTCATAACTTGGAATTGGCTTACACGCATTCGGAAAGCCTGATTTTTTCGGTTGATTATTTGAGAAGCTCCAATAGCATGAAGGAGATCACTACCATCGACTCGGAGGGCCTTCAAGCAACCATCCCCTTAAACTATTATAACGTTCGAACTTACGGAATAAACATTACATACATATACAATAAGCTGAAGTGGTTTGAATCTACCAACATGATTAATGGCTACCATTATGCCATACTATCAAATCTAGAGTTCACCGATTCACGCCTTAAACAAGTTGGGTTTTATGCTTCCTCCCAAAATACCATAGTGCTTAATAACAAGATGGGAATGAAGCTAAATGTTTTATTTACTTACAATTCGCCTTATTTAGATGGCGTTTATAAAGTGCAGGGTTTTTCAAATCTTAATTTAGCTCTGCAAACTCTGATTTTAAAGAAGAAAGTTACTGCTCGCGTGGGGGTTTCAGATATTTTTAGATCTCAAAGAAATAAATATGTTGCTAACTACAATAATGTTACTTTACTTAGTAATAATTATTATGACCGTCGGGCTGCCACCGTGTCACTGCAATATCGTTTCGGCAACAAGAAAATAAGAGGCACCAATAATACGGGAAGCAACTCTGCTGAAATAGATAGATTATAACGAAAAAATTACTTGAAAGTGCACGTTCAAGTAAGGGTTCAATATGCGATCTAATAACCCTAAACTTTGATCGTACAACCTTTATTATAATTCACAATGAACCAGAATTTCCAGGCAGTGTCGGCGAATATGGATCCTTTGCATGAAGGACAAGAAGGTAAACTCAGAGGCGGGTTTGCCGCGGCAGATTCTATTATTGACGACGAGGTTGCCGTCAACGATTATTGTCAGAATAATAAGTGCACGGGCACGGGTGGAGAAAACTACCGTTGCAGCAACACAGGCTGCAACTAAGATAAGTTAAAGAAAAGGAGGGGGTAGGGAGAGTTCCCTGCCCCCTCCTTTTTTCTACTGTATATTTTAAACGCTTTACTCTAATTCATCATGAAAGCAAGCCAGTTTAATTCGTTTTTTCCGTACGAAGACAAAGTCGTAGGGTATAATGCTTTAAGTGATCAGTTTATTGTTCTGGATCCTATGGTTCACTCGTTGTTGGAAGCCGCCGTTTCTGAACGAAATATTGATGGACTAGACAGCTATCACCCTGATTTCTACGCTTTCCTGATAAAAAAGAAGTTTCTCGTAGAAAATGAGTTTAATGAATTAGAAGTTGTAAAAAACATTCGTGAGCAGGTAGATATAGATGGAAGTACTTATACGATGGTGGTAAACCCCACCATGAATTGCAATTTTAAATGTTGGTACTGCTACGAAAGTCATATTAAAGACTCTAAAATGAGCAACGATATGATTGAGAAAATCATTAAGTTTTCGGATAACCTTATCAGAGAAAAAGCTTATTCGAGCTTCCACTTGTCTTGGTTTGGAGGAGAACCTTTGCTTTATTTTAAGGACGTCGTTAAACCGCTGATTGGGGCTTTACACAGCAAGTTCGCGCAAGCAGGCATTCATTTTGCTTCGAGCTTCACCACCAATGGCTTGTTGATTGACCAAGAGATGGTCAGCTTTTGCACGCAACATGATGCAAAGTTTTTTCAAATAACGTTGGACGGCGATGAAGAGCGGCATGACCTCGTCCGTTTTATTTCTAAGAACAAAGGTTCTTACAAGCAGATTTTAAACAATATCTCCTTGTTAGCCGAAAACGACTGTCAAGTCACGGTTAGGATTAATATTTCAGAAAACACACTCCAGGGTCTGGAAAATATAGCCGCAGACTTTAAAGCATTTAGCCCAAAAGCTATTGCTAATATTGTTTTCTCATTCCAAAAGGTATGGCAAGTAACTACGAATATTCACTCTGAAATTGAAGGTAACATTCAAACCTTTCGGGATATGGGCTATAAAGTAGAATACATAGGTGGGAGAGCCGATACCTTACGCAATTCCTGTTACGCTGATAAAAAAGGGCAAGCCACTATCAACTATAACGGGGACGTGTTTAAGTGCACCGCCAGAGACTTCAGTGATGCCAACAAGGAAGGCGTGCTCAATGATAATGGGGAGTTGGTGTGGAATGAGAAAAGAGATCAACGCTTACAGGCTAAGTTCAAGAATACTCCCTGCCTTTCATGCAAGATCTTGCCTATCTGTAATGGCGGCTGCAGTCAGAATGCCCTGGAAAGCTTAGGGGAAGATTACTGCGTTTTTGATTTCGATGAAAAGAAGAAGGACGAGGTTATCTACCATAAGTTCTTAGAGAAAGTGGTTTATGCCTAAACTTAAGTTTATCCCGCAATTCGATCAGATGGATTGTGGGCCGGCTTGTTTGGCGATGGTTTCGAGTTACTATGGCAAAGCATATTCGCTGCAGTTTCTTCGTGAGAAGTCGTACGTCACCAAGGACGGGGTCAGCATTCTAGGAATTCGGGATGCAGCCGGGGCGATTGGCTTTGATACGATCGCCGTAAAGCTCTCCGTGGAAGATGTTGCTGCATCAGATAATCTGCCCTGCATTCTGCATTGGAATCAAAACCACTTCGTGGTGCTTCACGGGGTACTAGCCGCTAAAAACGGCCGTAGGCAGTTTCTGATCGCGGATCCCGCCTTTGGGCGTTTAAAGCTTACTGCCGAGGCATTCGAAAAGGCCTGGTTAAGTGAGTCTAGCAAAGGAGTAGCAGTGCTCCTGACTCCGGAACAAAGGTTCTACAGCCAAGCTGTGCCCAAGCAAGAAGGGGTGAGGTTAAAACATATGCTCGCTTATATAACCCCTTATAAAAAGAATATCTTACAATTATTTCTGTCGCTGCTGGCGGGAAGTTTTATCACCTTACTATTTCCCTTTTTAACTAAATCATTAATAGACAGGGGAGTTAATAACCGCAGCCTACATATAGTATTTATTATTCTGCTAGCTCAGATATCTCTGCATCTAGGCTCAGTAATTATTGACATTGTCAGGAACTGGGTAACTTTATACGTTGGCGCCCGGGTTAACATTGCTATCGTATCAGATTTCTTTAAAAAAATACTAAAGCTTCCGATCAGGTTTTTTGATACAAAGCTCGTTGGAGACTTCAATCAACGAATACAAGATCAAGATAGAATCGAAAGATTTCTTACCTCACATAGTTTAATCACGATATTTTCTGTGATTAATTTTTTGGCATTTTTCGTAGTTTTATTATATTATAACTCAACCATTTTATTGGTGTATATATTATTGACCACCGTTGCTATTGCTTGGTCAATATTTTTCATGAAGCAGAGAAAAATATTGGATATCCAACGGTTTCAGAACCGTGCCGAAAGCCAAGGGGCTATCTTTGAAATTGTTAATGGCATTCAGGAGATAAAATTAAATAATTATGAAACGTATAAACGTCAGACGTGGGAGCAGATCCAGATCAAGTTGTTCGGAGTAAACTTAAATGTGCTGCGAGTGGATCAGCTACAGTTGATGGGATTCGACTTTATCAATCAAATTAAAAATATACTCGTCGCTTATATTGCCGCCCGCCAGGTGATTATAGGTAACCTAACTCTGGGGTCCATGTTAAGTATTACCTATATCATTGGGCAAATGAATTCGCCCGTAACGCAATTGATTTCCTTTTTCAGATCTCTTCAGGATGCCAAGCTTAGTTTGGAAAGGCTCAATGATATGCAAGTGCAGCAAGAGGAAGAGCAGCCTCATCAAGTCGCATTCACGCCCAGTAGCCCTGACTCCGATACAACAACTAAAAAGGGTATTGATATAAGAAACTTGAGTTTTCAGTACGAGGGACCGCGTTCCCCTTATACTCTTAAAAACATTAATCTCTTTATCCCGGAAGGAAAGACCACGGCTATAGTGGGAGAGAGTGGCAGCGGCAAGACCACTTTAATGAAAATATTATTAAAATTCTATGAACCTACTTCCGGCTATATTATGGTTGGAGAGCACGGATTGCATGAGCTTTCTGCGAGCTCATGGCGAAACAATTGTGGAGCCGTGATGCAAGACGGATTTATCTTTTCCGATACGATCGAGCGTAATATTATAACCAGTGACGCAGTGGCTGACGATAGCAGATTCAATCAAGCAGTTGCGGCAGCTAATATTAAAGACTTTCTGGTTTCTTTGCCTTTAAGAGAAAACACCAAGATTGGTTCCGCTGGTACTGGTATTAGTGGAGGCCAAAAACAACGCCTGCTGATTGCGCGCGCAGTCTATAAAGCTCCTCATTATATTTTCTTTGATGAGGCGACATCGTCCCTGGACGCCAATAATGAAAGTATAATCCACCATAATTTACAGGAGTTCTTTGTAAACAAAACCGTGGTAATTATTGCGCATCGTTTAAGCACAGTGAAAAATGCGGATCAAATAGTCGTGCTTAAAGACGGGATGGTCATCGAACAAGGAAATCATTCGGAACTCGTGGCTTTAAAGGGAAGCTATTTTTCTTTGGTAAAAAACCAACTAGAGCTCAGTGTTTGATTATGGACGATAATTTGATAGATAAGATTTCGGAGCATGATTATTTTCTGGTAAAGCATGCATTCAAAATAATTCTGCTGGTAGTGATTTCACTTGGGTTTATGCTGCACTATTTAACTGTTGGTGACCGCCCCTTAGTGTACACGTTAATTGATTCTTACCAGCAACCGAAGGAACTCAAGCAAGGCGCGGCTCCCAAATCTGATCCCCTGTCGGCTGAGAAAAAGCCTTAACCTTGCTTTTCCGTACCCTTCCAGCGCTTGAGAGTACAATTGCCTCTGCACGTGGCTTCCCCTAAGGATAGGGATAAGCATGGCACCTTATAGCCCTAATTTATGCCCTGCATTGTGCTGGCGCACGTTATCGAGGCGGGTATAGCGGCGAATCTCGGTGGATGTCTTGTGCTTGGTCTGGTTCATGACCTCGGAGTCATCGGCCCCGGCCAGCTTGGCCACCGTCACGAAGGAAGCCCGCAGGGAGTGCGCGGAAAAGGTGGGGTCCAGATAGCGTTGCACAATCAGGTTCAGGTGCTTATTCGTCAGCCGGCGCTCTGTGAGCCGACTGTTTTTGCGTAAGGATATCAATAAGGGTCCTTCACTGCGGCCCAGGACTTTCAGCCAGCTTTGCAAGGACCGAACTGGGCAGAGCAACAGCTTGGGGAGTATAAGATGGCTTTTTCCTCGTTTTCGCCCAGCTGGTTGGTTTTGCTCTTTTTCAGGTCAACTGAGGTGGTCGGGTGCAAACGGACACGGAGCTAAGGTAGGTTGAGGTGGTCTAGAGCCTGTTATGGACTGGTGAGCTAAATTCGGGGCATGGCACGGCAAGTTGGTTACCCGAGTGATGTAACGGATGAGGAATGGGCGTTTGTGGCGCCGTATCTGGCCCTAGTGCGCGAAGATGCGCCGCAACGGCAGCACTCGTTGCGGGCCTTGTTCAACGCCGTGCGTTACCTGGCCAAGACCGGCTGCGGCTGGCGCTACCTCCCGCACGATTTGCCGCCTTGGCCAGCGGTGTATCAGCAGTGGGCTCGCTGGCGAGACAACCGCTGTTTTGAGCACCTGCTGGCTGATTTGCGGGAACTGGCGCGCCTGCTGGCCGGCCGTCAGGCCGAGCCCACGGCCGTGATTTTGGACTCGCGCACGCTGCAAAGCACGCCCGAAAGCGGGGCTCGCGCGGCCGCTCATTATCTATGCCAACACCGTGGCCCGCGCCCAAGCCTATTGGGACTGGTTTCAGGCGAAGAAAATCGTGGAGGTGGTGCTGTACCATTCGCGGTTCACTGAGCCGCACAAGGAAGCTATTGAGCGCAGATTGATTGCTATGCTTGGGGCAGATGCGTGGGAAAAAGGGCAGCCCACAGGTGTCGCCATTCTAACCCAAATCGGAGAGTTGAGCGTCAACATCAGCGCCGACCTGATGATTTCCGACCTCTGCCCTACCGACCGGCTGGCCCAACGGGCAGGGCGGCTAGCGCGTTTCAAAACCCGACGCGACGGTAAGCAGGCGGTAGTAGGCGAACTATACTTGGTAGAGCCGCAAAAAACGGATAAGCAAGGCACTAAAAATTCTTACCCGGCACCCTATGGCCATTGGCTGGGCAAGCGCTGGGAGGCCACCACTGTTTTACAAAAGTCAGACACCTAATTGACAACTGGGCTGTATTCGCCTCGGCGTTTTGTGGAGTTGGTTGATGACTTGTACCCAACCCTCATCAAAGAAGAAACAGAGGTGCAAAATAATCGAGAGGAGTTAGAAAAGCTGATTGTACAGAATTGGCTGCTTTTGCCAAAAGCCGAAACGGAGTTGGATGATGAGGAAACCACGCAGTGGAAAAGCCGAGACATCGGCCCGCAGAAAGTGGTGTATGCCGACACTGATTTTTCCGTCTTTGACCTAGAAGGTGACCCCCGAAATTTTACAGGAGCTTTTGCTTTCCGTGAGTGGGCATTGCCGCACAGCATTACCATTCCGGTATATGATTTTCAACATGCCCGAAAAGCTGAAAAGCTGGAAGCTATTACGGTACGCATCAATGAGGAGATGGAGACGATTTATATTGTCAAAAGCAGTTTTACGGCAAACAGCAAGGGCTACGCTTCGACCAGGAAACTAGCCCCGAAGATGATTTTTGATCTCACAGCGCTATGCACATCACCGGCAAGCACATCAACTATTACCACATCTGCCACCGCAAACTGTGGCTGTTTCACCACGGCATCAGCTTTCAGCAGACGCACGAGAACGTGGCCGATGGCTCCCTGCTGCACCAGACTGCCTATCCGCAGCGGGCGGCGCGCTACCGGGAAATTCAGATTGACGGTATTAAAATCGACTTCTACGATCCACAGGACCGGGTCATTCACGAAATCAAACGCTCCGATAAGCTCGAACATGCTAGTGTCGCGCAGCTGCAATACTACCTCTGCGTGCTGGAGCGGCACGGCGTGCCGGAACCAACCGGCCTGTTGGAGTATCCGAAATTGCGCCAGACGCAAACCGTGGCCCTCACCGACGCCGACCGGGCAGCCATTCCGCAATGGGAAACCGATGTTGAGCGCATTGTCACGGCGGCCGGGTGCCCGCCGGTGATCAACAAGCCCCTCTGTAAGCAATGCAGCTACTACGAGTTCTGCTACGTGGGCGAATGAGAAACCAGGACGTCGGCTGGGCTCGGCTGGTATTCCTGCCTTGTTTCTGGAATACGATTACTCTGCCTAATCAATGGTTCGATGAGAAAAACCTACTATCTATTTAATCCCGGCCGGCTGGCCCGCAAGGATAACACGTTGCAATACACGGCCTATGAGGAAGATGGCACACCCGGTGCCGTAAAGTATCTACCCGTGGAAGACGTGGCCGACCTCTACGTTTTCGGTTCGCTTGATGCGAACAGTGCCTTGTATAACTTCCTGGGCAAGCAGGGTATTTCGGTGCATTTCTTCGATTACTACGAGCACTACACCGGCTCGTTTATGGCCAAGGAGTATCTGCTGGCCGGCAAGCTGCAAGTGCAACAGACGCAGCATTATACCGCCGAGGCCAAGCGGATTGTGCTGGCCCGTAAGTTCGTAGAAGGCGCGGCGTTCAACCTGCTCAAGAACCTGCGCTACTACCAAGGTCGCGGCCGCGACGTGGCCGCCCACATCGACCAGATCGAGGGCTACGTGGCGGCCCTGCCGTTTGCCACCGCCATCGACGAGCTGATGGGGCTCGAGGGCAATATCCGCCAGACCTACTACCGCGGCTTTGACCGGCTGGTACCTGCCGACTATGCCTTCGGCACGCGCACCACTTAGCCGCCCCAAAATGAGCTGAATGCGCTCATGTCGTTCGGCAACATGCTCTGCTACGCGGCCTGTCTCTCGCAGATTTACCACACCCAACTCAACCCCACCATCAGGGCTTACGCATCAAAAATAGGGCGAAGTATTGAGAGCGGACCTTTGTCTTTTCAGACATTGTTGAGTTCTTCATGCTCAGCCAACTCCTTGCTTCTTTCGCCAGCCTTCCAGACCCGCGTTGCGCGGGCCGCACCCGGCACCGCCTACGCGATATACTGGTCATCGCTATTTGTGCCGTCGTCGCCGGGGCCGAAACGTGGGTGGACATCGCCCACTATGGTCAATTGAAGCAGGCGTGGCTGGCCACGTTTCTGGAATTGCCGAGCGGCATTCCTTCGCACGACACGTTTCGGCGCGTGTTCTCCCTGCTCGACCCGACAATGCTCGAACAGTGCTTTCGCCAGTGGATGGCCACCACCGTCCCACCCCTTCCCCGTGAGGTCGTGGCCATCGATGGCAAGACGGTACGCCGCTCCTTTGACCGGGGGCGGGCACAGGGCCCGTTGCACGTCGTCAGCGCGTTTGCCACCGAGCAAGGCCTGAGCCTGGGGCAAGTAGGCGTGCTAGGTAAAGGACAGGAGTTGACCGCTATTCCTGTCCTAATCAGTGGGCTGCAGTTAGCTAACACGATTGTTACACTCGATGCGCTGGGCTGCCAACGGACCATTGCCCGGCAGCTACTGGCCCAGCAGGCAGATTATATTTTTGCCCTCAAAGGCAACCAAGGGCGCTATTACCGGGCTGTCAAAACCTATTGTCAGAGGAGTTGCGTCGACCGCTGGGCCGAGCACCCCGCTGACTACGATGCCTTTGACCGGCGCCACGGTCGCTGGGTGCGCCGCCGGGCCTGGGTGCTGCCGTTGGGCGACGAGGTAGCCGCATTGCGCACCTGGCCGGGCCTGCGGGCCGTTATCGCGGTCGAAACCATCCGGCAGGTGCAGCACCAGCCGGGCACGCAGGTGGAGTGGCGCTACTACCTGACCAGTTGCCCCGATGCCCCGGCCGTGCTCATTCAAGCCATTCGCCGCCACTGGGCCATCGAAAACAGCCTGCATTGGGTGCTGGATGTCGTCTTTCGGGAGGACGAGGCCCGCAGTCGTGACCGGGTAGCAACCCGCAACTTCGCTGTCTTGCGCAAGCTGGCTTTCAACCTTTTACAGCAAGGAAAACACCAGCCTGGCAGTCTGTGGGCCCGACGACGGAACGCGGGCTGGAACGATAACTACATGACCCAACTCCTAACCCACGCCCGCCAAAACGACCGTGCGACTGCTCCTTAGATTTGATGCGTAAGCCCTGCCGGTCTGGTACACCTGGTCAAACAAGGCTACTACCCCCAGTTCGACGGACTCCGGGGTGCCTTCGCGAAACGGCCGGCCGAGGAAGGAGCGGTACGGAAACAGGCTTTGGTAAGAGGGGTTGACGAACTGATAGATATGGTCCGGCCCCTGGTAGACGGCAATGTAGGCGGGCATCTGCGTGAGGACCTCGCGGAAGCGCTGGCGCTGCTGCGCGGCTTCGGCGCGGGCTCCCTGCTCGGCCGCCAAGCTTTCGCGCAGGGCTTCTTCTACGACCGAGCGGGACTGCTCATTGGTGCCCGAGAAGTTGACAATGAGCACGTTTTCGTAGCGCTGGGCGGCGGTCAAGAAGTACCCATTCCCCCCATCGGCCCGGTAGCTGGTTTGGTTGCGTTGCACCTCACCCGTGGTAAAGGCCTCGCAGTACTTAGCAAACACCCCGTCTGCGCCGTGGGAAACAGTGTCAACAGCGACTCGGTGGGGCAGTCAGGTTGCGCGAGCAGGCGCTGGCCCGCCGGATTGAGCGACACCCAGGCAAAGTCGCAGATGGTTTCGTTCCCTTCGGCGTAGAGCGGGCGCAGGACCGCTACGGCGGTCAGGGACATGGTCAGCAGCGTGTGCAGGAATCCTGTAGGGTGGGCAACGTCGGCCGGCAGGGCTAAGGGAGCAGCATCAGACATAAGCGATAGAACGCAGCCGCACTAGAAAGACCAGAGGCAACTGACTAAAGGACACGAAGAAGGAGGCCTATCTACACTTGGTAACGATATCTGTTAGTTGGCAGTAGGGATAGCCTTAACAGGCTACCCACTTACTAAATCGTATTCTGATTCATACGTGGACGCGTGTTCGGAGCCGGCCACCTGGGGAAGTACAAGCATGAGTAGGAAGCAACTGATAAGCTTAGCGTACGGAAGTCGCTGTTACAGGTTCAGCAACGCGGTTTCCCTGGCGGGGACATTGCCTTAACTAGCCGGGGCAGGTTGGCTGAAATGCTCCGCCATCAACTGCTGGATTTTCTCGGTGGTCAGGGGCTTGGTGAGGTAGCCGGCAATGGGCAGGTTCTGCATCTTGGTCACGTCGTCGGGGTTGAGGGAGGTGGTGAGCATGATGATGACCACGGGCGGGTCCTGGTGCCGGGGCCGCTGGGCGTAGGCCTGCAGGAACTCAAAGCCGTTCATGATGGGCATTTTCATGTCGAGCAGAATCAGGGCCGGGCAGGTAGGCGAGGTAGGCAAGTCGCAATGGGTGTGCAGCAGGTCGAGGGCTTCCTGGCCGTTGCCGGCCACCAGCACCGTGTCGGTGATGGCTGCTTTTAGCAGCCGCCGCTGGTTGAGGTAGTTGGTGGTAGTGTCGTCGTCGACGAGCAAGACGCTGGAGAGGGCGGGCATGAAGACAGGAATTACGGGGTGGGCACCGGCGCGTGGGGCAGATGCACGAAAAAGGTGGTGCCGGCGCCGAGTTGGCTGTGTACCTCGATGCGGCCGCCGGCATTCTCGACCATGCGCTTGACCATGTAGAGGCCGATGCCGGTGCCCTCCACGTGGTCGTGGAAGCGCTGGAACATGGTGAACAGGCGCGGCAGGTGGTGGGCGTCGAGGCCCAGGCCGTTGTCGTGGACTTCGAGCACGGTAAAGCCGCCGCGCACGTGGGCCTGCACGTCCACGTGGGGCCGGCGGTCGGGGTGGCGGTACTTGAGGGCGTTGCTGAGCAAGTTGAATACCACCGAGCGCAGGTTCTTTTCCGAGAAGAGGATGGGCGGAAAGTCGGTGACGGCTACCGTCAATTGGGCCTTGGTTTCCTCGAGCAGCGGCAGCAGGTCGAGGCGCACATTTTCCACCACGGCGGCCAGGTCCAGGGCGGCAGCGGGGCGGGCGTGCTCTTTCTGCAGCTTGGACACCTCCGTCAGGTGTTCGATGGTGCGCTTGAAGCGCTCCACGGCGTTGGACATGAAGTCGAGCGTAGGCGCTACGTTGTTGTCGGCCAGCACCACGTCGGCGGGCAGCACTTCGCGCAGCAGGTAGAGCAGGCCTTCGAGGTTGCTGATGGGCGCTTTGAGGTCGTGCGAGGCGGTGTAGATGAAGTTATCGAGGTCGACGTTGGTGCGGGTAAGCTGGTGGTTGGCGTCGTTGAGCTCTTCGTTGGTGGCTTGCATCTCCTCGTTGATGGCGGCCAGCTCCTGGTTGAGGTTTTCGACCTGCTCGCGTTGGGCCTCCCGCTCCAGCAGGGCCCGCACCTGCTCGCGTTGGGCGTCCTGCTCCAAGCGGGCCAGCGCCTGCTCGCTCACCTCGTGGGCGAAGAGGGAGATGCCGACTATCTGCCCGTTTTCGTGGTAGGGCTGGTACGTAAACGTGAAGTAGCCCGTGCGCGGGGGCTGGCCACCGGGCTGGTCCATGAGCAGCGGCACTTCCAGGCCGAAGTGGGTTTCGCCGGTCTGGTAGACGCCGTCCAGGATGGCAATAAAGCCCTGCTCGAGCAGTTCGGGTACGGCCTCGGCCAAGTCGAGGCCCACCAGCGGGCGACCGGGAAAGAGCCGCTGGTACGCCGGGTTGACGTACGCGACGTGGTGGTGGGGGCCGCGCAGCAGTTGCACCATGGCCGAGGTTTGCTCGAACACCTGGTAGAGGGTTTCGCGCTCCTGCACATGGCGCTGGGTGGCGGCCAGCAGCTCGGCCTGCAGGGCGTCGGCGTGCTGGCGGGCCCGGACTTTCTCGGTGACGTCGACGATGAAGGCGAGGATGCCGATGGGCTGACCCTGGGCGTCGGTCAGGGGCTGGTAGGTAAAGTCGACGTAGTAGGTGACGGGCGCTTCGCCGAGCGGCTGAAACGCCACGTGGGTTTCGTAGCCCACGTGGGCCTTGGTTAAAAGTTTGGTACAGATGTTACAGTGGCCCCAGAATGCTCATAACGTTTACCAGCCTTAGTAGCTGAATAATAAGCCGTTTTGCTAGAATTATTACTTATTTGGAGGTCCTTTACTCGATAGGTATTTTAAAGCACTTGAGTAGCGGTAAGTTCGGGCCTGAATATACTCTCTCTCGCCTATGACTGCCGTTTACTCGCTCGACCGTTTCCGGCCTATCCTCTGGTTTGGATGTCTTTTGCTGTTGATTATTAGCTTAGAGCATACCATCACGGCTTCCCCGCTCTTTAGCCAGCGACCACTACTCCCGTACGCCGTCACGTTTGACCTGCTCGTGGGTATCCCCGGCTTGTTCTATGTGCTAGTCGTACGCCGCTGTCAACTTCCCCTTAGCAGTCTGGCTGGGGTAGTTGGGGCCTGCCTAGCTCTTGCTTACTGGCTGCTGCCGGTTGCCCATCAGGCTCCTTTACAAGCTTTGCGCTTCTTACCAGCATTGCTGGAGGTAATTACCGTCCTGCTACTGGTCACTAAGGCTCGGCGGCTTATGCTGAGCTACCAAGCAGCCTACCAGCAACAGTCACACTTCTGGCCCAGTGCGCAACTAGCCGTGCAGCAGACCCTAGGTCCAGCCGGTGTATTGCTGGTCGCGGAAGTAGATATGCTACGTTATGCGTTGCTCGGCTGGTGGGCTAAGCCGGAAGTAACACCGGGAACCACCGCCTTTAGCAGTTATCAAGAATCTGGCTTTACGGCGTTTGTCGCCATGTTAGGAGTCGCTTTGGCGGTGGAAACGGCCGTCATACATCTGCTCGTAAGCTTGTGGAGTGCTCGGGTAGCGAGCTGGTTGTTGTTTTTTGATATGTACACCTTGGTTATGCTGGTAGCGCACGGCCAAGCGGTACGTTTGCGGCCCAGCTTACTCACAGTCGATACGTTACAACTCAACGTCGGCTTTGTCTGGCACCTAACGGTACCCTTGAGGGAACTTGTATCCATCGAGTCGCTGCGAGATAACCCTGAACCAACTGATGGCCTGCTCAACCTCACTAAGTTGCTCTTCACGCCACCGAATCTGCTGCTCACGTTTGCCCAACCCATCACGGTGAAAGGTCCTTATGGGATTCAGCGTACCGGCTGCCGCTTGGCGGTGTATCTGGACCGGCCGCAACAGTTCAAAGAAACCATTGAGCGATAATGACTTTTACATGTCAGCAACCACCGGCTCTGGCATGCAAAAGGCTGCATGAGGTAACATCTGTGCCAAACTTTTAACCAAGGCCTCAGCAGCTCGGGCAAGATGCTTTGCGAATCGGCGGCGACGTGCTGTACTACGAAGATGGGAGCCGGGAAATCGTGCGGCAGCGTCTTGACCAAGTCCAGCAAGGCAGACACGCCGCCCGCTGAGGCGCCGATGACGACAATGTCGCGGTGCGGTTTGTGAACTACGCCCGGGGTAGGTACTGCCATTGCATTCAGGAAAAGAGGGAGCCTACTAGTGCTTAGTCAGGGGAGTTAGTTACCCTAATTTTCTGGTAGTGTCGGTCGAGTTTGGTGCGGGCCTTCTCGAGGGTGCATTGCCAGTGGACGGTGGCGCGGGCGGCATTGCGCTGGGCCACGCAGGCCGCCACGTGGGCGGTGAGTTCTTCGAGCGTAGGAATGCGCTGGTGCAGGCACTGGCGGGCAATGGCCGAGAGTTCGAGTTCGACCATGTTCAGCCAGGAGGCGTTTTTGGGGGTGTAGTGCACCTCGAAGCGGGCCGCCAGCGCCCGGGCCTCGTTGGCGGGCAAGTACTGGTAGAAGATGGCGTCGGTGTGGGTATTGAGGTTGTCCTGCACCAACACGATTTTCTCGGCCTGCGGGTAGTGGGCGGCCAGGCGCTGCATAAAGCGGCAATAGTCGGCCCCGGTGCGGCAGGCCGAGGCCTCGACCAGGCGCTGGCCCGTGCCCGGCTCGAAGGCGGCCAGCAAACAGGCCGTGCCCTGGCGCACGTAGGTGCTGCTTTCGCGGCGGGGCCGCCCGGCCTTGGCCGGTTGCTCGCCCACGGCGGGCTGGGCCGGCACCGGGGGCAGCGGCTCGAGGGGCTGGCCATGGAGCACGCACGGGCGCTCATCGAAGCAGACGACAGGAAAGCGCGGGGCATAGGGCCGCTCGTAGACGGCCAGCACGTCTTCCATACGGGCCACAAAGGCCGCGTTCATCGCCCCCAGGCACCAATGCTGCTGGCGGTGGGGCTGCAACTCGTTTTTTTGAGCACCTGGCTCACCGTTTCGTGCGAAATAGTGTCCACCAGGCACAGTGCAACGGCTTTATCGGCCAGCAGGCGCAGCGTCCAGCGGCTGTGGCCCACCGGAGCTGGCGTGCAGGCCAGCGCCGTCACGGCGGCCCGTTGTGCCCCATCAAAGCGCGGGGGGCCGCCGCTGCGCGGCGCTTCGGCCAGGGCCGCTTGCCAGCCGCCTGCTTCGTAGCGTCGGCGCACCTGGCTCACCGCCTGTCGGCTCAAGCCTGCGGCTTGCCCGGCCGCCTGCTGACCGACGCCACGGGCCAAAGCCAGCAGCGCCTGGGCCCGGCGCACGGCCCGCACGGGCCGGCGGCCCGTCCGGATAAAGTTGGTCAAGGCGGCGTGGTCCGCCGCCGGTAGGGTGAAGGAAGTGAGGGGTCGTGCCATAAACCAGCAACACCCTGCCAGAGTATTTTGTTAGCTAACTCAAGTTGCGGGGTATAGGGGAGGCAGAAAAAAAGTCTGTTCGGCAAGAACAGACTAGGTTTGAAGTATTCGACCCCTTCAACTCCTGCTGACCATGCGCGAACAGACCGTTGCAATGTACTGCTTCCTGGA
>NZ_DASVSY010000043.1:0-27623 GCF_036387835.1 Hymenobacter sp. | reverse complement strand
CACCATCAAGCCTACAACCAGCGGCACAATCAAATCGGTAGGATATTTAAAGCTAAAGTCGAAAATCAGCAATGCGGTGCCGCCCAAGTTGCTAAGCAACCACACGTACAGGGTGCGACCCAAAGCGGAAGGAGAGGAAGTAGCAGCAGAAAGGTAAGTGAAAGGCATAGTGCAAAAAATTGAAGTGGAAGGTAAACGATGGGTTAAAGTAACTTGTGCCGGTGAAAGGCCTGAATTGCTTGCTGAATGATATTTTTCGGGCGGCGAACGACTTACGGCTTGTGTTAGCTAGAAGGTTTCAGGTATTTAATAAATTATAAAAATGGGAAACATGTATGCGGCCAATGCTTTTGCCGCACCTGCCGTATCGGTAATTATATGTCTGGAAGACAATGCATTGCAGATGATGATTAGCTCGGTCAGTTGGTGCCTACGGAGTCCTTTTCCTTTTTTGGGACTGACTTTTTTGATTATTTATGCAAAAGGTGTTGGACGCTGCATATTCCTTCTAACTTTGCATCACAAAGCACTTCGACAATTATGAAGCCCGCCACCACCGACCCGCTTGCCCAACTTACCGAAATTCGCGCCATCATGGAGCGCAGCTCGCGGTTTTTGTCGCTGTCCGGGCTGAGCGGGGTGGGGGCGGGGGTGGTCGCACTGGTGGGCGTCACCATTGGCCATTTCTACCTCAAAAACGAGTACCCCGAGGGTTATTTGCGCCTCATGCAAACCTCGGTGGAAGAGCGGCGGACGGCCCTGCCGTTCTTGTTGCTGCTGTCGGGGGCAATGATAGGCGTGGCGCTTCTGGTGGCCTTTTACTTCACGCACCGCCGCACGCACCACGACGGGCAAAAGCTGTGGAGCGCCCCCGGGCGGCGGCTGGCCGTGGCCCTGGCGATACCGCTGGTGGCCGGCGGCCTGTTTTGCGTCCGCCTGTACTTGGGTGGCGACGCGGCCATGGTGGTGCCCGGCCTGCTGGTGTTCTATGGCTTGGCGCTGCTCAATGCCAGCAAATTCACCCTTGACGAAATTCGCTGGCTGGGGCTTACCCAAATCGGCCTGGGCCTGGTGTGCATGCTACTGCCGGGCTGGGGGCTGATTTTCTTTGGGCTGGGTTTTGGCCTGGGGCACATTGGCTACGGCCTGGTGATGTATAGCCGCTACGAGCGCGCCAATGCAGCCGGCGCGGCTGCTAAACCCGTAGTGTCCCGGTGAAGCACCTCATCCATACCCTCAACAAGGCCTTCGACCACCGCGTGCGGCTGGGCGTAATGGCCGTGCTGATGGCCAACGAAGCAGTCAGTTTCAACGACCTAAAGGAAGCGCTCGACCTGACCGACGGCAACCTCGCCAGCCACGTGGCCGCGCTCGAAAAGGCCGAATACGTGGCCGTCAGCAAGCAGTTCATTGGCAAAAAACCAAACACCACCTACGCGGCAACGCAAGCCGGCAAATTGGCTTTTCAGCAACACCTGACCACGCTGGAGAAGCTGCTGCGGCCCTGATTTTTGGCGGGGCTCGGATGCCCGTCTCTTTTTTTGCCTATTTACTTTGAAATACAAAGTTCTTTAAAATTACAGAAATGACACCTTTCACTGATTACCCGGAGCAGTTGCCATTTGGCACCACCCAACCCGTCTTTGCGGCCTTCGCCAAGCCGGCGGCGACGCCGCTCACCGCCACCCAAAAGCTCTTATTGATGCTGGGCGTGGTGTTGTTCGACTGGCTTTTTTGGCAGGAGGGAGGAGGGGTTAACGTTCTGTTGTTTACCATATTTGTGGTGGCGGCGCAAGTGGCATTGCTGCCCCGTCACGCAGCGGTGCGGCGCTCGGGCTGCTTCTGGCTGACGGTGGGAGGCAGCTTGCTGAGTGGCGCAATGGTGGCCGTGTACGGTTCGACAGCGGCCGGGCTGGCGTGCGTGGCTTCGGTGCTGCTCATGCTGGGCTACGTGAACCAGCCCCACCTCAAGCTGGTGCTTTATGCCCTGCTCACGGCGGCCAGCAGCGTGGCACAAGCCGGCCCGCGTGTGCTGCGAGGGGTGCGGGCCCCGCGCAACACCGGCGCCGGAATGCGGCGCGGGTGGTTCTACGGCCGCTTGTTTTTGGTGCCGCTTGTGATTCTGGGGGCGTTTCACTTCCTTTTTGCGGTGGCCAACCCCGTGTACCGCGACCTGAGCAGCCGGGCCTTCGAGTGGCTTGGCGAGTGGTTGGTGCGGTTGCTGCCCGATATTTCGCTGGGGCACCTCCTGTTCCTGGCACTGGGCTTTGTGGTCATGGCGGGGGTGCTGGTGGCGGTGCCTGTGCATTTCTACGCCGACCACGAGTCGCGGTTTGGCGAGTTTGTGCGGCGGCAACGCGACCGGGTGGCCTCCTTTGGGGTGCGCCGCCCCGACTTTAGTTGGAAAACAGCGGGGGCGCTCGACTTGCGCAAGGAGTTCATCGCGGCCGTGGCCGTGTTTGGGCTGGTGAATTTGCTGCTGCTGGTCGTCAATGCCATCGACGTCAACTGGCTCTGGTTCGGCTTCGTGCCGGAGCCCGGCTTCGACCTCGCGCAGTTCGTGCACGAAGGCACCTACGTGCTCATCCTCAGCATCCTGCTGGCCATGGGCATCGTGCTGTGGTTTTTCCGCCGCAACCTCAACTTCTATGCGCCCGGGCTGCCGTGGCTGCGCTGGGGCGCCACGGTGTGGGTGCTGCAAAACGCCGTGCTGGCCACGTCGGTGGGGCTGCGCAATTACTACTACATCCTGCACAGTGGCTTGGCTTACAAGCGCATTGGGGTGTGCTTTTTTCTGCTGCTCACGTTATTCGGCTTGGTTACGGTGCTGCTCAAAATCTGGCAGCGCCGCTCGGCCTACAGCCTCATTCGCCTCAATTCCCTGGCCGTGTACGCCGTGTTGCTGCTGCTGGCCGCCGGCAACTGGGAAAGCTGGATAGCCCGCTACAACCTGCAGTCCCGCTTTCGGCGCATGGACATCGGGTTTCTGCTCGACATGCCCGGCCGTGCGCTGCCCACGCTGGTGGCCCGGCGCGCCCTGCTTGACCAAGCCGTTGAACTGTCGGCGGAAAACGAGTATGGCACCACGGTCACCATCAGCGCCGCGCAGGCCCAGCAGCAGCTCGATGCCGCCGTGAGCCAGTGGCTCGGCCACTACCGGGCCCAGTCGGACTGGCAAGGGCGCACCTACGCCGACTGGCAGACGCACCGGGCCTTGCGGGACTGGAAGCCCCGGCCCCAGGCGTTCTAACAACCTTAAAACTTCCGCACGGTCGGTTTCTCGCAGAGGTTCGCGGAGGAAAAACGCGGAGGTCCGCAGAGGTCTGGCAGTCAACTCTGCGGACCTCCGCGTTTTTCCTCCGCGAACCTCTGCGAGAAAGCTCGTCAGCAAGCCGAGGGCATAATTCTTGAACCCAGTCTCTTTTGCTAAGCTCTTCCCATGACTCCTCTTCCCCAATTAGTCCTCACCATCCTGGGTGCCCTCTTTTGCATCGGCGACGTGGCCTTGCTCGGCGTGCTGCTCACGTGGCAGGAGCGGGCGGCTTCGCCGGAAGCGCGCTGGCGCCGCCTCGTGCGCGGGGTGTTGCCGGCCACCGCCGTGCTGCTGGGCCTGCTCTTGCTCGCTTTCACGCAGCTCATGCTGTTGTGGTCCAACCGCTAGCCTAGCGCCGTGAATGTGATGATAACGCAAAGCGAGTGGCAACGCTTGTTGCCTGCCCGGCCGGTGGTGCCCGCCCGGCTCTGGCTGGTGGTAGCGGCGGTGGCCGTGGCGGCGGTCAATTTGGGCTTTCGCGACGAAATCTGGCCGAATACGCCCGGCGCGTACCGCCTGTGGCAGGTGGTGGCGCTGGCGTCCGTAGCTGGGCTGGGGGCGGAGTTGCTTCTGGTGCTGTGGCGCTGGCCGCAGGCATACGCCGGCCCGCGGTGGGCGCGTTTCCTGTTCCGAACGGCGGTGCTGGGCCTGGTAACCGGGTCGGCGTTTGTTGGGGGCATCCTGTTGCTGCTGGTTTCGTTGGCCATGTTTCGCGGATGAAGGGGCCAGCCTACCCCACCGGTAGAAGCTGAACCTTATGAGGTATCCGGGTTTATTGTTTAGCTTGGCGGCCCACTGGGGTTCCCACGCCGATAAAAGCCCCTGACGGCATCACGCTTGCTTTTGCCTTATGGCCCGTTCGTCCCTGTTGGTTGTGCTCCTCATTGCCTTGCTGTTGGAGCTGGCGCTGACGGGGGGAGCGTTTTTCGCCCCAGCCTTCACCCTCAGTCAATTTGGGGTGAAATACGGGCCCGAAACCACTTTCCTGGCCTACATCGTGGCGTGGCTGCTGCTCTTTGTGTCGTTGGCGGTGGCCGTGGCCCTGGTGCAGGTGTGGAAGCGCCGGCCGGGTTTTGCCACGTGGTGCTACCTGCTGGGTGTGTGGTGGATAGGCATTGGCATCGGCATTTACTACGCCTTCGGCAAGGGCGACAACTTGCTGCTCGATTCCGTAAAAGGGCTTTTGATTGTGCTACTGACCTGGCGCTGCCAGGTCAGCCGGGGTATGGCGCGGCGTTACTGACGGCCACTCAGTATCTTGGCGGCTCTTGGTACCTCCGTTCTGCCCGCCCTATGCCCACTTCTTCCCACCCGCACCTGCACCCACAGCCCGCTTTCCCAAAACTGTCGCGCCTGGGCCGCACCCTGGCCGGCGCCCAAGTGCTGAAGGAAACGCTGAGCATGGTCTTCCTGGGGTTGCCCCTCATCAAGGAAGTGCCGCTGATATTGCTTTCGGCCTTGCCGGGGGTGGCCCTTTACCTGCTGCACTGGCACTTGGCACTGGGCCGGGCCGGGCGCGTTTTTGCCACGGCGGTCTGGGTTTTCACGTTCGTTGACGAGCTCTGGGGCCTGTTTCTGTTCGAAGAGTTGAATTCGCCCACCCGCGGGCAGGTTCGCATGCTGCACTGGAGCTATTTCCTGGGGCTGGGCATCATTCTGCTGGCCTTGGGCGAACTGGCGTGGCGCTGGCAGGCCCGGCGGGTGAAGGCCCGCCGCAACGTGCACCACCAAGCCCTCCTGGGTGCCCGGCAGCGCCGCTAGCGCCCGCCCAGCCGAGTCAGCCGCACAGTAATCACTCACTTTTGGGGCGAGGGACTGGTATATTTGTCCTTCCTTGCGGCGGGGGCTCAGCCCCGTCTTCCACCTGCTGCCTCGCATGGCCGACCTTAAACCGCCAATTTCTGCCCCTTCCACCGGAGCCAAACCGCAAGCTCCCCGCCGCCGCTGGCCGCTGCGGGTCAGCAGGTGGGCCTGGGTACTGTTCGGCTTGGTCATCATCTTCTTTCTGGTGTACCCGTTTTTGGTGAGCACCAACTTCATGTTTCTGTTTGGCAAGTCGCCCAGCTTGTCCGACCTGGAAAATCCCAAAGTCGAACAAGCCTCCGAGCTCTACACCTCCGACGGCGTGCTGATTGGCAAGTACTTCCGCGAAAACCGCTCGCCGGTGCCGCTCAGCCAAATGTCGCCGCTGCTCATCAAAGCCCTCATTGCCACCGAAGACGTGCGCTACTACGAGCATTCCGGCATTGACCTGGCGGCCGTGTTGGGCGGAGCGGTCTCGTCCTTGCGCGGCGAAAAGCGCGGCGGCTCCACCATCACCCAGCAGCTCGCCAAAAACCTCTACAAAATCCGCCGCCAGCAAAGCCGGGGCGGCTTGGGCTACATCCCGGTGGTGAGCACCATTGTGGCCAAAACCAAGGAATGGCTGACGGCCGTGGACCTGGAGCAGCGCTACACCAAAGAAGAAATCCTGCGGATGTACCTCAACACCGTGGAGTACGGGTCCAGCGCTTTCGGCATCAAGGTAGCCGCCAAGACCTTTTTCAACACCTCGCCCGACAGCCTCAAGCCCGAAGAAGCCGCCATGCTGGTGGGCGTGCTCAACAACCCCACGGCTTTCAACCCCAAGTTTCATCCGGCCGCGGCCTTGCGCCGGCGCAACGTGGTGCTCGACCGCATGGGCCAAGCCAACGTGCTGCCCGCCGCCGAAATTGCCGCGCTGAAAGCGAAGCCCATCGTGCTCGACTACCACGTCGAGCCCCACATCGACGGACCCGACACGTATTTCCGTAGTGCCGTCAGCCAATTCGTGGATGCCTGGTGCGACAGCACCGGCCACGACATGTACCGCGATGGCCTGAAAATTTACCTCACCATCGACTCGCGCATGCAGGCCCACGCCGAAGAAGCCCTGCACGAGCGCATGAAAACCTTGCAGCGGCAGTTCGACAACTTCTGGCGCAACCGCGGCAAAAACCCGTGGGTAGACGACGAAGGCAACGAAATCCCGGACTTCATCGCCACCCAGATGAAGCGCACCGAGAGCTACAAGACCTTGGCCAACCGCTACCGCAACCAGCCCCAGCGCCTGGATTCGGCCCTGAACGCCAAGCGCCCCATGAAGGTGTTTACCTGGAAAAAGGACGACAACGACACCACCCTCGTGATGTCGCCGCTCGATTCGCTGGCTTACTACAAGCACTTTTTGCAATCGGGGATGATGTCGATGGACCCCTTCACCGGCCAGATTAAGGCCTGGGTGGGCGGGCTCGATTACCGCTTCTTCCAGTACGACCACGTGAAGCAGGGCAAGCGCCAGGCGGGCTCCACGTTCAAGCCCTTTGTGTACCTCACGGCGCTCGACAACGGCTACTCCCCCTGCGACCGCATCCGCGACCAGCGCGTAACCATCAACTACGTCGAAAATGGCCAGCCCATGGAGTGGAAGCCCGACAACGTGACCCGCGAGTACACCGGCATCAACATGACTTTGCGGCACGCCATGGCCCGCTCCGTGAACTCCGTAACGGCCCAACTGACCGAGAAAGTGGGCTGGGAAAACGTGGCAAAATACGCGCACAAAGTGGGCATCACCAGCCCGCTGCTGCCCGTGCCCAGCATTGGCCTCGGCTCGGCCGGCGACGTGAGCGTGTACGAAATGGTGGACGCCTACAGCACGTTCATGAACACCGGTTTCCGCTCGGAACCCCGCCTGGTTACGCGCATCGAAGACCGCAACGGCAACGTCATCAAGCAATTCGACCCCAAGCAGCGGCGCGCCATTGCCCCGGAAACGGCATGGCTGATGCTTTACATGCTGCGCGGCGGCATGGACGAACCCGGCGGCACCTCACAGGCGCTGTGGGAATATGAACTGTGGAAGAAAAACAACCAGATCGGCGGCAAAACCGGCACCACCTCCAACTATTCCGATGGCTGGTACATGGGGGTCACCAAAGACCTTGTGACGGGGGTTTGGGTGGGCGGCGAAGACCGGAGCATTCACTTCCAGGGCTCCCAGCAGGGCGAAGGTGGCCGTACGGCGCTGCCTATCTTCGGCAAATACATGGAAAAGGTCTACGAAGATTCCGACCTCGGCATTACCATGGGCCCGTTCCCCAAATATCCCGGCAAAATCACGCGCCGCTACCAGTGCGTCTCCGAGCAGCCGCGCCGTCGTCAGGCAGAAGCCGTCGATACCATTGTGGTTGATAACCTGCTGGAAAATCTTAACAGCGGTGCCGTGCCCATACCGGATAGTTTATAAAGGGCAACAGGCTTGCATTACATGGAGATGGTGTTACCGCGTTGTAGCTTCCCGTCGGAATCGTACACGAGGACTTCCATCCAGCCAAGCTTGGCTGCTGATGATTCAATGGAATCGAGGATGCTAGTGGCGGCTGGAACCAAGCATTTTACTTCTAAATATCCGGGGTAACAGGGTACTTGCTGAACACGCAATTGACCTTCGTACGCAGTATTCAAGTGGTCAACATATCGCTTGTGCTTTCCAGTAAGTTCTCCGCATGCTCGTTTTGTGAGTTCATTGCAAGAAGTCATTAACAGAAGCAGAAAAAGCACCAAAGCTTTTCCAGAAGACTCCGTATGTTTAGGCTTATTCTGGAGCCAGTTAATATCCATCGTGTTTGCGATAAGAGCAGCTTTTCTCAGCGTCAATTGAACATGAAGCTTTGTTGCGGTTCTTTGACAACTTAATTCCTGATGTTACGCACGACCTGCACCTACTTGCTGGCAAGGCGCTTTGCCAGGGTGGTGAAAGGGCGTTTCCAGCGAATCAGCACAGGCTCTGCGTAACAGCAGTTAATTCTATGGTGCAATTCTATGAAATGTGACTTGGCTTACGCTGAAGCGCCAGCAAAGTAAACAGTAACCCGGCGGCTGTCAGTGCGGAAAGCCCCTGAAAACGGCCGCACCAACTGTGCGAAGTGTGCATAGCCTGATTTACTTCCAAGGAATTGCTCCAGGCAATAAAAGCGTCTGCCATAGGCAGTTGGCCGAAAAGGTAACGTTTCTGGCCACTGCTCTGAAAAGGAACCCCGAAGGCCTCAATGCTATTGCGCAGGCCAATAGCCGTAAGCGTGTCGCCGTAGCGCTGCATAACGCGTCGGCCCACGATGGATGCCGCGCCGCCCACATCCAGCAGCACTGGTCCCGAGTCGATATGCTCTGCGTTGTCTGCCTCCTGTGCCGATTCACGCATACCTGGCAAGCCAAACCGGGAAGTAAGGAAATAGTGCCGATACAAGCTGAAGTGTCGGCGGGCGTAAGTGGAGTCCACTTCGTACAGAAAGTTAAGTTGTTGACTTTGGGAGGCCCCAAGAGCTGCCTGCAGCACCTTGCCCGTAGTGGCGTCGGTTTTGTGCGGAATCATACCCAGAGAGTCGAGGCGGGTATCAACAGTAGTGAGCCACTGCCGGATGGTAGGTTGATAACGTGGCGGCAGTATCCGGTCATGCCAAGCCAGGGCGGCCAGGCACATTACCCCATCAGCCGGCCAAGCCTCCCCCGCATACGACTCAAGGTAGGGAGTTGAGCTTGCCGCAAGGGCTTGCGCTATTTGCCTGCAGTTTTGCTCGAACAGGTTTACGTCAGCAGCGGTTCGTTGAGCGGGCGGCTGCACCGACAAGTAGCGGCCCAGCAGGTAAGTAGACCAGCCTTGGTAATAGGCCCCATACGGTAGCGGCAAGTCTTGCTCAAATACGACGCGTCCGGCTGGCGAAAGAATAGCTCGCATCGCCCACGACGTTTCCACTAAAGCCTCATGATGCAAAGCTGAACTATCAGGCAAACCAGCCGCCAGCTCCACCCAGGTCAGGCCGTAAAGGGCGTTGAGGTATACGTAGCCCTCCGGATACACCTGTTGCATATCCTCCGCCGCCCCTTGGTGCATACGCGTCTTCAGGAAGCGCAACTGCCCTAGTAAGTCCTGATTGAGCGGCCGGCCGGCAATCCGGACCATCTGCGGCTGATAGTACAGCCGATAATTCAAGTAAACCAGGCAAAAGAGGGAAAGCACTAACAGTATTCGCAGCAACGTCCGCATTGATTGCTGCTATTCCTCTTCGTAGAACGATTCCAGCGCCGGCTTTAAGTGGGGATACTCGAAGGTGAAGCCCTGCCGAAGTACTTTTTCGGCGCTGACGCGTTGGCTGGCTAGCACAATCTCACTCATTTCGCCCATCATCAGGTTCAAAGCAAACTCTGGTACTTTGGGCAGCACCAACGGGCGGTGCAGTACACTAGCCAAGGTTTCCGTAAATTCCTTATTAGTGACGGGGTTCGGAGCCACTGCATTGTAAGTGCCCTGCCACTGCGGTTCCTCCAGCATCTGCATTAGCAGGCGACACAAGTCGTCTAGATGAATCCAAGACATAAACTGCCGGCCAGTGCCAAGCGGCGCCCCGGCCATCATCTTCACGGTGCGCGCCAGTGGCACCAGCGCACCACCTTCCGGGCTCAACACGATACCGATACGGGTGATAATAGTCCGGATGCCAAGGCGCTCCACGTCGTGCGCTGCCAACTCCCACTTCTGCGAAACGTCCACCAGAAAGTCGGAGGCCGAGGCGGGGATAGTTTCCTCGTTCACTACTCGGTCGCCGCTGTCGCCATAAATGCCAATGGCCGAAGCTGAGACGAACGCTCGTACGTGATGGCCGGCCTTGGCTAGCTCCCGCGCCAGCAGGGCCGTGCCACCCAACCGGCTCGTAAGAATGTCGCGCTTGCGCTCCTCCGTCCATTTGCCATCCGAAACACTAGACCCCGCTAGGTTGATGACGTAATCGGCGTAGGGTATAGCGGCCTCATCGATGGTGCCTGCTCGCAAGTCCCAACGGAAGCTGCGGTAGTGGCCGGTGCTCGCCTGCCGACTGAGCAGGGCTACCTCATAGCCCGCATCAATAAGCATCTCGGCAAGACGGGTGCCAATCATACCAGTACCACCACTGATGAGGACTTTACGAGACATGGCTAGAGAGCTTTAGTATAGGTGTGTAGTAGTAGGACAAAGAGCTGCTTTCAGGGCCTAGATTGAAAAACTACGGCAACATATAACTAAAACCAGAAAAACCTGCAATCTGTCTTAAAACTCATTTGCCAATCAAGCGCAAAAACTCGGCTCGTAGCGTAGCATCCTCTCCAAAAGCTCCCCCGTATTCTGCGGTAAGCGTGGAACTGCTGGTATCGTTTACGCCACGGCTCATCACACACAAATGGTCTGCCTCAATGAGCACGGCCACATTGTCGGTATGAAGAGCTTGCTTTAGTTCCTCGGCAATTTGCCGGGTAAGGCGCTCCTGCACCTGCGGACGGCGAGCGTAGTACTGCACTACGCGGTTGAGTTTACTTAACCCTACCACATGCTCGCCGGGCAAATAAGCTACGTGAGCCTTACCAATAATAGGAACAAAGTGGTGTTCGCAACACGAGAAAAGTGTGATATCTCGCTCCACCAACATCTGCCCGTATTGATAGCGATTATCGAAAAGCCGTACCTCGGGCCGGTATTCGGGCGAAAGGCCCCGGAACCATTCCTGCACATACATTTTAGCTACCCGGCGCGGCGTGCCAGCTAAACTATCGTCCGTTAGGTCGAGGCCGAGTAGCTGCATAATCTCACAAAAGTGCTCGGTGATACCAGCTATCTTTTCCTCTTCGCTCAGGGCAAAGGCATCAGGGCGGAGCGGAGTGCGTAAGTCGGCCGACAGGTGGGTGTCAACGGGCGGGGTGCCCCCATTCGGGGTAGGCACAGATTTATCCATGATATTCTACAAAGTTTCGCTCGGTCTCATACAAGGTAACCGAGAGGCTCAGCTGCGGGTCTAAATGCTCACGCAACCGATTCCAGATAACAACCGCAATATTTTCGGCGGTTGGGTTAAGCTGACGGAATTCTTCCGTATCCAGATTTAGGTTCCGATGGTCAAAGGTATCTAGAATCTCGCGCTTTATGAGGTCGCTCAACCGCTTCATGTCATACACGTAGCCGGTTTCCGGATTGGTCTCACCGGTCAGGCGTACGATTAGCTCGTAGTTGTGACCGTGATAATGGGGGTTGTTGCATTTGCCAAACACGCGTTGGTTCTGCTCATCGCTCCAGGCGGGATTATGCAGACGGTGGGCAGCATTAAAGTGTTCTTTACGGCAGACAGTTACAGGCATAGGAGTAGAGAAACCACGGGATAGCGGTTTTGTTTTTGGATTTGAGTGTCTTGATGAGGTAAGGTAATATGACTCATAAATAGTATTTTTGTCAGTTTAATAATATGTGATATAACCTATTCAATAAAAGATCATTTACTTGAAAAAAAACATTCCAGGTCGTAGCGAGATGTTTGCGGAGTAGTTAAATTTGATGAGTAGAAATATAAAAATCGGACTTAAACGAGACTAACGCATCACTAATCATCTCATTCACATGAAAAAAGGCGTACTCCTCTCCCTGTTGTTTTTTGTGCTGACGGCGACTGGCTACGCACAGAAATCACCCGTTGATGAAACGGATATGGCTATCAAAGGGATTCCCCGCAAAGGCCAGCGCGTAACCATTCAGTTGGATAGCAAGCGCGTAGACGAATCCTGGAAGAAGCAGCTTGACACGCAGTTCGGCAACAAAGTGAAAGCCGACAAAGGTGTTTATCAACTTGAAGGTGTCGTTATCGAAGACATTTCGAAAACGCCAGTTCGAGTAATTAGCAAGGTAGATGCCACCCCAACCGGCACATCGGTATGGTGGTCTATCGACTTAGGCAATGCTTATTTGAGCAAAGATGCCACTCCTGTGCAGTGGAAAGCCAGCGAAAAGTACCTGAAGGACTTCGCTCGGATGCTGTACCGCGAAGACCTTGCCGTACAGGTAGCTGAGGCAGAAAAGTCGCTGGTGTCGTCGCAGAACAACCACATGGCGGTGATTCAGAAGTCTGATGTCATCAAAAAAGACATTGAAAAGAACAAGTTGAAAAAGGTTGAAATTCAGCAGCAGTTGGCTCAGAACGCCGCCGAATTGCTACAGTATAACAACCAAGTAGACTTAAACCTTAAGGAGCAGGAAGCAGCCCGCGCCGACATTGTGAACATGCGCGTGGCCCTGGAGGCCGTTAAAGAGCGCATGAACAAGATTGAGTAGTTACAACCAGAAGGTTTATGCTAACACGTTAGCAAATTGTACTACTATTGCCGAGAGGGCCGCTTCCATGGAAGCGGCCCTCTTGTTTTACTGCTATACCTGAAATCGATAGTAAGTCAACAGCTCTTTTGTCATTATTCAAGTAAGACGCGACGTATGCTTGCCTAGGCAAGTGGTTTATCTATAAACGACACGCTCTTATTTTTTTGCTACCACCAGACAAAAGCAGTCAGTAATTTACTTCATAGCATCTCTCACCTGTTGCTCGGCTGACTTCTCGTCTTTCCAGCTCACAATTCGTATTTCGCCAGGACGTCCTTGGTGCAAGAACCACTGCCGGACAACTTCTTGAACACCAGGGTACCGGCTAACTAAGTCATGCCACGTAACTGCTTCAGGTAGAATTTGCTGGCTTGGTCGGGCCGGCACGGCTAGCACTATCGGCTTCAAGGTGCCATTATCATCGAGCGTGAGCAGGCCAATAGGCACTACTTCCAATACAGTGCCAGCCGGTTGAGCTTCTGTGAGCACTAGTGCCGGTAAAGGTCTGCCGGCTGCACCCAAACGAGTACCCGGTATGAATCCCTGATTGCCAGGGCACGGTAGGAACTCCACCACCAAGTCTAAGCCAGCCCTACGAACTGGCACAAAGCTATGGCTGGTTGGGTCGTAGCGGCGGGCGTGGTTGGTACCGGCAGGCATTTCTACCACCACCTGCAACAGCTTCCGCTCCGCCGAAAACGTGGGTAGCTCCTCGTATTGAGGGCTACAACTTGTAAATAGCCCACTTAGCAACACCGCTACGAGGCCAGCGGAACAGAGTATATCAGACACGTGAAGAAAGAACAGCTATTGAGCTAGTTGCTCATCGAGCAGTCGAAACGGGTTCAACTGGTCGAGGCGCAATACGAAGCGGATTTGATTGGTGAAGTCCTTACGGCTAGCGGGCAGGCCGTTGCTGTACTGAGAGCCAGCAACAGGGAAGTAGAAGCTCAACACGCGGTTGATTAACGGCAAACTTATTCCTGCATCATAATACAGCCGCTGTGGATTGCGGTCAGCTACCACTTGGCTCTTCTCTTTCGTAGCGCCGAAATCTGCAAAGACACCCAATGGAGTAACTGGCAGGTCGGCCTGTAAGTTGAGCGTAGTAAGCCACCGGTTGCTAGCGGCCGTTGCTTCAGATCGATTAAGAGCGGGTATGTAAGCTTTGAAGGCGCCATCCCGATCATCAAACTGATGTACTTGAGCCGTAAGGCTAGGGGAAATCTGCTGCCGGTCGAGGAACATGGTTTGGCGACGATAATCAAAGCTGCCACTCAAGCCCATGGCGAAAGGTGAACTATTGGCCTTTTGGAGAAAGCTGCCACCAAAAAGGCGCACCGAGAAAGTCTTCTTAGGCGAATAATAGCGTGTATGGCTGACCTCGGCCCGTGCCAAGGCGGCCGCCGTACCCCTGTTATCTTCTGAGAGGTCGGGAGTGAAGTAGTTAACTTCGGCGTGCGCGTTCCAGCGGCGAAGGGCGTTGCTGATGCGCAACCCATACTCCAACGACTGGATACTAGCCGTAACGCGGCTGTCTTGGCTGTAGATGGCCGTATTAGCCAGCTTCACGGTGTGCTGTGGTTTATCGAAGGCAGTGTGGGGCAACTGGAGCGTTAGGCTAGGCTCCACTTTGCGGTAGCGTTCGAAGCGTTGCAACAGCACGCCCAGCACTGCCCGACGTGTAACCTGAACTGGTAAAATATTCAGGTTTAGAACGCCAATTCCATTCAACTCTTTTCGGCTGAAGCTGTACATAGGCAAAGCCAGATAACTGAATTTTTTGACGTTCAGAGGGCTGTTGTAAAAAGCCGCGCCCAGCATAAACTTGTCCGACGTGTTAGCTCCGAGTACAGGCAACCAATTAATAGCCGCCCAATCCCAACGCTCCGGGCTTACCGCGGGTCGGAATTTAATCGGCTCTAAAGCGCGCAAAAAGCCAGTGGTTCGTAAGTGGTCGTCGCGGCGGTTGAGTTGGGGAGTGAGATACTCCGGATCGGCTACTACAGCGGCCACCCCTTCCTCCCGGAACTGTAGCACCGCACTGTCGTCTTCATCGGTGTTAGTGAAAGGAACTGTCCATTTCGTTTCCAACACCTTGCCTTGCGCATCCATGGTAGCCACCGGAAATGGAAATGGGGTAGGGGAATCGTTACGCACCAAGACCTTGCGCTGTCCTTTCTCGACTTTCGACCGGGCAATCACCGCGTTGTGACGATACGTGCCGTTGAGCATAGCCCCAAAAAACCAGCCTAGCTTCGAACCAGTGGTTTGCTCGAATACTGCCTGCATGTCTTCAGGATAAGGATGGCGGAACTGCCACTGCTCGTAGTAGGCGTGCATGGCCACATCAAATTTTTCCTGTCCCAAATAAGCCGCCAGGTATTTCAGTAAGGAGGCGGTTTTGCCGTACATAATCACCGCGTAATTGAACTTGCCATAATCGGCCGAAGTGATATTACTGATAGGCTGATCGAGGCCGCGGCTGGCCACCATTTGATAAGGAATCTGGCTTAATGCTGAAGCGGGGAGGCCGTCGGTGCCTAGCAGCCGGGCACCTGTACCTTTCGTAGGTAAGCCTGCCAGAATACCGCCACTTTCGCCGTGTAACTCGGCCACTCGATTCTCCACATAGGAATTTACGCCTTCGTCCATCCAGCCAAAGTCCCGCTCGTTGGTAGCCAGAATGCCATAAAACCAGTTGTGGCCCACTTCGTGCACGATGGCTTCTGGTTGCGTAACGGTCACCATGGGGTACTCCATGCCCGAGCCGGCACTCAAGGCGCCGTCTACGGCCGTGGCCGCGCTATAGGGATATTCGCCCACCCAGCGCGAGTAGTATACAACCGCCGAGTCGACGTCCTGCAGGCCTTTCTGCCACTTAGCAGCTTCTTTGTTGGTAAACATCACCCAAGTAGCTACCTGCCGACCGGAGGGCAGGGTCACGCCGCTTTTTAGCACGTTAAAGCGCTTATCGGCAAACCATGCAAAATCGTGCACCCGATCCTGCACGTAGCGTAGGGTTTTGGTTTCCGAAGCAGAAGCCGGAAACTTTAGGTCGTTGCCGAAGTCGGCAGTGGTTTTCTTGAGGGCTGTGGCGGTAGCTAATTGGTCGAGGCGGGCTTGTTCCTCTGGGTTTTGCAGCACGCCCGTAGCACCTACTGTATAGTTGGAGGGCAGCGTAATACGAACATCGAACGAGCCGAATTCCGAGTAAAATTCGCCTTGGTCGAGATAAGGAATGGGATGCCACCCTTTCCGGTCGTATACGGCAGGCTTGGGGTACCACTGCGTAATCTGATAGCTCTGGTCTACGTGGCCGAAACGTGAAAAGGAATTGGGAATTTTCACTTGAAACGGCGTGGTAATCGTGACGCTGGCTCCGGCTGCTAACCGCTGCGGCAAAATCAGCTTGGCCATATCCGGGCTCTCGGGGTCGTATTCCAGTTTGGCCGGTTGGCCATTCACCTGAAAATCGAGCTGGTCGATAAAGCCACGTTGCTGCGGTGTAGCAAAATGGAATTTGCGATTATCGTTGCGGAGCTGCTGCCGCGCAAAGGCTGTGTTATCGTCGCGGTAAGCGTTGGGCCATAGATGAAACCAGATGAAAGGCAGTGCCGAGGGAGAATTATTGGTATATACCAGCTCCTCACGTCCGGTGAGGACGTGCTGCTGATCATCCAGGACCACATCTATAGAGTAGTTGACCTGTTGCTGCCAGTAAGCGGCAGGAGCCACAGGTTTGGCTGTGGGCTGCGCCAAAACCCATAAGGGTAGCGCAGTTAGCCAGAAGCCGATTATAAGTTTTTTCATGCGGGGCAACAAGGAACGATACGACAGGGAAACGAAAGTAACGATCTGTTGCGTATGGCGGCGCTACAACCTTTGCTAGTTGCCCGTCGTTTGCACAGGCAGTTCTTTCCCATTCCGCTTCGGCGGCCCAATTACATCGCTATGTCCTTTCACAAACAGCCCAAAGACGACACCCAGCACCAAAACCACCTCGATGGCACCAGCAAGATTCTGAGCGGTGACCTATTCGAAGAAGCCAGTCGCGCCGGTCTCGACAACGCCCTCCAACGCTGGATTGAAGATGTTAAAGACGTCAGCAATCCGGAACTGCACCAGATAGTAGTTGACCTGCAGGCTCTGAAAGCGCACTTCGGGGGCGGCTCTATCGATTCTAAACTAGTAGGGCAGCTGCTTGGGCGTCTTGGCGAAAACACCATTAAATCGGCCATATTCTCTTCTAACCCGAATACTGCAGAGCGGATAACCAAGCTAGGCGAGACACTGTTGAAAGCAGCGAAGCAAGTGCAAAGCCCACAAACCTCAGCAGAAGAGGACTTGCAGCAAGACTCGTCGAACCGTTAAGGTTGGTATATAGTCAATAAAAAGCCGCCCCGCTCAATGAAGAGCGGGGCGGCTTTTTTAGTTGCTTATCGAAAGCTTAAGCAGTAGCCTTCTCCGCTACGTTCAAGCGCTTCTCCTTGATACGAGCAGCTTTGCCCGACAGACCACGCAGATAAAACAGACGAGCCCGACGTACTTTACCACGACGGATAACCTCGATCTTGTCGATGTTAGGCGACAGGAGAGGAAAGATACGCTCGGTACCGATCTGGTTGGAAATCTTGCGAACAGTGAAGGTCTCCCCGTTGGAGTTAGGATTCTTGCGCTGAAGAACAACACCTTGGAACTGCTGAATACGCTCCTTGTTGCCCTCGCGAATCTTTACGTGGACGTTGATGGTGTCGCCGGCAGCAAAACTAGGGAAGCTGGCGCGGCGCTCCTGGGATTCCTGCTGAATAAAATCGAGTAGTACGCTCATGGCTAAAAAACTGAGAAAAGGACGGCCGCGCCGTCTTAGGTTTCTGTTAAAGAGGCGCAAATATAGCGCTCTTGTTTGATGATTGCAACTTTCTGTAGAGAGTAACTGCGTTGAGTGACGGAGCAGCGAAGTAACTAAGTGTACCAACGGATCACTTAATCATTCTGCTACTGAGTTACTCCTCAGAGAAAGTTGCTTCTGATAAGAGGTCTGGACGGCGTTGTCTGGTTCTTTCCAGCGCCTGATCGTGCCGCCAGATGTCAATTTGAGGCGTGTTACCTGAAAGCAAAATTTCGGGCACTTCCTGCCCACGCCACTCGGCCGGCCGGGTGTATACCGGCGGCGCTAGTAGGTTGTCTTGAAAAGAATCACTCAGCGCCGATTCCTCGTTGCCAAGCACCCCTGGCAGTAGGCGCACTACCGCGTCTACGAGTACTGCGGCGCCTAATTCGCCTCCGCTCAGCACATAGTCGCCTATGCTGATTTCGTGCGTGATGTAGGCTTGCCGAATTCGTTCGTCTACGCCCTTGTAGTGGCCGCAAAGAACCAACAAGTTGTCTGCTAGCGAGAGGCGGTTAACTAGCGGCTGACGCATGGTTTCCCCGTCGGGAGTCATGTAAATAACCGCATCGTAGTTGCGTTGAGCTAGGAGTTCGTCGAAACAAGCAGCTATGGGCTCCACGCGTAACACCATCCCGGCCCCGCCGCCAAACACGTAGTCGTCAATCTGGCCGTGCTTGTTGATGGCATAGCGGCGTAGGTCGTGCAGATGAATTTCGGCCAAGCCTTTGTCTTGCGCGCGCTTCACGATAGAGTGCGCGAAAGGGCTGACCAGCAAATCCGGCTGGCACGTCACGATGTCAATACGCATAGAGGCTCGGTGCAATGGCTACGGTTCGTCGAACTCATCGGGCTCGTCCTGCTCACGCGAGGGGGGCGTGAGATACACGTCGAGCAAGCCTTCAGGGAGCTTTACGTATAGTTTCTTGCCTTCCTGGTCGGCGCGCGAAATCAACTCGTCTACCACCGGAACCAACACTTCCTGGCCTTTGTAGCGCATGGCCAGCAAATCCTGCTGCGGCAACTCGTAGAAAGTTTCCACGATACCTAGCTCGCCTAACTGCTCGTCTAGCACCGTGTAGCCGATAACATCGTGGAAGTAGAACTGATCTTCCTCTAGCTCCGGCAATTCCTGAAGGGGGCGGTAGAGCTTGGCGTTGCGCAGAGGCTCTGCTTCCTCGATCCGGTTAATGCCTTTCAGCTTGAGTAGCACCCGGTTTTCGACCTGCGGCTGAAGCTTTTCCACCTCGTATTCAGTCAACTTACCAGGAGCGGTAGGCATTTCCAGCAACACCGATTTCACCTTGCGGTAAGCCTCAAGGTCATCTACATCCAGAAAGGCTATTACAAACCCTTTTAGGCCGTGGGGCTTGCCAATGGAGCCAAGCAGGTAACAGTCGTCAACGGTCATAAGACGGAAGTTTCGGTAAATGAGGAGAGGTGATTAGGAGCGAGCAATCAGAAGCCGGCGCTTTCCAATCACTCAATTCCTAATCACCTCTCTCGTAGTTGCCTGCAGAAGCTTAGGCGCCAGCTTCCTCAGTGGTAGTAGCGGAAGCTTCGGCGTCGGTGGTTTCACCTTCGGCAGCAGGAGCTTCTACTGGAGCCGGCGTGTTTTTCTTGCGCAGCGCTTCAGCACGAGCTTCTTTCACCTTGGTTTCAGCAGCCAGACGGGCTGTACGAGCATCATCCTTCGCAGTGCCAAGTGAAGTACGCTTGCTTTCGATCTTAGTGTCTTTCTGCTCTTTCCAGTCGGTGTAGCGCTGGTCGGCAGTTTCCTGCGAAATAGCCCCTTTGATAACACCTAGCTGCAAGTGCTTGCGGTAGAGCACCCCACGGTAAGAGAGCATAGCCCGAACCGTGTCGGTAGGCTGTGCGCCCTTCATAATCCAATCGAAAGCCTTGTCGCCATCGAAGTTGATGGAAGCAGGGTTCGTGTTAGGATCGTAGGTGCCAAGTTTCTCGATAAAGCGGCCGTCACGCGGGGAGCGAGAATCAGCAACAACGATGTCGAATTGAGCGGCTTTTTTACGGCCACGACGGGCGAGGCGGATTTTAACTGCCATAAACCAGGTTGGTTAAGCGACGCAACTCGTGCGTCTGATTGAAAAATGAGGTGCAAAGGTAAGCACAGTTTTCACAGCGTAAAAGGAACACTGTGAATTAACTATTTTGACACCGTCTCGGGTCCTGCAAACCGGTAATATTCTCTGCACGCTTACTAAAAAGCAAAAGCCTTCCGTACTGTAGTGCGGAAGGCTTTTATTGATAATATCTTGAACTGAATAGCTAATCTTAAGCCGCTACACGCATCTTTTGGGCTTTCTGCTTGCGCTTGATTTTGATGATGCCTGCCTTGTCCATAGTCCAGATGAACACGTAGGTAGGGTCAAATTCCCACCACTTCACGCCGAAGTTTACACGCATGGGCAACTTGTGGTGGTTGTTCTGGAATAGCTCACCGAAGGCCAAGAAGTCGAGAGCCAGCGTATTTCTTGATTTGTCGTGGTTATCGAAGTTCTGATAGCCGTACTTGTGGCCGCCCCAGTTTACGATAGCACCATGCAAGGGCCCCATCAAAAAGTGCATCGGCAGCAATAGGTACTGCCACCAAGCCGTAGCGAAGTTGATGTAGAAGAGCACATATAGCGTGCCCCATCCCAAGCGGGAATACACAGTGCCCCCAAACCAGTCCAGCCACTTCCACTCCGGGGTATCGCCTTCGAAGCGCTTGGCTGCGTCGTGGGTATTGTCTACTACTTCCTTATAGATGATTTTGGTTTTCCACATCATCGCAAAGGCGTTGGACGAGAAGTGCGGGGAGTGTGGGTCCATTTCCGTGTCGGAATAGGCGTGGTGCATACGGTGCAACAGCGCATACGCCCGCGGCGATAGGAACGAAGAGCCCTGACAGATGTAGGTGAACAGGAAGAAGAATTTCTCCCAGAACTTGTTCATAGTGAACATCTTGTGCGCTGCATACCGGTGCAAATAAAATGTCTGCGTGAACAGCGACAAGTAATAGTGGGCAACGAAGAAAACGAGAATTGCCATGGTAGAAATAGGTGAAAATCGAAGTCGGGGGCAGGTGCTTCAGGTGGCAAAGCTCAAACGAATGGCTTTAGTTCAGAAACAGTTCTGCAAAAATACGGCCGCCACCTAATATAGTGCAATTATCGGGGTCGAAAGGCCAAAATGTTGTTATCGTCTCGCATCGAGTTAACCCGTGAATCACGTTGGGCTATACGGTTTTCGGGCGTTGCGCGGATTGAAATCGCACAAATGGCCATGACGGCTAAGTGCCGAAAAGACGTAAACTGTTGGGCTATATCCTTGTGCCTTGCCTAGTAGTAAGCTACCGCGGCCTCCCAATGGGGCATATCAGGCAGAGGAGCTACAAAGGTCATGTCCTCCTTTGTAACGGGGTGTTGCAACTCCAACTGCCGGGCGTGTAGCGCAATGCTTACGTCGGGCAACGGCGCCAGAAAGCCATATTTCACGTCGCCCACAATGGGCGTGCCGAGCCCGGTGGAGAGTTGCACCCGAATCTGGTGCGGACGGCCAGTGATTGGGTTTACCTGCACCAAATAGCGGTTACCTGCCTGCCCTAGCACCGTATAGTCAAGGTCGGATTTCATCCCCTGCCCGTGGCGCTCGGTATAGGCTTTTGTGGTGTTGCGGATAGGGTCCTTCACCAGCCAATGCGTAAGGTGGCCGCTGGTAGGGTTGGGACACTTGCCAGTGAGGGCCCAATACGTTTTGCGAATCTTATCGTCCCGAAACATCTCGTTGAGCCTGCTGAGCGCCTTGCTGGTTTTGGCTAGTATCACGATGCCGCTCACGGGCCGGTCGATGCGGTGCGCCACTCCGATAAAGGCTGCGCCGGGCTTCTTGTACTTGAAGCGCAAGTACTCTTCGGCTTTAGCAGAAAGTGGTTCGTCGCCAGTAGCGTCGCCCTGTACGAGCAGACCGGCTGGCTTATTGATAACGAGGAGATGATTGTCTTCGAACAGAATTTCTTTCCGTTCCGACCACAGATTCGGACGATTCACTTGATAAAAATTAATAATCAATAATTAGTAATTAGAAATTGAATCGGGCTGTTTACCATTGAAAGTAGCTCCGCACAACCCTAATTATTAACTATTAGTTACTCATTAAAATTAATACGCTTCTTCGGCATTAGGAAAGTCGCGGCTCTTCACATCCTCGATGTAGCGTTGCACGGCATGGTGCATTACTTCGCCCATGTCGGCATAGCGACGTAGGAAACGAGGCTTGAATTCTTTGGTGATACCTAGCATGTCGTGCACTACCAAGACTTGCCCATCCACATCGGGACCTGCTCCGATGCCAATAACGGGAATCGTAAGCTTCTCGGCTACTTGCTTAGCCAAGGTAGACGGGATTTTTTCGAGCACTACGGCAAAACAGCCCAGTTCTTCCAGCAAGATAGCGTCTTCGAGAAGCTTTTGAGCCTCGGCATCTTCCTTGGCCCGCACGGTATAGGTGCCGAACTTATAAATACTTTGGGGGGTGAGGCCAAGGTGGCCCATCACTGGAATGCCCGCCGTGAGAATACGAGTAATAGAATCTTTGATTTCGGCGCCGCCTTCCACCTTGATACCATGCCCACCCGACTCCTTCATGATGCGGATAGCAGAACGCAACGCTTCCGAGGAGTTGCCCTGGTAGGACCCAAAAGGCATGTCTACAACCACAAAAGCCCGCTTCACCGCCCGCACCACCGATGAAGCATGGTAGATCATCTGGTCGAGCGTGATGGGCAAGGTCGTTTCGTGGCCGGCCATAACGTTGGAAGCCGAGTCGCCCACTAGCAGCACGTCGATACCCGCGCCGTCCAGGATAGTCGCCATCGAAAAGTCGTAGGCTGTGAGCATGGAAATTTTCTCGCCCCGCCGTTTCATGGCCAGCAGCTGGTGCGTGGTCACGAGTTTGACTTCTTTATGCTGCGACATTAGAGGTTGGTTATAGAGGTAGCTGATGCGGTGACTGAAATTCCAGGCAAAAGTGTCGAAATTCTAGCATTTACCCGGCCCCAAGCTAATAATTGGCTTCCAGCAGTAGACTCTTGTTTACATGGGCTGCTATCAGCCGCTATTACTACCGGTTTTGGAGAGTGCGGTTGCGGTTGAGCTTCAAATCTTGCAGCAACGACGATTTAGCCGCAATCGTTACGAAATAGCCTTGAGCATACCCTTTGAATGGCCGCCAGGTACCCGTAATCTGCCAGCAGTGTAAGTCGCGGAAAATATCGAGCGAAGTGAAGGCGGAGGTGCCGTTGATAAAGTCGTAGTTGGTGGTGTAACCTACCCGCGTATTTTCGGTAAGCTTTACCGAGCCGCTCAAGTTCAGCGAAGCAGAGGTCAACGAGCGGGGCCGGATGTAGGTGCCCCGGCTAGGGCGCGGACCCGGATCGGTGTAATTGGCCGTAAAACCGGAGTTCAACTCCCAGGGTAGCTCGAAATCCACATAATCCTCGTACGGATTGACCGGAATAGGGCTGCCGAGCGCCGGGTCATTGGCCGGGGCTACGTCGCGGCTGATGTTGGACTTGCGGCCCGGTTTCTGGCTCGGATTGAACTGGTATTGCAAGGACAAGCCCGCATTCTCGAGACGAGCTAACCGACGGCGATTCTGGTTGAAAAGATACTCGTTGATAACCCGGTTCGCTGAATCGCGCTGATACGCATTAAAGCTGGCGTTCATCGTGATAGTAAGCTTGCGGGCTATCTGCGTCCGGAACTGCGTGCTAATAGGCGAAAGTTTGGGCGTGAGGCGGTCAGCCAGGAAGTTGTAACTGAAGCCTAGGTCCAACCCGTCGATTAAACTAACTTTTTTAAATGGGGTAGTGCCCGTCGTGTCATTGTTGTCGCGTACTTTCATCTCCAGCGCATTCTGAAGCGAAAAGCCTAGGCCAGCGGCATCTCTGGTACGAGCAATGGATGGCGCGCCGCGGAAGCCTTGAAACTGGGAGTAATACCGCTGGTCGATGAAGCCGCCTCTTCCATCGGGTACTATTTGGCCATCATTTAACCGGCTGAGGGCAAGGGCACTACTTCTAGTCCCAAAATAAGGTAAGCCAGCTATTTGCTGTGCATAGCCATTAGCGTTTTTTCCGGGCACATAGTTGAGGCTAATATTTGGCGTGATTTTGTGGCGGATAGCTTCAACCTTTTTGCCCTTAACTTGGAAAAGGCCATAAATTGTTGTGCCTAGGTTCGCACTAAACCCGCTTGAAAGGTCGCCTACCCGCGTGAGCCCGCGCACTGTATCAATCCGAACTGCCTGCGCTACGTCGTCATATTCGTAGTTGAGTTTCTTTAGGTACCAGGATTCATTGTAGCTGATAGTAGGAGCAAGGTTAATAACCTTTAGGAGGTTATAGCTACCCAAGGAAATCTGAAACTGGTGTTCGATGCTGGTTTGCGAGTTGCGCAGCAACTGGTCGACGTTAGAGAGTTCAATGGGAAAAACACTGGCGGTAGTACTGCCACCAATCAACGGAATATCACCGAGGGAGCGAGCCGCTCGTGCGTTCGAAAAGCTATTCTGGGCTCTGAGGTTATAAGAGAAAGCAAATTGCTCGTAAAACCGGTTTCTGCCCGAAGGCGCCAAACCCAGCCACTGGTAGGGATACTGCCGAGCCACCCCCACGGTGACGTCAGGCAGGTTGAAATCCATGATGCCAGTCTGCGTGTTCTGGCTCTGGCTGAGGTTAAGCGTGTAGTTAATCGGGGCATTGCGCAGTTGCTTACTGTAGCTAATCGTCGAGTTGAATGCTGGCGTAAGGAAGCGTTGCGGATCAAAAGAGTTTTGCTGGTTGTACTCGGAACTGCCGGCCCGGACGCTGGCCGAGAAACGGCCCCCACCCGGGCGAGGCGTGGGCGAATGGCTCCAGTTCAACCAGAATGTCTGGGGCTTGGTTGTCGGGCGAATGGCTATGTCGGTACTAGCTCCGGTTTGGGTTAGGCCCAAGTTAGCCGGGCGCGCAGAATATTCGAAGCTAAGCAAGCCACTGTAGCGGTAGCGCTTGATGTACTGCATTTCGGCCATGCCGCGCCAGCCACCAAACTGCTCCCCAGCACCGGAATACACGTCGCCGGTAAGACGCAGGCCGATATTGTCGCTGGCGGCCCAGTAGTAGCCGCCGTTGCGCAGGAAAAAGCCCCGGTCACCAGAATTGCCGAAAGTAGGAATGATGAGGCCCGAAGCCCGGCTTTTGCTCGGGGAGGGAAAATAGCCAAACGGCAAACCCAAAGGCAGCGGAATGTCGCCGATGACAAGGTTGAACGGGCCGGTTATCACTTTCTCGCCCGGAATCATCTTCATCTTAGTGGCATTGATGTAGAAGTGCGGATGCTCCAGGTTGCAAGTGGTATAGCGGCCATTGCGGCCGTAGATTTCGTTGTATTGGTTTTTCTTGATGACATCGGCGTGCACGTAGCCTTCGCCCTGCTGCGTTACGGCTTCCGCAATCTTGCCCTTCTTGGTTTTGAAGTTATAGTTGATGCGTCCGGCCTGGTAGTTTTCCGCTCCGTTCTTGAAAATTGGCCTGTCCTGCACCTTGCCCGTAGAGTCGGGGGCACCTTCGGCATTAATCAAGTTCTTGCTGTAGTCAACCGTGATGACGGCCGCTTTCAACGATACTTCGCCGTAGTCCACGTTGGCCTTGTCGTAGAGCGTGGCTTTTTTCTCTTGCACGTTGAAGCGGATAGAGTCTTTAGCGGCGTACTTCACGGTGGTTTCCACGCTGCCCTTGCGGCGGGAGCCAGTCGAAAGTTGCAGCGAATCGGAGCCTGCGCGGCGTACCAGGCCGGCCGTGTCAGTGGCGGTGCCAGTACCTGGCCGACGCGTGGTTCGAATAGTATCGGGGCGCAGGATGGGGGGCGGAGTACGCACGTCGGAACGCACATCGGCGCCGGGGCGTCGAGTGGGCGTTTGCGCCAGGGCTGGAAAGGCTAGGAATCCTAGAATACACCCTAGCACCAGAGGCCGGATAATCCGGCATAGCGTCCTGATAAATAAAATAATACTTGCGTCGGACAAAGGCTCGAGTACGGCCACGTGATTTTATTCGTTTATTTTGTGGCGGTTTGCAAAGGTAGCGGGTCGCTGCTCTTCACTAACGAAAACTGTGCGGAATATTGTCGCGTTGTGCCTGATAGGCATGTTGTGTTTTTCCGGCTCACCGGCCGCAGTAGCCCCGGAGGCTCCGGCACCCCGGCCGGTCTTCTCCGCTATGCCCGCCGGGTACCGGGTGCGGACGGTAGTTCTCGATGCGGGCCACGGCGGTAAAGACCGTGGCTGTGCGGGCGTAAGTGCTCGTGAAGCCGATGTGGCGCTGAAAATTATCTTGGAACTCGGGCGCCTGATTCAGGATAGTATGCCCGGCGTGAAGGTGGTGTATACCCGCAAAACCAACGTGTTTGTGGAATTAGCCGACCGGGCGGGCATCGCCAATAAAAACAACGCCGACCTATTTATCTCTGTGCATTGCAACGCTGCCGCGCCATCTGCCTACGGTACGGAGGTCTGGACGATGGGGCCGCATAAAACCGATGCTAATCTTTCGGTGGCAAAGCGCGAAAACGCTGTTATTCTGCAAGAAGATAATTACAAGGAGCGCTATAACGGTTTCGATCCTACTTCTCCTCAGAGCCATATTTTATTTTCTCTCTACCAAAGTGCCCACATCGTAAACAGCATCCGGTTTGCTCAGAAAGTAGATCGGCAATTTCGGACCACGATTAAGCGGCCTTCCCGCGGTGTGAAGCAAGCAGGCTTTTTGGTGCTTTGGAAGTCGACGATGCCCTCCGTACTCATCGAAGCAGGCTTTCTTACCAACCGAACCGAAGAGAAGTATCTGAACGATAAAGCCGGCCAAGCGTATATGGCCTCGGGTATCTACCGGGCCTTCCGCGACTACAAAAACGAACTGGAGGTGATGAATGGGGAATAGCCCTTTTTACGCCTGTCGTGGCCAGTTCTCTCTTCTGCATATCACTAACGATAGACCACCGTGGCGAAAGAAATTAAAGTAGCCCTCCTGGGTATTGTAGCCCTGGCGGCCTTGTTTATAGGATTTAACTTCCTAAAAGGATCGAACCTGCTCTCTTCCGACCGCACCTACTATGCCACCTATGACAACGTGGACGGCTTAACTGTGGGCAACCCGGTTATGCTCAACGGTATCAAGGTGGGCCAGGTGAAAGAAATGCGGCTGATGCCGGAGCAAGCCAACCGGATTAAAGTTTCGGTAGAGTTGCAGAAAGGTGTTACAGTTGGCGATTCCACCGTGGCTAGTCTGAGCGGTTCCTTGTTGGGTTCCAAGACCATTACTCTGTTCCTGGGGAAAAACTCCAAGGTCTATGATGGGGGCGAGGAACTGAAATCCTACACGGTGGCCAGCATCACCGACGCGTTCCAGGCCAAGGCCCTGCCGGTGCTCGGTACCGTCGACTCGACGCTGACCAAGGTGAACAGCTTCCTCAACAAGGATGCGCGTGTCAGCCTGCAGGCCACCCTGCTCAATGCACAGGGTAGTACCGAAGCGTTGCGCAACTTGCTGGTAATGAATCAGCGAAACATCAATCAGATTACCACCAACATGGCTAGGCTCACCAACGACTTGGCTGTAACCACCAAGAAGTTCGACCGTATTGCATCCAACTTCAGCCAACTCAGCGATTCGCTGAAGGGTGCTCCTGTAGGACCGGCCATGCGCAAGCTGAATGCTACTATGACCGAGGCGCAAGGCACGATGACAACCCTGAACCGGTCGTTGAACGACCAGAAAGGCTCGTTGGGCAAGCTCATGAACGATGATTCGCTCTACAACAACCTCAACGCCACGGCCGCCAGCACCAACTCCTTGCTCACCGATTTCCAATCCAACCCCAAGCGCTACGTGCACTTCTCGGTATTTGGCGGCGGCAAGGATAAAGTGAAGAAGGAAGTTACCAAGAAGCCCAATGGCGAGGTAGAAGTGGAAACCAAAAAAGTAACCACTACGCCTGCGCTACAGCCTACCGAGTAAGCGGTAACAAGCACTGCTGCCCCGTCAACAGCGCAGAACCAATGACATTATCTACCTTTGAAATCCGCCTCAACAGGCGGATTTCTTGCTTTCCACCCTTTATGGTGAAGTTGTGAAATGGTGAGTTTGACGTTCTGCTTGCGCCTTCGACGAGAACATCAAACTCACCATT
>NZ_DASVSY010000042.1:0-40309 GCF_036387835.1 Hymenobacter sp. | reverse complement strand
AACGCCTACTACAGCCTCACGCAAGGCCCCTACGACTTGCAACCGGTGTTGCACGCCACCTTCAAGCCCCAACAGAAAGTGAAGCGCGCTGACTTTGCCGTTATCGTCACCCGCACCCACGACCAATGGACCTCCGCCCCGGTTGATGCAGCCCGCGGCGCTGCCTCCCCGCTGGCCACGGCCAACAGCCGCAACCAGCACGAAGTGGTAAGCCTCGCTCCTAACCCCTTCACCGACCACACCAGCTTCAGCTACCAGTTGGCCGAAGGTGGCGCCGTAAGTCTGGAAGTGTTCGACATGATGGGCCGCAAAGTGAAAACCGTAGTGAATAGTCAGCAAACGGCTGGCTGGCACGAGCAGCGCTTCGATGGCACGACGCTGCCCGCGGGCACCTACCTGTTTAAGCTCCGCGCCGGCAGTCAAACGCATAGTGGCCGCTTGGTACTGACGCACTAAGTAACTGACCTCACGTAAGTCGTGCTGGCGGGGGCCTCACCCCCGCCAGCACGACCTTCACGGCGCAATAGCAAGCAATTCTCTACATCGGCCTGCCTCTACTAAGGCGGGCCGTTTTTTTGTGCCTTGCCAGCAGTTTGTAACCATTTGCTACAGCCAGTAACTGAAGAGCAGGAACTTGCCAGCCGCACCGTAGGCGCTGCCCCTAATTGTATACACCTGAACATTAAGGAATCTCGTTTCAGGTAGGTACATAGTTCACTTCATTCTTTTTACATGTTGACCTTGACTGTTTCCCTATTTCCCTTGCGCCGAATTGCTACTGCTACGGCCTTGCTGCTAAGTGGCGTGCTAGCTGCTTCCTGCTCCGACGATGACGAAGACAACACCCCGGCCAGCCCCGAACTCGTCACGTTCACCCAAGCCGGCCTCTTCCCGGAGGGTGTGCAGTACGATGCCAAAAACAACAGTTTTCTGGTTAGCTCGCTTGCTACCGGCAACATTGGGCGCGTCACGGATGCTGGCGTTTATACCGTGTTGGCTCCCGGCACCACTGCCAGCGGCACCCGCATCATCACCTCGGCCGTCGGCATCAACCTCGACAACAGCCGCAACCGGGTGCTGGTGGCTTCTTCTAATGCTATGGCCGGCAACGTGGCCCGGCTCGTGAGCTACAACCGCGACAACGGGCAGCTTAACTTCAACGTGGATCTAGGAGTACTGACCACCGCGTCCCGCCATTTTGCCAACGACATAGCCGTTGACGACCAAGGCAACGCCTACGTAACCGACAGCTTTGCTCCTTATATCTACAAAGTAGATCCGCAAGGTGTGGCCTCCGTTTTCCTCACCGACCCGCAGTTTGCTGCTGCCGCGGGCGCGTTTGGGCTCAATGGTATTGTTTTCCACCCTGATGGCTACTTGCTGGTGGCCCGAGCCGACAATGGTAGCCTCTTCAAGGTGCCCGTAACCGCTCCCACCTCCTTCACCCGCGTTACCACCACCGGCATCGACTTCACGGGGGCCGATGGCCTACTGCTCGAAGACAACAACACGCTGCAAGCTGTAGTGGGTGGCAGGAGCGTGATTCGTCTCAACACCAGCAACAACTGGACAGCGGCCACACAAACGGGCACCTTCACAGCCAGCCAGTCGGTGTCGCCTACCACTCTGGCCCGCCGCGCCGGCGCCGACAGCTACGTGCTCTACTCTCGCCTAAGTCAGATGATGGTGACCCCGCCGCCAGCGGAATTTACTATTGGCAAGGTGACGTTCTAAGTCACCGGCTACAACACAAAAACGGCGGCTCTGTTACGGATCCGCCGTTTTTGTGTTGTTGAAGCTTACTTGCCTAGCTGCTGGCGCAGGGCGTGCACTTCGCGTTCTAGCTCCAGGTTACGGAATGTTACTTTCACTTCCAGGTCGGCGTAGGCGCGCTCCAGCTCTTGCTCGCGGCGGCGGAGGGCAAACTCAGTTTCTTTCTGCTCGTGAATATCGGTGCAGGTGCCAAACCACTGCTTGATGCTGCCGTCCTCGTTGAACTGCGGTTGGGCCTGACCGAGAAACCAACGGTAGCCGCCGTTTTTGCTTTTGAAGCGGTACTCGATTTCGTAGAACTCGCCAGTAGCCAGGGAGTGGCCCCATATCTGGCGGGCCCGCTGCTGGTCGTCGGGGTGGAGCAGGTTGTTCCACATGTCGGGGCCGACGCTGTCGGCTAGGGTGTAGCCGGTGAAATCGGTCCAGCGCTGGTTGAAGTAGGTATGGAAGCCCGTAGCATCGGTGAACCATACCAGCTGCGGAATAAACTCAACTAGAAAACGAAATTGTTCCTCGCCCTGCTGGCGTAGACTTTGCTCGGTGGAAACGGTGGTGCTCATTTACAACAACAATTAGCAAGGGCGGGCAAGCTGAATTTCCATGCCCGACTGAAAATACAAGATGAGTTGGCTTTGCAGGCCATCGGTGGAGCGGCGCAGACGTGTGATAAGCGCGCGGGTTTGTTCTTGCAGCAGCTGCACCTCCAGATAAGGCCGGTTAAGCAAATTATCGCGCTCCATGCTCCATTGCCCCGAGTTTTCGGTATCGGGCGCGTGTACCTGCAACTTACCTGGCTGCAAAGAAAGCTTAGTGGCGCGGGCCAAAGGACTATCGGGATCATTCCGGTTTAGCACCCGGTCTTCCACGCACCATTCCCCGTTCAAATACTCATCAGGCATTTCCTGCAAATTGATGTCAAATAGAAGTTCAGACATACAGTAAAAAAGCAGAGATATGCGTGGGAAAAGTAAAAACCAGTACGACTCAGGGTAGCAAGAAGGTTGCACCCTTTCGTTGCTGGTAATGAATAATTACAACAAATAGTTCGTTTATTCAATGTCACTACATTAATTGAAAATACTTGCTGTTTAGGATCAACTAGTTGATCTGCAAAATTAAACTCTACGAAACAAAAATAGTAGGCATACAGACTATATTTCAAGAGAACATACTTGAAAAGCACCACCTCTTGGGCGTATTATCAATAGGGTAAAGAGCCAATTGTTGTACTCTATTTCAAACACAAATTAGCCATCCTAACGCGGCAGAACTTCCGCATTAGGATGGCTAAACGACTTCTCGGCGAGCTTGCGCGCTACGGCTTTCTGTGGAGATTACGCCCCGGCAGTTGCCACCACGCGGCGCTTCAAACAAATGATACCTACTTTATCGAGCGTCCAGATAACCGGATATGTCGGATCGAACTCCCACCACTTCACGCCAAAGTTTGCGCGCAACGGCAGCTTGTGGTGGTTGTTCTGGAACAATTCTCCACCGGTCAGGAAATCGAAGAACAGGGAGTTGCGGGACTTGTCGCGGTTATCGAAGTTCTGGTAGCCGTATTTGTGCCCGCTCCAGTTCACGATAGCGCCGTGCACAGCCCCCATCATAAAGTGAATGGGTAGCAACAGGTACTGCCACCAGGCCGTAGCAAACACGATATAGAAGCTGATGTAGCCCACGCCCCACGCCACGCGGGCGTACCAACGGTGGGAAAAGTTTTCCAGCGCCACCCACTCCGGATATAGGTTGTCTTCGAAGCGTTTAGCTCCCTCCGACCGATGCTGCAACACCTCCTGGTAGATGTTGCGGGTCTTCCACATCATAGTGAAGGCATTGTTGGAGTTGTGCGGGGAGTGCGGGTCGTTGTCGGTGTCGGAGTAGGCGTGGTGCATGCGGTGCAGCAGCGCGTAGCTACGCGGCGACATGAACGACGAGCCTTGCATCAGAAACGTGAACACGAAAAAGAACCGCTCCCACGCCGGGTGCATGGTGAACATTTTGTGGGCCGCGTAACGATGCTGAAAGAATGTTTGAGTGAACAACGACAAGTACCAATGCGCCAAAAAGAAGGCAAGAACAGCCATAAGGGAAAGTAAATAGGCGCAAAAGATGAAACAACCAAGAACCTGAGTTGCAACATAAGGCCATAAGCGCCACAATTGTTCAGGTGAAGTTGTGAAAGGTGAAGTGGTGAAAGGTGAAGTTGTGAAAGGTGAAGTGGTGAAGGGTGAAGTGGTGAAAGGTGAAGTGGTGAAAGGTGAAGTGGTGAAAGTGAACAAGGCACAATTCACAATTTCACCTTTCACCACTTCACCTTTCCCTATTCCGCCTCGCTGATTTTTTTTGCCAACGGCCCTGGCACGCCGGCGCTATTGAGCATGCCGCTCACAATTCCTTGCCGCCACAGCGAAAACACCGAGTAGCGCAACTCCCGGCTCGACTTAATAGAACCCGCCTTCAATTCCTCGCCGGGTTTGCGCGGGTTGTTGTCGCGGAGGAAAACCCCGTTGACCACCGACGTTTCGAGGCGGTGCAAGAGGCCGGGGCGGTCTTGGCGGTTCAGCAGCACCAGCTTGAGGTCGTGGTAAGCGGCTTGCATGGTGCCCTGCGCCTGCTTACGGTCGAGCTGCATTTGGAAGCGGATGTAGTCGATGTCGCCGCTGCGCAGGCGCAGGCCGCGGGTGGTTGTAGTCATGGGGTTGAGCATAGCCAGGGGCGCCGCCCCAAACCGGCCGCTAATGGTATGGACGCCGCCTGGGTCGAGCACATTGGCTTGCAGACGGAGCTCAGCGGCGCATAGCTTCTGTATCCGGCCCGTTACCTGTCCGGTCAGGGGATGGGCGGCGCTCATGTGGCGCGGGTCGTTGCTGACGTTGGCAAGCATGCCGGTGAGCTGCTGCATGGCCATGACGCCGGGCTGAGCACTGCGGGGCGAGCGGTAGCTCATCCGGATGCCCAAGTCCACGAACCGCACCTGGCGCACATCCACCCGGAACGGCAGTTGCCCAATGGCATCGGGCGTGGCCACCGACACCTTGGGGTTGATGGCAAACCGACCGTCGCTTTCGGTGAGTACGCGCGGATGGTTCACTTCCAGCCGCTGAGCCACCAGATTACTTTTTTCCAGCAACCCCTCTATATCGAGCCCACTCATGCGCAAACGGGGCAGCCGCACCCGCACGTGCGCCGATTGGTGGCCCTTGCCGCGGGCTAAGGCCGCCACCGACATGGTAGGCGCTATGGCTACATTTTCGAGCTGCAGCAACTGGCGGCGGGTGTCGGCTTGTATGCTTTCAAGCGCCAACCGATAATAGGGCCCATCGAGGCGGAGGCGGGCGGGGCCGGTGCGCAGCGTCCAGGCGCGGGCATAGTAGAGCTGGCCTCTGGTGTCGGGTTGCAGGCGTATGTTGGTACCCGTCAGATATACGCCTTGCACGGCCGGGGCTAGCTCCAGCCCCATTACCTGCATTTTGGCACGAGTGAGGCGCAGCTGCTTTAGCTGGAAGCTAGGCAGGTAAGTCGCCACCACCTCGTGCAGCGGCGGGGGCGGCACGGCCGGCATGGTTGCCAGGAGTTGCAGCCCCGTCAGGTGCAGGTCATCGGCTTGGAAGCGGCCCCGCTGCAGGCCTGCGGCCCGTAGTCCGGTTAGTTCAAGCCGGGGCAGCAGTATATCGGCCCGCGCGCTGCGGGTGCGCTGGTTGCTGATGGGCTGCAGCGGCACCAGCCGCACCGAATTGAGCGTGAGGCGCTGGCTTGCCGACGAAAACGCCCCATGCGGCAGCCGCACCACATGGCCCGGCACCCGCGCCAGCAAGGTGCGCACCTCCGCCGACACTGCGGCAGCGTAGCCGAGCCGCGTGGTGTCGGTAGCGCCAGCCGCGCTTAGGTAGAAGTCGTGGGCCGTGAGGGTGGCTTGTTCCACTTGGGCCTGCGTTTCCGGGGAGCTGCTGTAGCGCGCCTTCAGGTGCCGGAGTGCCACGTAGCCCACGCGCAGCCCCGGCAGCCCGAGCGGCAGACGCTGGTAGAGCGGTTTTGCTGAACTGTCTTTGGGAGTAGGTGGCAGCTGGCCTAGTTGCAGCTGCAGTCCTTCCAGCACCACGCTATCCAGCGGCACCTCCTGCCGACGCAGGGCCGCTACCAGCCCAATACCCGCTACGCGGAATTGGGTAAGGTCGAAGGAAAGCTCGGGCAGTTCCGCTTGCTTGGCATTAGTGGAGCGCAAATGCACGCCGCCGAGCACTACGGTACCTGACCATAGGTGCGTGCGCAAATCATCGATAACCAGACGGTAGTGGCCTTGGCTGACCTTAGTAGCCTGTTTTTCCAGGGTCCGGCGCAGCCAAGGGTCGAGCAGAGCCAGCGCGACGCCTAGGATCAGCACCACAACGGCCAATAGCCATAGCCCCATCCGTAGCCATCGTTTCGGGCCAGAGGAGTCGGAAACTTCGCGCACAGGTGGAAAGGCAGAATCTATCACGGCAAGGGATTGGCCTGCGCTTACGACGAATGGGGGCATTATGGTTGAATTATTGGTTTCCATTCCGGACGAGCTACACCACTCCGGCCGACGAGCTTTTCCAGCATTACGCCTACATTGGCTATCTTCATGATAGGACCCGCGCCCTTTAAGCGCATGTTCAATCAAGCGCCCTGCCGCGTTTGCATAGTGTGTACCAGCATCAACGAAGAGTTACCCTCACTCCTGCCGCCATGTCCGACACCACCCAACTTGCCAACGTTCTTCTCGCCTCGTTCCACCACAGCTTCCGCAGCTACAAGTCGTTGGCCGACCGGGCGTTGGCGCAACTCTCGCTGGCCGACTGGTTGCACGTGCCTGCTCCGGGGTGCAACAGCATTGCCGTGATTGTGCAGCACATGGTGGGCAACCTCAACTCGCGCTTCACTTACTTCCTAAGCTCCGACGGGGAAAAGCCCACCCGCCAGCGCGACCAGGAATTTGTAGAGCCAACGTCGCTGGAAACCGTGGCCACGCTGCAGGCACAGTGGGCGGATGCCTGGCTCCTACTTTTCGACTTGCTCGAAGCCCTGCAACCCACCGATTTGCTGCGTACCGTTACCATCCGCGGGGAGGCGCACACGGTGCTGGCGGCCGTGCAGCGGCAGGTGGCGCACTACGCCTACCACGTGGGCCAGATTGTGGGGCAGGCCAAAGCACTCCGTGGCGAGGAGTGGCAAACCTTAAGCATTCCGCGCGGGCAAAGCGAGCAGTTCACCCAACACTTGCAAAACGCTTCCAACCAAGTGTAGGGATTTCGAGTTAAAGAGCAGATCAAGTAGGTAGCTCTTGGCTGGCAGCTGTTGGCCGTTAGCTCTTTTTCCAACTGGCAAGGCCTTACTTGACAGTTGATAAGCGTTTGTTTTAACTGGATTGACTACCTAATAACCCGGCCAGTGGCTAGGGTAGCACACGCAACGTGTACTTCTCTTCTTCGGGACCTGCTACCTTAGGCCCGGCCCGCAACTAGCGCAACGGTATCTGGCTCTGCGCAGCAGACTGGAGAACCACTCCGTTGCACCTTCCACTTCGTTTCCGAACTTGCTCCTGAAGCTCCGATGCTTGCCATAACCTCCCTGCTGAATCCGCAGAACGCCGACCGGATCAATCGCATCATCAAAAGCCTGGAAACGGAATTTGGGCTCGATGACGTCCAAGCCACCGCCGATCCGCACATCACGTATCAGCTGGCGGGCGTACGCAAGCTCTCGGCCCTCAACCAATGCCTGCGCGACGTGGCCCGCCACACTACGCCCTTCGTGGTGCACACCACCGGCCTGGGGCTGTTTCCGGGACCCAATCCGGTTATCTACATCCCCGTGCTGCGCTCCGACGAGCTTAACCACCTGCATCAGCGCATTCTGCATGCCACCAAGCCCCTATGCTTGCGCACCGACAAGTTTAGCGGCCCCGATTGCTGGCTGCCGCACATTTCACTGGCCCTGCACGACACCACGCCCGAGTTGCTAGGCCCAGTGCTGCAATACCTCAATCAGCAAACCTTCAACCTCAAAATCAGCATCAACAATATCACCATTTTGCGGCAGGAAGACGAGCTGTTTGTGCGCGAAAAATGTTTCCTATTCGAAGGGCACAAGCACGATACAGCCCCCTTGCTCTTCTGAATCACGGATTCAGTTGGATTATTCGGATTGGTCGGATTTTGTGGACGGCGTGGAGCGTGGTAGTTTTGTCGCGTCGAGTTTGTAACCTATTTGCCTGCGCAAGTTGGTGGTGGCAACAGAGTAATACACGCTGTTTTGCTGAGCTTGTCAACATTGCTGCGCTACTGCGGAGTAGAGCCATCTACAAAATCCGACCAATCCGTCGAATCCGAAAAAATCCGTGCTCACTTTTTTCTCTGCTTATGTACCCTATTCTACTTCTGCTGCACTCCTGGTCCCGCTGGCTCGTGCTTATTTTTGGATTGATTGCCATCTTTCGCGCTTTTGGCGGTTGGCAGGGCCGTCGGGCCTGGGTGGGGGCCGATAATGGTATGGGCGCGGCCTTTGTGGGCTCCATGCACTTGCAATTGCTGCTTGGCCTGCTACTTTACTTTGTGTTTAGCCCCGTAGGGCTGCAAGGCATGAAAGTGGCCGGCGCCATGAAAGACCCTATTGCCCGCTTTTGGGGAGTCGAGCATATCAGCGTCATGATTTTAGCTTGGGCTGCCGCTCAAATAGGCCGCAGTGTCTCCAAAAAGGCATCCGAGGCGGTGGTCAAGCACAAGAAGGCCCTCATCTGGTTTACTATCTCGCTGCTACTCGTGCTCCTCATGATTCCGTGGGGCCTCGGCAACTGGAACCCCGCCCGGCCCCTGTTCCGAGGGCTGTAGCGCACCATTACGGTACCGATTTCAACAAAAAAACCTCCCCGATATACTCGGGGAGGTTTTTTATGACCCTAGTTACCGGCTACAGGAACATCCCGCCGGAGGCTTCCAGGCGCTGAGCATTCACCCATTTGGCGTCCTCGGTGCACAGGAAAGCCACTACGGGGCCAATGTCGTCGGGCAGGCCCACGCGGCCGAGGGCCGTAGCACTCGCTAGCTGGTCGTTGATTTCTTTGTTGTCGCGTACCCGGCCACCACCAAAATCAGTTTCGATGGCACCCGGTGCTACCACGTTCACGGCAATACCGCGGGCGCCCAGTTCCTTGGCCTGGTAGCGGGTCAGTACCTCTATAGCGCCCTTCATGCTGGCATAAGCCGAAGAGCCCGGGTTAGCAAACCGCGCCAGCCCCGACGAGATATTAATGATGCGGCCTCCGTCGTTGAGCAGCGACAGCGCCTTCTGAGTCAGGAAGTAGGGGCCCTTGAGGTGAATGTTCATCATATCGTCGAACTGTGCTTCGGTGGTTTCCGCGAACATGGCGTACAGGCCCGTACCCGCATTGTTGACCAGGAAATCAAACTTGTTTGCGCCAAACGTGTCGCCCAAGGTGGTTTTCACCTGGTCGAAAAACTCATCGAAGGAGCCAATATTCGAGGCGTCGAGTTGCAGGGCGGCGGCTTTGCGGCCCTGGCTTTCAATTTCCGCTACTACAGCGGCGGCCTCTTCCTTTTTGCTGTGGTAAGTCAGAACAACATCGATGTCTTTGCGGGCTAGGCTCAGGGCCATGTTTTTGCCGAGGCCACGGCTCCCGCCGGTTACCAGGGCTATCTTGTTTGTGCTCATAGTTTCAAGGAGTTAAGATGACAGCACAAAGGTGGCGGCCGCCGTCGCCCGAAACATGGTGAGTAGTTCAGTTTAAATGGTGATAGTTTCCGTTTTTAGTGATTTGATGATTAAACCGATGTCTTCTATAAGCTGCTGATTAGGTGCAGAAAAATAATGGCAGCATTTGACTCGTTGAAAACAAGACCTACAAAGGAGACTGTTTTAGCGTGACTGACGGATTGCCATACTGCAAAAGGCCTTTCCATTTTCCCCGTATGGAGTAGCGTTGGCCCGTCGTTGTATTCTCCAACACGCATTGAAAAGAGCAAGCGAGACGGTACGCATCTATTTGACGGCTGATAGTGATTTGGGATTTAGGCGGAATTCGAATTGTTAGCAAGTGTTCCGGATCAAACCCATAAGGCTTTTCTTGAGGAGTAACACTGAGGGGAAAGGCTGCGGTAGAGTAGTCGAATAACTCATTACCATACCAGTGTTGGGGCACTTGTAATTCGAATTCATTTAACTCCACTTCCTTGGGAAGTGAGGTGGTCGGCTCTAGTTCGAACTGTGACGTTTTCATTAATTCGCCAAAGCCTCCTTCAACCTGCTGCGAGGAGAGGGTATTACTTGGGTTCTGCACACGCAGTCCGGCCAGATTTACAAGTGCGGTATCAATGCGACTATCTGCCGTAAAGAAGTAGCGTACGTCTTTGAGCACATACTTATCTGGCTCAACCACCTTGGGTTCAGTGGATTCCTCTTTAGAACAAGAACTTGAAAAAGCTGCTGTTGCCAACCCGGCAGTTAATAGATACGGAGCGTACTTTCTGGTCAGTGGAGAGGTCATAGCTATAAATCAGGGTTGTTATCAACTAAAGTAGGCTTTCAAGCTCACAGAGTTGCTTTGTCAAATCCAGCTCTGCAGGCTACAAGACACCTACTTAAGCTACCAAAGAATCCCTTACTTTCCAATAAACCCTTATTATCAATAGATTACTTCTAAGCAATGAATTCTACCCTTATGTTCGTATTGTAACACACCTTCACAAAACGCCACTATGGCGCTCGGCCCATACTTGCTCCCGGTACTGCTTGGGGGTGCAGCCTTCGAAGCGCTTGAAGAACTTGGTGAAGTTGGAAGGGTCGTAGGTGAGGTTGGCGGCAATGTCGGCTACGGGGCGGGTGGTGTCGCGCAGGAGATGCCGGGATACGTCCATGATGCGGGCCTCGAAGTAGTAGCACGGCGAGTGGCCGGTGGCAAGCTTAACGGTGTTGCTGAGGTGCGTGGGATGCATGTGCAGTTGGTCGGCCAAGTCCCGGATTTCCAGCATTTCCGTGGCCCGTCCTTCCACCACGTCGGCCAGGTGCTGGTCGACTACGCGCAGGAAATCGGCGGTTATTTCGTGCTGGCGGGCCAGGAGTTTCTTGGGGATGGTTGTCGTGGGCATGTGCAGGCGAATGAAGCGGGAAGAACCAAGTAACCGGAGGCAGTCTAGCTACCAACAAGGTACTAGGAAGTTACTATAGTTTGATTTGCGTAACTTAGCTTTATGTTGAAGCCCGTTAGCCTCGAAGAGTTTTATCAAGCTAAAATCCACTGGATGCCCGAGAACCTCAAGCAGGACATCGGGCATTTCAACGTGTTTCAACTCGATGATTTTATAGGTCCGAAGGCTTGCCCCATTCCTTACAGCCGCAAAGACTTCTACAAAATCACGCTCGTTACGGGCCGCAGCAACTACCACTTCGCCGACAAAACCGTGGAAGTGCGAGGCAACGCGCTGCTCTTCGCCAACCCCATGGTGCCCTACCATTGGGAGCCACTCGACGAGCAACAAACCGGCTTCTTCTGCATCTTCACCGAGGCATTCCTGCAACGCCACCTGCACGCCGGCGCGCTCGACCTGCCCATGTTCAAGCCCGGTGGTCAACCGCTTTATTCCCTGAACGACGCGCAGCTGGCGGCCTGCAAGCAGCTGTTCGAGAAGATGTTCGTGGAAATAGAATCCAACTACGCCTTCAAATACGACCTATTGCGGGCCTACGTGTTCGAGCTAGTTCATAGCGCCATGAAGTTGCAGCCGGCGGCCACACTCTACCACGACAGTAGTGCCGCTACGCGCATTGCTTCGTTGTTTACGGAGTTGCTGGAGCGGCAATTTCCTATTGAGTCGCCGGGGCAGCAGGTGCGGCTGCGCAATGCCAATGCCTTTGCTGGGCAACTGGCCGTACACGTCAACCACCTGAACCGGGCGCTGAAGGAAGTAACCGGCAAAACCACTTCCCAACTCATTGCCGACCGCCTCGTGCAGGAAGCCCACGCCCTGCTCAAGCACACCGACTGGAATGTGTCGGAAATAAGCTACTCGTTGGGCTTCGAGGAGCCCGCGCACTTCAGCAACTTCTTTAAGAAACAAGCCGGCACTACCCCTTCCGCGGTACGCACTGTTTGATTTTCGCAAGTATTGGTTTGATTAGAGCAAGCCCTTAGGCTAGCAGCGGCTCTAGCTTTGCACTGTACAAACAGAGCAAACTTATGAGCAAATTCCCCATCTGGTTTATGACGGTGCCGGGCCCGGTGTGGCCCCGTGCTGCCCCACTCACCACCTCCTGCCGTCAAGCATTCGAAACCCGGAAAACCTTACCGATTTCAACCGGCTTCGAGCAATAGACGCAACCGAAAGCGGCAGTAGGCAGCGCTTCTATGGATTGATTTCACTTCCGGCTGCAATAAAATGCGGTCGGGCACGTCTGCCCTTGTAACTACCTCACGCTTTAACCGCTTTTCTTATGCTCTATCAATTCGCAAGCCTCGCCCTGAGTGATTCGCTGTCTTATCAAGAAAAATATCAACAACATGAACCCCAACAAGATATGGTTTGTGACCGGCGCTTCGAAAGGCCTCGGTCTGACGCTGGCACACCAACTACTAGCCGCCGGCTACGCTGTAGCGGCCACCTCTCGCCATGTGGCGGAGCTGAAACAAGCCGTGCCGCTTGAAACCGACCGGTTCCTGCCCTTGCAAATGGACCTCGGCAACGAGGAAAGCGTGCGACAAGCCATAGCCACCACCATCAGCACCCTCGGCGGCCTCGATGTGGTAGTCAACAACGCGGGCTACGGCCAGCTTGGTGCCCTGGAAGAACTCTCCGACCAGGAAGCACGCAAAAACTTCGACGTAAATGTGTTCGGGATGCTGAACGTGATTCGAGAGGCTACGCCGCACCTGCGCCAACAGGGCTCGGGCCATGTGTTTAACATCTCCTCAATTGGCGGCTTCACGGGTGGTTTTCCGGGGTGGGGCGTCTACTGCGCCACCAAGTTTGCCGTCGTTGGCCTAACGGAATCCTATGCATACGAAGTAAAGCCGTTTGGCATCGAGGCGACGGTGGTCTACCCCGGCTACTTCCGTACCGATTTTCTCTCGGCCAACTCGATGGGCAAGCCGCAACACCCGCTGAATGCCTACCAATCGGTGCGCGACTCGCAGGCCTTGCACGAGCAGCAAATCAACGGCAACCAGCCCGGCGACCCGGTGAAAGCGGCGGCGCTGCTCATCGAGGTAAGCGAAACCACAAATCCACCGCTCCATTTGTTCCTAGGCGAAGATGCCTACCAGCGGGCCGAACAGAAAATAGCTGCCGTGCAGCATGACCTACAGCAGTGGCTGGCTGCGGCTACGGCCACCAGCTTCGTGGAGGCGTAGTTAAGCGCATACTGTCACATGTATCATATGAGCAGTTGGGTTGGTAATGCGGAAGCCACCGGAAATCAATTCCGCGCTACAACCCAACCACTTGTCTGAGATGAGTTTATCGATTTTCAAATAATGCGCACAAAAAAGCCCGCCGCTAGGTAATAGCAGCGGGCTTTTTTGTGCGTGCGGGAGCTTATGGGTTCATGAGCAGATACAGTAGGTTATGATACAAGATGCCCTGCTCGCCGTCGTGGATGCCGTCGAGGCCGGCATCTTCCAGGAGAGTTTCCACTTCTTCGTAGTCGTGCAGGAATTCCATTTCCAGCTCTTCGGAGTCGGGCACTTGGGTGAAGACCAAGTAGCGGCGGCGCCTCTCGAGCGTGATATAGAGCTTCCGAAACTTGGTTTGGGCAACCAGCAGCGCGTCGCACGGCTCCATCTCTTCGCCGTCGGGCGTTTGGATATAGACAGTCGTTTTTTCGTTTTCGGGCGTGTATTGGTAGAAGCTGGCGAGGTCGAGGCTCATGAGCAGGGAAGAGATGAACGGGCGTGGTATCAACTCGAAGGTAGGCTTCTCCGCGGTTCCATGAGCGTACTGTTCTTCTTTAGGAACACAAGATCCAACCTGAAAGCTGCTTAACTGGAATTGCGGAGTAACCGGGTAGTGGCCTAAAACTGACTATTTCTCTACGCGGCCAGGCCAAGCACAATCAGAGTAGGTTTGCCAGGTACAAAGGCACTACTCCGTTTATGCGCGCTTTCATCAATCAAGACCAGTTTGGCGAGTGGGTCAACACCAGCTGTTTTGCCGCTGCCGACGGCTTTCGGCAAATGGGTTGGGAAATCGTGCCCTTGCCTCCTGCCACCACCCCGCCTACCGATGACCCGGCCGACGTAGTAGTGGGCCACATCGATCAGGTGGAAGATGCGCTGCGCGCTTTGGGCCGGCCCGTACCACCCGCCCTCGACTACCCCAATGAGCTACAAAGCTTCCTGGGTCGGCGCATCTGGCAATCCACCATCAACGCCGTGGCCGCCGATCCTGCACAGTGGCCGGTATTTGTGAAGCCAATGCTGGCGCGCAAAAAGTTTACGGGTGTGCTCGTGCGCCACTTCCGCGACCTGATGGGTTGCGGCGACCAAGCCGAGAACACCCCCGTGTGGTGCGCCGAGCCAGTACAGTTTGTAGCCGAATGGCGCTGTTTCGTGCGGTACGGCCGCGTGCTGGCCGCCCAACCCTACCGCGGCGACTGGCGCGCCCACTTCGACCCCCGCGTAGTAGAAGCGGCTGTTGCGGCCTACACCAGCGCGCCCTGCGCCTACGCTCTTGATATCGGCCTCACTGCTACCGGCGCCACTTCACTGATCGAGGTAAATGAAGGCTACGCTGTGGGGAGCTACGGGCTGCCGCCCCTGCAGTACGCCAAGTTTCTGAGCGCCCGTTGGGCCGAGCTAACTGATACGGCCGACGCGTGTGATTTTAAAAGATAGCACCGGTTTCTACTGCCCTCGCTCTGATTTTCTGTGGCTTTCTATAGCTTCTGCGCTACTTAACCTGATAATTGTTTCACGCCCAAGTTTTGGCCTGCTATTTTGTATTACCTATATTTAATTCAAACCAATCCTGCTTAGCGTCTATGCAGTCAACATCTACCTCCTCCGTTGCCATTGCCCCTGAGCTAGCTGAAACTGTTCACAGCTTAGCAACGGCGCCCACCTCGCACGAACACTCAGCCACGGCCTGCCTCAACTGCGATACTCTCGTACTAGACCGTTTCTGCGGCCGTTGCGGGCAGGATGCTCACCACACGCATCGGCTTACTATGGCGCACATGCTGCACGACATTCCTCATTCCGTGTGGCACGTTGACAAGGGCATTCTGTACTCCATCCGGACTATTATTTCCCGCCCGGGCTCAACTATTCGGAGCTATCTGGCCGGGCAGCGCGCAGACCACTTCCGGCCCCTGTCGCTCCTGCTGGTCGTAACAGGTCTGTATGCGTTTATAGCTTCGGTGCTCCACATCGAGATGCTCCCCCCCCGCGACCCATCGATGCCCGAGGCGGTGTGGCAGGCTCAAAAGTCAGCCACTGATCTTCTGGCTAAATACCTCAGTTGGTACTACGTGGGGCTGGTGCCAGTTATTGCTGCATTTGCGCGCCTGTTTTTGCGCCGCGGCGGCTATAATTACGCCGAGTGCTTGGTCATTGCCGCGTTCATCACAGCAGTATGCAACTCTTTGACCCTGCTGTCTCTACCCGTGTCATACATCTATTCTGGTACCGCGGCTATTCAGAAAGTAGGCTATGTGGTCAGCGCGATATCCTTTTGCTACGCCACCTGGGCCTACAGTTCGATGCTGGCGCATACCGGCCTAAGCTTGGCCGGCCGGCTCGTGCGCGGCTTCTTTCCCTTCGTGCTAGGTATCCTGGTTCCCTCATTCATAGCGGGCATAGTTGCGGTAGCGCTGAATTGGAACGATATCAAGCAGAACATCAAGCAGCAGCAGCAGACCAAGTCGGCCCCCGTACCCGCGCCGGCAGCCACTCCTGCCCACTAGCAGACTGGCAGCAGCTCATTGAAAAGCCCGCCGCTGAATTCAGCGGCGGGCTTTTCAATAAGAATAAATCAATAATGACCTTGGCACCAGGAGGAATGACGCCTGAACTACAAGCATTTGTAAGCACTTATGGCAACGGGCTTTCTCTGGAAGCTGCCCACGACTTTATGAGTTGCTTTCAGCGCCGCCTCGTGCGAAAAGGGGAGCTCCTTTTGCGGCCGGGTCAGGTGTGCCAAGAATTGTTCTTTGTGCAAAGTGGGTGCCTGCGCATCTGACTCCTTAACACAGCAATTAAAAGCGGCTTGCTGGCACTAATAGCTCGTTTGATTTAAAACCAAACTCCGCTGCTCCCACCACTATTTCGCGCGAAAAAGAGAATTCCTTCGGCGGCTGGAGAAGATGGATTAGAAGCTCTTCCTAGCCAGAAGCGGCGGCCCGCGGCCTACTTTATGGGTCTAGGCGGTACGGGCACGGGAAGCGGCGAAGGACGGCTGGAACGACGGAACCTACGATTGAACTGGGCGGTATCTCTGATGGTGTAGGAACCGCTGGACGCCGTGGTTTTGCTTACGTCCTGACCCGTTGGTTTACTCACCTGTTTTGCTGGTTGAGTTTTCCCCTGAGGTGACGGAGCCGTTTGGGCAGAAGCCGGCAGCGAAATGCCTAGCAGCACAACAGCAGCCAAAGAAAAAAGATGATTTTTCATGCCAAGAGGTTAAATAGTAAAATTAAATATACCTCTATAAACGCATAATAGCCGGCGGCAGACACATAACATGTATGTAGCTCTATCGGCTGGATCCGTAGCCTAGAATGCGAAGAGCTTCATTAGTTTACCCTCCTCCCACCACTGTGGCTGCGCCCCGGTTTGACGTACAAGTTGCTGCGCTACTTAAGTAGCGTTAAACAAAGAAAGCCTGCCGCTGAATGTCAGCGGCAGGCTTCCTATTTAACCTCCAGCAGCAATTACTGCCCCAGCACCATGGCAAACACGAGCGGCGCCACGATGGTAGCATCCGACTCGACAGGTAGTTTCAGATCATTCGCCGGCTAACGTGTAGATGCTGGCTTCAACTTCTGGGGCCAGCCTCATACCACCAGCCAACAGCAGTGCTACTAATGGACGCACGGCGGGCACCAGCCCGCGCTGTTTGGCTGCCACCAGTAAGCCCAACGTGCCGGTAGTACGCAAATGCAACCGATTGGCAGCCCGCCGACCCCGCCGGTCGTCTAGTACAACGACGCAGTCGGGCGTTTCGAGGGCCAGTGCTATGGCGCTGGCTTCCCCGATGTCGATGCTGGCCCCAAAGATGATGGTTCGGATTTCCTCACGCGGCACTTGCACACGCATCCACGGCGGCAAAGGCAATCCGTATTCAGTGGCTACTGTTGGGGTAATCATACCTGTGAATAAAGCTGCGGAAGCAGTTGCAGCTGTGTTAAAGCAGTCAGGTAAATCAGACTGCTAGTATCAGCTATTACGACCGCCGGCATTGTCGATATCCGATAGTAAGTCGTCTACGGATTCGCTGAAAACCGACACGCCAAACTTGCCTAGCATTTCCAGAAAAGTCCGCTTAGTCATGCCGGCTATTTCGGCCGCTTCACCGCCCGTAGCTTTCCCTTGCTGATACAGCATGGCGGCCAGCATCATTTTCAGTTCCCACTCGTCGGCTTCCACCGTTTCGGGAATGGCTACGGTTAGGTTTCTCATACCTGAAAAATAGGGCACGAAATGTAATAGTTCATTACTTTATTCCTTATACGGCTGTTCGAAAAACAAAAGCCCGCCGCTGGATATCAGCGGCGGGCTTTTCACTTGGTTCTAGCGACCGGTTACTGCTCCAGCACTATGGCAAACACCAGCGGCTTTCTGTTTACGCTGTAGCAGCCAATTACTGGTAATCCAGGTAGTAAGTCAGCTTGTTATACTCAGCTGAATCATGAATGGCTTGGGTGGTGCGGGCCTTCTTGATGTCAGCCAAAGTAATGTACAGTTTACGTGAATGATGAAGAGAATCTGTCCATCGCACTTTGGGTAGCAGGGCAGAAAAAGTGGTCTGCTCATCTATTAGTGTGTCCTTTCGTCCGTTTGCGTTTACATCTTCAAGCTCGACTGTCTTCGTTATTCTCTTTTCCTCCCGGGCCAATAGAAAGGTGCCGTAGGAGGTAACCCGCACTATTATTACCACTGAATCCGGCTGCCCGGAAAAAGGCTGGATAATCATTGTGGGCTCAAAAGCAGGTTTGAATTGTCGCACTCGCTCTTTCCAAAGCGGCAAATTCCGATGAGGATAAAACAACTTATGCTTACCAACCTGGCCAGTTGCCGGCAAATCAATTGGCTTATCTGCTACCAGCGTATCACCTGAGTCTTGCAATAGAATCGGGGCTGTGAGAGGGTAGACTATCTTTCCTAAGGTCAAGTACGGCGCCACTGCTGCCACTGCACGGCCGACGGCTTCGGGAGCAACGTTAATTCCCCACCAAACGGTGTCCATCTGTAGGGAAGAACGAGAGACCGTTACCATCAGAAAGAGTACTGAATCAGTCCGATTACGCAAATACACTTCTGAAGTAGTCTCATCGACGAATCTAAGCTCTAAGGGTGGGGATTGTGATAGTTCCCTCTTGCTAGGGTCGTTCATTGACAAAAACATCAAGAACACCATTATCAGTATCCATCCACCCGTCAAAATGCCTACAATAATCTTAACGATAAGAGCCAATAGGTGATAGAACGAGGGTTTTTCACGTTTCATAGCTCTTTTCTGTTTGATGCCTTGAACTACGAAATGTAACCTGCTCTGATAACACGAAAGCGCCTGCCGCTCTGAGAGCGGCAGGCGCTTTATAAAATTGCTTTTTTAGCCAGAAGCCGCGGCAACTACTGCCCCAGCACCATGGCAAATACCAGCGGCGCCACAATGGTAGCATCCGATTCGATGATGAACTTAGGCGTATCCTGGCCTAGCTTGCCCCAGGTGATTTTCTCGTTCGGCACGGCACCAGAGTAGGAACCGTAGGAGGTAGTGGAATCGGAAATCTGGCAGAAGTAGCCCCACAGCGGCACGGAGGTGCGGCCCAGGTCCTGGTGCAGCATGGGCACTACGCAGATGGGAAAGTCGCCGGCAATGCCGCCGCCAATCTGGAAGAAGCCCACCGGGCTTTCGTCGGTGGCTTGCTCGGTGTACCACCCGGCCAGGTAAATCATGTACTCGATGCCAGTGCGCACGGTGTGCACGTTCTGGATGTCGCCGCTGATGACGTGGCCCGCGAAGATGTTGCCCAGCGTGGAGTCTTCCCAACCGGGGCAGATAATCGGCAGGTTTTTCTCGGCGGCGGCCAGCATCCAGCTGTCCTTGGGGTTGATCTGGTAATACTGCTCCAGCTCGCCCGACTTCAGGATCTGGTAGAAGAACTCGTGGGGGAAGTACCGCTCGCCAGCCTTATCAGCTTGCTCCCAGAACTTGAGCACCGAGTGTTCCAGGCGGCGCATGGCTTCTTCTTCGGGAATGCAGGTGTCGGTTACGCGGTTCATGTGGCGCTCCAGCAGGGCCTGTTCGTCGGCCGCCGTTAGGTCGCGGTAGTTGGGTACCCGCTCGTAGAAGTCGTGGGCGACCAGGTTGAAGATATCCTCTTCCAGGTTGGCACCGGTGCAGCTGATGATTTGCACCTTGTCTTGCCGAATCAGCTCGGCCAACTGGATGCCCATTTCGGCGGTGCTCATGGCGCCCGCCAGCGTTATCATCATCTTGCCCCCTTTGGCCAGGTGCTTGTTGTAGCCTTCGGCGGCATCAATTAAAGCAGCGGCGTTGAAGTGGCGGTAGTGGTGCTTAAGGAAGTTCGTTACGTTCATCGAATCAAAGGTTCAATACTAGTGGGTGTGCGGAATACAATCAAATTGCAGCGTGGAATCGTTCAATATTTGCGTGTTATATCGAAGATTCTGAATAGCGGACAATTGCGCCTGGGTTGCTTGCAAATACAACCTTAAACCGGCTGCTCAATCATTAGATTGTGGTTGGTATAGATGCAGATGTCGGCGGCAATGTGCAGAGCATCTTCCACCATTTGGCGAGCCGTAAGGTGCGGCGCGTGCTTCTTGAGGGCCAGGGCGGCCGCTTGGGCATACATGGCCCCGGAGCCGATGGCGGCCACTTCGGAGTCGGGTTCGAGCACGTCGCCGGAGCCGGCAATAATGAGCAGCTCGTCTTTGTCGGCTACCACCATCATGGCTTCGAGCTTGCGCAAGTACTGGTCTTTGCGCCACTCTTTGGCCAGCTCAATAGCGGCGCGGCGCAGATTGCCGCCGTAGCCGTTGAGCTTTTCTTCGAACTTGTCGAGCAGCATAAAGGCGTCGGCCGTGGAGCCGGCAAAACCAGTTACGACCTTACCATCCTGGAGCTTGCGGACCTTGCGCACATTGCTTTTGGCGACGTGCTTATCCATTGTCGCCTGACCGTCGGCGCCTAGGGCAACTTCGCCGTTGTGGCGTACACCGAGCACGGTAGTGGAGCGGATTTTCATTTGTTTGTTGCTTGTTAATTGTTGATAGGTGATTGTTGCTGGATGATGCCGTAAAAAGAAGCTGGCTGTCATTTCAAAGTGAACTGACAACCAGCATTCAACAACTAGCAAGCAACAATCAGCTTAAAATCGGGCCTGCAATTTAGCAAAGTAAAACCGGCCGTTCGAGCCCATCTGCACCGGGTCCCAGGCGCCGCCGGTTTCGGTGAGCTGCGGGTTAAAGAACTTCGGGTAGACGTCAAACAGATTCGAGCTACCCACCGACAAACGCAACTGGTTGGTCAGAGCGTACGACAAGGCTAAGTCGGTAGTGAGGCGGGCGTAGTAGGCGTTGAGGTTCTCGTCGTAGTCGTAGAGCTGTACCGGGCCAAACTGCACGAAGCGCAGCAACGCCCCGAAGCGGCCCAGGCTGTAGTCGAAGGTGAGGTTGACCTTGTAGGGCGGCGCCGAAGCTTTCACAAAAGCCCGCTCCCGAATTCCAAAGAAGGTATCCTCCTTGCCGGCTAGTAGCGGAGTGGTCTTGGCAGCGCCTACTACCACCAGCCGGTTGAGGTTGGCGGCCAGCGTAGTAGCCAGCCGGCCCGCCCCCAGCGACACGGTGTTGGCCAGCACGGCGTCTAGGCCCCAGGTATCGGTGGTAATCGCATTGGCGAAGAATTGAGCTTCGCCCACGCCCAGCGGTACTAGAATGGGTTGCAACACCAGCGTATCATCTTTGGCGGCGAAGGTGCCCGTCAGTACAATCCGGTCCTTAACTTGAATGTAGTAGCCGTCGACGGTGAAGCTGAGCACCGAGCCGGCGCGGCCAGTAAAGCCCAGGCTAACCGATTGGGAACGTTCCTGCTTGAGGGCCGGAATGCCGAGTGCCCGCGACACTGGCCCATCGTTGCGGTCGATAAGAATATTGACCGGCATACCCCCAACCACGTTGGTGATGATGCTGTTAAAGTTGATCTGCGCCAACGACGGCGCCCGGAAGCCGCTGCTTACGGTGCCGCGCAACGAGAAAGTTTCGCTCAGCTTCACCCGGGTCGCCAGCTTACCGGTCAGGGCGCTGCCGAAGTCGGAATAGTTTTCAAACCGCACTGCTCCCGCCAGCAGCAACGACTTTGTGACATCGAGCTCGGCATCGGCATATACCCCGATGTTGTCACGATGCGCGTCTACCTCGTTGTCGGGCTGAAAACCGGGAAAGCCCTGCGAGCCAGCCGACCGCTCGTTCAGCGCCCCCGGATACTTCCGGTACGACCCTTCTTCGCCGGCAAACAAGGTGTACCACTCACGGCGATACTCGGCCCCGAAAGCCAGATTGAGCCCCTGCGCCACCGTCTTGTAGTTGCGGCTGGCACTAAGGTTGGCTACGTTCTGCCTAAGCTGAAACCCGCCCGCGTCGAAAGCTGTGGGCGAGGCGGCGCCCAAAGTGGCATTGAGCGTGTTGCGCACCCCGTACTCGAAACGGTTGGAGCCGAAGCCGTTGCTCAAGTCCACGTCCCAGCCCCCAAACGTGCCGCGCACACCGGCCGTACCATGCCCATCCACGATGTTGCTGGTAATGATAGGGTCGAAACCATTAGGATAAAGCGTGGGATTATTGCGCGGATTGGGAATATCGTCACCGTCGTCGTTGGTGATGGTGGGAAAGCGCGTGTAAGCGTAGGCATCACCGTCGCGCAGGTTGAGGCCGCCAAATACATACGCGTACACCTTGGCGCTGAGCGGCAGCTTGCTGTTGAGATAAACAGAAGTATTACTGACTTCCGGGTCGCCGTATTCGCGGCGCTGGATACCATCGGGGGCGGGCACGTTGGCCCGCTGTGTGTGCTGCCGCTTGTTGTAGTCAAGGGTGGCATTCACGAATCCTTCCTCGCCTACCGCTACGCCGTAATTGAGGTTCGCATTGAAGTTGCCACCATCAAAGTCCTGGTCATCGAACCGATACCGGGCGTCATATGCGCCGTAGTTGACGTTGGCGGTTACTTCCTTCACGCTGGTCTTCAACACAATATTGATGACCCCGGCAATGGCATCAGAGCCATATTGAGCCGAAGCCCCGTCGCGCAGAATCTCGATCCGCTCGATAGACGCAGCCGGAATCGTGTTCAGATCGGTGCCGGTATTGCCCCGGCCGCGCGAGCCGAACAGGTTTACCAGCGCCGACTGGTGCCAACGCTTGCCGTTTACGAGCACCAAGGTCTGGTCAGGCCCCAGGCCACGCAAGCTGGCGGGGTCCACGTGGTCGGCGCCGTCGGCACCGGTCTGGCGGTTGGAGTTGAAGGAGGGAGCCACAAATTGCAGCAACTGATTGACGTCGAGCTGCCCGGTTTTGGCCGTTACTTCTCGGATATCGATAATATCGACTGGCGAGGGCGTATCCGTGACGGTGCGGGTTTGGTTGCGTGAGCCTACCACCTGCACCCCACCGAGGCTGGTGCTGGCTTCCGTCAGGCGCACGCTCACCGAACCGCCGTCGGCCTTCACTTCCTGAGTGGCAAACCCAATGGAGCTTACTACTAGCGTTGGCGCCTGAGAGCGGGCACGCAGCGTAAACCGGCCGTCGCCGCCGGTACCGGTGCCGTTGTTGGTGCCCTTCTCTACTACTGTGGCACCGGCCAGCGGCCGGCCCGCGGCGTCGAGTACCTGCCCGGTTAGCGTCTGGCCCTGCCCAAAGGCCGTAATGCTACTTAAACACAAAATGGTGATTGGTACTAGATGTTTCATAGCTTGAAATGAAAGAAGTGAAGGAAAGTCATAAGGCCAGAGCAGGGCGGGAAAACATCTTATTTTCACAATAAAGCAATAAATAAAAAAAGCCAGCCCTTGCGGACTGGCTTTTTCAGACAGGTGTACTGTCGACTTCTATCAGATGAGCATACGCATAGGGTCTTCGAGCAGGCTTTTCAGCGTCTGCAGGAAGGCGGCACCGGTGGCGCCGTCTACTACGCGGTGGTCGCAGCTGAGCGTTACTTTCATGAGGTTGCCGATGGTTAGCGCACCATCCTTCACCACGGCGGTTTGCTTGATGCCGCCTACAGCCAGAATACACGCATCGGGCGGGTTGATAATGGCGGTGAACTCATCGATGCCAAACATGCCCAGGTTGGAAATGGTGAAGGTGCTTCCCTCCCACTCGGCGGGCTGCAGCTTCTTGCTCTTGGCCTTGCCAGCCAGCTCTTTCACCTCGGTAGCAATAGTCGAGAGGCCTTTGCCGTCGGCGTTGCGCACCACCGGCACCAGCAAGCCTTCGTCCACGGCCACGGCCACGCCAATGTTCACCACCTTGTTCTGGCGAATTTTGTCGCCGAGCCACGAGGAGTTGACGGCCGGATGCTGCTTTAGCGCCACGGCGGCCGCTTTGATAACTAAATCGTTGAACGACAGCTTCACCGGCGACAGGGCATTGAGCTGTGTGCGCACTTCCATGGCCCGGTCCATCAAGATTTCCATCGTCAGATAGAAATGCGGGGCCGTGAACAAGCTCTCGGAAAGGCGGCGGGCAATAACCTTGCGCATCTGCGACACGGGCGTGTCGGTGTAGTCTTGCGAGGCGGGTTGAGTTGCGGGAGCCTTGGTTTCGGGCGCGTCCGGAGCGGCCGTTTCCGGCAGTGCCGCTTTAATGTACTCTGGTTGCTCCGTTGTAGCAGGAGCAGGAGCGGCAGGAGCAGCGCTAGGCTGCACACTTTCCAGGTCGCGGGAAATGATTCGACCGTTTTCGCCCGAGCCTTTGATCGTTAGCAGGTCGATGCCTTTTTCTTTGGCAATGCTCTTGGCCAGCGGCGAAGCCAGCAGACGACCACCAGCGGGTTGCTGCGTGGTGGTAGCGGCTTGCGGAGCGGCAGTTGCGGCAGCGGGTGCCGGAGCAGCCGGCGCGGCCTCGGGTGCTGCTGGAGCAGGCGCCGGGGCGGCACTACCGCCGCTTTGCCCGCCTAGCAAGGCTTGCACGTCGGCGCCTTCTTCGCCAATGATAGCCAGCACGCCATCCACGGCAATAGCCTCGCCGTCCTTGGGCCCGATATAAAGCAGAGTGCCGTCCTCATAGTTTTCCAGCTCCATGGTCGCCTTATCGGTTTCGACTTCGGCCAGCACGTCCCCGGATTTCACTTTATCACCCACTTTCTTCAGCCAAGCGGCAATCGTGCCTTCGGTCATGGTGTCGCTCATTTTAGGCATCCGCACCACGGTGGCTTTCTTGCCATTGCCGGCCGAGGCGGCTGGCGCGGCAGCTACAGGAGCAGAAACCGGCGTAGCAACTGGTGTTGGAGCAGGCGCCGCAGGAGCGGCCTTCGGAGCTTCGGGAGCAGGGGCAGCTTCGGCTTTGGGCGCTTCAGTTGCAGCAGGAGAGCCGCTTTGCCCGCCAGACAACAGGCCCGAAAAATCCTCCCCCTCTTTGCCTACGATGGCCAAAATGCCATCCACGGCCACCGACTCTCCTTCTTTAGGGCCGATGTAGAGCAAGGTGCCGTCCTCATAGTTTTCCAGCTCCATGGTCGCCTTGTCGGTTTCGACTTCGGCTAGCACGTCCCCGGATTTTATTTTATCGCCTACCTTCTTGAGCCAAGTGGCAATGACGCCTTCCGTCATTGTGTCGCTCATTTTGGGCATTTTTATGATCTCGGCCATCTGCTTCTGCGGTTGAAATGAGTGGGCGTCAAAATTAGCCCGAAAATCCGGTGGTGCAAACGTAAGAGTGAATGAGTGAATGAGCGACTGAGTGACTGAGTGAAGTAGCCTCTGTCAGCAGGTAGCCGCGCCATTTGCGCCAGAGGCTACTTCACTCAGTCACTTATTCGCTCATTCACTCCAAATGGGCTACGTCTAGGAAGTTGCGTATGGTGAACATGGAACCGGTGTAGTGTACTTTATATAAGCACAGGTTGCGGTGTTCGAAGGCATCCATGCGGCTTAGGGGGTAGTTGAGTAGTTGGCAGAGCAGCACCCGCATGGCGCGGCCGTGCATGCACACCAGCACGTTTTCTTCTTCGGGGCGGCTTTTCAGCAGCTCGATGAAGGGGCGCTGTCGGGCCGCTACTTCGTCGGGGCTTTCGCCGCCGGTGAGGCGGGCGAAGGTTTCACCGCAGTTCCACTGATCGAGTACGCCCTGGTACTCGACATCCTCTTCGGCCGTAATGCGGGTGCCTTCGCGCACACCCCAACTAATCTCGTTGAGCGCCGCATATTGCTCGTGCGGCAACCCTAGCTCCAGAAAACCCTGCACCGATTGGTGCGTGCGGCGCAGCACCGACGTGTAGACTTTATCGAACGGAACCTGCTGGTAGGCCGCGAAGAACTGGCTGGCCTGCTGGCGGCCTTTTTCATTCAGATCGGAATCGACGCCACTGCCCTGCACGATGTTCTGCACGTTGAAGTCGGTCTGACCGTGGCGGATCAGGTATATTTTTTTGACGCTCACTTTCGGGCTAGCTTTGCTGTTTAGTCTTTTGAGTGGCAAGACGCTACTAACAAGCAAGTGGACTTGGTTGGCACAAGGCGTTGACAAGCAAAGCCTTGCAAAAAACTTGACTACCTGCTGCTACTGTCTTACGACTTATAGAGTGTTATTGATTCTGGCCTTACAGGCTTCAATGCTACGCTTTTCCAATGCATATGGCACAATTTCCCACTGATCCTGCGCAAATCAATGCTTGGGCCAAGAACACCTTAGGCGAACACCTTGGCATCGAGATAACGGCAGTAGGGAAGCAAACAATAACCGGCCGTATGCCCGTCGACCACCGCACTCACCAACCCATGGGCTTGCTGCACGGCGGGGCCTCCGTGGCCTTGGCCGAAACGCTTGGCAGCATTGGCGCTACCCTACAGGTTGACATACGCAAAAAGGCCTGTGTAGGGCTGGAAATCAATGCTAATCATCTCAAAGGCGTGAAGTCGGGCTACGTGGTGGGCGTGGCTACCGCGCTGCACGTGGGCCGCAGCACGCAGGTGTGGGAAATCCGCATCACCCACGAAGAAACGGGTGCGCTGGTGTGTATCAGCCGCATTACCATGGCCGTTATCGACCTGCCCGCCGCCAGCACCACTGCCTGATGCAACCGCACGAACTTCGGCAGCTACCTTGGCCGGTAGCGGCGGCGAACCTGAGCGCCTCGGACCGGCTACGCCACCTGGTGGCGGGGGCTTTGCGCACCGGTAGGCCGCTGGCGATGTGGCGTGAACCGGGCACCGTGCACCCGCGCCTAGTAGTGGCCCGCTCTCTTGAAGCCGCCTACACGGGCCTGCCGCCCGCCCTGGATGCCGCCGCCCCGGCCGGCTTTGCCTTCTTCCCCTTCCGCGACTCCGACCACAACCCGGCCCTGTTTCTGCCCGCCGACGTGCGCTTCGACGTCGCCCAACCCGATACCGTAGCTGTTGCCCCGGCCGCCCGGTCGCTGATTCCGGCGCTGACGGCCTGGTTGGCCGTTCCGCCAGTCGAGCAGCTGGTGTGGCCTTATAGTACGCAGCCGGCCCCACACGCCGCCACGCAGGCCGAGTACGCTCAGCTCGTTCAAACGGGCGTGGCGGCCATCGAGGCGAAAACAGTGCTGAAAGTAGTGTCTTCGCGGGCGGCGCGCCAGCCACTACCGGCCGGCTTCGACCCACTGGCGGCTTTCACCGAGTTGAGCGAGAAATACCCGCTGGCGTTTGTGTCGTTGGTGAGCGTACCGGGCGTGGGCACCTGGCTGGGCGCTACGCCCGAAGTGCTGGCCGAAGTGACACCCGATGGCACGTTCCACACGATGGCTTTGGCCGGCACGCAGCCCCTTGTTCACGGTCAAGCGCCCAACACGGCTATCTGGCGGCAAAAGGAAATCGAGGAGCAAGCCTTAGTGGCCCGCTACATCGTAAACTGCTTCAAACAGTTGCGCTTGCGCGAATACGACGAAACCGGCCCGCGTACGGTAGTGGCTGGCGAATTACTGCACCTACGCACCGATTTCGAGGTGTACTTGCGCCAGGTGCCGTTCCCGAACTTGGGCACCGATATGCTGCGCTTACTGCATCCCACGTCGGCCGTAGGTGGCATGCCTAGGCAGGCTGCCCTGGATTTCCTGCACCGCCACGAAGGCTACGACCGGGCCTACTACAGCGGCTTCTTAGGCCCCGTGAACCTGCCGGTGGCCGGCGTCTCGCGTCTCTACGTAAACCTGCGCTGCCTCCAGCTACGCCCCACCGAAGCCATCCTCTACGCCGGCACCGGCCTCACTATCGACTCCGACCCCACTCGCGAGTGGCAGGAGACCGAGTTAAAGCTCACTACGATGGGGGCGGTGCTCCGCGTAGTGAATGAGTGAGGTGGTGAATGAGTGAAGTAAGTAGCCTCCAGGGCACATGGCGCGGCCATTAGCGACCATCTGCTACTTCATTTATTCATCACCTCACTCATTCACTCACTTACCAATTCACTCATTCACTCTATGCAGGCTGTTCATAATATTGCTGAAATCTGCGCCCGGCATGGCATTACGGATGTGGTGCTGTCGCCGGGTTCGCGCTCAGCCCCGCTGACGCTGGCTTTTGCCCGCCACCCCGACCTTACGGTGCGGGTGGTACCCGACGAGCGGGCAGCAGCCTTCATTGCCTTGGGTATGGCACAGGCGCAGCAACGGGCAGTGGTGTTGGTGTGCACCTCGGGCACGGCGGGCCTCAACTACGCGCCGGCCGTGGCGGAAGCGTATTTTCAGCATATTCCACTGGTTATTTTCACCGCCGACCGTCCCCCGGAATGGATCGACCAGCTCGACGGCCAAACCATCCGCCAGCGCAACCTCTACGGCGCCCACGCCAAAGGCACCTTCGATTTCCCGGTTGATACCAGCCACGCCGACGCCAAATGGCATTCGGCCCGCATTGTGAACGAGGCCATCAACCTGGCACAAGCTAAACCAGCGGGGCCAGTGCAAGTGAACGTGCCGCTGCGGGAGCCTTTTTATCCGAAGCAGGGAGAGGAAATCCGGTACGAGCAGGATGTGAAAATCATTCGGGATGGTGGGACTGAAACGTCGTTGGATGCTTTCTCCAAAGAGTCTATCACAAACCAGCCAGACCCGAACACGTTGTTTAACCGCACGCTGGTGGTCGTGGCGCAGCATACGCTGGATGCAGAATTAACTGAAGCGCTCAGCGTATTCTGCCGGCGGAGCGGCGCCACTATTGTAGCCGATGTTATCAGCAATGTTGGGAGTGAAGTATCGGCAGTTTCTTTTCAGGACATCTTTCTGGCAGGCCCAAATCCAGAGTTCCTACGTGAGCTGCAACCGGAGCTGCTGATTACGGTTGGCAACTCGCTTATCTCGAAAGCACTCAAGCAGTTCCTGCGAAAATACCCTGCTAAAAAGCACTGGCACATTCAGCCGCACACCCAACCTGTAGCTGACGTGTTCCGCTCGCTCACCGATGTTTTTCGAGTGAACCCCGCTGTCTTCTTTCAGGAATTAGGCCCAGCGTTTTCTCAGGAAAACCGATTGGCTGCCTACCCCTTTAGTGGAAACTGGCAGGCTGCCAATCGCCGGGCAACGGACTTGCTGGCTTCCTTTTTTTCCGCAGAAGCGCCTTTCAACGAGTTTTCAGCCTTCCGCATGGCGCTGGAGGCCATACCTGAGTTGACCGCCCTGCACCTGGCTAACAGCATGGCGGTGCGCTACGCCAACATCCTTGGCCTACCGCAAGGCCGCCAAATCGAGGTTTTCGCCAACCGGGGCACCAGTGGCATCGATGGCTGCAACTCCACGGCCGTAGGCGCGGCCTTGGCGCAGCCGCAGCGGCCCGTCGTGCTGCTGACGGGCGACGTCGCGTTTTTCTACGACCGGAATGCTTTCTGGCACAACTACCCGACGCCCAACTTGCGGGTGGTACTCTTCAACAACCACGGCGGCGGCATCTTCCGCATCATCGACGGACCGCGCCAGCAGCCGGAGTTAGACGAGTTCTTTGAGACTCACCAAGCCCTGACCGCCGAGAACACCGCGCGGGATTTCAACCTGCGGTATTTCCCAGTTTCGTCGTTCGCTGAACTAGAGTCGGCGTTACCGGTTTTCTTTGCACCCGAAACCGGCGCGGCCCTGCTCGAAATCACCACCGACAGCAAAACCAACGCCGAGTTCTTCGAGCACTACCGTACCACTGTCAAAACATCTTTCTCCTAAAACGCCTCTGTGAATTTTTGCAGCACCGCCGCGAACCTCTGCGGGAATCTAGTTATGTACTAGCAGAGGTTCGCGGCGGTGATACAAAAATTCACAGAGGATAAACGCCAAAAACATGGCTGAACAACTTACCTGGACTCCGATCAAGGAGTTCCGCGAAATTCTTTTCACGCAGGCTGGCGGCATCGCCAAAATCAGCATCAACCGCCCGCAGGTGCACAACGCCTTCACGCCCCTCACGGTGCAGGAGATGATTGAGGCCATGGACATCTGCCGCAACCGCACCGACATTGGCGTCATCATTCTCACCGGTGAAGGCGGGAAGGCCTTCTGCTCGGGCGGCGACCAAAGTGTCCGCGGCCACGGTGGCTATGTCGGCGAGGATGCCATGCCCCGCCTCAACGTGCTGGATCTGCAGAAGCTGATCCGCTCCATTCCCAAGCCGGTGATAGCCATGGTGGCGGGTTGGGCCATTGGGGGCGGCCACGTACTGCACGTAGTCTGCGACCTGACCGTAGCTGCTGAAAACGCTCGTTTCGGCCAAACTGGCCCCATGGTGGGTTCCTTCGACGGCGGCTTCGGCGCTTCCTACTTGGCGCGCATTGTCGGGCAGAAAAAAGCCCGTGAAATCTGGTTCCTCTGCGACCAGTACAACGCGCAGGAGGCCCTCGATATGGGCCTCGTAAACAAAGTAGTGCCCCTGGAGCAGCTCGAAGAAACCACCGTGGCCTGGTGCCACAAGATTCTGGAGAAAAGCCCGCTGGCGCTCCGCATGCTCAAGTCATCGTTCAACGCGGAGCTGGACGGTCAGGCCGGCATTCAGGAACTGGCTGGCAATGCCACGCTGCTCTACTACCTCTCCGAAGAAGCTAAAGAAGGTAAAAACGCCTTCCTCGAAAAGCGCAAGCCCGACTTCTCGAAGTTTCCGAAGTTTCCGTAAAGCAGAATCTCTTGCTTAAATACTTAAAGCGCTTTATATTCCTATTTATAAATAGGAATATAAAGCGCTTTTGCGTAGTGCATCATGAGAGGTTTAAATAAAGTAACCCTGATCGGCAACCTGGGCAAGGACCCGGACGTGCAGGTGCTGGAAGGCAACGTGGCCGTAGCAAAATTTTCGCTGGCTACTTCCGAAACGTACCGCGACAAGAGCGGCCGCCCGCAGACGCACACCGACTGGCACAGCATTGTGCTGTGGCGCGGGTTGGCCGAGCTGGCGCAGGCCTATCTGCGCAAAGGCAGCCTGGTATACGTGGAGGGCAAGCTCAAAAGCCGGCACTACGATGATGCCGAAGGCCGGCGGCACTACGTGACGGAAATCGTTGGCGAACAGGTGCTGATGCTCGACCGGAAAACCGGCGACGCACTACCTCCGCTCAGCGCATGAAAGCGGCTGTATCGTTGCGGCTGCTGGAGTCACGCACCGAGTTTCAGGTGTTCTTTGCTTACGCCGACGCCGCCGTGCGTGGGGCACTGCTGGCGGCCGGCATACAGTACGCCGCCGGTGCCCGGGGCTACGTGCTGCCGGCCACGCCCGAGGCCGTAGCGCCCCTGCGGCAGGCTTGTCGGCAGCTGGGCGTGCCACTGCACGTGCCCGCCGTGCCAGCGCTGGCGCAGGAGCTGCCACCGCCCACCGCCCACGATGTGCTGCTCACCCGCTACAGCCAGCGCATCACGCTGAGGCGCTATAGCCCCCAAACGCTGAAAAACTACCGGAGTGCTTTTCAGCAATTTCTTAGCTACCACGCGCCGCGCCTGCCCTTGGAGCTGAGCAAGCAGGAGGTGCTCGACTACCTGAGCCTGCGCGTTGCGGGCGGCATTTCCGAAACCTACCAGAATCTGCTCATCAACGCCATTAAGTTCTACTACGAGCAGGTGGAAAGCCAGCCGCGCCACTACTACGAAGTACCCCGGCCCAAACGCCCGCTCCAGAACCCGAAAGTACTGGCCAAGGAGGAAGTAAAAGTGCTGCTCCAGCTTACTGCCAATCTCAAGCACCGCGCCATGCTGATGCTGGCGTATGGCCTGGGCCTACGGTTAAGCGAAATCCTGGCCCTCACGCCCTTGGATATTGATAGCCGCCGAATGGTACTTTACGTGCGCGGTGGCAAAGGCAAAAAAGACCGCGACTTACCGCTGCCGGTTAGCCTGTTGTATCTGTTGCGGGAGCAGTACCGCCACTACCGCCCGGCCATCTTCGTGTTTGAAGGTACGCAGCCCGGCGAAGCGTATAGCGAACGAAGCCTACAGCACGTTATTAAACAAGCGGCGGCTCGAGCCGGTATTCACAGACCAGTTACGATGCACATGCTGCGGCATTCGTATGCCACCCACCTGCTGGAAGCAGGAACCGACATCCGCGTCATCCAAGACCTGCTTGGACATAGCAGTATCAAAACCACCGAAATCTACACCCATGTCGCCCAGCACAAACGCCCCATCTCACCGCTTGATGACCTGGGGCTGTGATACCGGCTATGTCATCAATACAACTACTGCTAGCTGTATTGATGACATAAACTTGCGTACTAAGCGCCGCTTGACGACATTTCAATCCTATTGACACTGTCGTCAATACAACCGTTAGCCGCCACTGTTTTGAGTGGCTTTTTTGCAGAACTGTTTACTGTTTTTAGGCAGCTTTAGCTTGACGAGGAACGTGAAAAGTTTAATTATTTGCAAGCAGATTCGCGTGAGGAAACGCAATAAGATTTGAGTTTTTTTGCTTGTAGACAGGTTTTAAAACCTAAAGATATTTGCTTTAAAACGGTTTCAAAGTCGAGAATTTCCGAGAAATTTTAAACGTGAATCTGAAAGCTTTTTAATTTTTAAAGGCAGGTTTTTAGTGACGAGGAATTGTATTTTAAAACTGTTTACAAGTTGAAAATCCATGCAATTTTAAAAAGACAAACGCATAAGTTTTTCAACTACAAAATCAGCTTTCGGTGGACAGAAAACATTCGCTTTAAAATTGTTTCCAGGTTGAAAATTTGCGAAAATTTTAAAGAGAATTTCAAAAGCTGTTGCCAATTTTCTACCAACTTTCTGTGGACGAAGAACGTGAATTTTATAAACCAAAACGTTTGAAAAAATCATAAAAGTGAGAGTTGAATTTATTTTTGTGAAAGGAAATTATTGCTAAGAGAGGTACTCCTTTCATCGAAAAGTTTTAGAGAAAATAAAAACAGCGGCGGCTAACAGTGTGTTTATAAAATTGTGGCTGGACGAATGCGCATTCGACTTTAAATCATTATTTTGCTTTTGTGGTTGGGTGAGACGGACGTTTTTCAAATTCCACAACTTCATAAACACTTAAACGTTAGGCGTAATTTGAGATCATGGCAGCGGAAATAGCCAATTATAAAGCAAACCTTACTGCATTTGTGGAAAGATTGCAAAAGTCATTTGTTTATAAAATAGTTTTCTCGGTAGACAGACAGCCAACATTTGACTTAGACATAGTTCCTTTCAATTTTAGGTATTCATTCTCTGCTACGCTGGTTACTGATAGAGGTAATTTCAAAATCTCTCCTGCTATGACTTCTGAAGGATTTGAAACTTTTTGGACAAAACAATTGGAGCAGCCAGAAGATAATGGAGAGGTTGAAAACATCAATTCCATCATAAAAGCTATTCATTCTGAGACTATGAAGAGCTTTAAGCTTCCTTTTAAAATGACCATACAATTCGACCAGAGTGAACTTATATTGTACTGTGCTGAAATATATGGTGACAAGGATGATACCCTTCGGTATAATGCATATGACGAAATGTTATTGGCTTTTGACAATAAACAGGAAGCGGCAAAGTTTGAACAGCTCATAAACTACGCCTAACAGCAGTTTTGCAAAAGTTGGGCTGAAGTAATAAATTAAATCAGAAAATCGCTATTCAGCTTTTGTACATAGGTTAGGCAGAAGAACAACAAATGCCCACACGAACGCAAAGCCCCGAACCGTTGTGTGCTATACGGCGACAACTCTCAAAAACCAAAATGACTGAAAGAGACGCTAAAATGATTGGCAGCAAGCAAGGATTTATTTCTGTTGGACTTGGACTGTTGATTGCTCAACTTATCATGACTGCAATGATCTCTTCAGACAAGGGCTTTTTCAAAGCATTCTTTTGGTTTACAACAATTGATTATAAGTTGAACATCTTCGTTGGAGCATTCATTATGCTTGTATGCGGACACTTTTACGGACAACTTGCAGGCAAAGCAATTCTAATTAAGAACAGGAATTTCATTTTAGTGGGTTTTTTATGTGGTATGGCTGTATTGCTGACAACAGCCTTTCTTGCAGGTTGGACTGGTTTCATTCAGGAAGGCATTGACAATATTGGAACAAATGATAATCCGTTTGAAGATTACATTTTCAAGCCGCTTTTCTGGGTGACAATCTTTGGAGCAATTCCTGCCTTTATTGTTGGAATATGGTTCGGTCGACAAATCAAAGTGAAAGGCAGAAAGCTTGACAAAATGTACAGCACACAACAGCAGCTTTAAAAAATAAGGGCTTACGAATATGTACTGAACATAACACCTTTAATCAGCAGCAGGAAGTAAATGTAGCTGAAGCTTTCAAATTCCCTTACTTCTTAAAGCTGTAAAACGCTCGTAGCCACAATTTATGACCGCCCGAGTGCTTGAAATACTGCTGACTGACAGATGCAAAAGTTTGGACTTAAAGCGGAAAGCTTTTGAGACTCTTGGAACAATACTTTCTGACACATCAAGCAATGACGAAATTGATTTAGGTGGTTTTGACAGAACTGAAATCAAAACCATGTTTGATAGGTTTGAGTATCAAGTTGACAAACGACACTCTGGTTCAGTTATCAGAACTAAGGTTGGGCTGTACGTTGAAGACACCAAAAATGTATGGCTGGACAGTTTAGAGCCAATCGGCTACTATGAACTTGAGACTGACTTCAATGGCGAAATTTTAGACGACTATTTTGTGATCGAAAAGCAGAAGTATGTTGATGACATTGCGATTGTTTCTCATTTTCAAAACATGAACAAAATTCTTCCTTTGGGGTATTTGAGACGAAATCACATTCAATATGAACTCGTGGCCTATATTTCTTTAGTTGGAACGCTGTTTATTAGTAAGCAGTTCGAAGGAACAGGTAGGTTTATAAAACGAGCATACACGTATTTGGAAACGACTGACAACAGCAGACTTGACCAGAACTATCTAAAAGAAAGTAAAAGCTTTTTGAAGATGATGAAGAGTTATCTTGTCAGAAACAACTTGGTTACCGAAGGCTTGAAAGAAGAACTTCAACAAGAATAAAACTGTGGCTAACATGGTATTGCCAAAAGCGGGGGGCTTGACAATATCTATTAAGCTGACGGAGGTAAATGAACATTTGTAATTCTATTGAACGGTAGCGCTGAAATCTCCCGCCTTCGGCAATACCTGAAACGTACGCGTAGGCGCAAGCATTGTACAGTCTTTCACTACAGTTTAGCGGGACAATTTTGTAACTTTACTACATGGAACTATAGCGATTTAGTGAACAGCGTACCCGCTAGTAGAGACGCCCCGTTGCGTCTCATCGTCCGCGCCGTCTGCCTAACCATCGTTCAACGACGAGACGCAACGAGGCGTCTCTGCAGCACGATGTACACACCGTTCACTAAACCACTATAACAAAATGTTTACAATATGGCTGCTTCGAAATTATCTTTCAACTAAGAGACAGTATTCAGCAACAACAAAGTAATTGAAGCGACAGAATGGAAATGCAGCCACTGCACAACCACCTGTCCCATTAGCTGCTACAATTAAACTATTCAGCTTAGCAAACCTGATAATGACAATATAAAGCTCCAGTCTTTGATGACGCTGTTTGAGGTACTGCCGAGTGCCGACCCGATTTTCCAGGCCGTGCTGGACAAGTTCAGCCGCGGCAAAAAATATCGCAAAATCTTGCAGCTACTTGAGAAGCACTAAATCCGGGCACATGCGCCGCTATCACTGCAAAAAGAAAAGCGCTGCCCTGACGGGTGGCGCTTTGTCTTATGCACAAGTCTCTTTAAGTTTAAAATATCGAGCCATAGGCCGCGCAGCCCTGGCACCAGCCGAAGAAATTGCGCAGACGCTCATCTTTAGCCTCTTTCTTCCGCAGCTTGCGGGCCCGACGATCTGCTTTGGCAGCTAGTTCTGCAGCCGGCGAAACCAAATGATAGCGGAGCGTGATATAGCGCCGAAAAACAAAAGTACGGACGCCTACAAACGGGGTGGGGATGGTGTATTGCATGGCGGAGACGGTTGGTGATGGTTGTTGAAGATACATTTTTAATTCGTTGAATGTCAAGAGCCAGCCGGTTTTTCTGACTTTCGGGCGGGAGCTTCGTATGCTGGTTTAGTTGTTTGCTAGCCTGTTATTGACCCGCACTGAGCCGCCGGCCCCTTCTCCTACCATGACCGACGCTGATTTTCACCGAGCTATCCGGCGCATCCGATGGCGACACTGGCTGCACTTTGCCGTGCAGGGTTTGTTGATGGGGAGCTTGGTGCTGGCTGGCGGCAGCAAGGTGGCAGGAGGAGCGTCGCCGCAGCCGCTGCTGGCTTCGTGGCCGCTCTTGTTACTGCTGGGGGCTCTGTTGCCTCTGGCGGGGCTGCTCTTGTATCTGGTTTCCCGCCGGATGACTCCTAACCTGCGGCGTCCCGCAGAGCAGAACCTGCGCGTGTACCAGGGCCGTATGCTGTTGCGCAACAGCTTGCTGAGTTTGCTAGGGTTGCCGCTGCTGGTTTCGTATGTATTTACGCGCAGCACCCTGGAACTGGTGGCCTGCGGCGTGCTGCTGCTCGCTTTATGCGCACTAACGGTACCTTCGGCCAAGGCTTACCAGCGTTGGTTGCTTAGTTAGGGCATCTTTACTGCTTGGTAGCCGATTTTGCTGATTTCTTTCTCTTCCTATGGCTTCTCCTTCCGACCTGCTCCCCGATTCCCTCCTCCTCAACGGCCGCGAATTTCGCTACGCCGATATTCAGTTGTATCCGGCCACTACGCCCGTCGACCTGAACGGCTATGAAGCCAAGGTGCTCGACTTTTGCCGGCAGTGGCTGAACGGCACCCAAGAGGTGGCCCTGCACACCAGCGGCTCGACGGGCCAGCCGCAACCCGTACTGATGAAGCGCCAGCAGTTGGAAGCTTCCGCCCGCCGCACCGGCGACTACTTCGACCTCGGCCCCGGTGACCGAATGCTGGTGTGTTTGAACTGTGAGTTTGTGGGCGGCATGATGATGCTGGTGCGCGGCTTCGAGCGGCGCATGCACCTCACGATTGTGGAGCCTCAAGCCGACCCGTTTACCCTGGTGTCGGCCGAAGCAGAATTCACGTTTGCCTCGTTCGTGCCCTTGCAGCTGCGGGCGGTGCTGACAGCCGGACACGCGCCGCGCCTCAACCAGATGAAAGCTGTTCTGGTGGGCGGGGCTACCGTAGACCAAAGCTTAACCAAGGAAATTCAAAGCTTAACAGTACCCGTGTACCTCACCTACGGCATGACCGAAACGGCCTCGCACATTGCCCTGCGGCGCCTCAACGGCTCGAAGCTTAACAGTGTCTACCACGTGCTGCCGGGCATTGAGGTAGGGCAAGACAAGCGCGGCTGCCTCACCGTGCGCGCCGACGTAACCGACGACCAGCTCATCACCACCAACGACCAGGTGAAGCTGCTGGACCCGCACACCTTCGAGTGGCTAGGCCGGATGGATTTCGTGATAAACAGCGGCGGCGTGAAGGTGCAAGCCGAGAAGGTGGAGCAGGTGCTGGAAGTAGCCCTGGTAGAGCTCAATCTACCCGCTCGCCGGGCCTTTGTAGCCGGCCGCCCCGATGCGCGCCTAGGCGAGCAAGTGACGGCCTACCTGGAAGGCGAGCCACTGCCGGAAGCGCAGCAGCAGCAGTTGCTCAGCCTGCTTCGCAAGCGCCTGAGCAAGTACGAGCGCCCCCGTGAGCTGGTGTACGTTGGAGAGTTCCGGACGACGGCTTCCGGCAAGCTTGATCGGCGGGCCATTTTGCAAAGCCTACCCACCGAAACCGAAACCCAAGAGTAAGCCACATTAGCTATTATCCACCAACAAGCCTCCTGTCCCGTCTAGTCCAGACGTAGGGTCAGGAGGCTTGTTCGTTGCTGAGAATTAGCCCTCGTGTTCTTATGAAATTTTCGGCTGGCCCGGCTCTATCTGCACACGGACAGCAGCTCCCGAATAGGCAAGCTTAAAAGCACACCCCGTATTGTGCAAAAACCTAGAGCTCGTACGTGACCTTTTCTATAAAGCAAGCAGCAAAAACTGGCACTCGTCAATGAATATTTCATTCTCACGCTTACTATTTATATCCAACTATTCTTTCGGGTAAAGCCATTTCGTAACTTGTACTTTAACCAAGCTACATCATGGCTCTAATACGCTTATAGCTTATAATATTTCATTATAGGAGTATCATACTTCTATACTCCGCAGGTAGTGTCAACGCACGTATCTAAGAAACCTGCACAGTGCCTCTAGCCTGAAAATTCGTTTAGGCAAGGGGGTTACAAGGCTTATCCTTTACTGCATTTATGAGAAAGTATCTACTTACCTGGCTTGTTCTTACTGCTTTTCTTATAGGGTTTGTCTTGGGCCGCGTTAATAGCATCCCCCGCGCGCCGCGCCCCACTCCCCCGCTCCTGTTGGTACACATTGCATCAGCGGAAGCTGCGTCAGATTGTTGATTGCAGCCTTAGCATACCGACAAGAAGCAATTCGTTTACAGTTTAGATATAAGAACTTATTTGGATAGACCTATCTATTTGAATAGGCCGTCCTGCTCATCTGGCGTAGGCGCAGCCGAAGTCGACGCATCTCGCTAGGAGGGTATATACGACTCCAGCGTCAGCACGCGAGATGCTTGCTTCGACAAGCGGACGCCAGATAGAGCATGACGTTCAGCATGATGGTTGGTTTGGCAACGTTAGCAAGCCCGCTAGATACTTTGAATGCGCCTTTTTAGGCACGCCTTTACAGACAGGCAACTACCTGCGGAGCACATTACCACTTCCCTTATTTTACCAGTCGGCGCGGCGCAGGCCTTGTTGGGTGAAGAGACGCTCCCGGCCGCGGAATACTTTGTACAGGTCGCCGAGCGAGAGTTTGACGCGGCCGTAGAAGATTGGGCCGTTCAGCTCACGCTGCGTGAGGTTGTTTACAAGTACCGGCTGCCGCCAGCCTACCCCGCTGCCCAAGCCTAGCCAACGATAGATGCGCATTTGGGCGGCCAAGGCCGGTTCGACCAGCCAGATAATTCTTTTTGAAGAACGAACTTGGCTTTCATCGGGCAAGGTGTACTGCGCGTAGGTTTTGCCGACGCCTAGCTGAAGCTGGGTAGCTATTTCCCACCGCGGATTGCCTAGCACCACGTACTCGCCGTAGCCTGCCACATAGCGCAGGCGCACCTCCGCCCTGGTGTTGGCCGGTAGCTCGGCCGGAATGGGTTGGCGCGAGGGAATGCCATTGCTGAGCAGATACACCCCGATGCCGGTACGCAGCCGGCCCCGCCACTCGACGCCCAGCTTCAGGCCCGGAATGGTAACGAAGCGGCGGTTGATAATGGAATTGCGAATGTCGAGCTGAAACACCGGCCGCCGGTGAGGCTGCCGCACCGTCATGCTGTCGTCGAGCGGCGGGGCTACCGGGTGCGCAATACCGGCCTGCACCGGTTCAAGAAAACTAAGTCCTAGGCCCAACGCCAGCAGAACCAGCCGCCACATGTTTTGAAACAACAGTATCACGTTGCAAGGTACGATTGGGGCGTGGGAAGAGGTTGCCTCACGCTGGAAACCCCACACGCTTCACCCGGGTACGGTTGACGCTTCATCGGCCCTAGTAGCCGGTTCACCCGTTTTGTGGGAGCCAGAGCGCCAAGCAACCTGTACTTTAGAGCTATCAATTAAGCGCGGCTACCATGGCTCTCACCCCCGATTTTCTGTTTTCCCTCGCCAATCCGATTGCCTTTGTAGGCTGGGTGCTGCTGCTATTTGCTCCGCGCCGGGTGGTTACGCGCCGCTTGGTACTCGGCGGGGCACTACCGCTGGCGCTGGCGGTTGCTTACGTGCTCTTGATTGGCAGCCACTACCTGAGTGCTCACGCTTCTGAAGGGGGCTTCAGCTCGTTGTCAGAAGTAGCCACTCTCTTTCGCGACCCTTGGGCGCTGCTGGCTGGTTGGGTGCATTACCTGTGCTTTGATTTGAGCATCGGCATTTGGGAAAGCCACGATGCCAGAAAGCGCGGCGTGCCGCACCTGCTGCTGGTGCCGGTCCTATTGCTCACGTTTCTGTTCGGCCCACTGGGGGGGCTGCTTTACGCGCTGCTCCGGCACTCGTACCCGGCCCCGGTTTTGGCCGCCTGATGCTCGTCACTTTCCACTACCCCTTCTTTCAGCTATGAAAATCCTCGCCCTTTCCGGAGTTCCCGTCACTGACGGAGCCGCTAGGCTTGCTTCTTCGCTATTCAACTCTGTGCGTACCTGGCTGGTAGTGTTGCACCGCGTTAGTCGGGTGCTGTCGTGGGCGGGGTGGCTGCACCTGGTGCTGCTGCCGGGTGCCTTGCTGGGCCTGGCTTTCGATGAGCGGTTGGTAACGAACGTAAATCCGTGGATCAAGCCGCTGAAGTTTCTTTTCTCCGACATCATCTATCTGTGGAGTCTGGGCTGGCTGCTGGCCGACTTACCTGCCACCGCGCAACGGGCAGTGCGGCTGATTAGCTGGGGCGTGGCGGTGGCCATTTGGGTTGAAATCCTAGCTAACTCAAGTTGCGGGGTATAGGGGAGGCAGAAAAAAAGTCTGTTCGGCAAGAACAGACTAGGTTTGAAGTATTCGACCCCTTCAACTCCTGCTGACCATGCGCGAACAGACCGTTGCAATGTACTGCTTCCTGGAT
>NZ_DASVSY010000041.1:0-38691 GCF_036387835.1 Hymenobacter sp. | reverse complement strand
CCAGGCTCGGCTTTTTTATTGTTCGCGCCTGGGCTACCTACTTCAACACCGACGCCAGCTTTGCTTCCAGAGCTTCCCCGCGCAGGTTTTTGCCGATAATACGCCCCTGCGGGTCGAGTAGAATAGAGGCGGGAATGGACTTGATGCTGTACGTTTGGCCGGCGGCACTTTCCCAGCCCTTCAGGTCGGAAACGTGCTTCCACACCAAGCCATCGGCCTGAATGGCTTTCAGCCACTTCTCGCGGTCCTGGTCGAAGCTTACACCGTAAATTTCGAAGCCTTTGCCTTTGTACTTGTTGTAGGCCTTCACCACGTTAGGATTTTCACGGCGGCAAGGTCCGCACCAACTGGCCCAAAAGTCGATCAGCACGTACTTGCCACGCAAACTGCTTAAGGCCACTGGCTTACCATCCGGAGCGGCCAGGCTGATTTCCGGGGCCTGCACGCCTACTGCCGTGGAGCGCATGGGCTCCAGCTTGGCCACCAGTGCCTTGGTATAGCGCGACTCGGGCTGAGTGGTTTTGAACACCGTGGTCATCGAGTCGGCGAAGGTAAACTGCTCGTCGGGGTTGATGAGGTTGGCCACAACGAAGCCTGATACCACCGAACCGGGATTCTGGCGCACCAATGTTTTGATGCCCTCGGTGCCGCGGGCCTGCAGGGCGTAGAATTGTTTTTCGATGCGCTGCATAGAATCGGAACGGCCAGCCTGCGCGTTCTGGTTGTAGCGCTGTTCCAGGCGGCTCATCTGCGTTTTCGACTGCAGCATGGTGCGGCTAAGTTGCTGCAGCACCTCCGAATCCTTGGAGCCTTGCACGGTATAGGTGTCGCTCAGCTTCTGCGCATCGCCGGCCAGGGAAATGTTGCTGCCATTGGCCAAGGCCACCAGCACCTGGTTTTGGTCGTTTACTTTCACTTGATACAGTCCGGCCTCTGGTACGGTGCCGGTGAACTTGAATTGACCTTTGTCGTCTACAGCGGCCGTATCGCGCGAAATAAACTGGGTGTCGCCTAGCTCGGCGAGGTATACTTTGGCGCCCGACGGCGCATTGGTGAGCTGGCCGGTGATCTGATAGCCGGTGCCGGTGGCAGCCGTGCCGGTGGTGGGCGGCGTGGCTTTGTTGCAAGCGTTGGCCATGCCCAGCACGGCCCCGATCAACAGAAAGCTTTTCATATTATGTTTCATCTCAGACAAAAGTGCCGGTTCCAGGCCAGCAGACTAGGTAGCAAGTAGCAGACTTCAAGGACGCAAGTTGCCGATTTAAGCGTGAATGCAAAAATACTTGCCGCCGGTCCTACTTACCGCCTGCTACTGAAAACCAAAAAGGCTTGCCTTAGTTCCTGGCTGAGCTACATCCTCCTGGCTCTGAGCAGTAAGGAAGCCACTTTGGCTTCCTTGCTGCTCAGGCCTACTCAGTTTTTAACTAAACATTCAATAAGTAAAAAGCACAGGCTACTGAAATAGCCTGTGCTTTCTAAAAGGCAACTACGCGGTAGTTAAGCGTCGAGCTTCTGGCGTAGCAGTTGGTTGGCGAGCTTCGGGTCGGCTTTGCCGCCGGTCAGCTTCATCAGCTCACCCATAAACATACCAGTCAACGACTTCTTACCGGCGCGATACTCAGCCACCTTGGCCGGGTTGGCGTCCAGTACCTGCTGCACCATAGCTTCCAGCGCTCCGCTGTCCTGGGGCTGCTGCAATAGTCCCTGGGCTTCGGCCGCGGCGGCCGCGGTTTGCGTGGGGTTGTCGAGCAGGTAGGGGAAGAGTTGCTTGGAGGCTACCGAGTGGCTGATCTTGTTGGCGTCGATGAGTTCAATGATGTCGGCCAGGTGCTGCGCAGTGAGCGGGAATTCCGCCATGGTGAAGGCACGCTCGTTCAGGTACGACTTCACCGAACCTTGCACCCAGTTGGCAGCGGCTTTGGCATTTGGAGTCAAGCGGGTCAGCTCGTCGAAAAACAAAGCCACATCCTTCTCCACCGTCAGCACCGAGGCATCATAGTCGGAGAGGCCTAGCTCACCGGTGAAGCGGGTGTAGAGTTGTTGCGGCAGGGCCGGCAGAGCCGCCTGTACACGGTGCAGCCAGGCATCATCAATGATTACCGGGGGCAAATCGGGCTCCGGGAAGTAGCGGTAGTCATTCATCGTTTCCTTGCTGCGCTGCCCGCCGGTGGTGCCGGTGGCCGCGTCGAAGCCGCGGGTTTCACTATCGATAACCTCGCCGCGCTCCAGCATCTCGATCTGCCGCTCGATTTCGTACTCGATGGCCCGCTGCACGTTGCGGAACGAATTCATGTTCTTCACTTCCACCTTGGTCCCGAACTTCTCGGCTCCGTGCAGCATCACCGATACGTTGGCGTCGCAGCGCAGCGAGCCTTCTTCCATGTTACCATCGCAGATTTCGAGGTACTCCACCAGCTTCTTGATTTCGGTGAGGTAGGCATAGGCTTCCTCCGAAGTCCGGATATCGGGCTCCGATACGATTTCAATCAGCGGCACGCCGGCGCGGTTCAGGTCCACGAGGGTTTCCACTTCGCCGGCCAAGTGCATGCTCTTGCCCGCATCTTCCTCCATGTGAATGCGCGTAACGCCAATTTGCTTGGTCGAGCCGTTGGAGAGGCGCACTTCCACGTGGCCTTCGTAGCAGATGGGCGTTTTGTCCTGGGTTATCTGGTAGCCCTTGGGAAGGTCGGGGTAGAAGTAGTTTTTGCGCGCAAACAGATTGTCGCGGCGGATGTGGCAGTTGGTAGCCAGACCCATTTTCATGGCGTATTCCACGGCCGTGCGGTTCACGCGGGGCAGCGTGCCGGGGTGGCCGAGCGTAATGACGCTCAGGTTGTTGTTGGGCAGCGCGCCGTACTCATTCTCGTCGGAAGAATACATTTTGCTGTGCGTGAGCAGCTGCGCGTGCACTTCAAGGCCGATGACGGGCTGGTATTTCGCTTTGATGCTTTCGTCCATACGTAGTAATTAGGCGGGTAGGCCGCCGAGGCTGCAAGTTAAAACTATCTATCCGAGAAAAAGTATCCCTTTAACAACAGCAAAAAGACCTTTCCACATCGGAACAGGTAGTGGCTTCACTCCTTGCTCCGACCTGAAAAGGTCTTTTACTGTCCTGAACGGCTAAACCTGGTCAGTAGCCAATGCGCTAAACCTAGTCGTTGAACACTGGAATGTAGGCAGCTTGGAAGTTGTTGCCGGCCTGGTTGTAAGCCGTAGACAGCTTCTGGTTCTGCGAGTTATAGAGGTTGATGAAGCCGTTGAACTTGTCGGCGTCGGCTTTGGTGAAGCTGTCTTTGCGCTCTAGCAACACTTTCATCTGGGCGGCTTGATTGGCCGCGAAAGCCGCGTAGAATTTCACCAGATTCCGGGCCGCGTCGCGGTACTGGGCGTCTTTACCGCGGAAGGGGGTAATGGACGTAAGTCCGGCCGTTGCGGCTTTGGTGTCTTCTACCAACTGCAGGCGGGCCTGCTCGAAGGCCTCTGCATTCTGCGAGTTCAGGGCATCGGTGAGGCGGGCATTGGCTTTCTCCACCCGAAACTGCGCCAAATATACTTTGTGCTGGTAGGTGTTCACCTCCGAAACTTGCCGCATGTAGTTGGCGAGGCGTTTGCCTTCCGGGTCTTCGGAAATGGTCATCTTGTGACGCTTAGCAAACCGTTGTTGGGCGGCATCCACACTGTCATTGACCACTTGCAGCTTGGCTTCGGCAGTTTCCTGGAGCTTGAAATATTGCTCCATGTTCTCGATGGTCGCCGTGCGGGTACCAGCCAGCATATCCACGGCCTTGTAGTCCTCGGAGTAGACTTTCAGCATTTGATAAAGGGCCTCAGTGGTTTGCTCTTTGAAGCCTTTGTCGTCTTCGAAAGCCGGCATCTTAGCCACCTTGTTCAATGAGGCTTCAGTTTGCTTGATCAGGTCGAGGCGCTTGGCGTCGATCTTCTTCTCGTTGTCGGAGTGGGCTGATTTGCTGATGTAACGCAGGTTTTTTTGAGCATGGCCCGCTGCTCGGCCACAATAGCATTGTTGTAAGCGCCGGGGTCAGTGAAAACTTGGGCGGTAGCACTGAGGGATAAGCCGGCCGCCAACACGGCCGTAGCAACAGTAAAAAAACGCATAAAGAAAAGGGGGAAATGAAGTTAATTGATTGTGAAAGTGACTGGCAATGTGAATACTACATCCGTTGCCTCTCCATCAAGCCGAGCAGGTTTCCAGCCTCTAAGGCTGTTCACCACGCGCAAGGCCTCCTGGTCGAGTAAGGGGTTGACGCTTTTTTTGACGTGGGCATCCTGCACCACTCCCTCACTGCTCACTACAAAATCAACAAACACTTTTCCTTGCTCCTCTTTGCGTAGCGCCTCTTTAGGGTACTTCGTGTTGCGCTGGATGGTTCCGAGCAGTTCAAGCAGCCCACCGGGGTATTCAGGGAATTGCAAATAATCGAAATAGGCAACTGGTTTACCATTCGCGGCAAAACACTCGGCTTTCACCTGCTTGCCCTGTTGGTACTCTTCCCGGCGCCGGAGCGTGCCATCGGGGTAATAGGTCAGCAACTGGCCGTGCCGCTGGTTGTTGGCGTAGTGCTCTGTGGCTTGCACCCGCCCATTTTCAAACCAGCGGGTTTGGGTGCCGTGCAACTCGTTTTTTCGCACAAGCAGATATGGTATTTCCTCTTGTTTCTGCCCATTGGCATAATACCGACTAATCGTCGCAGCTCCGTTTGCACCGCGTACGGTATCGGTACGCGACTTGAGCCCGGTGCCAAAATCAATAGCACTGTGGCTGCCTGGCTGGGCTTTGAAATACGCATTAATGGATTGAGCGGCAGCTTTCGTGTTGCTTGCCAGCAAACAACTCACTATCAATAAAATAGAATAACGCATATAAAATCTAGTACTTGATAACCTTCGGCCGGTAGTTTACTACTCAGCTAATTGGGAATTTATCTGCCGGAGAAGATGGCGGCTGTGCTGCATTACGCCGTGGTACTTGCTGATAATGCCAGGAATATTCTGCCACCTCATCAGGTAGTTCTGCATAGGATTTGAGGCTAGTACAACGGCTAGGTTATGTTGGTCTGGGGCGAGGTGCTCGTCGAGGTACCCCCCAATGTGCTGCTGCTTGTATTGCGAGTACGCATCAGCATTCAGCACGAGGTCAGGAATCAGCTCCTGATAATAGTCGAGGATGCCGTTGAGCATGTCTTCGTTTTCAATGATGTCGATTTCACCGGCCGACTTCAAGCCTTCGAAGCGTGAGTTATTCGGAATCAGGACGGTGGCGTTGCGCAGCGTCCACTGGTAATGGTTCACACTGTCGGGCCGCTGCTTGCCGGCCGCAAAGGCCAGGTAGTAGCGCAGCCCCCGCAGCTGCACCTGGTACGACCCCGAATCTCTGCTCATCTCCCGCAGGTCTTGCTGGAGGTCCTGGCGCAACCCGACCAGAAACTTCCGCTCCTTCTCACGTTCCAACGAGTGCTCGTGCCAGCTGTGCAGCTGTATAGAGAGCGTCACGGCAAACACGATAATGGCAATTTCCAGCAAAATATCGGGCAGGCGCTGCCGCCAGGTCTGCTTATGATGGCCGTGCTCTTCCATGCCCAGGGCTTTCTTACCGTGTTTTTTGATGAGGTCGACTTCAATCATGGCGCTGCGCGGCAGTATTTCGCGCAAGATAGGCAGCAGGCTATATGCCAGGCAACACCTCTGTATTCCTATACTTAAGGCATTATTTATAATGGAAGGCAATGGGCACAGTGAAGGAAACTGAAACTGCCCGACGGTTTTGGAAGCCCGGCTGCCACCGCTTGTTGTGGCCTAGCTGCTCAACAGCTTCCACAGCGGCCTTGTCAAGCGTTGAGGTTACTCCTTTTTGCACAACAACATCAGCCATCATCCCATCTGGGCGCACAATGAAGTGGATGTACACTTTGCCTTGTTCCTGCTTGCGCAACGCTGCCGCCGGATACTTGGTCGCACGGCTGATATCGGTTAGTAGTTGATCCGGTCCACCCGGATAAATAGGCATCTCTTCGGTATAGGTATACACTCCGTGCTGCGGCAACGAGAACCTATACTGGTGCCGGATTTTACCAGCTTCGGCGCATTTGTGTTGGCGTAATTCGCCGTTGCCAAATCACTCTTGGTATTCTAAACGCCGTTTCCCACCTGGAAACGATATTTCAGCCCTGCTTCGCTCGCTACCCCAAGGCCAGTAGCAGACTCGGCACCGGGCACCGCTGGCCTTGTCTTCCTGGTTTACTTCACGCAACCACTCCGGACCGTCATTTATCTGATAAATGCGAGTTTCTATAGCCTGGGGAAGCTGCCGCGTTTCTTTGCGCTGAGTGGCTTGATTTGCGGCAGGCACTGCCCGACCGTACGCGTCAAGATAGTGCACCTCACATCCCGGAAACAATGACGGGGCTGAAGCAACGCCGGAAGTACCCGGTTTGCCCCAACCCCGCAGCCAAGCCAACAGCTTGATCATATGCTTTTACACCAAGGCTTTTCCAACTAACTCCTCCGCTTTACCAATGGCGGCGCCCAACCCGGCCACGTTCTTGCCGCCAGCCGTGGCGAAAAATGGCTGCCCGCCGCCGCCGCCCTGAATTTCCTTGGCCAGCTCCCGCACCAGCGTTGATGCATTCAGCTTCCCTCCTTTGGCCAGTTCATCATCGAGCATCACGGCTAGCTGCGGCTTGCCGTCTATTTCAGCCCCGAGCACGGCTACCAGATTCGGTACGGCTTGGCGCAGGTTGAAGGCCAGGGTTTTGAGGCCATCGGCCGACGTTACCTGCACCTGGGCGGCCAGGAAGCTGACGCCGCCAAGTGGTTTCACCTGACCCATCAGTTGCTCTTTCTGCTGGTTGATGCTTTGCTGCGCGAACAACTCGATTTGCTTGCGCAGGCCAGCCGTTTCCTCGCTCAGCTTCTCGATGCTGGTTAGCAGTTGCTGCGGGTTGCCGAGGGCCTCGCGCACCTGAGCCAGTAGGTCGAGCTGCTGGTTGACGTAGCTTTCCGCAGCCTCAGCGGTTACGGCCTCAATGCGGCGCACCCCGGCGCCAACGGCGCTTTCCGCCGTGATTTTGAAGTAGCCGATGTCGCCGGTGGTACGCACGTGGGTGCCGCCGCAAAGCTCCACCGAGAAGTCTTTGTCGAAGGTGATGACGCGCACGAATTCGCCGTACTTTTCGCCGAACAAGGCCGTAGCACCTAGGTTTTTGGCATCGGCAATAGGCACGTTGCGGCGCTCATCGAGCGGGATTTGCTGACGGATTCGCTCGTTGACGATGGTTTCCACCTGCCGCAACTGATCGTCGGTAACCTTGGTGAAGTGCGAGAAGTCGAAGCGCAGCAACTTCTCGTTCACCAACGACCCCTTCTGGGCTACGTGGGTGCCTACTACATCACGCAACGCGGCTTGCAGCAAGTGCGTGGCGGTGTGGTTGCGCTCGATCTGGGCGCGGCGGGCGTGGTCGTAGCGGGCGGTAAACTCGGCGTTCAGGTCCTCGGGCAAATCCAGCACGGTATGCACGATGAGGTCGTTTTCCTTCTTGGTGTCCAGCACCCGCACCTTGCTCAACGGCGACTCCAGGTACCCCGTGTCACCAATCTGCCCACCTTGCTCGGCGTAAAACGGCGTTTGGTTGAGCACTACTTGGTACTCGGTTTTGCCTTTGCGGTCAGTACGCCGGTAACGCAGGATGCGGGCCGGCGCCTCGTCCTGGTCGTAACCCACGAACACGGGCTGCTCTTCCGAAGGCGTCACAATGGTCCAGTCGCTTTGCTCGGCTTCCTGGGCATTACGGGAGCGGTTTTTCTGGGCTTCCAGCTCTACTTTAAAGCCTTCCTCGTCTACCGTCAAGCCTTTTTCGCGGGCTATGAGAGCAGTTAGGTCGAGCGGAAACCCGAAAGTATCGGACAGTTCGAAGGCGGTTTTGCCGTCGATGCGGTTGCCGTTGGCTTTGGCGGTTTCTTCCAGCGCATCGAGGCGGCGCAGACCGGTTTCCAGTGTTTTCAGGAAGGCAATCTCTTCTTCCTCGATTACGCGCTGCACGAACTGCTGCTGCGCTTTCAACTCGGGGAAGATGTTGCGCATCTGGTCGGCTAGCACGGGTACCAGCTTATACAGAAACGGCTGCTTCTGGTTCAGCGAGGAGAAGGCGTAGCGCACAGCGCGGCGCAGAATGCGGCGGATGACGTAGCCCGCCTTGACGTTGCTCGGCAGCTGCCCATCGGCAATAGTGAAGCTAATGGTCCGAATATGGTCGGCAATAACCCGGATGGCAATGTCGGTCTTTTCGTTCTCGGTGGCGGGCTGGTCGTTGACTGTGGCGGGCGAAGTGCCGTGATATTCCAGGCCTACTTCCTTGGCAATAAACTGGATGAGCGGCTGGAAAACGTCGGTATCGTAGTTGGACTTCACGCCCGACACGGCCATCATCAACCGCTCGAAGCCCATGCCCGTATCGACGTTCTGCTGCGGCAGTTTCAGCAGCGACTTGTCGGCGCGGCGCTCGAACTCCATGAACACGTTGTTCCAGATTTCCACCACCTGTGGGTGGTCGGCATTCACCAGCTCCCGGCCCGATTTAGCGGCCACTTCCGCCTCGTCGCGCAGGTCGATGTGGATTTCGGTGCACGGACCACACGGACCCGTATCGCCCATTTCCCAGAAGTTGTCCTTTTTGTTGCCGGGCAAAATGCGCTCCTCGGCCACGTACTGGCGCCACAGGTCCTGCGTTTCGGTGTCAGGGCCGAGGCCGTCGCCTTTGTCACCCTCGAAGTACGTGACGTAGAGCCGGTCTTTGGGCAGCTGGAACACGTCGGTGAGCAGCTCCCAGGCCCAGGCAATGGCGTCTTTCTTGAAGTAGTCACCAAACGACCAGTTGCCGAGCATCTCGAACATGGTGTGGTGGTAGGTGTCGTAGCCTACCTCTTCCAGGTCGTTGTGCTTGCCCGATACGCGCAGGCACTTTTGGGTGTCGGCAATGCGCTTGAAGGGGGCGGGCTTGTTGCCGAGGAAGTAATCCTTGAACGGGGCCATGCCCGAGTTGATGAAGAGCAGCGTCGGGTCGTCCTTCACCACAATGGGCGCCGAGGGCACAATGTGGTGGCCTTTGGAAGCAAAGAAATCGAGGAATTGCTGGCGAACGTGGCTGGCGGTGGGGAGTGACATGGGCAGTAACGCCAACTTTCAGTTGGCAACTCGTAAGGGTCGTGAAACGAAACTAGCTGAACCGTTGGAATTGGCAGCAGCCGGTATTTTGGTTACTTTTCGCTGTTAAAACTAACAGTATTGTCGGCAAAGGTAGCCTACTTTATAGAAGTGAGAAATGAGAATTGAGAGCGTAAAACCTTGTGTTTGCCGGACTCACTGTATTTTCTTGCTCGTATTCTTTCTCAACTTTAATTTCTTCCTTCTAACTTCTCCACCCTAAGTTCTCAGTTCTATAATAAAATGCCCTACAAAGAGCGCGACATCGAAAAGCAATATTTCACCATTGGCGAGGTGGCCGCCCAATTCAACGTGGCCCCGTCGCTAATTCGCTTCTGGGAAACCGAGTTCGACGAGTTGCGCCCGCGCAAAAGCAAAAAGGGCAACCGCCTCTATACGCCCCAGGACATCGACATTTTCCGCACCATCTACCACCTCGTGAAGGAGCGCGGCTACACCATCCCCGGCGCCCGCGACATGATCAAGCAGAAAGGTCCGCAGCTCAAAGAGAAAATTGACGTGATTCAGAGCCTGGATAAAGTGCGCAAGTTTTTGATTACCATGAAGAAAGAACTAGACGCTATCGGCAAGACGCAAGGGTAGTTTCCCTTGTCAGAATTAAAAACTAACTCTTCTCAGATGAGGAGGAGTTGGGGGTGGTTGACCGCGGGTTGAAGCCATTTAACATCAACTTTTAGCTCTAGTTTTTCAACTACCCTCAACCCCTTCTCATCTGAGAAGGGAAGCTAATTTTAGCACCTTATTAGCATTAGAAAGTCGAGCTTGTTAGAAGTATAAGCCTTATATGATTGATTCAGATACCTTACTTTACGAAGTCGCCCTTACTCTTTTCCCTAACATCGGGCCGCAGATGACGCGGCAGTTGATGAGCTACGGCGGCTCGGCCCGCAACGTGCTGCACCTGCCGCCAGGCAGGCTGCGCAAGGTGCCGGGCGTGGGGCCGGCCACGGTGGCTATCCTGACAGGAGCCGACCGCACGGCGGCACTGAATCAAGCTGAAAGCATCCTGCGCAAAGCAGAGAAAGAAGAGGTTCGAGTGCTTTTCTACACCTCTAAGCAGTATCCTGCGCGGCTAAAGCAGATTCCTGATGCTCCCGCTCTGCTCTACTACCAAGGCACTGCCGACCTCAACCAGCCAAAAATCGTTGCCCTCGTGGGCACCCGCAAAGCCACCGATTACGGCCGGGAACAAACCGAGCGGCTGGTGCAAGGCATGGTGCAGCACCGGCCTTTGGTGGTAAGTGGCCTGGCCTATGGCATCGACATTGCGGCGCACCGAGCCGCCTTGCAGGAAGGCCTGGAAACGGTAGGCGTCATGGCTACGGGGCTGGACATTATCTACCCGCCCGCTCATCGCAAAACGGCCGAAAAGATGCGCACCCAGGGCGGTTTGCTCACCGAGTTTCCGTTCGGCACCCAGCCCGACAAATACAACTTCCCCATGAGGAACCGCATTATTGCCGGCCTTGCTGATGGCACGGTGGTAGTGGAAGCGGCCAAGAAAGGCGGCGCGCTTATCACCGCCGACCTGGCAATGGGCTATGACCGGGACGTGCTGGCCGTGCCTGGCCCGCTGGGCTCGGCGGCTTCCGAGGGCTGCCATGAGCTAATCAAGGCCAACAAAGCCGCTCTTTACTCTGAACCTCAGGATCTGGAGCAGCAGCTTAATTGGGATTCAGCCCTGCAGTTCAGCGGCAAGCATAAGAGTCCTACAATGTATGATGCTGCGGATTTTACGCCAGTCGAATTCAGCATAATTGAGGTACTGCAAGCCACCAAAGAAGCGCATATCGATAACCTAGCGTGGAAAACGCAGTTACCTATGCACCAGGTAGCCTCCCTTCTCCTCGGCCTTGAATTTAAAAATGTAGTAAAGGCGCTGCCGGGTAAGCGGTTCACCTTGCTGTAAGTTACTGTGGTTGCTTCTCTCAAGCAACAGGCGGGTTTTCTCATGGAAAGCAGCGACGAGCAGCTACTAAACGGTAACTAGTAAATAAAAACTGACATATCAAGAAATGCTCCTCTACAACGGTCAGTTGCTGTTAGATGAAGATTTTGCGCTGACTCTGCCAAATCGGGGATTATTTTTCAATGATGGCTTCTTCGAGACACTGGTGTGGGCAAACGGCGGCATCCGCTACCTACCGCACCACGTGGCTCGGATGCAACGTGCCGCTGCTGCCTTGGGCCTTGCGCTGCCGCCCGAGTTGGCCACGGCCGAAAGCTTGACGTACACATTAGGCCAACTGACAACCGGCAACGCTCACCGCCTCCGACTGCAGCTCTGGCGTAGCGGGGGCGGCTTGTACGCCCCCGAAACCACAGAGTGTAGCTGGCTGGCTACAGCGCGCCCTTTTCAACCCAATGATGCGCCGCTAGCTACGGCTGGTTTCGCCGAAACTGTGCAAACCCGGATGTCGCCGGTTTCTTTCTGCAAAGGGCCCGAAAGCCTGACGTACGTACTAGCCGCCCGGGAAAGAGCTCAACGTAGCCTCGACGAACTGCTTTTGCTGGATACCACTGGCCACGTAGCCGAAACCGTATCGGCAGCCATCTTCTGGATAGCTGATAACTGCTTATTTACGCCGGCCTTGGCTACAGGATGCGTGGCGGGGGTGCGGCGGGCCCATTTGCTACAGGTAGCTACGAAACACGGATTGGAATGCGAAGAAGGCCTGTTTCAACCCACGGTTTTGCTGCAAGCTGAAACTGTATTCACTGCCAATGTGGCCGGTATTCGGGTGCTAAACCGCGTGGGTGAGGTAGAGTGGACAACCGGGTCCTCGCTCTTAGTCTCTATCCGGGCTTGGGAGGCGGGGCAGTAGATAATTGGGGTGCAGCGGCCGCCCGCACAACACCTGCCAACTCTCTTTGAATTCGTTTATATCTTCTTCCGTTACGTCATTGAGGCGCAGGATTTCAAGCCTGTCCTGCGCGTTACTGGCTAGGGAATACAAAGCAATCAAGGCTCGATGCCGACGGGAGAGCGGACTTGGGTTTGTGCAAGATAGTGCAATGGAGTTCATGACTGGTAAGGTACACAGCTGTATTATATTTTGCACTATTTTACTTGTATTGAATTTTTCTAATAATACAGCAGGCGGCCTTTAAATCAATTAACTGCTTTACAGACTGCATATTACACAAACTCCATGCTACACAAGATAGTAGCTACAATTGTAACTTGCACATCACTCCTGGCTATCAATAGACTAGCAAGCAAAAATATCAACCTTTATATAGTGCAATTAAACTGCCACAGAAGCTTTAATAGCTGGCCACGACTCGTAGTTTTCCAATTGAAAATCTTCAAACTGAAAAGCGAACAGGTCTTTTACCTCGGGGTTGAGGCGCATGTGGGGCAACGGATGCGGTTCCCGGCTGAGCTGGAGGCGAGCCTGTTCTAAGTGGTTGCTGTAGAGGTGGGTATCGCCGCCGGTCCAAATGAACTCGCCGGGCTGCAGGCCGGTTACCTGCGCCATCATAAGGGTGAGCAGGGCGTAGGAGGCAATATTGAAAGGCACACCCAGGAACACGTCGGCGGAGCGCTGGTAGAGCTGGCAGGAAAGTTTGCCATCGGCCACGTAGAACTGGAACAGGGCGTGGCAGGGCGTGAGGCGCATTTGGGGCAGGTCGGCCACGTTCCAGGCCGATACTACCATGCGCCGTGAATCGGGTTGGGTACGGAGCAGGCGCACCATTTCGGCTATCTGGTCGATGCTTTGGCCGTCGGGGGCTTGCCAGCTGCGCCACTGCTGGCCGTAGATGGGGCCAAGGCTGCCGTCGGCGTCGGCCCACTCCCGCCAGATTTTCACGCCTACTTCTTCCAGAGAGTTGTTGTTGGTATCGCCTTTCAAGAACCAGAGTAGTTCGTGAATGATGCTCTTCAGGTGCACCTTTTTGGTGGTGACCAGCGGGAAGCCCTGCGCCAGGCCGAACCGCATCTGGTAACCGAATACGGAGAGCGTGCCGGTGCCGGTACGGTCGGTTTTGCGGGTGCCGTGGTCGAGGATATGCTGAACGAGGTCGAGATACTGGCGCATGGTGAGGGAGCATATTGAGATTGTACTTCAAAAGTAAAGAAAGTAGTCCGTGGCTCCTGTGTCGCTTCAATCTCAAATTTATTTAGGTGTGATTTCCGTTAGATCCAGATAGTAATACTTTTGTCCTCCTATTCCTGGTTTCGCTGAACCGGTGTAGGATCGATAGTTGCCACTGAACTTCACTTCCAATCCTACCTGTTGCAGATTATCAGGCAGCGAACAAACGATGCCAATATATTGACTATCGAACGTACCAGGCACAGAGTACACAACTGCAAAGCGCTGCTCAGTTTGGTCGAAAACCACCCTTCCGTCAGCCTTAGATACTGTATAAGTTATCGTTGTCGTGAAACAGCCAGAAGGCGCAACGTCTCCATCAGGCGCAACGTCACCATCTCGCTTACAGCTGGCAAGTGTGGCAAGCAGCGTGATTGCCCAAAAGAGGAGAATGTTTTTCATGAAGGTTAAGGCAATAACTTGGGGTTGGCACTAAAGTCAGGAGCTACTTGAGCTTCAATTAGTTGCAAGTGCTTAAAAATAAATTCGAATCCATGTAAACCCGTAACAGCCGCCCGAGTGAGGCGGCTGTTACGGGTTTATAGCAGTCAGTAGACTTGTTCCTGCATTAGGAAAGTCTATAAGAACGTTCTGCTTGCTCTCGCGTCCGCTGGTCGACGCCTCGCTCCCGCTTCGGTGAACGGTGCAGGCGAAGCGGGAGCAATGCGACGACCAGCTCCGCATAACGTTCTTTTTCCAAAGAATCTAATATGGGAACAAGTCTATTGAGTTAAATCCGCTTACCGCTTGCTGATTTTGTTTCTTGAAATACTTCGCTGGCGGCTGCACCTGAAGGCATCTATTTCCTCGGCTCGCAAGGCGCGGTGCTTGGTGCTGCGGCCACTCATGCGCTTACGCCACATCTGAAATGAAGTGAGCTTCATTTCGCGCCGCATTAAGGCAATAACGTCTTTTTCAGTTAAACCAAACTGCGTTTCGATGGCCTCGAACGGCGTGCGGTCTTCCCACCCCATTTCAATAATCCGGTCGATATCGGCGGCGGAGAGATGCTGCAAGGGTGAAGATTCGTTGGTCATATGGCGCTAATTGATAGGAAGTCCCCGGCATTTTCTCGGGCTTACAGGGCCGCGGGTTGCAGGAATATCATTCCAACAAACTTCCGGCTGATTTGTCCGCTTCTCCAGCATTCCCTGCCCCTGCTGACGCGAGTTTAGCGCCGCGTAACTCGTGCCTGTTATGACAGGAGGTTGCGCCTCCTCTGCTAATTAAACTCATCGCCAGTATCCCTCCAGTCACTGATCAGTACTCCCCGCCACCTTCCGCTCTCAGCATATTGCTTCGCAACCTGCCCCCTTTCCTTTAGAAAATGACGCAGATACCGTTTCAGCACTATCCTATCTACTAGTTTGCCCAACCAACCTAACGGCGACTCAAAAGCAAACACATCACGCATCAACGTTTGCGCACCTTTTGCAGCATAATGGTGCTCGTGGCGCATCTGTTTGAAAGCTCCCTGCTGCATAACGTCACAGAAGTAAGAGGGGGCGTTTAGCTCTGTTATTTTGCTAGTAAGCTTCTGCCAGATGCCAAAGTGCCGAGCCCGAAAAGTAACTGAATCGCCGAGTTGCAGTACACCGCTGCATATCCCGCCGACAATTTGTTCCTGCGTCTGCTGAGTGGAAATGGTATGTAAATCGACGCTTAGAGCGAGTTGAAAGCAGATGTGTTGCGGGGCGTTGATGTAGGTGCAAACTTCAATGACCGACATGCATACATGCTTACTCATATTTGTAAGTATGCACGAATTCCTCTTCTGTTGAAATAGCAGCAGGTTCAAACTTCAGTTGACGTAATAAAAAGTCAACCTGCTGAACCATAGCCTCACGCCCAGCTGCGCCTTCCGGAATTGTATTTTCTATCACTGTGGTGCCGACTACCCGACCAGCCGCATTTACAACTAGCCGTATGGCAACTCTTCCTTCCGTTTCTGCTCCTAAGGCGTCACTCGGGTAACGAAACACCTTTCTAGCGTATTCGTAGTATTTAATATCCTCAGCCACCATTTTCTTCTCTTTTATGCGCTGGCCGAGACCTCGGCGCAAAGGAGGCACCTCGGCCGCGCTAGCAACAATTCTCAGTGAATCCTGACGCGCTTTAGTCTGCATTAGCTGACTGCCTCGTTGCTTACCAGACGTGGTTGGTGTTGGCTTTGCTACTGATTGCGCTTCCCAACGGTTGAATGACGTCTGTGCCAAAGCTTTACTGCCTGTTAGCAAAAGCACTAACAATACTAATTTATACCACCTCATTCTATTCAAGTTTAAAATAACATCCGCCTTGGATATTACTAGAACGAAGAGGATTTACATTTATTTGCCGCCTGCTATACACTTGTATTCCTGCCGTATTTCGCTTAGCATTACCTACTTACCGTTGCATTCAGTTTCTTGAGGTGCTCCACGGCCCCGGCATTCTTCGGATTCAGGATCAACGACTGCTTGTAGTTGCTGATGGCAAGCGCGTTGTTGCCATCCATCTCGTAGGCTTCTGCTAGGCTGTCGTACGGGTTCCAGCTGTCAGGATAAAGGCTGACGTTCAATTTAAACAGCTCGATAGCTTGTTTGACTTTCCCTTCCCGGGCTACTTTATAGCCCCATTCATTGATGTAGTTTTCGGTTAAGTGCAATTCGGGATGCTGTTGCTTGACTGCTTTATACGCGTCGAGGACCTGGCTGTACTTGTGGGTTTGCAGGCTGCTTCGCAAGGCTTGCAGGCCGGGTGGCACGCCGTAAAAGCCTTCTACTATATGCGCTGCCAAAACCTGCAGCTGCCCCTGCGTCTCCCTGTCCGACTCGTTGGACAACACGACGATGCCGAAGCCTAGCTCAGGATAAAAAACACAGTAGCTGGCAAAGCCAAAAGTGCCGCCCGTATGTTGAAATTTCCGCTTGTTGTCAACGGTTTTTTCAAGATCCCAATTCAGGCTGATGGCTTCTTCCTCGATATTCCCCCACGTAGGCTGGTGGCTTAAGGCTACTGCTTTATCGGCTTCGGTGAGCTGATGCGCCAAGTACTTTACCATGTCGGCGGCACTATAGCGCAAGCCACCCGACGCCTCCACCTTATCCAGCGAGTGATAAGGCATTCTGATTCCGTTTTCGTTGTAGCCGACGGCCAACGCTTTCATGTTGCTGGCTGAGGCAGTAAAACTTTTCATCTGCAGCGGCTTATCGATGTACTTCTCGACTAGCTTCTCGTAAGGCAGCCGGTAAACAGTCGCCATAATATCGGCCAGGAGCCGGGCGCCAACATTGGAATGGCGAGGCATAAGGCCCGGAACCGTGTCCAGCTTGACGGTGTGCAGGTCGTTGTAGAAGTTTTGCTTGGTGTAGGTTTTGTCGGCTCTGCCGAGGATAAACGGGATGGAATCGGGCGGCGCTTGTTGGATGAGGCTGGTTCGGTCCGGCAAATTATCGGGCAGGGCGGACGTGGTGCTGGCCAGATCAACCAGTTTGATGGGCTTGCCCGCGTAAGCTAAGTTAGGATAAGCCCCGTCCATATACTTGCGGATATCATCGTCTAGCTTCACCCGTTTCTCTTCCACGGCCTGCGCCAGCAGTAGGCTCGTGAAGGTTTTGCTGATCGAGCCGATTTCGTAGATGGTGTTTTGGGTTGGTGCCTTGCTCGTGCCTTTCTCGGTGGTGCCGAAGTTGTAAAAATAGGTTTGGCCCTTCTTAACAATGCCAATGGAAAGTCCTACGCGAATTGGCTGTTTTATGAAGGCCTCTCCCTCCTGCCGCACAACCAAGTCGAGTTGATTTTTGGCATTGCCGCTCGCCGCGGGCAACTTGGATTGTCCGGCTGCGAGTTGAACAATCGACACGAACAGGCAGGTGAGCCGAGTACCGCGGTTTGCATTCATAAAGGATTGGTTTTTGCGGGACACTTATGATTTGCAGGAAGGTTACGAGTTGAAGCTTGTATTTCAACAAATACGCTGCCACAGTACCTCAAGCCCCTTTCTCAATTGAAAACAGCAAGTAAACGAACGAGGTAGAGACGCCACACTTGGCGTCTCGTCGTTGCTGACGTTGTTTAAGTGTCTGTAGCGCGAAGCCTCAGCTTCGCGCCTCGTTGCGGAAGTTGAACGACCGGAACTGGCACACCGCAACGACTTCGTTCAACGGTACGCGAAGCGCAGGCTTCGCGCTACAGCCTTCAACACGGGAAACTGCTTTAGGCAGGTCGTTCAACGACGAGACGCCAAGTGTGGCGTCTCTACCTCATTTGGGACCCGGTAAACTATTTTATAAACGCAAAGCCGCTATTCTCAATGAATAGCGGCTTTGCGTTTATGGAGCGCGTAATACTCTACAGCGCTTTTACAGCGGGCGTTACGGCTGCGGTTTTAGCGCCTTTCTTCATGCAGCACGAGCCGCCCATGGCAGTTTTCTGCGCGGCCGAGCACTCGGTTTTAGCGGTGGCTTTCTTGCCTTTTTTGGCGTCTTTGTCGCCGTGGGCGGAGGCGGTGCCTACAAAGGCAAACAGGGCGAGGGCGAGCAGAGCGTTTTTCATGAGGAGCATAGTAACAAAAGTGGAAACAAAACGAGGAAAACGGCGGTTGGCATCTCTGTGCCTTAAACTCGGCGGCCGCTGAATCTAAGGTAGCAAAAAGGCAGTAAAAGTTGCGCGAAGCTCCAGCTTCGCGCGTCGTTACACGTTTCTTGTTGCAACCACGCGCTTTCCGTCGTTCAACGATTCACCGAGCTGGAGCTTGGTGGTGCCCTCTATGCCGCTTCGCAAATTAAGTTACAGTGTTCTGGTAGCCCTAGCTCTAGTGTCGGGGCTGGCCTTGTTCTTCGTGGCGCAGCTGCGCTTCAACTACAATTTCAACGACTTCTACCCCGCCGGCGACCCGGACCTCGACTACTATCAGCAGTACTCGGCCCGCTTCGGCAACGACAACGACTACGTGCTGCTCGGCCTGGAATCCCCGCCCGGCCAGACCGTGTTCGAGCCCAAGTTTCTAACCCGGGTCGATTCGCTGACGCGCTTTATCGGGCAGCGGCGGCACGTGACGCAGGTTTCGTCGCCTACTACGGCCAGCAACCCGGTGGTCGAGGGTTTGGGCGTGTTCAACATTCCGTATCTGCGGCCCAACGACCCGAGCCGCCGGGCGCAGGATTCAACTTTGATATACCGTACGCCAGGGCTGGTAGGCAACCTGATTTCGCGGGATGCCCGCGCCGTAACCATTCTCTTCCAAACCTCCCCCAACCTCAGCAAACCGCCCGGCGACTCGCTGCTGGCGGCGGTGCGCACCGAGTTGAAGCGCCAGGGTTTCGCGGAAAACCAGTACCACATGGCCGGCAAGATGGTGGCCCAATCGGTGTTTGTGGACCGGCTGCAGATGGAGCTGATGGTGTTTATGAGCCTTTCGGTGGTGCTCGTGACGGGGCTGCTCTGGCTCACGTTCCGCACGTGGTGGGGCGTGGTGCTGCCGCTGGTGGTGGTGCTGGGCGCTATTCTGTGGGGCCTGGGGCTGATGAGTGCCTGCGGCATCAGCATCGACCTGATGACGGCTTTGCTGCCGGTGATGCTGTTCGTGGTGGGCATGTCGGATACCATTCACATCATCACGCGCTACGTGACCGAGCTCGGCTACGGGGCCTCCAAGAAAGATTCACTGTGGATTGCCCTCAAGGAATCGGGGTTTGGCTCGGGGCTTTCGGCCCTGACGACCAGCATCGGCTTCTTCACACTGATGACCAGCACCATTCGGCCGATTTACAATTTTGGGCTCTTTACGGGCATCGCCGTGCTGCTCACGTTTGCGCTCAGCTTCACGTTGCTACCGGCTATGCTGCTGCTGCTGCGCAAGCCGCAGCTGCGGATACCACGCCAGGAAGGCCACAGCTGGGACGGGGTACTCGGCAAGCTGTTTCGGCGGGTGCTGGCGCGGCGGCAATGGATAGTAGGCATCAGCGCGCTGCTGCTCATCGGCTCGGTGGCCTCAGCTTCGCGCATCCGCATCAACTCGGCCTTGCTCGACGACCTGTCCAAGAACGACCCGGTGAAGCTGGATTTCCAGTTTTTCGAGCGGCAGTTTGCCGGCGTGCGACCTTTCGAGCTGGATTTGAAGCCGGCACCGGGCCGCACCATCTACGACTTGGCGGTGCTGCACGAAACCGAAGAAATTGAAACGTATCTAACCGAGAAGTTTGGGTTGAACTTCGTGGCCTCGCCGGTTACCCTGGTGAAGTCGGTGCGCAAGGCCCTAAACGGCGGCTTGCTCAGCGAATACCGCCTGCCCGAATCGGAGGCGGAGCTGCGCCGCATCACCAGCAAAATCAAGCTATTTCGGAAGAAGCCGGAGTTTCGGGCGCTGGTGCTGCCCGATGGCTCGGAAGGCCGCCTGACGGGCCGCATGCCCGACGTCGGCAGCATCCGGGCCGATAAGCTCAACGCCGACCTGCGCACGTTTCTGCGCCAGAATACCGATGCCAGCATTTTGCAAACCCGCCTCACCGGCTCGGCCAACCTCATCGACAAAAACAACGAGAACCTGACGCTGAACATGATAACGGGCATGACCATCGATATTGTGATGGTGACGCTCATCGTGCTGGCCTTGTTCCGGAGCTTGCGCATGACGCTGGTGGTGCTGATTCCGAACCTGGTACCCATCCTGATTGTAGCGGGCGTGATGGGGCTGGCGGGCGTGAGCATGAAGGTGAGCACCAGCATCATTTTCACCATTGCCTTCGGTATTGCCGTCGATGATACCATTCACTTTATCAGCAAGCTCAAGCTGACGCTGCTCAAGGAGCCCAACCTGTTCAAAGCCGTACGCCACACGTATCTGCTGGCGGGCAAGGCGGTTATTGTCACCTCGTTGATATTGGTGGGCGGCTTCTCTACGCTGATCTTCTCGTCGTTTGATGGCACGTTCTACGTGGGTTTGCTTATCGGCCTCACGCTGCTATTTGGGGTGGTGGCCGAGCTGACGTTGCTGCCGATTCTAATTCTAGGGTTCTATCGGCATCGGCCCAAGGAAATTCGGCAGCCGGTACCAGCTTTGGGGGGATAAGAAATTTTAATTACCGAAGACGTACTTTGGAAGCGGCCCGCTTTCTACACCAGATACGGGGCCGTTCACTCGCTTCGTGAAATACGCCTGAGCCGGCCCTATTCGTCTCCTGTTTTCTTGCTAGCCTTATGCTGACCCGTGACCAGTTGAAAAGAAAAGCGGCCCTGCGAATGATTTTCAGTTATGGCGGCCGGCTGTTACAGATCGTACTGACTCCGTTTTTAGCGTACTGGTTTGTAAATTGGTTTCGGGGCGACGAATTGGTAGAGGTAACCCCCGCTACGACGTTGCAGGGCCAGATAACCAAATGCGATGTGAACCGCCAGCACTATTACTGGTATCTCAACAACGAGCCAGTGCGCTACGACTTATGGTCGTTTGTGGCGGGCGACTCGGCTACGCTTCGCATGCAAAAGCAGTTGGAAGCTCGAGCCGACCCCGATTACTACTACAACACGCTAGCCTACTACCTCAAAACCGGCGCGCGGCTACGAAAAAAGGCTAATTCACGCCTCATAACTGTGGTGCAGGATAATAAAGTTACGGTGTGGACGTACGAGCAGTAGCTGCTTGTACTTGAAAACCCTGTATCCGCCATCTTTGCTGCATGATGAAATGCCTGTTGCCCGCGCTGATTGCTCTCTGCTATTCCGCCGCCGTTGCCCAAACGCCCGCCGACTCCTTGCCCGCCGATCCGCTGACCCCGCTTATTAAGGAGCGGGAGTTAATGGTGCGGCAGTACGAGGAAGCCAACGCCCAACGCAACAGCCTGTTCGGCAACAAGCCAAGCAAAAAGGACCTCGAAGAAGTGGTGAATGCCTTGAAAGGCATCATCCGCAAAGACACTGAAATCGTGCGCGCCGTGCAGGCCGCTACGCTGCGCCGCACGGCCAACATCCTGGCCGAAAACCAGCAGGTGAAGCAGCAGGTAACCGTGGCCCGCAGCGACCAAAGCAGCACCCAACAACGCTTCTACGACCTGGAAAACCAGATTGCCAACCTCCAGCTCCGCGACAAACAGCGCCAAAAGAAACTAGCAGAACTGCAAGCCGCTGCCGACGACGCCATCGAAGAGCGCAGCAGCCGCGACCTGCTGGCCGCTGGCCTAGCTGTGCTCAGCCTGGGATTGCTAGGCTACGTGGTGAAGCTGCGCGGCCAGAAGCCGGCTCCTAAGCGGCGGCGTTAACGGTTTCACGCAGGGTTTCGGGGCGGATGTCGCAGGTCTGGCAGTGGCCGATGAATGACACCCCGAGCCCCTGCGACACCCGCCCCGAAACCCTGCGTGAAATTAACTTTGCTTCTATGCTTGTCCCCGCTGCCGGCTACCTGACCTACGCTGAGGCGGTAGCGCTTTATAATGACCTGCGGGACAAAGACATCATAGCCCTAGTGAAGTCAGCCGGTCCGCCCACGTTTCCTTACGGCGAAGGCATGTACTACCAGCTCTGGCTAGAGGAAGCCGAGGCCGAAGCGGCGCGGGAAACGGTGGAAGCATTTGAGGCTGAGCGCGTCAGCTTGCGGGCCTTGCGCTGCCCAAAGTGCGGCGCCCCTGACCCACTCATCAGCACGCGTCCGGCGTGGTGGAAACGGGTGTTTTACGCGGGAACCACCTTGCACAAATGCCCGAGTTGCGGCGCGGAATTTCCGGTCTGAACCGCTACTTTGCCGAGGTTTACCGCTCCCGCTTCGGCGGGTATATTTCCCTGCCTCTCTTGACCTGGACCGAAGAACAGGCCCGCGCCCTGATAACCGACTCCGGCACCCTGAAACGGGGCCTCGAACTAGCCGGCCCCGCCAAATGGAGCAACCTGGGCCAGACGGCCACCGCTACCTGGGGCGAGTGCAAAGGCAGCGGCTCCAAGCCCTACCAAACCAGCATCGACCTCACCGAGCCCGCCTTTAAGTGCTCGTGCCCGAGCCGCGTGTTTCCCTGCAAGCACGGCGCCGGCCTGCTGCTGCTACTGGCCCGCCAACCGCAGCTTTTCACCGGCACCACCGCGCCGCCCTGGCTGGAAGAATGGCTGGAAAAGCGCCAGCAAACGCAGGAGAAGAAAGTCACGAAAGCTCCTACCAAAGCGGCAGCAGCCGAGAAAGAGCTCCACGACGCTTCGCAAGGTCCAGTTGAAAACGAGCCGGCAACAGACCCGACCGGCACAAAAACCAAGCAGGGGCTGCAAAAGCGACTGGCGCGCATGACACAAGGAGCCGCCGAGTTGGAAGACTGGCTGCTAGACCTGATACGAGCGGGCACCGCCGTAGCAAAAGGCCAGCCGCGCAGCTATTGGGAAGTACCCGCCGCCCGCCTCGTCGACAACCAGCTGCCGGGGCTGGCGAGCATGGTACGGGAGCTGCCGAGCCTCTGCCACAGCGGCCCCGACTGGCCCGAACGGCTGCTGGCTCGCCTTGGCGAGTTGTACCTGCTGGTGCGTGCCTTCCAGCACCTCGACCACCAAAGGCCGGAGGCTCAAGAGGAGATTCTGCAGCAAGTTGGGGTCAATCTAAAAAAGGAGGACCTACTGGCCCGCCAACCCACCGTAGCGGATGAGTGGCAAGTGGTGGGTTTGCACACCGAGGAGGAAGAGCGCCTGACGGTGCGCCGCGCCTGGCTGTGGGGCCGCCATACGGGCCGCTACGCCCTGCTGCTGGAATACGCCTTCGGCAGCCAGCGCTTTGCCACTGCCCTGGCGCCCACGGCCGTGTATGCCGGCGAGTTGGTGTTCTACCCTGGTCTGCTGGCGTTGCGCGCTATTCCGGTAGCCCTCACTGTTCTTCCCCCCGCGCCGCCCACGGTCGACCCGCCCGGCCAGAGCCTTACTCACCTCCTCGACGACTATGCAGCGGCCCTGGCCCAACATCCCTGGCTGCGGCAATGGCCGGCCACACTAACCAACGTGCTGCCCACCTACCTTCCCGCCGACGATGCCTGGGTACTGCACCACGCCACCGAGCCCGTAACGCTGCCGCTACGCCTGGACCCCGAAACCGGCTGGCAGCTGCTAGCGGAAAGCGGCGGCCAGCCCATCAGTTTATTCGGCGAATGGAACGGCCGCACCTTTCAGGTATTGGGATGAGGGTTGATTGATGATTGTTGAGCTTGGTTGTTGAGCTTGGTTGCTTTGCAAGTAGTAACCCCCAAGCTACCTTCCCCTAACCCCCAAGCAGCCTCTCCGTCAATCATCAATCAACCACCAGCAATCATCAACCACCAACCAATTATCACCTCATGTCCTCTCCCTTGTGGCCTCAGTTACTCCGCGTGGCGCTGCTCGGCACCCGCCAGAGTGGTGAGCCTGTGCCTGCCTTACTGGGCGCTGCTGATGAGGCTGCTACCCCCGAAGACCGCGAAAAACAGCTACTACTGGCCGCCGGAACGTTGGCACTGATGCGCCGGGCCGGGTATCAGCCTGCCGCAGTATCAACGCCTGCTCCGACTCCTGCTCCGCCTGATTCCTGCCCGCCGCTGGGGCCGCTCGGCACTTCGTGTTTGCAGCGGATGGTAGTCGATTCGGTGTTTCTGGATTTGCTGCCCGACTACCTGCGCCAAGTGGCCGAGAGTGGTCGGCGGGTGCCCGATGCGTTGCTGGCTCCCCTGCTGCGCCACGCCACGCACTCCGCGGAAACCCGGGCGGTACTGGCGACAGTGGCCGGGACGCGGGGGCCTTGGCTAGCGGCCCTCAACCCTGAGTGGCGCGGCTTGTTAACGCCCCCTGTTTCTGGCACCACCGACCTTCAAATATGGGAAACTGGTACCCTGGCCGAACGGCGCGCCTGGCTGCGGGCGCGCTTCCAGCAAGAGGCCGACGCTACTCGCGCCTTGTTGCTGGCTGTCCTGCCCACCGAGCCCGCCAAAGCGCAGGAAGTTTTCCTGGAAATTCTGGCCGAGCACCTTCACCCCGATACCGAACCCGTGTTGGAAACGCTGCTCCGCGCCCGGGGCCAGGAGGTACGCCGCCAAGCGGCCGCGCTGCTGGTTCAGCTGCCCAACTCGGCGCTGGTGGACCGGCTGTGGACGCGAGCTGAGTTGCTGCTCCAGGTAAAGCGCGGCTTGTTAGGCCTGGGAAAGATCCAGCTGGAAATCACGTTGCCAACCACCTGGGACAAAAGCTGGCTGGCTGATGGCATCGAGGAGAAAAACGACCAATACGCCTACTACACCGGCACCGCCGGCAAGGCAACGCCCCTGGGGCCGAGCGCCATCCGCCTAGGCAATATGCTGGCCCTGCTGCCCCCCGGCCGCTGGACCACGCATCTAGACGTTTCGCCCGACGAGCTGCTGACCGCCGCCTTAACCTCGGAATGGGCCGTGCCGCTGCTGCCTTGCTGGGCCATCAGCACCCTCACCCACCACGACGCCGACTTTGCGGCGGCCTTTCTGAAGCTATGGCTGCACCAGCGCCCCACCCTGCAAAAAGCCCGCACCGACCGCAACATCGATTGGGCCGCCCTCACCGAGCTGCTGCCCGCGGCCAACCGGCAACAGCTGCTCCTCAAACCCATGCTGCTGCGCGTCCGGCGCCAAGAGCCCAACTGGACCGACGACCTGCTCCAATTACCTACGCCCTGGCCACGCGAGCTAACCACCGAAGTACTCCAAAGCCTGAGCGCCAAGCTCGCCAACTCGGCCCGCCTCGAACGGTTCCACTCCGACCTCTACCAACTCAGCTACTTCATCAGCCAGCACCTTGCCCCTGCCCTCAACCCCACCGATGCGCCCTTAGTGGAAACCACCCTGCTAGCCCTACCCGAAGTACATAGCACCTTCCAAAACAGCCTCCACAACATGCTAGAAACCCTCCGCTTCCGCGCCAAGCTGGCCACTTCTTTGGAAGAGGTGAGCGGGTGACAACAGGAGCTATAACTAAAACTAGCAGTTAAAGAGCTAGTTCCCCTCCTCAGCTGAATTCCGGCGTGGGCTAGGGGTGGTTGATATGCTAGAACGACCCACCAAAACGTCATGCTGAGCTTGTCGAAGCATCTCGCGTGCTGACGTTGCCAAACTAACCAACTATCTAACAGCAGGAGGCATCACACTTGCTATAGTTAAGATTACCACCCTAGCGAGATGCTTCGACAAGCTCAGCATGACGTTCTGTTAGCGTCAACCACCCCTAACCCCTATTGCTTGAGCCGCAATGCTTGCTGCGCGGAATTCAACTGACCAGGGGAACTAGTTTTCTAGTCTTTCTAGCTTTAGCTTCCTGCGTCCTCTTCACCCGTTACCTCCTCACTTGTCCCCTCTTCACCTGTCACCTCAACTCCCTATGTCCACTACGTCAACCGAAAACCTGCTCCGCCCGCACGCCGAGGTTCTATACGCCGAAGAACTTGCTGCGCTGGCTGCCGTTGACGACCGGCCCAAGCCAACCAATTGGAAACTCTCGCCTTGGGCGGTGGTCACGTATCTGTTGGGTGGGAAGCTAGATAACGGGTTTGAAATCGAGCCGAAGTACATTGGGCAGCGGCGGCTGATGGAAATTGCCGTGGCTACCTTAGCTACCGACCGCGCCCTGCTGCTGCTTGGGGTGCCGGGCACGGCCAAAAGTTGGGTTTCCGAGCATCTGGTGGCGGCCATCAGCGGACATTCCAACTTGCTGGTGCAAGGCACGGCGGGCACCTCCGAAGATGCCATCCGCTACTCCTGGAACTACGCCCGCCTCATTGCCGAAGGCCCGTCGTTGGGTGCCTTGGTGCCCTCGCCCCTGTTCAAAGGCATGCAGGAAGGCAGCCTCGTGCGCCTCGAAGAACTCACCCGCATCCCCTCCGACGTGCAGGACACGCTCATCACCATGCTCTCGGAAAAAGTGCTGCCCATCCCCGAACTCGCCACCGAGGTACAGGCCACGCGCGGCTTCAACGTGGTGGCCACCGCCAACGACCGGGACAAAGGCGTAAACGAGCTCAGTAGCGCCCTGCGCCGCCGCTTCAACACGGTCGTGCTGCCCCTGCCCACCGACTTAGCCGAGGAAGTACGCATCGTGCAAACCCGCGTAGCCAAACAAGGCAAGGCACTCCAGCTGCCCGTAGAAGCGCCCGCCGTCGAGCAAATCAACCGCCTCGTGACCATCTTCCGGGAGCTGCGCAGCGGCGTAACCGAGAACGGCAAAACCAAGCTCAAAAGCCCGAGCGGCACGCTTAGCACCGGCGAGGCTATATCCGTTATGAACAGCGGCCTGGCCCTGGCCGCCTACTTCGGCGACGGCAGCCTCCGTGCCCACGACCTAGCCGCTGGCCTCACCGGCGCCGTGGTGAAAGACCCCGTGCAGGACCGCGTCGTGTGGCTGGAATACCTGGAAACCGTGGTGAAAGAGCGCGACGGCTGGAAAGATTTGTACCGCGCCTGCCGGGAGGTGGTGGAATAGTCTAAAAATGATCTTTCTCAACGTGATTTAAATGGCTGCAAAACCTAAACAGTCCGAATTTGTAAACTGGTTTGGTCCGTTGCTAGATGCACTTAGACAATTAGGTGGTTCTGGCAAACCCAAAGAAGCAGTAGCTCAGATAGCTAAAAACCTTAAAATTCCTGACAAGAAATTAGAGGAAACTACCAAATCAGGAATTTTAAGATTTAATAATCAAGTGGCTTGGGCTAGGCAATATTTAGTATGGGAGGGTTACTTAGAGGAAAACACCCGTGGCGTTTGGACACTTTCGCCATTAGGTTTTAAATCGCATTTAAGTGCAGATGAAGCACGAGCAATATTTCTAAAATGGGTTAGCATTCATGCTAAATCACGAAACGATAAAAGCGAGAAAGACATAACTGATGAGCAAGAAGAAGAAAAGCCCGACAATGTAGAGCACACTTACACTCCAACTCTGCTTGAAGTTTTGCAGTCAGTTACACCAAAAGGGTTTGAGGATATTTGCAAGCGTTTACTTCGTGAACATGGCTTTGAAAATGTTGAAGTAACAGGAGGTTCACATGATGGTGGAATTGATGGATATGGAGTTCTTAAGCTCAATCCATTTGTAAGTATGAAAGTACTATTTCAGTGCAAACGTTATAAAGGAACTGTTTCAAGAGCACAAATAGGTGACTTCAGAAACGCTGTGATGGGAAGAGCTGAAAAAGGCATAATGCTTACTACAGGCACGTTCTCGGAAGATGCTAAACGTGAAGCAACACGGGACGGTGCCCTTCCAATTGAATTGATAAATGGAGAGAAACTTGTTGAGCTTTTCGAAAGTATTCAGCTTGGAGTAAGACCTAAAACGGTTTTTGAAGTTGACCTCAAGTTTTTTGAGCCATACATGGAAAACAAAAAATAGCTTCTTATATCTTATTCATAACCAGCAGCAGCAGCATCCTCTTCAGCATCCGCCACCACAACCTTGGCATGTCTGCCACCCTACGCCAAGCCCTCGTTAATCTTCGCACTTCAAACGCCTCTAAATTCCACAACCACGGCACTGTGGCTGAAATTCTGCACATCTAAAACGCCCGTGGCGCTTTACATTGCCATATGAAGCAAGAGAAGACACTAAAAGGTAGCATAGCCGGAGTTCTGTTGTTGGCAATGATTCCTTTAACCGGTGCCTTTGAGGCGCCGCCGCAGAAGCCGCAACGGGTTTTCACCACCGACCTCGACCATTTTTGGACGGCCTATGACAGCATTCGTACCACTAAGGACAGTTTGAAACAGGTACGTTTCTTTAACCGCATCTACCTCAGCAAAGGCAGTCCGGGATTGAAGGCGTTTCAGGAGGTGAAGGGCAACAGCGTGGGGCTGTGGGTCAGTTCGATTCGGCGCTACCCACGGTTTTGGAATTCCATTCGGCCCCGCACCCAACTCACTAAAGCCGCAGCGCAGGAAATCGAAGCCAGCCTAGCAAAGCTGAAAACCCTGTACCCGGCTCTGCGGCCATCCAAGGTGTATTTCACCATGGGAAATATGCGCTCCAGCGGCATCACCAAAGACAGCCTTGTGGTAATTGGGGCGGAAATGGCCACGGGCTCTCCGCAAACTGACGTGACGAGGCTGCCAAAGAATACGGCCGCTTTCCTGTCGCGCTACTACAAAAAAGGCTGGTCCGACGACCTGGTGCCGGTGAATGTGCACGAGTACGTGCACACCCAACTCAGCGGCTACGGCAAGAGCGTGCTCGGGCAGGCTCTCAACGAAGGCACCTGTGATTTCGTGACCGAGCTGGTGACTGGCAAAGCGGTACCGTTTCCGTACTTGCCCTACGGTAAGTTGCACGAGGCGGCGCTGAAGGAGCGGTTCAAGCTGGAAATGTTTATTCCGGTGTATCTGAACTGGTCGGCCGACCAGGCGCCCGACGATTTCACGCACGTAGCCGACCTGAACTACTACATGGGCTACGCCATCTGCAAGGCCTATTACGCGCAGGCTCTCAACAAGACGCAAGCCGTCCGGGACATGCTCACGCTGGACTACACCAACGACCGGGCAGTGCAGGAGTTTCTGGAAAAATCGAAGTATTACCCCGAGGAGCCGATCCGGCAGTTGCGCGAAGCGTTCAACCAAAAACAGCCCGACCCCACGCGCGTACGCCCCTTTGTGGCGGAAAATGGGACGATAGATGCCACCACCACGCAGCTCACCGTCGATTTTCCGCAGCCCGTGAGCCCCTACGCCTCCGTCCGGAGGGGCCCGCGGGGCGAGGCAACGTGGCCGACCGTCGGGGCCCTGCGCTTCTCCGGCGACAATAAATCCGTTATCGTTCCGGTGCAGCTCCAGCCCGCCCACGACTACGAGTTCATTGTGGCCGAAGGCGGCTCCAGGTCCCTGGAAGACTACCCGTTGAAATCATACCTGCTGAAGTTCAGCACGAAGTAGACGGCGGCTTCAGACAACGATACAGTCAGTGCTTCGTTGCTGAACGGTGAGAAGACGCGCCACTTGGCTACGCCGACCATCGGTTCGCGTCTTGCCGTTGAACGACACGGCTAGAACAATTTTCTTGGGGTCAGAGGCTGTAGCGCGAAGTGCAGGCTTCGCGCCACAGCCAAGTAAACAACCTGAGCAACGAGGAAACGCGAACCGAAGTCGGCGCCGCCAAGTGGCGAGGCTCTACACTGTTCATGAAGCGGTAAAGGGGCTTCCACATAGAGGTCAGCGGATCAATAACAGCACACCAGATACTTCGGAAGCACCGCTAATGGAAGTGCAGCTAACTCACAACTTTGAAGCCCCAAATTCGGCAACAAGCCACTGCTTCATCCACAAAAAAACAGTCGGGCAATACCAACTAATTGCTGGTATTGCCCGACTGTTTTCTATTCGAGAAGAAGCGCTAGTTCTTCACAACTTTGGCGAATTTGACGCCTTCCATTGACTGAATCCGCACGATGTACATACCGGCTTTCAGGTTGCGGCCGATGGTAACGTCACCGGTAGCCTTGCCGGTTTCGATGTCTTTACCGGTGGCATCCTGCACAGAATAGCTGAACGTTCCGATTTGCGAGATGGTGAAGGCATCGGTTGAGGGGTTGGGGTAGATGGCGACGCCCGTGCCCGAGCTAGCCACTTCGCGGGACGCACTAACCGCAGTGAACTGGAAGCTTTGGTTGGTGCCGCCGCCGCAGGTGTACTGCTGCACGTTAGCGCCATCGGCGACAGAAGCGCCAGCCACGTCCAGGCACTTGCTGCTGTTGGCCGATACCACGCGGTAGTAGCCGCTGCCCACGCTTTCAATGCGCCACTTCTGGTTGTTGCCACCCGAATAATACCACTGCTGCACGTTGGCTCCGTCGGCGGTAGAGGCGGCATTCACCTCAAGGGCTCGGCCGCTGTGTACCGCTTTGATGGAGTACAAGCCGCTGCCTTCGTTGGTGACGGTCCACTTCTGGTTGGCGCCGCCGCTGTAGGTGTACTGCGCCACATTGGCGCCGTCGGTGGTGGCTGCGCCCGTTACATCAAGGCCCTTGCCACTGTGGCGCGCGATGATGCTGTAGGTACCATTGGCCAGGGTAGCCGTGGCGGGAGGCGTAGTCGTGCTAGTACCGAATACCGAAGCCGTAGCGGCGGTTTTGGTGCCGTTGCTACCGTTGACCACCGTGTTGCCCCAAGCCGACAAGCTCGTCCCGGCCCAATCCCGGCTTAAGTCCAGATAAACTACGTCGCCGCCGTTGCCCTTCCACGACCAGGCCAGCCAGCCAATACCGTTCGACTGGCAGGTGCTGATGATCTGCGACTCGTTGATGTCGCAGGTGCCGCTGCCCTCCGAGTGCTGGTAGCCAAACTCGCCGACCATGATAGGAATACCAGCATTCTTGACCCTCGCCAGGTCGGTGGTTACGGTGGAGTTGCCGCCTACCGACCATTCGCAGTACATGTGCAGCGAGAACAGCACATTGTGCCTGGTATCGGCGCTTTGTACGGCCGGGGCGTATGAGAGCAGGGTATTTACCTTATTATCCTGGCCATAGCCGGGCGCGTCTACCACAATGGTGGTGTTGATACCGGCATTGCGCATTGTGCGCACGGCACTGATGTAGGCATCGCGCCACACCGTGCCGGGAGGGTCGTTGGTTGGGCTGCTCATAAACCAGTCGCCCCACTCGTTGGCCACGTTGATGAGGATGTACCGGGAGATGTCGGAACGAGTCAGGAACGAGGCTTTCGAGGCCCACCAGGTGGCCATGCGCTGCAAGTCGGCGGTGCTGTTGCTGCCCGTCACGCTGTGCAGCTCCACCATCGGAATCATCTTGTTGGCTATGCAATTCTGCACGCAAGTTTGCCAGTCCGCATCCGGCGTGCTGGTACTCACCACGATACGGAGCGTGTTGGCGTTGGTGTTGCGGCGGATGTTGGCAATGTTACCGTTTACATCACTAGTAAACCACGCCAGCGGCACGTTGATGCCCTTCATTACAAAGTTGTTGCCGCTGGCATCGCGCAGCTGATTACCGGAAATGGTGAAGCCTTGCGACCAAGCCACGCTGGGCATTACAACAGCAAGAAGTACTACAAGTAGAAGTGTTTTAATCTTATCGAGTGGGGTGGGTTTATTGTTGACTGGAAAATCCTGGTTGACGTTGCTTGCGAGAGAGTGGCTCTCACAGGCATTGGGCTGAGGCGTCATTCCCTGGTGGGCGGTGACTGAACGAGAAAAGTTCTTCATAGTGGTTGGTTGTGGTGGGTTAAAAAATGGACGCTTGATTGTATTAAAAAGAGCGACTTAAACGTTTTAGCAGAGTGTATGAGGTTACCTCTTGGCTTGCCTCTACCTTAATTCTGCTCTTGTGTGGGTGTGGTCTTGATCAACATCGGTTGCAGTGCACTTACTCTAGATAACTCCTATTGCCCAAGCAAAACGGGCATTGCGGTGGTAGTTAAGCCAGCAGTATGGCTCGTGCGGTTAACTCCGGAGTGCTTACTCTCACTTATTATAAGCACCCATAGCGCATACCCGAGAATTATTTGCTCTGTTTACTAGTGCATAGCACGAGCTATTACTATCGAAGAGCCTGCAAAAACACGGTGGTTGTGCTGGTCTTGTTAACATATCCTCTGGCGCCTGTTTTTGCAGGTTGTACCTACCTATGCGCCAAGCTAATAGCTGGTAACGTACAATTCAGCGGAGATTTTCTTGGGCTTGATGGTGGGCTCCGAGAAAGTACAGGATTGGCCATAAGCGAAGAGGGAAAACGATTGCCATTGCACAATTATCTTCCTCAATATCTATGCAAACGTTTACATTACCAATACTACCGCTTATCGAAACAGCAATAAAATGCCAAATGCCATAATTTTTATACAATTCCTGTATATACATATTTGCAGTTAATGTTGTGCTTTCATTCTGGTGTGGCAGTATCTATGGGGCCTCTTAAATTACCTTAAAGGCCTTGCTTAAGCGAATGAACTTGTTGCTTCTCTCCCACTGCTTATGATCTTCAAAAGCCTTCTACGCCAGCTAGATGCTCTGCTACAACAGCATCGGCTGGCTTACCATGCCGAGCTATTTCTGCCGGCGGCGGCGGAAATAGCGGCGTTTGAGGCGGAGTTCAATCTGCCGCTGCCACCGGGGACTATCTTTTCACTTATAAGGACGTCATGCTTGCTCTGGCTTTTTCAGACATAGCCTCGTTTCTTTATTCCTTAGCCAGAAGTTATTTATTCACTTATGCCTCCTGCTGATCTACGCCTCTTCGGTATCCGCCACCACGGGCCCGGCAGTGCCGCCAGCCTGCGCCAAGCACTCGATGAGTACCAGCCCGATATTGTGTTGCTGGAATGTCCCGCCGACGGCGAAGCGGCCGTGCAAACCATCATTCAACACCCGGACCTACGGATGCCGGTGGCGCTGCTGCTCTACAACCCCAAGCAGTACCAGCAGGCCTCGTTTCTACCCTTTGCCACCTTCTCGCCCGAAACGCAGGTGCTCCGCTACTGCCACGAACACGGCGCCCACCTGCGCTGCATGGACTTGCCGGCCGCCTTGCGGTTTGCCCTGCCGGATGCGGTAGAGGACGTGCCCGCGGGAACCTCACCCCCTAGCCCCCTTTCACCGGTTGATGCGCGGAATAAAAGAGAGGGGGAACTAGACTCTAGTACTAGCACTGGTGGGGAAGAACACACGGCAGAAATACCAGCAGAAGGATTAATAAAGGAGGAATTAGAGCTAGAAGATCAGCTAAAAGCTAGTTCCCCCTCTCTTTTGGGGAGGGGGCTAGGGGGTGAGGTCCCCGCGCTGCGCCGCGACCCTATCTCCTACCTTGCCGAGCTGGATGGCTACGCTGACGGGGAGCGGTGGTGGGAGCTTCGCTTCGAGCACAGCGCCGGCCACGCCGACACGTTTGCGGTGGTGCTAAACATGATGACGGCCTTACGGGAAGAGCTGGCAATGCCGGAAAGTCCGGAAACCTTGCTCCGCGAGGCGTTTATGCGCGAGACCTTGCGCAATACCCTCAAGCAGGGCTACCAGCGCGTGGCGGTGGTGTGCGGGGCCTGGCACGCGCCGGTGCTGCAACCCGACCTGCTGAAGCGCGAAGACAAAGCCTTACTCAAAGGCTTGAAGAAAGTATCGATTGAAGCCACCTGGATACCGTGGACTTATGAGCGGCTATCGTACAGCTCGGGCTACGGGGCGGGCGTGTTGTCGCCGGCCTGGTACGAGCTGCTGTTCACCGAGCCGCATACCGAAGTGGTGACGCACTGGATGGTGCGGGCGGCGCGGCTGTTGCGCGGGCAGGACTTGGATGCGTCGTCGGCGCATGCTATTGAGGGGGTGCGGCTGGCCGAAACGTTGGCTGCCGTGCGGGGCCGGGCGCTGCCGGGCATCGAGGAACTGCAGGAAGCGGCCGTGGCTATTTTGGGCGGCGGCTACGAGGAGGCCCTGAGTTTGGTGCACCGGGAGCTGGTGATTGGGGTGTGCATGGGGGAAGTACCGGCGGAGTTGCCGGCTACGCCTTTGCAGCAGGATCTGGCGCAGCAGCAGCGCCTCACCCGCCTCAAGCCCGAAGCCGCCGCCCGCACTCTCGACCTGGATTTGCGCAAAGAGCTGGATCTTGGCCGCAGCCACCTGCTGCACCGTTTGCGCCTACTGGACGTGCCGTGGGGCAAGCCGCGCCGCGCCCAAGGCAAAGCCGGTACCTTCCACGAGCTATGGGACCTACAATGGCAGCCCGACTACGCCCTGCGCGTGCTGGATGCCGGCCGTTGGGGAAATACCATTCTGGATGCCGCCGTGGGCCGCGCCCGCCAACAGGCCACCGAAGCCCCCGACCTGGAAACCGTCAGCCAGCTGCTGGAAGAGGCGCTGCAAGCCGACCTCGGCCCGGCCATAGCTGCGTTGGTAGCCCGCCTGGAAACCCTCTCGGCCGGCACCCGCGACGTGACCCACCTGCTGGCCGCCCTGCCGCCGCTGGTAAACGTGCTACGCTACGGCAACGTACGCCGTACCGAAACCGCGCAAGTGGCGCAGGTGGTCCACCATTTGGTACCGCGCCTGTGCATCGGGCTGCCCCAAGCTTGCACCGGCCTCGACTACGACGCGGCCCGCCAGTTGCTGCCCCGCATCGAAGGCACGCACCAGGCTATTCGGCTGCTTCAGGAGGCTGCGCAGGAAGTGGATTGGTACGCGGCCCTGGCTATAGTGCTGCGCAACCCCGCCAGCTCGGGCTTGCTGGCCGGAGCCGCTGGCCGCCTGCTTTTCGATGCGCAGCAGCTTTCCTCGGAAGCCGCTGGCATGGCCTTGGGGTTGGCTTTAACTCCTGCGCAACCCACCGCCTACGCCACCGCCTGGATTGAGGGCTTCCTGAGCGGCAGCGGCCAACTCCTGCTCCATCATCGTCCCCTCTTCGACCTGCTCGACCAGTGGCTAGGCGAGCTAAACGAAGACTCCTTCCGCGAAATCGTGCCGTTGTTGCGCCGAGCTTTTACCGACTTCAGTGAACCGGAGCGCCGTCAGCTGCTCGAATTGGCCGTGCAAGGCGGCAAGCCGGCCGCAGCCCTTACCGTAACGGAAGATTTCGACCTGGAACGCGGGCAACGGGTGCTGCCCATTCTGCGGGAGTTGCTGGGGTTTTAGGTATCGTCTGCGGAGATTTACTTTTGTCATTTAGGAAACTAGCACCAATTCTACTAGACTCTCGCGGTAGTCACGTTTACACTTAACCTAGAACGAGATATATTTATCCTAGCCAGCTTTTGACTATTCTATGGCAATTTGGTGGACGGTATAGAGACGCGATACTTCGCGTCTCGTTGTTGAACGACTTCAGCAGACCAACCACGCACTGAGACGCGAAGTATCGCGTCTCAGCGCTACAAACCGTGTACTCGGTTTACGAAACCGCTCTATACACTACACCTAGCCTGTTATGCGCTGCGAAAAAAGTTTTACAGGTTGCAATATTTAGGCACTTGAATAGTTAAATACCTGCTACTCGGCACGGTCCGCCTACTATCGGCTTCCTCCTATTCTTCATACAGTATATTGAAAGCTATGACCTACTCGCAACTGGCCTATAATTCGGCCCTGTTGGCTGGCATTCTGAGCATGCCTTTTCTGGCTACGGCTCAGCAAACCCCTAACACTCTTAGTGTGGCTGTTCCGATTCTGACTCTCAGTCCTGACGCGCGGTCCGCTGCGTTGGGCGAAGCCGGAGTGGCCTTGTCTGCTGATGCCAACGCGGCTTACCACAATGCTGGCAAGCTTGGATTTGCGCCAAACCGTTTCAGTATCTCGCCCTCTTATACACCGTGGCTGGGTACCATCGCCCGGAACGGAGGCCTGTATTATCTATCGGGTTACGGCCGACTCGGGCAGCGCTCCACCTTGGCTGCTAGCGTGTTGCATTTCAACCTTGGCCAGGGGCTCGGTAAGGAGGGGGCATATAGTGTTTCCTATGGCCATACGTTTGGCGAGCATCTGGGTGTAGGCGCTACGGTGCGCTACATTCGCTCCAACCTCACGCAGGTTGGTGTTGATTCCAAGCCGGGCAACGCCGTGGCTATGGATTTAGGTGTCTATTACACCAAAGATATACCGGCGGGTACCGACGCCTATACCCTAGGGTTTGGCGCTTCCATTGCCAATTTTGGCAACAAAATGACGTATACTAATCCGTTTCAAAGTGACTTCCTACCTACGCGCCTAAAGATTGGCACGGCCCTTACGCGGGCATTCGGCGCCTCTCATAAACTGACGCTCGCGGTGGATGTTAGCAAGCTCCTGGTGCCTACTCCTTACTACGAAGAAGGCCCTGAACCTACTACACCTGCCGAAATAGCCGCTCGCGATGCACGTATCAAGGCTGAAAATGACAAACGTCGGTCCGAAGGGTCAGTTGCCGGCGTGTTCAACTCCTTTGGTGATGCACCCGGTGGCTTCCGGGAAGAACTGCGCGAAGTCAACGTGTCTACCGGGTTGGAATATGCCTACCAGAACACCGTGTTTGCGCGCACCGGCTACTTCTACGAGAACCCTAAAAAGGGTGACCGGCAGTATTTGAGTGTCGGAGCCGGAGGACGGTACCGGGCCTTCGGCATCGACGGAGCCTACCTGATTCCCAATTCCAAGAACAATCCGCTGGCGCAAACCCTACGGCTATCGTTGCACGTTTCCCTTAACAAGCGAGATTTAGCCTCTGGCACTCAGAAAGGCAGTACGGATATCTAAGCAAGTCCGTCGGGGCCAGGGCTACGCGCTCCTCGGGTTTGAGCAGCCGCCAGAAAATGTCAGTGGCCTGGCCCGTGAGCAGTTTGATGTTCAGCTCTTCCTTCTCTTTTGGCAACACCTGGCGATACACTTCCAGCAGCTGGCGCGGCGCCAGGGCGCGGCCGTTGAGCATGTTCTCGTAGAAGTTGACGTAGGCCGTGGCGCGGGCCACCGGGTTTTGCAGCTTGGTTAAGTTGGCGGTGAGCTGCTTGTCGATGGGGAACACGCCGTAGCCCAAGCCCGTGGAGTTGAACAGAATGAACGTGGGCGCGGCTTCGCCCACGGTTTGCGGCAGCACCACCTGGCGCTGGTTCATGTTCACGGTCAGCTCTTTCACCCGGTCGGGGTACACCAGCAGCACCTCAAACAGCTGCGGCCACAGCCGGTCCGACTTGTCTTCGGCTTGCTGCGTGAGTTGAAGCTGCGTGATTTTGCCGTTGCTGGTTTGCAGGTTATAGTCGAAGATGGGACGGCCGGGCTGGTTCACCCACACCTGGTTCCAGGCGTGCAAGTCGGCGGGGGTGCGGGCGTCGAGAATCTGGATGAAGTCGGGCCAGCTGGCGTTACCGTAGGCGTACTTTTTCAGGTACTCTTGCAGGCCCTGGCGGAAGGGCTCCTCCCCCATCAGCCGCTCCAGCTGCCGCATCATAATGGGCGCTTTGTGGTAGATGATGTTGCCGTAGAGCGAGCCGGCGTCCTTCAGGTTTTCCAGGTCCTGCCGGATGGGATTGGCGCCGGTGGTGCGGTCTACGCCGTAAGCGGCCGGGTAGTGGTCGACAACAAACTTGAGGTCGTAGTTGGAATTGGCAACAGCTATTTCAGTGATTTTGTCGGCCATGAAGTTGGCAAACACTTCCTTCATCCACACGTCGTTGAACCACTGCATGGTCACCAGGTCGCCGAACCACATGTGGGCAGTTTCCTGGCTGATAAGGCTGGAACGGGCAATTTTCTGATCTTGCGTGGCGCCTTCATCCAGGAACAACGTGCTGGCTTTGTAGTCGATAGCGCCGACGTGCTCCATGCCGCCGTACTGAAAATCGGGCAGCGCCACGAAATCGAACTTGCGGAACGGGTACGGAATGGCGGTGTACTCCTCCAGGAACTTTAGCGCGTCGGCATGGATCTGGAAGATGGGGTCCAGGCTCAGCTTCAGCTTGTCCTGGTCGGTTTCGCGGTGCAGAAACTGCATTTCGCGGCCCGCCGTAGTGCGCGTAATGCGCGTGAACTTGCCGGCCGCAAACGAGAACAGGTAGGTGCTGATGGTATCCGAGGGCGCGAAGCGGTAGGTTTTGCTTTCGGCCGTGACGGTGGAGTCCTGCAAGGGCCCGTTGGCTAGGGCCTGCCAGGTTTTCGGAACCGTGAGGGCCAGCGTGAACGAAGCCTTGAGGTTGGGCTGGTCGAAGACCGGAAATACCGTGCGGGCGCGGTCGGGCACCAGCAGCGTGTACAGAAAATCCTCGTTGCGGTTGAGGCTCTGGTTGCCCGCAATGAATTCAATGCGCACCTCATTCAAACCCTTTTTGAGGCTGGCGGCGGGCAGCACAAGGTGCTCTTCTCGGAAATCAATGGCTACGGGCTTACCATTTACAGTCAATCCTTTCAGATGGTCGGCTTGCTCCTTGAAATCGAGCTGCACCAACTGATCTGCGGCAGTCAGATGAAACGTAACGGTCTCGGAGGCCGCAATAGGCTCGGCTTTGTTGGCCGGAACCGTAAGATTCAAATCGTAGCCGAGCCGGGAGATGCGGCGGGCCCGGTCCTCGGCTAGCTCCCGGCTCACGCCCGGCACCACGGCCACCGTAGGCCCGGCCGGCACGGGCTTGACGTCGGAAACGGTTGATTTTTTCACGCAGCTTGTAACGCAAAAGGCCAGCGCTAAGGCCGCGCCGGGTAGGCAGGTGCTATTCTGAAGCTTCATCAACAGATTCCATCAAATCGAAAACCCAAGATAAAGCAGTTTCAGCGCCCGAGAGTCTGTCGAGCTACATGGCAGACCCGCCGTTCTTCCGTCTGCTGCATTTTCTAAGTAGCTAACTCAAGTTGCGGGGTATAGGGGAGGCAGAAAAAAAGTCTGTTCGGCAAGAACAGACTAGGTTTGAAGTATTCGACCCCTTCAACTCCTGCTGACCATGCGCGAACAGACCGTTGCAATGTACTGCTTCCTGGAT
>NZ_DASVSY010000040.1:0-154269 GCF_036387835.1 Hymenobacter sp. | reverse complement strand
GGTGGGGCCCGCTCGCTCGCGGCCACCTCCTTGTCGTAAAATAGCAGCCACACTTCAGCTTGCTGATGGGTTGAGAGTTAGATGCTTTTGCGTACGTTGGCTTTTTATAAGTATATACCGTTGATGTATGCCCACTCCGCGTAAGCGCCCGCGCCCTGCTAAAATAAGCAGCCGAGCAGCTATAATTCGGCCCGAATGGGCACCTAGCTCAGATTACCAGCCAATCAGTGACCGAATAAAAATGCTTCGACTGCACCCGTTGCAGGCCTTGCAATCTACCGTTATCAGTTCGCGGGCTCGCTTGGTACAGCAGCAGAAGGCGGTGCTCCCAACCATCGACAAGCAGCTAGAGAAGCTATATGACGCCTTCACCGCCCTCTGGCCCGATCTACATATTCCCTTCTATCTTCATAATCCGGCCGTTGCTAACCGCAAAGTACTGGCTGCGAAGTATTTGATTGGTGATCTTCCGCAGCCGGCGCAGGCAGGCAGTCCCCAGACTGTACCCTTGGTTCTGCCCACCACTAAATGGCTAACTCAGGCACCCGACTGGAGCGCCTGTTTCCGAACCTGCCAGAAAATGATTGGTGCTGAAGCGCCGCGGGGCCTAGGTATCAGTGTGGTACGCGAGAGTGGCAATACCGTAGTGCTTCAGTCCACGGCTGATGCTGCCATCAAGAAAATCAATAATACCTTAGCCAGCGGCAAGCCCATCATTGTGGGCGTCAACATCAAGAAAGGCAGCCCCAACTTCGACAAAACCACCGACCACTTCGTGGTGTTGGTAGAAAGCGGCACCGACTCGAAAGGATTCTACTATCGTTTCTTCGACCCCGGTACCCAACACGCCAGCGCCGGCACCGATCCGAAAAACCGCTTATACTACAACACCCAAACGAAGCTGTTTGTGGGCCACCGGGTAAACGCGCCTACCAAGCACTATACGCTCTCGTGGGTGCGCCCCGTCAAGTAAGGTATGATGAAACTACCCATGACCCTTGTGGCCGCGGCCAGCTTAGCCGCTTGTGGCGGGCCGGAACCTGCCGCCACCGTGCGCGAATCGTCAAAGCCAACGCCGCCGGTGGCTGCCAGCCCTGCTCCGCCAGCGGCCACGTCAGCCCCCAAAGACTGCCCGGCCACCGTGCGGACGTTTTTGCAGTGGTATTATCAAAACCAGGAGCGCCTGGCTACGTATGTGGTGTTGAGCTACCCCCAAAGTGCGGCAGCCGCGTTTGAAGTACCCCCTGGACACGTAAGCAAATCGGGCCGCTACGAGCTGAACGAGCCCGGCCTGGCGCAGTATATCGGGCTGCTCGACAGCACCGGCTTTTTTTCGGCGTCCTTTCTGGCAAACAAGAAGCAGGAGCTAGCGCGCAAAGCTGGCCGCCTAACTTCTTTCCGCCCCGACGATGGACCACCCCCCGGCTTCGACGCCGATCTGCTGTTCTACTCCCAAGAGTTGTACGAGCCCGAAGACCTTGGTAGCCTTCGCCTGAAGCCTGGTGCCGCCGCAGGGCAGTCGGCCGTAGTCGTGTTACCCATCATGGACCGCCGTTGGGAGTTCACCGTTGCGCAGCAAAGCGCCGGGTGCGTTATCACCGCCATAGCGTTCAAGTAGGTTGCGTTGACAGCCAAATAGGCAACGTCCTCGAGAGCAGTAGAGAAGCAGAAGCTACTACAAGGAAGCTGCCGGACTATTTCTGCTTTAGATACGCCGAGGCATCCACCACCTGATAGGCCGGATCGGTGCGAAAAATACCGCCCAGAGAAGCTACGTGGCGGGCCCCGATGATGGTGAGAATCCGGGAGCTGCGGGCAGCCAGCTGCGTGGTCACGATGTTGGAGTAGATTTTCAGGTCGCGGTTGTAGATAACCGAAATGAACTCGGCTCCTACGTAGTGCGGACTGACGAAGGCGGCGTCCACCATGGGGTCGGGTTTCAGGGTGCCGTCGGTTACGCGGGCGGGGGTGCGGTACACCAGCGTGTGCAGTTGTTGAAGCAGCACCGGGCTGTTGGTGAAGCTTAGCAGGCCACCCATAGTCAGGCTGCCACTTTCCCACTTTTGCAGTACCGGCGCGCCGTACGCCCGGTGTTCGGTCGTGGCCTCTTCGTAGAGCTTGATGTTGGTGCCTTCGTGCAGAATGCTCTGCGAAGTGCCGCCCGGCGCATTCACGCAGTAAATGCGCTCCAGCCCCAGACGCTTGCCCAGCACGAAGCCAAGCTGATACGTTTCGGAGCGTCCGCCGGGCATGGTGTTCAAATCGAGCTTGCCCTGCCGGTAGAGAGCGTACAAACTATCGATGCGGGCTTGCCGCTCGGGCAGCTCTTCCACCATAATGGCGTCGGGCTTGAATCGCTGAATTTGATTGCAGACGGCAGCCAATTCAGCTTGGCGCTTGGCCGTCAGCACGTCGGTATTAGGATTGGTGGGCTTGTATACCTGCGCCAGGTGAGGCCCGCCCACCATCATAATGGCAATAGGCGCCAAACTCTTGGTAGTACCAGCAGTGGGTTGGGTTTTGGTGGCGGTGCAGCCAAACAGGCCGACCAGAGCAACCAGGCAGGAAAGTAACAATCGATGCATGTAGAACAGGAGCTACCGTATGGGAAGCGAAGGTAGGAAGGATGAGCTTCGCCTTGGTTGGCACCTGTAATGACGTCTTCAACAGGCTTGCGCGTTGCCTGGCCGGCTTATAATTTTAATGTAGCCAACTTTTATACAGCCAATTACTTGCTGGTGCTAAGCCCCCACCTGATACCGCAGCCACAGAATGCCACCCGGCCGCTGCTCCGCACTTAGCAGCTTGAACTGCACGGGCGGCCCCGGTGCCTCGCCCTGCTCGAAGATGGTAGGAGAGGTGGCCGCCCCATCCACCACCGGGTAGTGCAGCATGCTCAGCTCGTCTACCAATCCGGCCTTAAGCAAGGAGCCGTTCAGGTGCCCGCCACCTTCCAGCAGCAGCGTCTGGATAGGAAACAGCTCCCCGAGCTTGTCGAGCACCAGCGCGAAGTCCAGCTCCTGCGCCCCGCCAAACACGTACGACACGCCCTGCCGCCGCAGATACGCCAGGTACTCGTTACTGACTTGCTCGGTAAGCACGGCCACCACGTGATCCTCGTCGATGTACGCCGATTCCCAGCCGAGCTTGCCGTGCGCATCCACTGCCACCGCAAACGACTCGGCGTTGTGCTCGGCCACGAAATCGGTGCGGGGCAGCGGCTCGGCCACGGGGTGCAGGTCGGGGGTTAGGCCCTCGGTGAAGTCCTTCTCCATGGTCACGCGGCCGCACAGCCAGGCTTGGGCGGCAAAGGTGGCGGCGGTGGTTTCGTACTCCTTGGTGTTGGGCTTCGCGCCCCAGCGGCTAAGAATGATGCGTCCGTCCAAGGAGCTCATCATGTGGCAGATTACGCGAGGTTTCATAGCAGTGGCTTGGTGGAGTCTAGTATGCCCTATACGGACAACTCTCCTTCCGCATAGCTCCAGTAAGCCAATGTATATCAACTCAGACGTAAACCGATCAGAAAAGCGTGTAGTTGGTTGCGGTTGTCTTTTACTTGATCCAAACTCCTGGCATTGTCCACGACGAAGGCTTTCAGCGGCACGCTAGGAGAAGGCGCATGATGGTCTTTAGCCATCTTCTTATTGAAGCGAATAGCCTTTACCGTCCGGATGATGCCCCACGGCATTCCCCACCAGCCCGCAATAATGGAGTGAGACGTCGCGCTTTCGCTGAGCTTGTCGAGGCAGCTTGGGCAGGCAATGGCAAGCTCCTCTTTCCAAGTTGTGACAACGATAAAGCTCGACACCTTGCTCGTAACGGTTGCGTTCAGCGGTTCGGCTACCGAATAACAGATGGGGCACGGTACTGCTCGTATCAAAGCACAGTATTCTTCTATCTCCGCCTCACTGAGCACCCGAAGCTGCGCGGCTATTTCTTTGTGAGCTGCCTCCGCCAAGCCTCGCTCCGCCAGTTCTTCCTGCAAAAGCACCAAGGCCTCCGGCCGCAGCCTAGCCGCATCTTCCGCCGCAAGGCGCATCAGCTTCTCATCAGAGAATTTGCAGTAATTCTCCTTTAACGCGGTTTCTGAATACGCCATTGTTAGTTGTGATTTTAAATACTTCCTAATCTATTGGTGCATCCGGCGACACCAGGCCTTTGGCCTTCAGACGCTCCAAGAATTGCCCTTTCGTCAGCGACTCTCGCGGGGCATGACCGGCAGCAACTTCTGCTTCCGTTAAGCCACTCGTTTCATACACGCGCCCAATCTTCTTGAGCAAGAACGCCGCGTACGCCTGACACGCCCGAAAATCCTCCGCTTCCAGGTCCGAATAATCTGCCAGAATCTTGGCCTCACTCATGTCTGAGGCCAGCAGTTCCAGCACCTGCCACACCGGGTAGCGCAACCCCACACCACCGGCTGCCCGTGGCAAATCTGAAAATCACAAGTAATGCGCGGATGGGCCGCTGAAACAGGAGTTGCCATGTGGCTGAAGATAGGACGGACGGTGCATAATAGCTACCCCAAAAACAAACCTGCCGCTACCGGGGCGGTAGCGGCAGGTAAAGCATGCTAAATGTCAGAGGGCATTCACTACTTGATATCTATTGGAATCAAGCTAAACTGAACCTGAAACCACTCTAAAATCTTAGTTTCATAAATAACATTACTACCAAGATGCAAGACTGAACGTAATTGCTCCCCTGACTCAGTAAAATTTAACATTGTAAGTCGTTTAGGCGTCTGCATTATGCTCTGCTTTGACTGGTCTGCAAGTATAAGTCGGTACGTTTTACCTCCTATATGGAATGGCATTGTAAATAACACTGGTGGAATTTCTCTCCATGCACTAAGGTCATGCTGGATTAATCCAGCATCTTGAAGTGTAGATAGCTGACTATAGGAAAGTCCTAGATCTGATAGTGCATTATTTCCGGCTTGCCCAAATGGGTCTGTAATCAACCCCGCAAAGCCTACTATTTCTTGCGAATAACTTACATCACAAAACCTTTGGAAAATCCGCGCTACATTTTGACTCAGAGTAGATAGTATTTGTATCGTCTGAGGGCTGTAACTTCCTGGTTTACGTATTTCTCCGGCAAGTATTTTAGCTAGAAATAGCTGGACATCTTGATTAGACTTTTGCTCCGCAATACGCGAAAACATAGATAGCCAATCATCATCTATTTCTGAAGTAGAGTCTTGTTTTGGAGGGTCATTCTTCAACTCCTCAATTGTTTGAGCTACTACCTTCTCACGATTAACTTGCTCTTTAAAAAGTTTTTGACCGAAATGGCTTACAGCCCTTTCTACCAACTGGCCGTCTCCCCCAAACTTTTGAGCCGCCGCTTCGGCTGATTTCTTTGTTACGAAAGCTAGGCCTTGAGCTTCCATTCTAATTTGCTGAGCCTTTGATTCAAGATACGCTACTGGAACATCCACCGCACCTGCAATTAGGTCTCCAATTGCTTTCCACAAGCTTTTTTTGATTGCAGGAGGAAGCGTGATTCCATCTACATAATCAACTAAATCAGCGACACCTTCAGGTATTAGTCCACCATCATTTAGATCCACGTGAGTATTGCTTTTTATTTGTAAAAATCATTTATGAAAATAGCCTTTTAAATAGGGTGATATCACTCTGTTTAAAAGGCTATTAGAATTTCAACTGCTTCCCTTTTCCTTACGACCCGCAAGCTTCGCAGACGTCCGGGTTATCCAGAGAGCAAGCCATATCCAAGGCGTTCTGAGCCGATACGTTCAGGGGCTCCAGGGTCTTGGCGGCTTGCTTCTGCACCGTGCAGAGGAGCTTGAAGATAAGCCAAGTAGTCCGGCTTGGCAAGCAACCGTAGAACAGAAAGCCACCCGCTGGTTGTTACAGGTGTAGCTTTCTGGCTAACTTTACTCAGGTTCGTTCCCACACTACTACGCTCATGGCTTCTCTCTCGACTGATATAAAAGGTAACGTCACGAAGGTGCAGGTGGAAGTGATGCTGGTGCTCGATGAGGACAGTGGCCAGTACGTAGCCTACTGTCCGGTCCTGGAACTCTCCTCCTACGGCGACACCGAAGCGGAAGCCCAGCAGGCTTTTGAGGAAGCCCTTAGTTTCTTCGCCACCGATACCGCCCGGCGCGGCACCCTCGACCAGTTATTGCTGGCTCTGGGGTGGCGCCTCACCAAGAAGCCAGCCACCATCTACGAGCCGCCTCGCTTCCCCATGGAGCTTCTCAACCAGCCCGCCCGTACCCGCCGCATGATCACCAAAGAAGTGTTGCTGCCGGCTTAGTCCGTTCAGCTTCCAATAAAAATCCCCCTTTGCTAGCAAAGGGGGATTTTTATTGGTCTTTTTCCTTTTTCGGGCTGCGGCACGGGCGGCTTTGAGGTTAAGAGTTCTGCTTCAGCTTGGTGCCAGGAGGAACCTTGCCAGTTTTCACTAAAAACGCCAGGAACTGCTCACGCGTGAGCGGACCGGCTACGTGCCGACGCTCGGCGTCTTCTACTAGCTCACCTCGGCTAGTGTAATCACTTGGTCGGCTCGATGTATTGCCTGATGACGACTTCTCTAATTCGGCCATAGCTTGGGAGGTTTACAGATTCAACAACTGCTTCGTTTTCCGTGAGCGTAAATGTTACAGTCACAAATTTACGATACTTGGTGTAACCGGTGATTTCGTATTCGCCAGCCTCACCAAGATACAACCAAGTCAGGGGAGATAATTCCAAAAGTTCCTCTATCTCATCCAACTCAATGCTGACGCTCTGCGCCCAATGCAGATTTACTTTAGCAAAATTGATTTTGTAGTTACCAAACATATCGTTAGAACCAGTTAGCAAAAAGCCACCCCAAGTGGAGTGGCTTTTTATTGAGGTACATACTTCTAGGCCTAGAACCTGTAGCTTATAGACCTGTTAGCAATGGCCTGCAACTTTATTTCTCCTACGACCCGCAGGCCTCGCAGGCGTCGGGGTTATCGAGGGAGCAGGCCATGTCGGAGGCGTTCTGGGCCGATACGTTCAGCGGCTCCAGGGTCTCGGCGGCTTGCTTCTGCACCGTGAATTTGATGGCGTCGGCGGCGGCTTTGGTGCGCAGGTAGTACATGCCGGTTTTCAGGCCCTTCTTCCAGCTGTGGAAGTGCATGCTGGTGAGCTTGCCGAAGTTCACGTTCAGCACGTGCAGGTTCAGGCTCTGGCTCTGGCAGATGTACGCGCCCCGGTCGGCCGACATATCAATAATGCGGCGCTGTGAAATCTCCCACACCGTCTTGTACAGGTCCTTGATATGCTGCGGAATCCGGTCGATGTTCTGCACCGAGCCGTTGGCGGCAATGATTTCGTTTTTCATCTGCTCGTTCCAGATGCCGAGCTTGATGAGGTCCTTCAGCAAGTGCTTGTTCACCACCATGAACTCGCCGCTGAGCACGCGCCGCACATAAATGTTGGAGGTGTAAGGCTCAAACGACTCGTTGTTGCCGAGAATCTGGGCGGTGCTGGCCGTGGGCATAGGAGCCACCAGCAGCGAGTTGCGGACGCCGTGCTTCACCACCTCGGTGCGCAGGCTTTCCCAATCCCACCGGCCCGAGTCCGGCGTTACGCCCCAGAGGTCGAACTGGAACTTGCCCTTGCTGAGCGGCGAGCCCTCGAACGTTTCGTAAGCCCCGTCCTTGATGGCCAGGTCCTTGGAAGCCGTCATGGCTGCGAAGTAGATGGTCTCGAAGATGTCTTTGTTGAGGCCCGTGGCTTCGTCGCTCTCGAAGGGCATCCGTAGCGCAATAAACGTATCGGCCAGGCCCTGAATACCCAACCCAATGGGGCGGTGGCGGCGGTTGCTGCGCTCGGCTTCCACTACGGGGTAGTAGTTGATGTCGATTACCTTGTTCAGGTTCAGCGTGGCGTGGTAGGTTACCTCGTACAGCTTCTGGTGGTCGAAGGTCAGGTTGCCTTTCTCGTCCGGTCTAACGTAGCGGGGCAGCGCCAGCGAGGCCAGGTTACAAACCGCAATTTCGTTTTCGTCGGTGTACTCTAAGATTTCAGTGCAAAGGTTGCTGGACTTGATAGTACCCAGGTTTTGCTGATTGCTTTTGCTGTTGGCGGCGTCTTTGAAGAGCAGGTACGGCGTGCCGGTTTCGGTCTGGCTTTCCAGAATGGCGAACCACAGCTCCTGCGCCTTGATGGTTTTGCGGCCCTTGCCTTCGCGCTCATACTTCTGGTAGAGGCGCTCGAACTCCTCGCCGTGCGTGGTGTCGAGGCCGGGGCACTCGTGGGGGCACATCAGGGTCCAGTCGCCGTTGGCTTCCACGCGCTTCATAAACAAGTCGGGCGTCCAGAGGGCGAAGAACAGGTCGCGGGCGCGCATCTCTTCCTTGCCGTGGTTTTTCTTGAGGTCCAGGAAGTCGATGATGTCGGCGTGCCAGGGCTCCAGGTAGATAGCGAAGGCCCCTTTGCGCTTGCCGCCGCCCTGGTCCACGTAGCGGGCCGTGTCGTTGAACACCTTCAGCATCGGCACCAGGCCGTTGGACGTGCCGTTGGTGCCCTTGATGTAAGAGCCCGTAGCCCGCACGTTGTGCACAGCCAGGCCAATTCCACCGGCACTCTGCGAAATCAGGGCGCAGTTCTTCAGCGTGTCGTAAATACCCTCGATGGAGTCGTCCTTCATCGTGAGCAGGAAGCACGAGCTAAGCTGCGGCTTCGGGGTGCCCGCGTTGAAGAGCGTGGGCGTGGCGTGCGTAAACCACCGCTCACTCATCAGCTCATACGTAGCAATAGCGGCGTCGACATCTTCTTTGTGAATACCAATGGCCACGCGCATCAGCATGTGCTGCGGGCGCTCCACCACTTTGCCATCGAGGCGGAGCAAGTAGCTGCGCTCCAACGTCTTAAAGCCAAAGTAGTCGTAGTTGTAGTCCCGGTCGTAAATAATAGCCGAGTCCAGGGTGGCAGCGTGCTTGTGAATGGTTTCCCACACGTCTTTGGCCAGCAAGGAGGCGTTTTCGCCGGTCTTGGGGTCTTGGTAAGTGTAGAGCCGCTTCATGGTGCTGCTAAACGACTTCGCCGTCACCTTGTGCAGGTTGCTCACCGCAATCCGGGCCGCCAGAATGGCGTAGTCGGGGTGCTTGGTGGTGAGTGAAGCGGCGGTTTCGGCCGCTAAGTTGTCGAGCTCCACGGTCGTGACGCCGTCATAAATCCCGTCGATGACCTTCTTGGCCACCTCAATTGGGGAGACGTACATCATGTTGAGCCCGTAGCAGAGCTTCTCAATGCGCGCCGTGACTTTGTCGAATTTCACGGATTCGCGGCGGCCGTCGCGTTTTAGTACCAGCATAGACGTTGCGGTTGATGGGTTGGTGTATGGATTTGCCCGCACCAAAAGGAGCAGGCAAAGGGGGGTCAGAAAAGGGTTCCGGACGCCAGCACGCAGTCCGCATGCGCCGGTTGATAAGCGGAATATATCCTCTTACAATGGCTAGGACAAACCTTGAGTTTAGAAGTTTTCCACATAACCGTAAAACGGTGCCATTCAGGCCGTTTTGTGAAGGTAAGTATTGCTATATAAATTAGTAAATGAGTGAAAATTCAGGTTGGCAGATTGAGCGGGAAATCGTATTGTCGGAGAACATGGCAATTGAAAACCGCCTGTCGTCCTGAAGTAGCGCAGGATAACAGGCGGTTCTGATAGTGGTGTTTTCACGCTTTCGTAATCAATGGCCGCAGCTCATTACCTCTTTCGCCCCCGATACCACCACAGCCCCCCGACTACCAGGGCCGCGCTGGCCACTAACGCCACGGTTGTGGTGCCGCGGCCGTAGTTAACGCACGAGCAATCAGTGAATAGCGGTTGGCCGTTCCAACGAAAACGACGACGGCAAGCAAAGCAAGGCGACACGAAAGCAGGTTCCATAAGGCTGAGGATAAGAGGAAGGAGGAAATCAGTACTTAATACCGAGGTTTTGCTTTTGGTAACCGTTGAGGCTGGCAGATCATGCGTATCATTTAGCTGGTAGGGGCGAAGCACGGGAGACGACAACGAAAAAGCCACCCCAATGCGGGGTGGCTTCTCTCAGGATATAATAGTTCACTATATATAGATCATATAAAAACTATATATAGAATAAATATTACTTCAAGCCGTCGCTGTTCTGGCGGAGCACGTCGCGGGCAATAGCCAGATTGGTGTCGCGGGTGTTCACCACCAGGTAGATGAACTTCTTGCCATCGGGCGTTAGGTTGATGAGGTGCAGCTGATTAGTCAGCGTAATCAGGATATCGTCAATTATTTCGCCCTGGAGTTTGAGTGCGGCCATTGCCTTTTGCTTTTGCTTTACTACTTCAGTATTGTAAGCGGCAGCCGTCTCGGGGTTCAGGCTAGGGTTGTTGGAGTGCGAAGCCAGTGCCATGCCCGACTGCACGTCCACGATGGCTACGGCCACCAGGCTAGGGAGTGCGTTGATGATTTCTTGTACAGCCTGACCGGCAACGGTAGAGGTAGAGTAAGCCATGATGGAAATGAAGTAAAAAGTTTAAAAAGAGGTAGTTAAGAGTAGTAACGTGCTTCAGTAAAGGTGCCAAGGAATCGAATTATTCTGTTGAGCCTGCCTTGCTGCGCCGTTGATGATACAATGTTAAAGCGGCGCTGACGGAGCACTCAGGTTTTTTGTTGGATTGCCCGATTTTTGATGTGACACGTCGTATTTTTACAGTGACTCGTTTTTGTACAAAGCATTTTTCTTTTGGAGAGCGAACCGTTTGGTTTCTTTGTACACATTATGAAAAGTGGAACCGTGCCTAAGCCACTTCAAACTAGCATGACTCCCGCTCTTACAATCCCTGCATGCCGCACAACCCCGCCTGCCCTCACGCCGCCTCCGACGCCACGCGCATTGCGGAGCTAGAGCGGGCCCTGCGCGAAGCCAACGAGCGGGCCGCTGCCGCTGAGCGCACATTGGCTGGCTTATTGGAGCCGGCCGGCCCCGGAATGTTACTGGTCGAGCCAGGAGGCAGTATCGAGCGAATCAACGAGGCCATGTGCCAACTGTTAGGTAGCCCCGAGTTGCCCGCCTATTGGATCAGTAAACCGGCCGACACGCTGTTTGCCTGCCTGTTGCGGTTGGCCGTAGAGCCCGCCCGGTGCGCCATCCAACTCATAGAGCAGCGCGCCGCCCAACAACCCGTGATGGGCGAGCGAATAGCGCTACGCGATGGTCGGGTGCTCGCGCAAGATTACGTGCTGCTAGCAACGGCCAGCGGAACGGCTCGCTCCGAGCTATTCACTTATCGGCTGGTATCGGCGCCAGCTGCGGCCGTTGCCCCCAACGAGTTTCAGCCCCATCAGCTACTCTCTTACCTGCCTGCGGCGGTGGTTTTGCATGATATGCAGGGTGTGTTACTGGCTTGCAATCAGAGCTTTGCGCAGCTGCTGCACTTGCCAGCTACGCAACTAGTTGGCCGGCAGTTTAGCGAGCTGATGCCTAGCGCCGACCACGCCCAAGCCTGGCCCTTATACTTGACGCAGTTTGATTCGAGCCACCAAACTATCACCGGAGAGCTGCCAGTACTGCCTCTCGATGGGCAGCCCCGGCAATTGCTCTACCGTGCCCGTCGCGTCAACCCGCCCGAGGCAACTGCCTACGTGCTGCTTTGCGCCTTTGATATTACCGAGCGGGTGCAGGCCGAAGCAGAGCTTAAACGCAGCAAAGAAAAAGCCGAAGCCTCGGCGCTGGCCAAAGAAGCGTTTCTAGCCAATCTTAGTCACGAAATCCGGACGCCTATGAACGGCGTCTTGGGCATGGCGCGGCAACTCACCAAAACGCAGCTCGACCAAGGCCAGCGGGAACTGCTGCGCATCATCCAAACTTCAGGAGAACATCTGCTGTCAGTGCTCAACGAGGTGCTGGACATGACCAAGATCAGCTCGGCCCGGCTAGAGCTAGAGCAGATGTCGTTTGACCTGCGGGGGTCGGTAGAAGAAGCCTTGCGGCCCTTAGCCGTGCAGGCGGCCGAAAAAAGCGTGTCTTTCCACGTTGCCTTGCTGCTGCAGTCGGAGCCGCTGCCGCGGGTAATGGGCGACGCCTACCGCCTCAACCAGATCTTAATCAACTTAGTATCCAATGCTATAAAGTTCACTTCCGCAAATGGCAGCGTTTCAATAGGGGGCTATCTGATCAGTCAAACCGAAACCCACCTCACGGCCGGATTCCGCGTCACCGATACCGGCATCGGTATTCCGGCCGATAAAATCGACTACATATTCGAGGACTTTGTGCAGGCCAGTGCCGATACGGCGCGGCGCTTTGGCGGCACCGGCCTCGGGCTCGGTATTGCCCGCGCGCTGGTCGAGCAGATGGGAGGCATCATTGTAGTGGAAAGCCAGCTAAGTAGCGGTAGTACGTTTCAGTTCAGCATCACCCTGCCGCTAGCCGAAGGCGTCGAAGTCACTCCCCGCCTGGTGCTGACGGATACCGGTGCGCTGTACAGCCGCCGGGTGCTTGTGGTGGAAGACAACGGCATAAACCGGGAGGTGGTGCGCTTGCTGCTGCAAGGTTGGGGCGCCCTGGTCGACGAAGCCGAGAATGGCCCCGCCGCGCTGGCCTTGCACGCCCAACACCGCTACGACGCCGTGCTCATGGACATTCAAATGCCGGGTATGAGCGGGGTGGAGGCTACCACGCACATGCGCCTGCACCCCGACCTGACCCGTGCGCAGGTGCCCGTACTGGCCCTCACCGCCAACGCCTTCCGCGCCGACCTGGACCGCTACCTCGAAGCGGGCATCAATGATTGCCTAACCAAGCCGTTCAAGGAAGAAGAGTTCTACCGTAAGCTGGTAGCATTAGTCCACGCCCCGGAGGCGCCGCTCTACAACCTAGAGCAGGTGCACGAATTAGCCGATGGTGAAAACAGCTTTGTGGAACGGTTGGTCCGCTCGTTTTTGCTGCACATACCGCCCATCTTGCAGCAGATTCACGTGGCCGCTGCGGCCGGGCAGTGGGCGCAGGTGGCGAAGCTCGTGCACCACATCAAGCCTAACCTTATCCAGTTTGGGGTAGCCGGTATAGCACAGCCGTTGCAGTTGCTGATGGATCAGCCCCGCACGGGAGTTAAAGCCAGTAAGGTTCGGGCGGCCGCCGTGCAGCAACTGGTGCAGCAGATAGAGCGGGTGCTTGAGGTGCTGCCCTCGGAGTTGCCCGCTACCTCGTAGTGGGTGGCTAGAGCGCCCGCAGGCGTTGCGCCAGCTCTTCCTGGTAGGGCCTACTCACGGGTATCTCGTGCTGCCCAAGCTTGAGCATGTTGTCTTCTAGGGATTCCACGCGGTGCAGGTTCACAATGTAGGATCGATGCACGCGCACAAAGTGCCGGAATGGCAACCGGTCCTCTATGCTTTTGAGCGTGCCGCCCACCACGTGCTTTTGCTTGTCGGTAACCAGCACCACGTAGGTTGATAAGGCTTCAATGAAAAGCACGGCTTCGAAATTGATGCGCAGTAGTTTGCCGTTGGTTTTCACAAACAAGTCGGTGCCACTGGCCGAAATATCGTTGGGGCCGCTAGCGTCAGGCTCCGCCGCCGACGGTGCGCGCAACGGTGCGGGGACGGGGGCAGGCACGCGCTGATACTGCTCCGTAACGTGGGTTATGGCCTGGCAAAACCGCGCATAGCTCACCGGCTTCACCAGATAATCAATTACCCGTAGCTCGAAAGCATCCACCGCAAAGCTGGCATGAGTTGTCACCAGAATTACGGCGGGCTTAGGAGAGGGCAGCAGCCGCACCAGCTCCAGGCCGCTAATATGTGGCATCTCGATGTCGAGCAGCAGCAAATCAACTTGGCCACCGGCATGAAAGTAACTTAGCGCTTCCACTGCGTCGGGAAATGAAGCCGCGAGTGTGAGCTGGTCGTGGCGCTGCACGGCACGCTCCAGCGTAATGCGGTTGATTTCGTTGTCGTCGATGATGACGCAAGCGAGTGAAACTGCAACGGTGGGATTCATGGCAGAGGGTTGAGCTTGCGGATTGGGTGGTTCAAATTACCAGAAATGGTTTCTTTGAAAGGAGTAGCCTCAAATCTAACAAAGTGAGTTAGATCAAACCGTACATTGGTCAAACGGCAACTTCCTGTTTCCAACGTATGCAAGGAAGTATACTAGTAAGCTTAATCAACAAAAAGCCCCTGACTCCAGTCAGGGGCTTTTTGTTGATCTAAGTCTGTTAAGGAAATTTACTTCTAAGAGTAAGCAAAATGGTTTCCGAGGACTTGAGCGCTCTTGTCGCTAAGCCATGGGTACTTCTGCTGTACAGCGGCCTTGACTCTGTCAACAGCCGCTTCCAGGGTTTCAGCTGACCAATCTACTGGTAAGTTCACTGCAAAGTCGTATGCCTGATTTACCAAGAGGAAAGTTGGAAACCCGTATGCTTCTTTAACGGCCACTTTGTCTTGGTCGAACCAGAAGCCTAAGCCACCGCTAATGGCGGTATCGGCTTTTTCTGCTTCCGTAGAGCAATTAGCCATTCTAATTGGCTGGCAGACTTTAGAAATCTTCGTCCAGCGAGAAGGCGTTTTCGGTCCGCTCGCTCATTACGCCCGCTTTCTGATACTCGGCTACGCGCTTCTCGAAGAAGTTGGTTTTGCCTTGCAGCGAAATCATTTCCATGAAGTCGAAGGGGTTGGTGGCGTTGTAGATCTTGCTGTAACCCAACGATTCCAGCAACCGGTCGGCCACAAACTCGATATACTGCGACATGCTGTTGGCATTCATGCCAATTAGGTTTACAGGCAGCGCATCGGTCACAAACTCCTGCTCGATGGTCACGGCGTCGCGGATGATGCTGTGCACACGCTCCTCGGGCAGCTTGTTTTGGAGGTAGCTGTAGAGCAGGCAGGCGAAGTCGCAGTGCAAGCCTTCGTCGCGGCTGATGAGCTCGTTGGAGAAGGTGAGGCCGGGCATCAAGCCGCGCTTCTTCAGCCAGAAGATCGAGCAGAACGAGCCAGAGAAGAAAATGCCTTCTACCGCAGCAAAGGCAATGATGCGCTCGGCAAAGTCTTCGGAGTTGATCCACGTCAGGGCCCACTCGCCTTTCTTCTTCACGCACGGCACGGTTTCCAGCGCGTTGAAGAGGCGGTCTTTCTCCTGTACGTTTTTGACGTAGGTATCAATTAGCAGCGAGTAGGTTTCGCTGTGAATGTTTTCCATCATGATCTGGAAGCCGTAGAAGCAGCGCGCCTCGGGCATCTGCACTTCCTGCATGAAGTTGACGGCCAGGTTCTCGTTCACGATGCCATCGGAGGCTGCGAAAAACGCCAGCACGTGGCTGATGAAGTGACGCTCGTTGTCGTTGAGGTTGTCCCAGTCTTTCTGGTCCTGACTTAAATCAATTTCCTCGGCCGTCCAGAACGAGGCTTCGGCTTTCTTGTACATCTGCCACACGTCGTTGTTCTGGATGGGAAAAAGGACGAAGCGGTTGGGATTCTCAATGAGCAGAGGTTCCATAGTGGGAAGGCAAAAGGTGAAGGACTTCTGTTAAAAAGCAGGCTATCGTTCGGATAAGCTTTCTGCTAACCCAAGGACAAACCAGATTGTTCAGGCCCTCCTAGGCTTAGGGCCGAAGGGTTGATGCACCAAATATAAACCCGACTTACCGGAAGGTTGCCCCTTGAAAATCATTTTTTCTCTGTTAATTTTTCTGCATGTGCCTGAAGCAGTGCTAACAGTGAAGCCATGAAAAAGCCCTCTTAAAACCTCGAATAAGCCATTTTTCAATAATGTTATCCACATTCTGTTTGTGGATAATTGGAGTTGTCCACAAAACGTGTATATGTGCGTCCAAAACAGGGCTGTCTTATCCACATTTCCAGCTTATAAAAAGTTGGGACAATGAGGTTTAATGAGTTATAGCTTGGAATTGTAGAAGGATACTTCTACTTTTGCCTTCCATTTTTCAGAAACCCCGCGAAGACGCCGATGTACGCAATTGTCAATATAGCCGGTAAGCAGACCAAGGTCGAAGCCAATAAATTTGTATATGCCCACCGCCTGGCTGGCAATGTTGGCGATACCGTAGAATTGGGCAAAGCCCTCCTCACCGACGATAACGGAACCCTGAACATTGGCTCGCCCCTGCTGGACGTAGCCGTGACAGGTACCATTCTAGCCCACGTAAAAGGCGACAAAGTTCTTGTCTTCAAGAAGAAGCGTCGTAAGGGCTACCGTAAGCTGAACGGTCACCGTCAGCAATTCACCAAAGTACTAATCAACAGCATCGGCTAGTTTATTGAGCTTTAAGCTGCAAGCCTCAAGCTGCAAGCTTATTACTCGATAACTGCTGAGCTTATTTTACCAGACAGCTTGCAGCTTGTAGCTGACAGCTTAAAGCTCAAACAAAATGGCACACAAGAAAGGCGTAGGTAGCTCCAACAACGGTCGTGAATCGCATTCCAAGCGTCTCGGCGTGAAAATTTTCGGTGGCCAGGCCATCATTGCTGGCAACATCATCGTGCGTCAGCGTGGCACCAAGCACCACCCCGGTCAGAACGTAGGTATCGGCAAAGACCACACCTTGTTCGCTATGATCGATGGTACGGTACAGTTCCGCAAGGGCCGTCAGGACCGTTCGTTCGTGACGGTAGTACCGAGCACGGTAGCCGCCACTGAGGCTACGGTTGTAGCCTAGCCTGCAGTAAGCAAGAATAGCAAGGGGCCATCCACACGGATGGCCCTTTTTGCGTTAAGCTACTTTGAATGCGTCGCGACGTTTCATTCCGCCACGCATTGTTGCGTTTTACCAGCTCTGTCCAATGTCTGGCGAAGAAGAACTTCGCGTTATAGCTGCCAAGCAGTTCAGGAGGTAAGGTGTAACTGGTAGAGCACCGGCTTACTTGGGCTAGCATCCAGCTCTAGGCTTGTGACTTGCAGATTAAGCAAGAACAAGCCGTCCTCTAGCTCATCGGGTACGAAAACCAGTTCGGTGATAGTGGCCTGTTCGCGCGTAGCGTGGGGGTACTGCCAGAACGCGTGGTGGGCCATTAGGGCGCCGCCATCTTCCTCCCGATCTACACTTGGCAAATCGAGAAGCAGATGGTCGATGTGAGCGGCGGCTAGGTACTGAGCTAACGAGGGTTCCAGGTAGGTGGGGTTGGTGCCGGAGTACTGACGGGCACGTTTGGCCTTGTGGTTAGGTAAAGTGCGTAGTATTATAGCCTCCGGTTTAACCGAAGCATCCGGGCCACCTTCTAGTTCGCGCTGCACGTCGGCCAGCAGCACCACTTGGTCACCGTTGGGTTGGGGGCGGGGCTGCACCGATACCAAGCGGGCTACGAACAGGAAGCGGCGGAGGCAGCGGTTTAAAGTTGCTGCCGGATTGGGCGAGATATGGCCGTAGCATTCGGTGTGGGTGCCGTTGCCGTGGGGTGTGAGATGCACCCGTTTGTAATTCGTGCTGCCGCCCTCAGCGACACTCCCGACAAAGCCGCCCACCCGAATAACATCAAACTGCACCGGCTCGGCCCAGAAGCAGTTCACCTGATTTAAACCCGGTGCTAGCGGCAGGGAGATGTCAAGCGGTGCAGTCGGGTTAAAGGAAAAAACGCGGCCTTGATGCGGGTAAGTAGCAAGCATTGCGGTGATAAATGAGGAGACAGGAAAGCAAGTGTGTCCACTAAAGCTCCGGTGTGCTGGTGTCAAAGCATTAGGTGACTTTGTCTGAGAGTAAGCTTGTGGCCTCTTAGCACTGCACGGGTACTAAGTAAGTCAGGCCAAGCAGTTCAAAGAAGTCTACAAATCACTGCTGAGCTTACCCAATAACTTCTTCACTTTTCGCTTCCGCGGCAAGCTTATTCAGAATCTTGCTGACTTCGGGCGCGTGGCTGAAAACCATGAAGTGGCCGCCGCCCCGGATAAGGTAGTCGACAGGAGTGGGTCCCGGCGGGAAAACCCGGTCGGCGGTGCCTAAAATCTGGATGCTGCGGCCGACGTTGGTGCTGTCCCAGTGCAAAAGCCGGTGGATGGCCCACCGGGTATAGACCGGTTCCATGTCGCGCAGAATCCGCTTGAACATACGGTACTCCTCGCCATTTCGCACGCCGAAGTACACTTGCCCCGCTCGCGGAAACAGCTTCAGCAATTGCGGCGGGACTAGCCGGTACACGCCCGTTGCCCGAATCAGGCGCAGCAGCGGGGGCATGCAGCTCGCGTCCGGAACGCTAGAAACCAACACAGTCCGCAGCCTTGGGCGTATGCGGTTGATTTCCAGCCCAACTACCCCACCAAACGAAACACCCACCAGCAGGCCCGTTTGCTTGAGCGGAATAGCAGCGGCCATGCGAGCGGCGTAAGCAGGCAAAGACTCATCCGGCTCCGGCGTAAGCCAGAACAGAATCTGCGTCTCATCCTGCAGCAAAGGCCTCAGATTCTGAAAAACCCGCTCGTCAGCTCCCAAGCCCGGAATGAGGTAGATCATTACATGAATTATGAATTATGAATTATGAATTATGAATTATGAATTATGAATTATGAATTATGAATTATGAATTATGAATTATGAATTCATTCTTTACAAGCCACTCTGCCAATTCTTAATTTTTAACCTTTCACGGTTCCACTCGCAAAAAGACGCCTTCTAGGTAGAAGATGTTGTGTGGAGCGCCGGGCTCATACTCATCCTCTTTATCGGCTTCCATACCAATCATGAACGTCTCGTCGGGTTCGTCTTCTTCGCCTTCAAATGGACCGTCGGCAGGGTAGGTGCACGAGAGCTTGAGGGCCACGTTGGGCAGCACGACGGGTGGTTTTTCTTCGGTAGTGTATTCCAGTAAACAAGGCCATTCGGTAACGGTAGCCAAGGCCTCGGCTACTTCTTCCTGCAAAGCCGCGGCACGCGTGTCCGATAGGCGCAGAATCAGGTCGAGGCTTTGAAATTGCAGGCCTAGGTGAAAGAAGTGCAGCTCCTGGTCGAAAAATGTGGTAGCCCAGATAGTCACGTCATCGGAGTTGTCGAACACGATGGCGGTTATCTGAACTTGCTCGATGAAAAAGTCGGTGTCATCGGCCAGAGCATCAATCAGTCTTCTCATATAAGAAATTTCACAGATTTAAACACAGATGCCGCATATTCCGGCGTCGGTGAACAGGTGGTGCGGGCTTTAGGGTAGCACCTTCTGCCGGGCAGTGTGCGCAGGACGGGCAAAGGAATTTAACGGATTTAAACCAGCAGCATCTACTTTTAATCACTGAAATCTGTGATTTGAAACAGCTCTAAGGTTATCTGATCGGCTAGCAGCTTGCCTTTGTCGGTGAGTGTCAGCACTTCATCGGCACTAAGAGTGGCCCAGCCGTTGAGCTGCAGATAAGTTAAATAATCGGCTCGGTGACCTAATAAGTCCACGCCCAGGTTGGTGGATAGATGCCGTAAATCGGTGCCTTGAGATGTACGCAGGCTGGTCATTAGGTACTCGTTGGCCCGGTCGGTGGGGGAAAGAAGCTCGATAGTGGCAGGTACTTCAGCGCGTTCGAGCACCGACGCAACATACTTGGGGTTGTTGGCGAGGGTGTGTTGGCGGCTAACCCCATCAAACGAATGGGCGCTTGGCCCCAACCCCAGATAAGGCACGCCGCGCCAATACGCCGAGTTATGGCGCGACTCCCGGCCGGGCTGGCAGAAGTTGCTGATTTCGTATTGTTCGTAGCCGTGGCTTGTAATTTCGGTGAGCAGCATCTCGAACTGCCGAGCCACAAACTCGTCGGGTGGGGGGCGGAACGCGCCTTTTTTAAGCTGCCGGCCGAACACCGTATCTGGCTCCACGGTAAGGGCATAGCACGAGAGGTGCGGCACTTGCAGCGCGAAGGCCTGCGCCAGGTCTTGCTCCCAGAGACTGTGGTCGGGGGCGGGCACGCCATAAATCAGATCCACCGAAATATTCTCGAAGCCTGCCTCCTGCGCCAGTTGTACGGCCGCCGTCGATTCGGTGGCCGAATGGGCCCGGTTCATCAGTTGCAGATGCGGCTCGTGGAAGCTTTGGAGCCCGATGCTGAGCCGGTTGATAGGCGAGGCCGCCAGCTCGCGCACCTTTGCGGCCGTCAAGTCGTCGGGGTTGGCTTCCAGCGTTATTTCCGCATCCGGAGCTACCCGAAAGTGGCGGTGAATGGCAGTGAAAATCTGGTCTAGCTCAGCGGCTGTCAGCAACGACGGGGTGCCCCCGCCGAAGTAGATGGTTTCCAGCGTGAAGTGCGGGCCTAAGTAGTCGGCGCGGAGGGCTAGCTCCTGCGTCAGGGCCTCCACCAAGCGGCTTTTCAACGCCATTGAGGTGCTGAAGTGAAAGTCGCAGTAGTGGCAGGCCTGCTTGCAGAAGGGAATATGAAGGTAAAGGCCGGGCAATTAGGTAAAAAGGAAAGAAGGGAACAGGTGACAGAGAAGGGCCGGATAGCCACTCTTTCCAGTGGGCGGAAATGCTTGGAGCCCAACGAGAAAGTATCTTTAGGAAATTAAATGCGCGTTTTCGCGTTTGTGTTCCCAAATGTACGCTCGCCTCGCTGTTTTGTGGTTGTTGTTCGGGTTGCTCTTCGGCAGCCCAAGTAGCGCGCAAGCCCAGACGTCGCCGCAGCTAAACCTGAATCTGCCCCCGCCACCTGATTCCAGCAAGGTGCGGGTGTCGGCGCCTGACTCCGGGAAGGTAGCAACTCCAGCATCCCCGGCGTCTCTGCCGGCTCCGGTACCTGCGCCGGGCAAGCCGCTGCCCGTTCGGCGGCCCCGGATTCTGATATTGGAAACCGAAGCAGCCGACCAGGTCCTGCTCCGGCGCTACCGCCTTAAAACTAACTTTCCCGATTCTCTGGCCGTACTGCGCGAAATGCGGGAACTGGTGCTGGCCTTGCAGAGCGAGTCCTACTTAACTGCTTCCGCCGACGAGTTGCGTTGGCGCCGCGACACGGTGCGCGTGCAGCTCTACGTAGGCGAGAAGTTTCGGTGGGCTCGGTTGCGCAACGGCAACCTTGGCGACGGTTTGCTGACGCGGGCTGGCTACCGCGAAAAGCTGTACCGCAACCAGCCCTTTCAACCGCAGGAGTGGACCCGTCTACAGGAGCGCATTTTACGCGAAGCCGAAAACCAGGGCTACCCGTTTGCCACGGTACGGCTAGACTCGGCCCAGCTGCGAGGGGCTGATATTGAAGGCCGCGTGCTACTGGAGCGCGGTCCGGTTATCGTGTTCGATTCCTTGCAGATTGTGGGCAACACCACCATTCGTAAGCGGTTCTTAACTAAGTATTTGCAGATATACCCCGGGCAGCCTTTCAGTCAGCAGCGCGTAGAAGAGGCAGCGCGCCGCCTGCGCCAGCTGCCGTATTTGCAGCTCAAGGCCGAACCCGAAGTACGCTTTGCCAGGGGCCGGGCCCGGGTATATCTGCTGCTTGAAGACCGCACAGCCAACCAATTTGACGCCATTGTGGGCATCTTGCCCAACCCGACGCCCGGCCTCGGGCAGAAACGGGTACAGCTCACCGGTGACGTCACCATTGCCTTGCGCAACATCAAAGGAGGCGGTAAGGGACTAGGATTGCAATGGCGAAAAACCGATGCCAGCTCCCAGCAGCTCGACGCGCAATACGCGCATCCCACGTTTTTCGGGACGCCGCTAGAATTAGGCGCCACCTTCAACCTCTACCGCCAATCCATCCCCAGCAACGCATTTCAAACGTTGCGGCCGCGTCTGCAGCTTACGTATCCAACGGCGCGGTCGGGGCGGATCAGCTTCTTCACGGAGTGGCGCAGCTCCCGGCTGCTAGCCGCCGATAGTCTGGCCACGGAGCTACCAGCCAATATCGACTCCCGCTTCACCTCCTACGGCCTCGATTACACTTGGACCACCCTCGATGATCTATACTTTCCGCGCAGTGGGTTACTCGCTAGTGGCCAAGCCTCGGTGGGCAGCAAAATTATCAGTAAGAATTCTGTGCTGGACGAAACGCTGTACCAAGACCTGCCACTGCGCACCACCCAGGTAAGCGTTGGTACCCGCATAGAGCGCTACACCCGGATCGGGCGAGGCGGGGTGCTGTTTACCCGGCTGCGCGGAGAGGCCCTCTTCAACCAGCGCTTATTTCTCAACGATTTATTCCGGTTGGGCGGCCTTTCCACCTTGCGCGGCTTCAACGAGCTGGACTTCTACGCCAGCCAGTACGCAGTGGGCACGGCCGAATACCGTCAATTCACAAGCGCCGATGCTTACCTGTTCGCGTTCGTCGACCAAGGCTACCTGCGCCGCGACATCTTGACGGAAAAGAGCACAAACTCACCAACCGGCGTGGGTGTGGGCCTGAGCTTCCGGACCGGCGCCGGCCAGTTTCAGTTCGTGTACGCCCTGGGCCGCGACAATCAGCAGAAGCTAGCTTTAAACGCCGGCAAGATTCACTTCGGAATTACCAGTCGGTTTTAAGTCGCGTGCTGTTAGTTGTAAGTCCCGGCTATGATAAGGTGCAAAATAATGTCCTTGATAATCAGCGCTGAAGCGCATGAATAGGGCTATTTTGTCGTTGCGCACGACTATTTTGAAAAACAGTCGTACATTTGCAGAACCAAACAGTGCGGGGTGGAGCAGTTGGTAGCTCGTTGGGCTCATAACCCAAAGGTCACTGGTTCGAGTCCAGTCCCCGCTACCTGAGAAAGGCCGTTATCCGATGTGGATAACGGCCTTTTGCTTTTTCTACAGCTTGCCACGGGCTTTGGCAGATGCAGTAAGGCTTTAGTTGGCTTCTACACACTCCACTTGGAGCAACAAGTTGTATAAGGCGTTGGAGAGTTGCAGGATAGAGTCCCGGTCAGATTCGGCCTGCTTGAATTTGCTTAGCACATTGCTCATCACCTCCATCAGGGCGTTTACTACGAGGGGCTCGTGCTCGTGGTAACTTTTGGTTTCCAATACTTTGCGGATGATGGTGCAGGAGTATTGATGGTAGTTTTCGTTTTGAAAGTTCTCGACTAGGGTAGATGACTCTTGCTGATTGAAAAGCAGGTGTGTGGACATGGTGCGACGGATTGATATTGTGTCAATATACTAATAAAATAATGTACTAATCATATGTATAAAGATTTTGTAGAATTTTATTTCGTTTGAAGTTTTAGAAGACAAAAAGACTGCCCAGCGCTTCCAACCTGAAGGAGGATGCGCTGGGCAGTCGAGGTACTGTTGAAGTGCTAGTAGGAGAGGAAGCAGCGTCTCTACTTTAGCCGCTAGCCACTCCGTTCTTCAAGTAGAGCATTCAGTTTTTTTATTGCTGAAAGCTGTTTTGTCGGAGCAAGTTTATTTCTTCTTGCCCCATACGGCTGTTCCGGTGTTGTTGAGGCCTGTGAAAACGATGGTGTTCTTCTTGTTTTCCCAATCCCGGCCTTTCTGCACGTACACTTTATCAAGAGTACCATCGCTATACTTCAATTCGAGCCACGGAGCGGTATACGTCCATGTATTGCTCGTGCTGTTGTTGAAAGTGCCACTAGCTGCCAACGTCAAAGGCGTAGCGGCCTGAAAATCGGGGCTACTCTGCTCCCGCTCGAAGCCGGGTACCACCCGATGGTTGAGCTTGATTTGCTCCCACTCGCCCGCCAAATCGGCTTGTGCCACGGCGGCGTTGTCTTCGCCGGCGTACCGCTCGGGCGACACTACCGGCCAGCCCGACTGTGTCCAGAACATCTTACGCACGTGCAGGTCCATGTAGTAAGGGTCGATGCCGGGGCGGCCCTGGTGGGCTATGTAGTACTGGCCGTTTTCTTGGAACACTGCGCAGTGGGCCGTGCCTTGCCAGCCACTATGGCCAGTAAACTGGTAGGGCGCCAAAATCATGGGCCCATGATCTTCGACTAGGTTGATGTCGCGGCCGTTGAAGTCCAGGAAGGGCCCCTCGGGAGACGCAGAGCGACCAACCCGCACATTATATTTAGTTAGCAGCCAGTCATAAGAAATAAACAGGTAATACTTGCCCTGCTCTTGATTGTAGATGATTTCGGGCGCTTCGATGTTGCCGTTGATACTACCGTTGGTGAAACCACGCTGAGCAATTCGGCGGCCCCGGTCACCACTCGTCTGAGCCAAGCCAGTAGCGGCATCCAGCTTAAGGGTATAGATACCATCGAAGGCCGAGCCGAAATACATGTGGTGCTGCCCCTGCTGATCGACGATAACGGTGGGGTCGATGGCATTGGTCATAGCACCGGAAGTAGTAAAGGAATTCACTACAATGCCCTTCTCCGTCCAGGGGCCTTGGGGCGAACTAGCCGTGGCCAGCCCAATTACACTCCGGGCCGCGTTGTTCGAGGCCAATGAATAATAGAGGCGGTACTCGGCGCCTACTTTCAGCACGTAGGGCGCCCATACCAAGCGGTTGGGCGTGCCCCCATTTTGCCGGATAAAGTTGGCGCCCATAGCCGGGGCTCCCTGGAACACCCATCCAACAAACTGCCACTGAATAAGATCTTTGGAGCGGCGAACCTGCAAGCCAGGCGTCAGAGCTGCATCCGAAATTCCATAGCCTACGTCCGTGCTATAGCAGTAGTAATAGTCATCTGCTTTGATGATGGATGGATCGTGGACGTTATAAGGACCCCAACTAGGAGAACTAATTAAAGGAGCCACCTCCGGATAAGTATCCTTAATGGAGTTAATATCGAAAGCGGTAGGCGCCGGCGGATCTGGTACTGGTACGTAAGGATCGGGCTCGTCCTTTTTACAGGAAAATACTATTAGCTGCATCAAAACAAGCCAGCAGCCAATACGCACTGGAAACGGCATTTTATTCATGGGAATTAATGGTAGTAAGGGGATTGAGGAGTAACAACAAAGCAAAGATACGGTTGACTTCTACTATTAGACGGAAATCGTTTCCTAAACAAAGTAACACTTGCCCGTGCTTTATACTGGTAGTTAGCAGGTACAGACGAGCCTGAATTACAAAATGTTCACAAAGAGTAGTTTCTGGTTACTCTTAAAAACAAATTGCCAGCAAAAAGTAGCTCTTATGCGCAGCTACACTTGCGTTGCAGTATCCTCACGTACTGGCTTTATCAGGATATCGGATTGCACTGCCTCCTACTAACGAAGCTGATGGGTTGCTGTATAAGGCTTGTTAGGGCTTGTGTTTTAATTTAGGCTGGCAAGCTGATGGTTCCCTCTTTAGTTGTTGGGATTTTAGCGGCGGCCTCCAGCGTTTCATTTGTAATGGCTTTGGCTTGTTTGCCGCTGCCGAGCTTGGATAGGAGTATTGCCCTGATGAGGAGGTTGTTGCAGCTTTTGCTGAATGCTGTAAAGGAGGCAGAAAGCAGCAAGGCCCGACCCCAGTGCGCTGGTATCGGGCCTTGCCATGCCGTATAAGAGTTGCGGTTAGCCTTTCTTCTCTCCCTCGGCTGGTGGCCCGAGCACTTTCACCTTGTCTGACTTGGTCAGGCCCGAGCTTACTTCCACATTGATACCGTCGGAGAGGCCGGTTTTGACTAGGCGCTTCTGAAACTGCTGCGGCCCGGTTTCCACTTCCACGAATACGCTGTCTTTATTCTTTTTACCAAACTGCAGCAGGCTTTCCCGGATGGCTAACACTTGATTGCGGCGGCCGAGCACAATGTCGCCGTTGGCCGAGTAATTGGCGCGCAGAAACTGACCCGGCTTAAGCTTCAGTTTGGCGCGTACCTGAAACTTGATGGCGCCTTCCTCGGCAATACCCTTGGGCGCAATGTATTCGAGGGTGGCCGGGAACGACTCGTTTTCGAGGGCACCGATAGTCAGGTTGAGGTCCATGCCTTCACGCACTTTGCCTACTTCACTCTCATCAATCTTGCCCTCAAACACGAGGCTTTGCATGTCGGCAATGGAGGCAATGGTGGTACCCTCATTGAAGTTGTTGCGCTCTACCACCGACGAACCCACTTTGATAGGCACGTCGAGCAGCAGGCCGGTAATGGTGGAGCGCACTAGGTTGGAGGCCCCGCCGGTGTTGCGCGAGGCGCCTCGCTGCGCTATTTGCAGGTCGTTTTCGGCGGCGTTGAGGGTTTGCTTCTTGGCTTTATAGTCGGCGAGCAGGCGGTTGAACTCTTGTGCTGCAATTACTTTCTGCTCGAACAGCGGGCGTTGGCGCTCCAACTCGATCTGGCTGGTTTCGAGGGCTACCCGCGCCGCTTGGATGTTGTTCTGAGCACTATTCACGTTGCCCGCGTTGGCTACCGTGCGGATGCGGGCCAGCAACTGGCCTTCCTTGACTGGCTGCCCGGCTTCCACGTACAGCTCCTCCACAATACCCGATACCTGCGGCTTGATCAGCACTTCGCGGCGCGGCACGATGCTGCCCGTTGCCACGGTCTTTTTCACGATGTCGGCCACGAAGGGCGCTTCCGTCTTATAAACAATAGGGTCGGTGTGGGCCTGCTTCCAGAAGTAGTAGCCCAGCCAGCCAAATCCGGCCAGCAGTAGCAGCAGTAGCAGCGAAAGGAACACGCGTTTCATAGTGAGGTCTTGGGTTGGGTAAGGAGCTACAAGCTTTAGGCTGCAAGCTTATGGGTGAGTTGAAGAAAATAGTTGTTTATGAAGTATTCCTGGCACAGGCAGCCTCACGCTAGGAGCTTGCGGCTTGCAGCTCATCATTCATCTTTCAATGCCACAACGGGTTGCACCTGAGCGGCTTTCAGGGCCGGCACTAAGCCGGCTACGGCGCCGGCCACTACCAGTAGGCTCACTGCCGTGGCGGCCACCCCAACATCAACCCGTGGGTTGGCAAAGAAACCAACATCCTGGCCGGCAATCATGGAGTTGATACCTGCCATAAGGGCCGTGCCGAACAGCAGGCCAAGTAAGCCAGCCGCGGCCGTTATAACGATGCTTTCCTGCACAATCAAGCTCACGATACTCCAGGGCGTGGCACCCAGCGCCTTGCGAATTCCGATTTCCTTGGTGCGCTCTTTCACCACGATGAGCATGATGTTGCTCACCCCGATGATGCCGGCCAGAATGGTGCCGATGCTCACCAGCCAACTGAAGCTGGAAATACCCGTGAACAAGCCCTGCACCCGCGCATATTCCTCTTCTACGTTGGCGGAGCCGAGTGCCCGCTCGTCGGTGGGGGCTATTTTGTGCTGCCGGGCCAGCACCTGTTTGGCCTTGGTTTCGACTACGGCCGCCGGAATGCCGGCCCTCGGAATAAAAGCGAAGTAGCCGACTCGGTTTACTTGGTTGAAAGTGACCTGTAGGGTCGTGAGCGGGATGATGATCTTCTGGGCCTCTTCCTGTGCGTTTTCAGGCTTACCCTCCGCTTTGAACTTGCCTACCACCCGGAAGAAGATGCCCTTGATGCGGATTTCCTGCCCCAGTGGCTCGGCCGTACCGAACAACACTTCCGCCACCCGGTCGCCGATAACAGCCACCTTGCGCCGCTCCGCAATGTCGATGTCGTTGATGAAGCGGCCGCCGGTTAGGTTCACAGCTTGTATGGCCGGATATCCTGGGTACTCCCCATTCACCGAAAACGACGAGCTTTTGGAGCCATACTGCACCGTGAAGGTACCATCGAGCGAGCTGCGCGGCAGGATAACAGCGGCTTCGGGTACCTCTCTCCTCAGGGCCGCCACGTCGTCGTTGGTGAACGGAATAAAGCGGCCCACTTTCAACCCCGCGTAGGGCACGCTGGTCCGCTGGCTCCAAACAAATACTGCGTTTTTGGCTACGCTAAACTCATTTTCAACGCCATTGCGGAAACCCTTGCCGGCGCCTAGCAGCACCACCAACATGAAAATACCCCAGAACACCCCGAACGCCGTAAGCGCCGTGCGCAGCTTGTGTCGGCGCACGGTCCCGAGTATTTCCTGCCATTTGTCTACATCGAACATTTATCAATTAACATTTAACAGCCCGTCTGGCGGAGCTTGCTGCCTCGGTGCCTTTTGTTGGGTTGATTATTTCCCGCTTCTTACTGCTTGGTAGAAGCGTTTTTGAGGGTGCGGGTGGAGCGAATGGTGGTGAAGAGCATCTTGCTTAGCTCATCGGCATCGGTCAGTATGCTGTTGAAGTTCTTGCTTGGAATAAAATTGGAGTCGTGCAGCAAGTTGAGCCAATACTTGGGTTTCCAAACTTTCCTTGTAGGCAATGGACATTTTCGCTGAAAAATCGGCATCGGAAATAGCACCGTTTGCCTCCGCGATATTGGCCCCAATGGCAGTCCCACACCGCAGTACTTGCTTCGACAACACGAACTCTTTTTTCTCGGAAGTAAGAAATTGATATGCCTTTATAATGCGCAAGGCAAAAGCATACGCCCTGTCATACAGCACGTTCTCCTTGCCCCCAATCATAGCCTAGCTGTTAAATGATAAATGTTACTTGTTAAATGTCCCTTAGTGCTTCGATGGGTTTGACATTGGCGGCTTTCATGGCCGGAATCAGGCCGGCTATGGCGCCGGCAACCACCAGCAGGGCAGTAGCGCTAAGCGCCACGCCGATGTTCACTTCCGGATGGTCGAAGTAAGAAGTGGTGCCGCCGGCTTGTTCGAGGGCGTAGCGAATGGCATCAAGCAAAGCCACCCCGCCGAGTAGCCCCAGGTAGCCCGAAACACTGGTAATAACCACCGACTCCTGCACGATCATGCTGATGATGCTCCAAGGGGTAGCGCCCAGGGCCTTGCGGACCCCAATTTCGCGGGTCCGCTCCTGCACAATAATGAGCATGATGTTGCTCACGCCTACCACGCCGGCCACCAAGGTTAGCACCCCAATCACGCTCACAAACAGCTTGATGCCCGTGAAAAGGCCTTCGAAGCGTGCTACTTCCTCCTCGTTATTTTCAAGGTCGATGGCCTGCTTGTCGGCGGGGTCGAATTTGTGGCGGCGGGCCAGGAGCTGCCGTACCTGCTCTTCCAGCTGCTTCACTGGCGTCCCCTTGGTGCTGCTCATGCCAATGCGCTGCACTTGGTTGTACTGGTTGAAGGTGGTCTGGAACGTACTAAACGGCACGAAAGCCCGCTCCTCGTTGCGGCCGTTGTTGCCAGTGCTGGTAAAGACGCCAATTACCTTGAAAAACACGCCTTTTACTTGCACAAACTGCCCGATGCCGCTGCTGTCGCCGAACAATACTTTGCGCACTTTCTCGCCGAGCAGCATCACCTTGCGCTGCTCTATGCCATCGAGCGGGTTAAGCAAACGACCCTGGGCCAGCTTCTCGCCGTTGAGTTGGAAGAACTCGGCATTGGCTCCAAACACCTGGTAGGAGCCGTTCTTGGTACCATTGATAATGGTGTATTCACCGAAAAGCCGGTTGCGCGAAGCTATCAGCTCCACCCCATCCACGTGCTGGCGAATGGCTTTCAGGTCGTCGTTCGTGAACTTGATTTCGCGGCCGGGCTTTAGGCCCTGCCACGGCAACGACGTTTTGCCGGCATTCACAAACAAACTGTTCATTGCCCCTCCCCCGAACTCCTTCCAGATACCATTCTCCATCCCCTTGCCTGCCCCGAGCAATAGCACGAGCATGAAGATGCCCCAAAAAACGCCGAAGGCCGTCAGGAACGTGCGCAGCTTGTTGCGGCGCATGGTCCCGAATATTTCCTGCCATTTATCGAGGTCGAACATTTAACATTTATCAATTAACATTTAACAGAGCCTTGGAGGTGAGGCTGCTTTCAAAGAGTAGATGGAGCGGGTGGCACAGCCGGTGATTGTAAACTGTTAAATGTTAATTGATAAATGTTAAATGCCGCCGCAGCTGCGCCGCACTTTCTCTAGGCGCCGTACCACGTCTTTCACCGTGGCTTCGTTGGTAGTGTAGAGGGGCAGGTCGAAGCTGGTGCTGCTGCCTTTTTTTTGCTTTTTGATATTGATTTGGAAGTGCTTCTGCCCGTCATCATCCGTGGTGGATTCGTAGGTCAGGGGACTTACGTCAACCCATTCGAAGCCCATTTTCATCTCGAAAATACCGTTGTCCATTTTCACGGCCCACCCCGAGTTGCCACTACCGTAGCTGACGGCCAGCGGTTTTGGCATTTGCACGTCGGCATCCCGGTCGCGGATAACCTGTTCGGCATGGCAGCCGCTCAACGTCAGTACCACGTCTTGCTTGGGCTTCTGCGGGTTGCGCATCAGTTGGGCGAGCTGCTTGGTGAGGGCCTGGTTTTCAGTTGAAGATACCTGCGCTAGGGCGACATTGCCGGAGCAAACGGCCGCAATTAGTGCGAGGGTTGTCAAGAGCTTTTTCATGGTGATTTGGGCAAGAGTAAAAGGATAAACAAAGGCCACAAGAGCCGCTTACTCGTTCACAATCAAGCCGTCGCGCACCCGAATCATACGCTGCGTTTGGTCGGCAATATCGTTTTCGTGGGTCACGATGACCACCGTCATGCCCTCGCGGTGTACCTGCTTGAAGATGTCCATCACCTCCTGCGTAGTTTGGGTATCGAGGGCCCCCGTCGGTTCGTCGGCCAGAATCAATTTGGGCTGACTGATGAGGGCCCGGGCAATGGCCACCCGCTGCTTCTGGCCGCCCGACAGCTCGCTCGGTAAGTGGTCGGCGCGGTCGGCGAGGCCTACCCGGTCGAGGTATTCCAGGGCCATACGGTTTCGCTCGCGGCGGCTTACTTTCTGGTAGTAGAGCGGCAGGGCCACGTTTTCGAGGGCGTTCTTGAAGCTCAGCAGATTGAACGACTGAAACACAAAGCCCAAAAACTTATTGCGGTAGTGCGCCGCCCGCGTCTGTGAAAGGTTCCGGTCGATGCGGGTGCCCGCCAAAGTATAGTCGCCCTGGTCGAAATCGTCGAGGATGCCTAAGATGTTGAGCAGCGTGCTTTTCCCTGACCCCGACGAACCCATGATGCTTACTAACTCGCCTTCCCGGATGTGCAAGTCTATGCCCTTGAGTACCTCCAGTCGATTGGTACCAACTTCATAGCTTTTCCGAATATTCTGCAGCTGAATCATGAGCGGCGGCGAAACGTTTTGCTTGGTGGGTTTTGCCAGGTAGTAGGTAATGCAAAGTAGAGGCTTAGTTATTTTAAATCCAACTGTAAAGGAATATATTTTTAAAACGGCTCATTGGGATGACCTCTAGTCGACGGTAACACTCGAATAGATGCCGCGCATCCAGTAACAGTTGCCTGACGATTTAGAAGACGCTGAAATAGTAGGTTTTACGTATACAACAAACCCGTCAGCAGCAGAAGGCTTTATACTGTCTATCCTATTCCTAGCAGCTTCTGCGCCTTGAATACTGGATGCTCACACCTAAGTGGCGCTAATTGCTCTTCTACTTGCCACTCTAGCCGCGTTACGTGTTCTTTTTGGTGGATGGCGGGCGCAGGTGGGTGGTAAAGACGGCTTCAACTTTCCACATTTCCAGCGCTTAATCTAAAGCGGATTCCTCGGTGCCATAGATATTAGTCGGGAACGGTGGCGCGGCAGGAGCGTATGAAGGAAAAGTAGCTACTGAAGAAGCTCTAGTCAAAGCGTCTGCTAGATTGCCTGAAAAGCCGCAGCATCGGCTAGAATATCAACAACGCCTTGGGCACCACCCAAAGCGGCTAAGCCAACCGAAACCTGAAAGCCCGAAGGCGAAGCTCGGGCTCGCATACTAGTTAACTCTGCGCCATGAACAACGACATGAATCTGACCGAAAAGTTGCTGCGAATCAGCTGCCTGGTTTTGGTACTCGGCAGCTTAGTTCTGCGTCTGGCGCACGTTGTCGATTCCACAACCGGGCAGAACATGCTGAGCTTTGGCTTTATGTTTGGCATTATTGCCTATAGCCGATACTCCCGGCGACTCCGGCGTCGCAACGAAGAGCTAGAGCGCCAACTAGAAGAGCAACAGCCAGAATAACCTAACTCCTTCCCGGCGGAAAGCCATCAAAACCACCTTCCAGGATAACCTCTGGAATTCAGGCATCGGAGCCAAGCACTACAAATGCGAATCACCCACACTATCAAACAAAAAACGCCCCGGCAACAGCCAGGGCGTTTTGCATACTTGTTCGATGCCGTAGCAACGGCAGCGCTGGAATTGTTACGGCTGGCCTTTACCGCCGGCGGCTCCGTAGACCTGGCCGGTGGCGTAGCTAGCACCAGGGTCAGCTAGCTGCACGTAGATGGAGGCCAGCTCCGCGGGTTGACCGGGGCGGGCCATGGGCGTGTCGCCGCCGAATTTCTGCAGCTTCTCCTGCGTAGCGCCGCCGCTTACCTGTAGAGGTGTCCAAATGGGGCCGGGGGCTACGCCGTTGACCCGGATGCCTTTCGGGGCGAGCTGCTTAGCCAGGGAGCGGACGTAGCTGGTGGTGGCCGCCTTGGTCTGAGCGTAGTCGTAGAGGTCGGCGGAGGGGTCGGTGGCCTGCTCGGAGGTGGTGCCAATGATGGCCGAACCGGGCTTGAGGTGGGGCAGCGCGGCCTTGATAATCCAGAACGGGGCGTAGATGTTGGTTTTCATCGTCGCGTCGAAGTCTTCGCTGGAAAGCTCCATAATGGACTGGTGCTGCTGCTGCCGTGCTGCGTTGCTGACCAGGATGTCGAGGCCGCCTAGCTGACGTACGGCATCGTCGACTAGTTTCTTGCAGAAGGCTTCGTCGCGCAGGTCGCCGGGAATGGCTACGGCTTTCTGGCCGGCGGCTTTGATCAGGGCTACCACTTCCTTGGCGTCGGCTTCCTCGGCTGGTAGGTAGTTGATGGCCACGTCGGCGCCTTCGCGGGCGTAGGCAATGGCGGCGGCGCGGCCCATACCGGAGTCGCCGCCCGTAATGAGGGCTTTGCGGCCTTTCAGGCGGCCCGAGCCTTTGTAACTCTTCTCACCGTGGTCGGGCAAGGGCTCCATTTTGCTGGCCAACCCCGGCCAGGGCTGCGTCTGGCTTTTGAACGGAGGCTTGGGGTAGGCGGTGGTCGGATCTTTTAAGGGTTCGGGGGCCGCATCGGCGGCGCTATTGGCGCCCTCGGCGGATAATACGGGGCCTGCAGCGGCAACTGCCAAGCTGGCTCCTAAGCCACTGATTATCTGGCGACGGCTAAGTTTGCTTTCTTCTTTCATAGGTCGTAAAGGGCGTTTCTTGCCCTATGAAACGGGGACTATGCGTTTTGGTTTGCTACTATCGTTGGGTAAGTGCAGCTACAGTTCAGCTACAGGATGAGCCTTGATTTTCAACTGGTTGTATTCGCGCAGTTGGGCTGAATTTCCAGTAGCTACATAGGTTAGGCGCGACATTCCTATATAATTTTGGCCTTGCCCTATTCGCCCTCGTGAAGGAAGCGCCAGGGCATATTTTCCCTACTCTCACTGAGGCAGTTGCAAGAGCTGCTATTGCCGACATAATCGTCGCCAGGGTTATGGGTTCGGCTACAGTGTCAGGTCCTCGCCAGGGGCAGAACAACAAAAACGCGCAATGTTGAGCCTAAAAGTCCGCCTCAACTCCCGTTGCCATGACTTACCCATCAACAGGGTGGTAGTGGAAATTCTGGAAGCCGCCCGCAAAAGCGCCAAAACTCAGAAAACCGTCAAACTAGCTAAGTGAGGGTAAAGCGCAGAAAATCTGTGACTTCCTATGGCTTCCTGTCGCTTTCGAGCTACTTCGTCTTAGCTCTTGACGTACACTGATAATTTTATAGAGTAGCGAGGCTATTCACCCTTCCCGGCTCAGCAACTCAATATGCGCCAAGTGGTGGCGGCCGTGCCAGCTGTATTGCACCAGTGCTTGGTCGAGGGTAGAGGTTTGCTGATACAATGGATGATAGAAGGTGCGCTGCCACTGCTTGTCGGTGAGGTGCCAGAGCAGCGTGGCCCAGCGCGAGTGCAACGCCTCCAGCAGCGCCAACGATACCGTAACGGGCGTGGCGTCAATGTCGGGGAGGGCGGCCCAGGCGTTCATATCGAACGGGCGGATGGTGGGGTGGTCTTCGGTGAGGGCCAGGCGGTAGCGCAGGTAGAAGTTCAGGTGCACATCGGCTACGTGGTGCAACACCTGCCGGCCCGTCCACCCGCCGGGGCGGTAGGCGTTTTCCAGGCGTACACCACCGGCCTTGCGAGCCGCTGCCGTCAGTTGCGCCGGCAACGCCGCTAGCTGCTCGATGTAAACGGAGCGCTCAGCGGGTGTCAATGGGCCTTCGGGTAGCACCGGCCGGCTGACGGGGTATTGTAAGTCAGTGAGGGTGTTTTCCATGGAAAGTAAACATAAAACAACCGTTGGAATTGGCCGACGAAATGCTAGCAGCGCCTCAACTAGCAGCGCTTATATCCGGTAAGGTCTAGGCTTAATCGATAAGGAAGCATCTGTACTTCGGCATCCTTGCTAGTTTATCGTTTTCGGTTGCCTGTCGTCAAAAAGTTACTTCTGTTCCTGCCGCTGCTAGCGGTTCTTACTGGTTGCTCTGTGCAAGCCCAGCGGATACCCAGGCTATTACCACCGTGCCGCAGCTCACCGATTCTATCCGGCGCATTATACAGCGGGAACACATGTCAGGTCTCCGTCAGTACCATCACCGAGGCCGGCAGCGTCAACGTTGCGACCGTGCTACTCGGCGTTAGTCCGCTGACGTTTTGCGTGTTTACTTTCGCGGGTCTGATGCTCACCATTCGGTACTTCCGCCAATTCCGTAGCCGCGTGGCGGCCTGGTGCCTGCTGTTCACCTACGGCGCCCTGGGCTGGCTGGCCACGGCATTTGCCGGCTATGGCTGGATGCGTTTGCAGATGCGGGAATATAGGGCTCACACAAACTTGCCCTCGGGGCCGAGTAGCCAACAACTCATATAACTGAGTTGCGGGCCTGCTCCTTTGTTGTAATGGAAGCCTCCTTGTTGGCCTGATCGTGCGGGCGCTTCCAACCAGTATGCAAACTGCTGCGTATTTTTGGCCTGATGCGGTTGTTGGCTCTGTTTTTTTCACTCTACTTTTTGGTACTCTCGTGTCGAGCTTGTGCTGATGAAGAGGTGCGTCCGGGCACCGAGGAAACCTGTATTGCAGCCAGTCAGTTAGCGCATTGCCCCAATGGATCTATCGGCGACTGGTGCTCTCCCTTGTGCCAGTGTCACTGCTGTCCGGGCTTTGCGCTGCCCGTTGTATCGCCGCTGCTACCCATTAAGCGTCAAGTAGCTGGTAAGGCGTGCGCCTATGCGGCCGCGCCGGTGCCTGGCTTAGTGGCCCACCTGCCAACTTCCCCTTGGCAGCCTCCTCAGGCAGCCTGCTAAACCAATCTACTCCCGTCCTGCGAAGAATACTGCGTTATAACAGCGTGCTGTAGCGGCTCGGCTGCTTCTCAACTAAGGGGTATTGAACCTGAGGCGCGGCGGGGTGGAAGTGCACTATGCTTCTTGGCAAGCTTCACCGGCGGTGATACTTGCGCATGGCTGTTCGCTCGCACGGGAAGCGGCTAAGAGAAGTATAGCGAAGGTTGTTAACACTGTCCAGAATCTAAACCTCCAGCCAACTTATGTTCGACCGGCTGATTTACTTTTCCATTCATAACAAGCTGGTTATCGCGCTGCTGACCCTGGCCTTGGTGGCGTGGGGTGGGTATTCGCTGACGCGGCTGCCCATTGATGCCGTGCCCGACATCACCACCAACCAAGTGGTGGTGTACACGGCGGCACCGTCGTTGGCGGCGGGGGACATCGAGCGGCTGGTGTCGTTTCCGGTGGAGCAGAGCGTGGCTACTATTCCGGGGCGCGAGCAGGTACGCTCGTTTTCGCGCTTCGGCTTGTCGGTGGTTACCATTGTGTTTGCCGACGACGTGGACGTGTACTGGGCCCGGCAGCAGGTGGCCGAGCGGCTGCGCGAAGCTGAAAGCCAAATACCCGCCGGCATTGGCCGCCCCGAGTTGGCCCCGGTCAGCACCGGCCTCGGCGAAATCTACCAGTATGTGGTGCGCGTGAAACCCGGCTACCAGAAAAAGTATTCGGCCACCGACCTGCGTACCCTGCAAGACTGGATAGTGCGGCGGCAACTGCTCGGCACGCCCGGCGTGGCCGACGTCAGCAGCTTCGGGGGGCAGCTCAAGCAGTACGAAGTAGCCCTCGACCCTGAGCGGCTCCGCTCCCTCAACGTCACGGTAGAAGAAGTGTACCAGGCCGTGGCCCGCAACAACCAAAACACCGGCGGCGCCTACCTCGACCGTAACCCCACGGCCTACTTTATCCGCACCGAAGGCCTGGTAACCTCCCCGGCCGACATCGGCAACATTGTGGTGCGAACCACCAGCAATGGACTGCCGGTGCTCGTGCGCGACGTGGCGCAGGTCGGCCTTGGGTCGGCGGTGCGCTACGGGGCCATGACCCGCAACGACGAAGGCGAGGTAACCGGCGGGTTGGTGCTGATGCTCAAGGGCGCCAACGCCAACGAAGTCATCAAGGCCGTGAAGCAGCGCATGGTGTCCATCGAAAAAAGCTTGCCGGCCGGCGTCACCGTCGAGCCGTTTCTGGACCGCTCGACGCTGGTCAACCGCACTATTGGCACCGTCAGCCGCAACCTGGCCGAGGGCGCGCTCATTGTGGTGTTTGTGCTGGTGCTGTTTCTCGGCAACTGGCGGGCGGGGCTAGTGGTAGCTTCAGTTATTCCGCTGGCCATGCTGTTTGCCATTGGCATGATGCAGCTCTTCGGCGTGACCGGCAACCTGATGAGCTTGGGCGCCATCGACTTCGGCTTGATTGTCGATGGGGCGGTTATCATCGTGGAAGCCATTGTGCACCGGCTGGCTTTGCACAAGCTGGCCACCGAGGCGGGCGAGCTGCCAGCCGCCGCCATGGACGAGGAAACTTACCAGGCTACGTCGCGCATCCGCTCGTCGGCGGCCTTCGGCGAAATTATTATTCTGATTGTGTACCTGCCCTTGCTGGCTCTTGGTGGCATTGAGGGCAAGATGTTTCGACCGATGGCCCAAACGGTGGCTTTTGCCATTCTCGGGGCCTTCATCCTTTCCCTGACCTACGTGCCCATGATGTCGGCGCTGGCTTTGAGCCGGCGCGCGGCGGCGGGCCCCACTTACGCGGACCGCATGATGGCGTTTTTCCAGCGCCTCTACCAGCCGCTGCTTGGGTGGGCGTTGCGCGCCCGGGGCGTGGTGCTGGCGGCGGCGCTGGCGCTGCTGATAGGAGCGGGGCTGCTGTTTCGCACCTTGGGCGGCGAGTTTATTCCGCAGTTGTGGGAAGGCGATTTTGCCGTCGAAACCCGCACCCTCACTGGCAGCTCCCTGAGCTATACCATCGAGAAGGTGCAGCAGGCGGCGGGCATTCTGCGGCGGCAGTTTCCGGAGGTGAAGGAAGTGGTAACCAAGATTGGGGCCGCCGAAATTCCCACCGACCCCATGCCCGTAGAAGGAGCCGACCTGATGGTGATTCTGAAAGACAAAGCCGAGTGGACCACCACCGACAACCAGGAAGAGCTAGCCGAAAAGATGGCCGCGGCCGTTGGCAGCATTCCTGGCATGTCGTTTAGCTTTCAGCAGCCTATCCAGATGCGTTTCAACGAGTTGATCAGCGGCGCCAAGCAAGATGTGGTAGTCAAAATTTACGGTGAAGACCTAACGCTGCTGGCCGACTACGCCCGGCAGGCCGGCCACCTGGCGCGCGGTGTAGCCGGGGCCGAAGACGTGTACGTGGAGCGCGTAACCGGCCTGCCACAAATTGTGGTGGAGCTGGACCGCAACCGCCTCGCCCAATTCGGCCTCAACGTAGACGATGTAAACCGCACCGTGCAAACCGCCTTTGCCGGTGAAACCGCCGGGCAGGTGTTCGAACAGGAGCGCCGCTTCGATTTGGTGCTGCGCCTGCGCCAAGATCTGCGCACCGACATCAACAGTGTGCGCCGGCTGTTCGTGGCCGCGCCCGGCGGGCAGCAGGTGCCTCTCGAACAAGTGGCCACCGTAGCCCTGCGCGAAGGCCCCAACCAAATTCAGCGCGACGATGCCAAGCGCTACATCACGGTGGCGTTCAACGTGCGCGGCCGCGACGTGGAAACGGTGGTGCGCGAGCTGCAAACCACCCTCGGCCGGCAGCTGAAGCTGGCCCCTGGCTACCATCTCACCTACGGCGGGCAGTTCGAAAACCTGCGCCAGGCCACCGAGCGTCTTGGTATTGCCGTACCCGTGGCGCTGCTCCTGATTCTGGTGCTGCTTTACTTCACGTTTCGGTCCGTGCGCCAGGCCCTGCTGATTTTTACGGCCATACCACTTTCCGCCATTGGTGGGGTGGTGGCCCTTTGGCTGCGCGGCATGCCGTTCAGTATTTCGGCCGGAGTAGGGTTTATTGCTTTGTTTGGGGTGGCGGTGCTCAACGGCATTGTGCTCATCGGGCAGTTCAACCAACTCAAAGCCGACGGCGTTGCGGACTTGCTGGAGCGCATCAAGCTCGGTACCGAAGCCCGCCTGCGGCCGGTGCTGATGACGGCCACGGTAGCTTCGTTGGGTTTCCTACCGATGGCCCTTGCTACCTCGGCCGGTGCCGAAGTGCAGCGGCCCTTGGCGACGGTGGTTATTGGGGGTCTGGTATCGGCCACGCTGCTTACGCTGCTGGTGCTGCCGGTGCTGTATTATCTGCTGGAACAACGGCTTGAACGTGGCAAGCCCCCGGTGCCCGCCCCCGGCCGGGTGGCTACCTTGGGCGCGACCGTGCTGCTAACAATGCTAACAATCCAGGCTGGCCAAGCGCAGCAGAATCCGGGCTTGTCGGCGGGGCAGGCGGTGCAGCAGGCCCTGCAAGCCAACAGTACCGTACAAGCCGCCGAGCGGGCTTTGGAAGCTCAACGCGCCATACGCCGCACCGCCTACGACGTGGGGCGCACTACTATCCAGGCCGGCTACGGTCAGGTCAACTCCCCACTCCGCGACAATGTGTTCAGTGTCAGTCAGTCCGTAGCCTTGCCGAGCTACTACCGCTCCCAAGCCCTGCTGGCTGAAACTCAAATTGTGAACCGGGAGCTGCAACTCGCCCAAGTGCAAGCCGAGCTACGCCGCCAGGTGCGCCTCAGCTACCAGGCCGCCGTGCACGCCCAACACCGCCTCCGCGTGCTGCGCAGCCTCGATAGTGTGTACACCGAATTCCTGCGCGCCGCCCAACTCCGCTTCAAAACCGGCGAAACCGCCCGCATCGAGCCTGCCACCGCCCTCATCCAGCAAGGTGAAACCCAAAACCAGCTCGCGCAGGCCCGTGCTGACTTCCGCATTGCCTTACGCCAACTCCAGGCCCTGCTGCAAAGCCCTCAACCCATTACAGTTGCCGACAGCATCCTGCAACCCCTGCCCCTAAGCACGCCCCCCGCCGATACCGCCGCCCTGGCGGCTACCCCCGAAGGCCGAGTGCTTCAGCAGCAAGTAGTGGAGCGCCAGGCTGAAACCCGCCTCGAAAAAGCCCGCGGCCTCCCCGACGTAGTAGTGGGCTACACCAACCAATCGTTGCGCGGCACTTACACCGAAAGTGGCACCGTCCGCACCTACGGCCCCGCCGACCGATTCCACAGCGTCCACGCCGGGGTGGCCGTGCCTATCCTGCGCGGCCCCCAACGGGCCCGGGTGCAAGCCGCTCGTCTGCAAGAGCAGGCCGCCGCCGCCACCTACCAGCGCTACCGCGCCGAAATAGCCGCCCGCCTCGATGAGCTGCAAATCCGCCACACCGAGCAGCAGCGTCAGCTCGTCTTTTTCGGGCAGGTCGGCCTGCCTCAAGCTGCCGTTGTTACCCGCCTGGCTACCCGCGCCTACAAAGCCGGCGAAACAACCTACTCCGACTACCTCCTCAACCTGGAACGCGCCCAACGTGTCCGCACCGACCACCTCGACCTGCTGCTGCAACACAACCAAACAGTGGTAGAGCTGGAATATCTGCTGGGGGAGAGGTGAGGTTGGGAGAGGGTGAAGGATGTTCTTGCGCGCAATTTCATGTTTCACAACTTCACCTTTCCCCCGGGAAGTGGGTCCGCATCCTGCGCCCATCAATTCGTAAAGCGTCATTCATGAAATACCCAATCATATTGCTACTGACTCTACTAGCAAGCAGTTGCGGAAAAAGCGAGGAAGCAGCCAAAGCCAAAGACGCGCCCGAAGAGCTAGCTGATTCAGCTAAAAAGCAGGAGGAACCCGAAGCCGCCCCTGACGAGGTGATTTTATCTGCCGAAGAGCAGCGGCTAGGCGGAGTGCGGCTGGGTGGCGTCAGCCGTCGGGCCCTGGGCCAAGGCCTGAAAGTGAACGGCGTACTTGATGTGCCCCCCGACCAGCTAGCTTCCGTCAGTGCGCCGCTTGGTGGGTTCGTCGACCGCACGGCCTTGCTGCAAGGCACCCGAGTTCGGAAAGGGGAGGTGCTAGCCACTATCCGTAACCCCGATTTCGCGCAGCTTCAGCAAGACTACCTCGAAACTCGCAGCCAGCTTACTTACGCCAAAGCCGAGTATGAGCGCCAGGCCGAGCTGTACCGCCAAGAAGTAGCCCCGCAGAAAAACTACCAAAAAGCCCAAGCCGAATACCAGGGCCTGCAAGCCAAAGCCGCCGCCCTAGCTGCCCGCCTCCGCGCCACCGGCTTGCCCGTAGGCGGCACCATCGTCACGACAACGGCCTTGCGCGCGCCGGTAAGTGGCTTCGTCAAAACTGTCAACGTCACCGTTGGTCAGAGCGTAACGCCTACCGATGTGCTGTTTGAAATTGTGGACCCCGAACACCTGCACGTCGAACTCACGGTGTTCGAGAAAGACGTGCCGCAGCTGCACAAAAACCAGCTGGTCCGCTTCAGCCTCAGTAACGACGCGCCTGGCACCGAGCGCACCGCCCGGGTCTACCTCATCAGCCGGGCCATTAGCGCCGAGCGCACCGTGCGCGTCCATGCCCACCTCGACCAGGAAGACCACGCCCTATTACCCGGCACTTTCGTGCGCGCCATCATCGAAACCAACCGAGCCACCCTCCCCACCGTGCCCGAAAAGGCCGTAGTGCAGTTTGAGGGCAGGCACTACATCTACACCGCTAAAGGGCAAGCCGGCCACTACCGCATGGTGGAAGTGCAGCCCGGCTTAAGTGAAGATGGCTATATCGCCATTCAACTGCCCGCCACCGCCGCGCCAGACTCCGCGCGCCTGGTAGTAGAGGGCGCCTATTCGCTGCTGGCCAAAATGAAAAACGCCGAAGAAGAATAGCCCTTTCCAGTAGCTACGCAGCTAGTTTCCAGCCTGCTATAAATACCACAACCCGAACATGCTGCTGTAACGCAGCTGTTCGGGTTGTGGTATTTTTTACAAACTATTCGAGTGCCTGTAACGCGGAAGCCACAGGAAATCTGTTCCGCAACGAGCAAAGCGCGTATCTGATACCGCGCCTGTAGCACGGAAATCTTATGGCTTCCGTTCCGCGACGAGCAAAGCGAATTTCCGCGCTACAGGCGCGCCAAAAGCTACTTCTTGGTAGCCTTCATCAGCCAGTTTGCTACGGCTGCTACCGTTACGGTGCTGGCGGCGGCTACGGCGGCTACTACTTTGTGGCCGTCGGGCGTGGTAGGCGAGTTCACCAGTTCCTGGTACCGCTTAAGCGGATTGGCTTCGGTTGACTGCTCGGTCGTGGATTCCACCGCCTGTTGCGCGTTGGTGGCTTGCATGTCGTTGCTCTGCTGTGAGTTGTCGGAGGTTGAAGAGTCGTTCATAGGAGTAGGGGAGGGTTGAGGTTGTTGCATAAAGGCACCTGAGTCTCTCATCAAATGTGAGGCTAACAGCAGCAAACCGCCGCTCAGTATTGCCACTACTACATACTTCACGTGCCGTACGATTGGTGATGTAGGAAACAAACGCGGGGCAAGTCCTTAGGGTTGTTGATAACCAGACTAGTAAACGAATTAATCGCTTAAGCTGAAGCATAAATCAAACGCAGGCGAGCAAAAGAAATAGCATCATTCACGAGGTCAACTAGGATCTTGGGTGATTGAGAACTTGAGGGACTGATAGCTAAAATCGAGTCTTTTTGTGAAACCTAACTGAAAATTACAGCGTGTAACCCGTGACAAGTGCCCAAAGAAGACCATGCCGATGAGTATAGGCAAGAAGGGTCGGGGCTTTTTCGTGGGAGGGGATAGGATTGTTGGGAATGAAATTGCCGGCTATTTTTCGTCTGGCGCCAGGTAAAAGAGTGTTTGGTTTAGATGCTCTGCGCGCCTTTGCCATCCTGATGGTGATAGTTCAGCACAGTTCCATGTGGGTATCCCCGCGCTTCACCTTCTTTCATGAATTCGTGCGGCATTACGATGGGGTAGGTATCTTCTTTGTGCTATCAGGCTTTCTGATTGGCACCATTCTCATCCGGACGCTGGAAACCGGTGGGGCCACCCCAAATAAGCTGTGGGACTTTTGGGTGCGGCGCTGGATCCGAACAGGGCCTCCCTACTTCTTGGCGCTGCTCTTGGTCATGCCGTTGGAGCTGCGCCACAGCGACTTCCCGGGCAGCACTTATGCGCCCTACTTCGTTTTCCTGCAAAATTTCAACCGGACGCATCCGCCGGCATTTCTTGAGGCATGGTCGTTGGCCGTGGAGGAATGGTTCTACCTCTTATCGGCGCCGGCTTGTTTCCTTCTTGCTAGCCTGCTTAAGCCCCGTTACGGCGTGTTGCTAGCGGCGGGCTTATTTCTAATCGGATCTACGGCCTACCGCTACTATCACTTCCAAGACTATCAACCGACAACGTGGCAGGAATGGGATGTCCACTTCCGCAAAATCGTGCTGCTGCGGCTCGACTCGCTCATGTACGGCGTGCTGGCGGCTTGGGTAGCCTATTACCATCGGGCCGTTTGGTTGCAGGCCAAGCGGCCCCTTTTCGTGGCCGGCTTCGTGGGGCTTAGCCTGATTACCAACCCCATCAGCCCCGCCGACTTGACTCTGTTTGCTTGCGTTTTCTCTTTTTCTTGCGCTTCGCTAGCCGTTGTCTGCCTGCTTCCACTACTCAGCGAGTGGAGGCAGGCCAATGGATTGCTAGCCGCCACTTTGACGCATATTAGTCTGGTTTCCTACAGCTTGTATCTGCTGCACGGCACGGTAGTCAACTTGAATATTGCCTTGCCACTAGCTACCTCCTTGCCTCTGCCGCAAGCCCTAAGGCCGCTGCTAGGCCTTGGCATGCTATGGCTAGCTTCTTTGCCACTAGCCACGTTGATGTACAAGTACTTTGAGGTGCCAGTTATGGCCTTGCGGAAGCGACTGACGTAGCAAACATCTATATCCAAGAGCGGCGTATTGCGTTTCGCTAGGGCTGCGCACTTTATCGGCGTTTGCACGGTTTCAGATACAGGACCCCGTTTTTGCTTTTAATCGTGCCAACACTTTGGTTGTGTGCACCAACAACAAAAAACCCCGTCTCTGTAGCAGAAACGGGGTCTTCGTGGTAATGGTTGGAATCGAACCAACGACACCAGCATTTTCAGTGCTGTGCTCTACCAACTGAGCTACATTACCAGCTCTTGGTGCCCCCGAAGGCCTTTTAGCCGTTGGGGAGCACAAAAGTAGTAAACCAAAATCAACCCGCAACACTTATCTTAAAAAAATCTTTCCAGTGGAAAAGCCGTAAATTGTTATGCATAACGAGTATATTTCCACCTGAATTCCAACCCAATTTCTCTCCCGTGCATTTCTCTATCGAAAACTTTCTTTTCCTGCTGGTCGCTATTGCGGGCTTCGGCCTGTTTGCGTGGCAGGCCCGGAAAATCCGCGCCAACATCCTGGTCGGCCGCGACCGGGACATGAGCGGCAATGTAAGCGAGCGGCTCAACAAAACGCTGCTGGTAGCTTTCGGCCAATCCAAAATGTTCAAGCGCCTCACGCCGGCCTTCCTGCACCTGATTGTGTACGTGGGCTTTCTGGTGATTAATATCGAGGTGCTGGAAATCATGGTGGACGGTATTTTCGGTACCCACCGTTTCCTGCAGTTCCTCGGCCCGCTCTACGACGTGCTGATGGCTACCAACGAGATACTAGGCGCACTGGTTATTGTTGCCGTAGCCGCATTCTGGTGGCGCCGCAACCGCAAGCCGCCGGTCCGCCGCTTTCAGGGTCCTGAGTTGCGCGCTTGGCCGCGGCTGGATGCCAACATCATCTTGTATGTAGAAGTAGTATTGATGGCGGCCCTGTTCACGATGAATACCGCCGACCTGAAGCTGCATCAGCTACGCAACCTGGAAATGCCTGGCACTTTCCCCATTAGTAGCTTGCTGGTGGGTTTGTTTCCGAGCAGCGAAGCAGCACTGCACGTGCTAGAGCGCATGGGCTGGTGGGCGCACATTGTGGGTATTCTGTGCTTTCTCAACTACCTGCCTAGCTCCAAGCACTTCCACATCATCATGGCCTTCCCGAATGTGTACTACTCCCGGCTGGTGCCGCAGGGGCAGTTCTCGAACGTGGAAAGCATCACCCACGAGGTGAAAGCCATGATGGACCCGAGCTACGAGGTGCCCGCTCCTGCCACTGCCCCCGATGGCTCGGCTCTGGCCCCCACGCCCTTCGGCGCCAAGGACGTAAATGACCTGGCCTGGACCAACCTGCTCAACGCTTACTCCTGCACCGAATGCGGCCGTTGCACCTCCGTGTGCCCTGCCAACATCACCGGTAAGCTGCTCTCCCCGCGCAAAATCATCATGGACACGCGCGACCGGATGGAAGAGAAATACAACTCGCCACTGATTTTCAACCCCAACCTCTACGGCCAGGAAGTGAAGCACGAAAGCCAAGAGGTGCTCGACAAGGAAAACCACACGCTGCTGCGCGGCTACGTAACACCCGAAGAGCTGTGGGCCTGCACTACCTGCAACGCCTGCGTGGAAGCCTGCCCCGTGAATATCAACCCCCTAGAAAGCATCGTGGAAATGCGCCGCTTCCTGGTGTTGGAAGAGTCGGCCGCTCCCAACTCGTTGAACGTGATGTTCAGCAACATCGAAAACAACGGCGCCCCTTGGGCCTTCTCCCCTTCCGACCGTTTCAACTGGGCCGACGACCTGTATGTAGCGGAAAAAGAGGAGCTAGAAGTTAGGAGCTAGAAGTTAGAATATCCTCTGCATCCTACTTACCAGCTTCCAAGCTTCTTGAATTTATATCCTGTGAGCTGCTAGCTAACCTCCTAGCTCCTAGCTCCTAACTCCTAGCTCCTCAATGGAAAAACGACAAATAAGTGTGCCCCTCATGGCCGACCTCGCCGCCCAAGGCGAGACCCCCGAAATCCTGTTTTGGGTGGGCTGTGCCGGTGCTTTCGACGACCGATACAAGCGCGTAACCCGGGCCTTCGTGCGCATTCTCGAGCACGTAGGGGTGAAGTACGCCGTGCTCGGCATGGAAGAATCTTGCACCGGTGACCCCGCCAAGCGGGCCGGCAACGAGTTCCTGTTTCAGATGCAGGCCATGCAGAACATCACCACGCTCAACGGCTACGGCATCAAGAAAGTGGTAACGGCCTGCCCGCACTGCTTTAACACCATCAAAAACGAGTACCCGGCGCTAGGCGGCGAGTACGAAGTGATTCACCACAGCACCTTCCTGCAGCAGCTCATCAACGAGGGCCGCGTGAAAGTGGAAGGCGGCGAATCGTATAAGGGCCGCCGCATCACCTTCCACGATTCCTGCTACCTCGGCCGCGCCAACAACATTTACGAGGCCCCCCGTGCCGTGCTTGAAGCGCTGGATGCCGATTTGGTGGAAATGAAGCGCAGTAAAGCCAATGGCCTGTGCTGCGGCGCCGGTGGCGCCCAAATGTGGAAAGAGCCCGAGCCCGGCAAGAAAGACGTTAACATCGAACGCACCGAGGAAGCCCTGGCCACCCTCGACGGTAACGCTGCCGCCCTCGACAACCTTTACGGCGTGGAGAGTGGCAACGCGGGTGCTACCCCTGCTCCCAAAGCCAACGCCCAAGGCAGCATCATCGCCGTCGGCTGCCCCTTCTGCATGACCATGATGAGCGACGGCGTGAAGAACAAAGAGCGCGAAAGCAACGTCCAAGTCTTCGATTTGGCCGAGCTAGTAGCTTCAGCCGAAGGCTTGAATGCGTGATTGTTGGTTGCTAGTTGTTGATTGCTAGTTGCTGATTGTTGATTATTCGATAAGAATGTTTCTAATAACAATCAACAACTAGCAATCAACAATCAGCACCTCACATCAACCCCGCTGGAACTTACCGGCGGGGTTGTTCTTTTATAGAAAATAAATCAGTGAAGTTTGTCGTTTAATCAGAACGTCAGGCCTCCTGACCACCGACCCCTGCCATGTACGTTCCTTTCAGTGACTTACCCGATTCGGCCCGCATCTGGATCTACCAGTCCAACCGGCCCTTAACCGAAGCCGAGGTGGCTGCGGTGGAGCCTGCCCTACACCACTTCGCCGACGAGTGGACCAGCCACGGCCGCAACTTGCAGGCCTCAGCTGAAATATTGCACCGCCAATTCCTAATCATTGGGCTTGATGAAGCCGTGGCCGACGCAAGCGGTTGCTCGATTGATGCCTCAGTGCGGTTTGTGCGGAGTGTGGAAGAAGCTTTGGGTGTATCGTTACTGGAGAAGTCTCGGATGGCGTTTCTGGTAGATGGGCAGGTGCAACTGCTGGACCGGCGGGAGTTGAAAACCGCCGTTGCAGAAGGTCGACTACTGTCGAGTACGCCTTACTTCGATGCTACCGTAGCACGTAAGGATGAGTTGCAAAAGTCTTTCCCGGCAGCGGCCAACCAAACCTGGCTTTCCCGGTACTTTAATTAAGCCGGGAAAAATTTGGCTTTACTGCCATTATCCTGTTCAAACTTAGTATTATTAGGCTTATATAGCCTCCTTTCATCATGGCTCGTCTTCACTTCCATCCTTCACCAATGAGGAAACTTCTACTAGTTTGCGCTGCAGCTGGCTCCACGGCTTTGCTGAGCGGCTGCGCGACTACCGACAGCATGAGCAAAGCAGATAAACGCTTTGCCCGGGGCGAATATGAGACTGCTATTCAGCTATATAAGGCGGAAGTAACCCGTGGTAAGAACGCGCCTATGAACAACTACCGCATCGGCGAGGCGTATCGGCTTTCCAATCGGGTAGAGCAAGCCGAAACGTACTACAAAGCCGCCATCGATGGCGGCGTGAAGGCACCTGATGTAGTGTTCTACTACGGACAAGCCCTGAAAGCAAACAGCAAGTTCGATGAGGCGGCCGCCCAATTTGATGCGTACCTGGAGAAGAGCGCAGGTCGGAAGCTGGCCCCGCTAGCCGAAATGGAGTCGAAGAACGCGAAGATGGCCAACACTATTGTGGCCATGCGCTCCAACAACGAGGTAATGGCGCTCGATGAGGTAAACACGCCGTCGTCTGAGTTCGGCTCTACGCTCATGCCCGACACCAAAGAGCTGGTGTTTGCCTCCGGGCGCGAAGGCAAGAAGTTCCTCGGCAACGGTGAGAATCTGAGCGACTTGTACGCAGTTAAATTCACTGACGCCAATAAGATGACTGGCGGTACGGTACGTAAGCTGGAGCCTATTTTCAACACCGAAAACAAGCACGAAGCCAGCGCCACGTACACGCCCGACGGCAAGACGATGGTATTTGCCCGCTCCAACGATGGCACGAAGAAGGGTCTGCTGAGCGTGGACCTGTGGATTTCTTATTTCAAGAACGGCGCTTGGTCGGAGCCCGTGTTGGCCAACATCAACGACCGCACCACCGACGACTTTGCCCCGGCCTTCGCGCCCGACGGGCAGACGCTCTACTTCACTTCCAGCCGCCGCGGTGGCCTGGGTGGCAATGACCTTTACAAAGCTACTCTCGGTCCGAACGGCCGCTTTTCGCCCGCCGAAAACCTTGGCGACCAAGTGAATACGCCAGGCAACGAGAACTTCCCAGCCGTAGCGCCCGACAACACGCTCTACTTCTCTTCCGACGGACAGCCCGGCCTCGGCAAGCTTGACATCTTCATGGTTGACAAAGGCAAAGTGGTCAACTTAGGCACGCCCGTCAACAGCGCCGGCGACGACTTTGCGCCATATTTCACGGGCAAGGACGTGGGCGTTTTCTCGTCGAACCGGGCCGGGGGTAAAGGGTCCGACGACCTGTATATGTTCCGCAAAAAGCCGCTCAAGCTCGTTGCCTTCTTTGTTGATGGTACTCTGGTAGAGCGCAACGACAAAACCGGCGAGACGCTGCCCGTAAGCGGCGAAACCGTGACGCTGTTCGGCAAAAGCGGCCAGAAGCTGCAAGAAGTAACCTCTGGCGCCGACGGCAAATTCAACATGAAGCTCGACTCGGCCGCCGCCGATTACTCGTTGATTGCCGACCGGCCGGGTTATTTCGCGGCGCGTAACTCGCTCAGCACGATCGGTCGCAAACCCTCGCAGGACCAGTTGCCGAACGAGATGAATGATATTGCAGTGCCCGTAACTCTGACGCTGACCAAGATCGTGAAGAACAAGGCCATTGTGGTGGATAACATCTTCTACGACTACGACAAAGCGGAAATCCGGCCCGATGCTGCCGCCGAGCTGAATAAGCTGGTGTCGACGCTCAACGACAACCCCAAAATTACCATCGAGCTTAGCTCGCACACCGACTCTCGCGGCAAGGACGCCTACAACCAGTCCCTCTCGCAGAAACGTGCGCAGTCGGCCGTAGACTACATTATTTCCAAGGGCGTTGATAAGAGCCGCATCACGGCCAAGGGCTACGGCGAAGCGCAGCCAGTTATCAAGAATGCCAAGACAGAAGATGAATTCCAGCGCAACCGCCGCACGGAATTCAAAGTTACCAAGATTGCTGAATAAGTGAATTTGGTTTTCTACAAAAAGCCCCCGCGCCTTCTGGTTGCGGGGGCTTTTTGTTTGTGCTCCTCGGCTACCAAAAATAGTTGTGGAATGGCTGCAAAGCGCGATTTCAGGAAGTGGCACAATCCTTGAAATTGCAGTAAACGCGAAGGCAAACAAACTGCTTTCGTGCAACATCCTACTGCCATGAAAAAGGCGCTATTCTTCTGCTTCAGTTTGTTCTTGCTGGCTGCAGCGCAACTTCAGGCCGCTCCGGCCAACGTGAATTTCTCTTCCGAGCGCGGCGTTCCTTTCAACCTGCGCTTCGACGGCCGGGCCCTGACTCGCGGCAGCGCCCGCCAAGTTCACATCGACCGAATTGCGCCAGGTGTGCATTGGGCTGAGTTTGCTATTCCAGTCGGCTACGGCCGGTTTGTCAACTACCGCACCCGTGTCTTCCTTGACCCCGGCTTGGAAACCAGCTATGTGCTGCTGACGAGGCCAGGCTTTGCGCCTGAGCTGCGTAAAGTAGCGGCTGTGCCCCTGCGCGGCGGCTACGGTCCGGGCTACGGCGGTTACCCCAACAGCGGGCCCCGCGGTGGCCAAGGCGGCTACCAAAACCAAGATAACGACGACTACGAAGGCGACGACTACGGCAACGGCAACCAGCAGCCTGCTAACCCTGGCAACGGGGGATATAACAACAATGGAGGGTATAACAACGGCGGCTACAGCAATGGCAGCAGCAACCCCAGTGGCAACAACGGCGGCGGCTATGCAGGTGGCAGCGTGAGCTACAACCGCACCATGAGCCCGCAAGATGTTGATAATCTGGTAAATGCCATGCACCAGCAGTCGTTCGACAAAGACCGATTTCCTATGGCTCAGCAAGCCCTGAGCGAATCGTCTATTCGCTCCGAAGACCTGACCCGGCTCATGAAGGAGCTGAGCTTTGAGGGCTCCAAGCTGGAGCTGGCCAAGTACGGTTCGTCGCGCGTAACCGACCGCCAGAACCTCTACCGCCTCAACGATGGTTTTACATTTTCGTCGTCGGCTAGTAAGCTGCAAGAATACCTGGCGCAACAGCCGCGCTAGTTGATATGCTTCGGCAATAAAAAAGGCTTCTGTGCGAACGGAAGCCTTTTTTGTGTGTTAAGAGTAAGTCGAAACGGCTTACTACCGCAATCGGTCCATGCTGCGCACCAGCTGCTCGTCGCGGCGAATGAAGCGGTTGGCTAGCAGGTTCAGCATCAGAGCCAGCGTAGGCAGGTAAAAGCCTGCCTGATAAGAGCCGAGCATCTTAATGTTCAGCATTTGCTCGCCGAGGTTCGAGAAATAGAAGCCCACCCCAATCGTGCACAAAATGAGCAGCAGATTGAGCATGCCCAACTTAAGTTGCAGAAAGCGGTTACGGAACTGAAAAATCTCGAACAAGGCTACGGCAGCAGAAGCTACGGCAAACACGGCAATAAGCCAGATATTGCCGGGCGCTGCCAGCCCGGCGCCGGGCTTGTTGTAGGTGAGGCTGGTAGCCTTCAGGACTAGTTCTTGCCCCGTAATTGGGTCGGCTTTATGCCACAGAGGAAGGAAAAGTACGGCAATCATGCAGAGCGCCAGCAACAGCAGGAATACGCTTTGGATTCTTTGTATCATCTTTGTGTTTTGACTGTTTAAGCCACCTTAGGCGGGTGGGCCGGCAAAAGTAGCCAACAACAACTGGAATAACTGCATTCAAAATAGACAATGCCCACTGCTTATATAGTTGACGCCGTCCGTACCCCGATCGGCAAGTTTGGGGGTGCGCTGAGTAGCGTCCGCCCCGATGATTTGGCCGCGCATGTGCTGCGCGAGCTGCTGCGCCGCAACCCCTCCGTGGATAAAGCGGCCGTTGAAGACGTAATAATGGGCGCTGCCAACCAGGCCGGCGAAGACAACCGCAACGTGGCCCGTATGGCGGCGCTGCTGGCTGGCTTACCCGTTACGGTGCCCGGCGTAACCGTGAACCGCCTCTGTGCTTCCGGCCTGCAAAGCATCATGGATGCCTCGCGCGCCATCATGGCGGGGGAGGGCGACGTGTACCTGGCCGGCGGTGCCGAAAGCATGACCCGGGCGCCCTTCGTGATGGCGAAGTCGGAAACGGCTTTCGGCCGTGAGTTGACGGCCCACGATACGACGTTGGGCTGGCGCTTCACCAATCCCAAGCTGAGCAAGATGCACCATCCGTACGCCATGGGCGAAACCGCCGAAAACGTGGCTCGCAAGTACGGTATCACCCGCTTGCAGCAGGATGAGTATGCATTTGAGTCGCAGCGCCGCTACCACCGGGCAGCCGAGAAGGGTCGTTTCCGCAAGGAGATAGTACCCGTATTCGTGGCCATTCCGAAAGGCGACGCCGCCCTGTTCGACACCGACGAGCCACCGCGCTTGAGCACCTTGGAAAAGCTAGGCACTCTGAAGCCGGCCTTCCAGCCCGTCGATGGTACTGTAACGGCTGGCAACTCGGCCGGCATCAACGATGGTGCTTCTGCCGTGATGGTAGTGAACGAAGAGGCGGTAAAGCGCTACAACCTCAAGCCTTTGGCCCGGGTAGTAGCCTCGGCAGTAGCCGGCGTCGACCCAGCCTACATGGGCCTCGGGCCGGTGCCGGCCACGCAAAAGGTGTTGAAGCGGGCGGGCCTAACCCTCAAGGACATAGGGTTGATTGAACTTAATGAAGCCTTTGCCGTGCAGTGCATTGCCTGTATGCGCGACTTGGAGTTAAACTCCGAAATTGTGAACGTGAATGGGGGAGCCATTGCCATCGGGCACCCCCTGGGAACCAGTGGTTCGCGCCTTACGGCCACGCTGCTGCACGAAATGCAGCGCCGCCAGGATGTACGCTACGGCCTCGTGACGATGTGCGTAGGCGTAGGCCAGGGCGCCGCCGTTATCTACGAGAAAGTTTGATTCGGTTTTCGTTGTTGGTTTTTCGTTTCTCGACACAAGGCTTGATTCGTTTTTTGTTGTTGGTTTTTCGTTTTTCGATATAAGGCTAACAACCAACTAGCAACTGCGTCGAAAAACGAAAAACCAACAACGAAAAACGAGAAAAACGAGCCATGATTGACCCGCTGCTTGCGCCTACTCTGGAGTTGCCACAGTTGCAGGCTAGGCTGCGGCCGTGGTGCTTTGCCGACGCACCGGCTTTGGTGGAATACGCCAACGACCAGCGCGTCGCGCAAAATCTGCGCGACACGTTTCCTCACCCCTACACCCACCAAGACGCCGAGTTTTACTTGTGCCTGATGGCCGACCAGCAGCGGGACTTGCACCTGGCGCTGGAAGTGGATGGGCGGGCCGTAGGCAGTATAGGAGTACACTTTAAAACCGATGTGCGCCGCCGCTCTGCCGAAATAGGCTACTGGCTCGGGCAGCCGTATTGGGGCCGCGGGCTCGCCACGGCTGCCGTGCAGTTGGTGTCAACGTATGTATTTGCGCACTTTGATGTGTGCCGGCTGTATGCGGTGGTGTTTAGTACGAACCTGGCGTCGGCGCGCGTACTGGAAAATGCCGGCTACGAGCTAGAAGGTATTATGCGTAAAAGCATAGTCAAAGACGGCCAGATGCTCGACTCGCGCCTATACGCTAGGGTGAATTAAGAATTAATTCCTTTGAAAGCCGTACGAGTATATGGTGTGCGTTGAACAGCCAATTCTTAATTCATAATTTTCAATTCACCCTTGCGCTATTTCCTTCACCTTGCCTACGACGGTACCCGCTACCACGGCTGGCAGGTGCAGCCCAATACCCTCACGGTGCAGCAAGAGCTGGACCGTTGCCTGTCGCAGGTGTTGCGGCAGCCGGTGTACTCGCTTGGTAGTGGCCGTACCGATACGGGCGTACATGCCAGCCACCAGGTTGCGCACTTCGAAGCCACCTTGCCGGAAACGCTGGATTTAGAAACCGCGCTCTACCGGCTCAACCGTGCGCTGCCCCCCGATATTGCTGCCTACGCCGTGCATCCGGTGCCCGACCAAGCCCATGCCCGCTTCTCGGCCGATGCCCGCACCTACGAGTACTACGTGCGCCTCGTACCCGACCCGTTCAGCATCGGGCGCACGCTTTACCTCGACCGGGCGCCTGATATAGCGGCCATGAACGAAGCCGCCGCGTTTCTGCTTGGCTCGCGCGACTTCACGGCTTTCTCGAAGGTGAAAGGGGGCGAAAATCACTACGTCTGCGTAGTGTATGAGGCGGGTTGGCACGTCATGCCGGGTGGCCTGGTGTTCCGGATTCGGGCCAACCGGTTTGTGCGGGGTATGGTACGGCTGGTGGTGGGTACGTTGCTAACGGTGGGGCGCGGGAAAATTATACCGGCGCAGTTTCAGCAGATTCTGCATGCTCAAAGCCGGGTGGATGCCAGCGGTGCCGCCCCGGCCCAAGGCTTGTACCTGAGCCGCGTGGAATACATGCCCGATGTGGTGCCCGCACAACTACTGCCACCCGGTTTGCCGTACTTTGTAGGCCGCTAAACTGCGGTAGGTTGAACATCCCTACTAGCATTCCGCGCAACCAAGCAGCCTGAAGCGGCCGGTTGGAGTTAAGCGAGGGTAGCGCGGAAGCCACAGGAAATCCGTTCCGCGACGAGCGCAGCGAGTTCCTACGCGTATGAGTTACGCGGTGCGGTACCGAGTATTCATTCAACTAGTTGCAGAATGAGTTTCCCGTGGTTTCCTGTGGTTTCCTGTGGTTTCCGCGCTACCTCACCGTTCTAAACAGGTGCTTCCTCGCCGTTGTATGGCGTTCTATTAAGCAGCATATGCAACCTCCTGCGCCTGACGCTGGTTACTACTTTTCAAATCCCATCTACTTTGGACCCAACTACTCCTGCCACCAAATCCGGCAACATCTTCGACTGGCAGGTGCTGCGCCGGCTCATGGTGTACGTGCGGCCGTATCGGCGCATTTTCTACCTGCTGGTATTCCTGACGGTGGCCGCGGCCGTGCTCGGCACCTTACGGCCGTTCCTGATTCAGCGGATGGTCGATGTCACCATTGAAAACAACGACTGGCTCGGGCTGAACAAGATGTTTGCTTTGCTGCTGGTGCTGCTCGTGGCCAATGCCTTGGTGAGTTATCTGCAAACCTACTTTGGCGGCTGGCTCGGACAGTATATCGTGCGCGACATCCGGGTGGACCTCTACAAACACATTCTCAACCTGCGCCTCAAGTTCTTCGACCGGACGCCCATTGGGGTACTCACCACCCGTAATATCTCCGACGTCGAAACCCTCTCCGACGTGTTTAGTGAAGGACTGGCGGCCATGCTCGGCGACATTTTGCAGCTGGTTTTCATCATGGCTTTCATGTTCTACATCGACTGGCGCCTGACCTTGGTGAGCTTGTCGGTGATTCCGCCGCTGCTCTTTAGCACGTATGTGTTCAAAGAGAAAGTGAAGAAGTCGTTTCAGGAAGTACGCACGGCCGTGGCCAACCTGAATGCCTTCGTGCAGGAGCACCTGACGGGCATGAACGTGGTGCAAATATTCAACAACGAGCAGCGCGAATACCGCAAGTTTGAGGCCTTGAATAAAGAACATACCCGCGCCAATATCCGGTCGGTGCTTTACTACTCTATTTACTTTCCGGTGGCCGAAGTGTTAGGCGCCGTTGGGGTCGGTTTGCTGGTTTGGTATGCGGCGCAGGGGCAGATTGAGGGCACTATTTCCAAAGGCGCCCTCATTGCCTTTATCATGTACAACGCCTTGTTCTTTAGACCTATACGGCAGATTGCCGACCGGTTCAATACCCTGCAGTTGGGCTTGGTCAGCACCGAGCGGTTGCTGAAGCTGCTCGACAGCCAAGAATACATTCCCAACAACGGCACACTGGCCCCGGCCACGTTGCACGGCGAAGTGGAGTTCGATAAAGTGTGGTTTGCCTATAACGACGAGGAATGGGTGCTGCGCGACATCAGCTTCAAGGTGGAGGCGGGTCAAACTGTAGCCTTTGTAGGAGCCACGGGCGCCGGCAAAACCAGCATCATCAACCTGCTCAGCCGCTTCTACGACATCAACCGCGGCCACATCCGCGTCGACGGCCACGACTTGCAAGAATATGACCTGAATGCCCTGCGCCGCCGCATTGGAGTGGTGCTGCAAGACGTGTTTCTCTTCGCCGGCACCATCCGCGACAATATTACGCTCGGCAGCAAAGACATCACCGACGAGCAAATATGGGAAGCCGCCGACCTCGTAGGAGCCCGCCGCTTTATCGAGCGCCTACCCGGCTCCCTCAATTATCCGGTGATGGAGCGCGGGGCCACCTTGTCGGTGGGGCAGCGGCAGCTCATCAGCTTCGTGCGCGCCATGGTGTACCAACCCGCCGTCATCGTGCTCGACGAAGCTACTTCGTCGGTTGATTCTGAAACCGAAGAGTTGATTCAGGCGGCCATCGAGAAGCTGATGCAGGGGCGTACGGCCCTGGTCATTGCCCACCGCCTGAGCACCATCCAAAAAGCCGACCGTATCATTGTCATGGACCGCGGCGAAATCAAGGAGTCGGGCCGCCACGAAGAGTTGCTGCGCCAGAGTGGCTACTATGCTCAACTCTACCAGATGCAGTACCGCGACGTGCTCGGCGTGGTCAAGAACGAAAGCTAAACTCTCGTTCCGAGGCAAGCGGAATATGGACGAAGCGGTTAGAGTAAGTAGCTAAGATTCCTCCTGCGTTGGAATGAGCGCTTCGCTTTACAACACAATCACAAATTCAACTAAATGAACCGCGTCTTTCTGATCCTCTCTATAGTTCTTATTATCGCGGTTGGGGTAGCGTATTACGCATTAGGCGGCTTCAAGCACGCCGATGTGAAGCTGGAAACTACTACGCAGCCTATCTTTCTGGCGGGCAGCTACTTCGAAGGACCCGGCAACAGCGAAGCCTTCGGCGACCTAACGCGCAAGGCGTACGAAATCCGCAGCTCGGGTAAGCTGAGGGGCACCTTCGGCAACATCTTCTACAACGATCCTGCTTCCTCCAGCGAAGCCGCCAAGGTTTTCGTAGGTCTCGTGGTCGACGATACGGTGTCGCAGCAATTGCCAGCAGGATATAAGTACCGGGTGTTTCCGGCCGGGCAGCGGGTGTTGCACGCCAGCATCGAAGCCAGCTACCTCGTAGCTCCCGACAAGCTGTATTCCGGAGTGAGAGACCAGGCCAAGCAGAACGGCATCACCTTGCAGAACGTGTACCTGGAACGGTTTCCCAACACCGGTCCGGTAGAGGTGTGGGCGGTGGTGAAGTAGGGAAAACAATCACAACGAATTGTAAGTAAAGTAACCCGGCAGCATCTGAGCGGATAGTTTTTCCACTCAGATGCTGCCGGGTTATTGTTTGTAGGCCAAGAATTGAAGCAGCCATTACAGGGACAACCTAAACTCAGTATTTATAGCAGTCTAGCTGCAAAACGAGTCCGTATTAATGCGTAATTCCAAGTGATTGCGCTAGTTACAAGAACCTTAGGCAAGGAGGTAAGTACAGCTTAACAGCTCCTAAAAACGCTTTCGGGTTCGTCGGATTCACGTCATCCTCGAAAAACGGCGGAGCTGCCGCCGCCTGATTTCCACTTCCAAAACCAAATTCCTATGCTAGCAATGGATTACCGGGGCCCGAAAAGGGTCCGTGCCACGCAAAAGCCGATGCCTGAAATCAAGCATCCACAGGATGCCATCGTCCGGGTTACGCGCTCCTGCATTTGTGGCTCCGACCTGCACCTATACAACGGCAACGTACCAGATACCCGCGTCGGGATGACTTTCGGGCACGAATTCACCGGTATTGTAGAGGAAGTAGGCCCGGATGTCACCAAAATTAAGGTGGGTGACCACGTGCTGGTACCGTTCAATATAGCTTGCGGCGAGTGCCACTTTTGCAAGCAAGGTATGTTTGGCAACTGCCACGAATCGAACACGCAAGCCAGTGCCGTGGGTGGCATATTTGGTTACTCCCACACGGCCGGTGGCTATAATGGAGGCCAGGCCGAGTACGCTCGGGTGCCTTACGCTAACGTTGGTCCTACGGTAATTCCGGAGGGCATGGACCCCGACGATGCCGTATTGCTGACCGACGTAGTACCTACCGGCTACCAAGCCGCCGAAATGGCTGGCATTCAAACGGGCGACACAGTGGTAGTATTCGGGGCGGGCCCGGTAGGCATAATGGCCGCGCGCTGCTGCTGGCTGTTTGGGGCTGGCCGCGTCATCATCATCGACAAGGAAGACTATCGCCTGGAATTTGCCCGCAACTACGCCAACTGCGAGGCCTACAACTTCGAGAAAGACATGGACGATCCGGTGGTGTTCATCAAGAAAACCACTGATTTCCTCGGCGCTGACTGCGTGATTGACGCCGTAGGTGCGGAAGCAGCTGGCAACGCCATGCAAACCATCACGGGCCGTAAGCTGCTTTTGCAAGCAGGCTCGGCTACGGCACTTCATTGGGCTGTCAACTCTGTAAAGAAGGGTGGCGTAATATCCATAGTGGGCGTCTATGGTCCTACCGACAACTTGGTGCCGATAGGCAACGTGTTGAACAAAGGCCTCACAATCAGAGGCAATCAGTCTTCGGTAAAGCGCCTGTTACCGCGCCTGATCGAGCACGTACAGAATGGGGTGATCAACCCGAAGGCGCTAATTACGCACCGGATTCCGCTCGAGGAAGTGGCCGATGGCTACCGCCTGTTCTCAGCTAAACTCGACAATTGCATCAAGCCTCTGCTGGTTTTCCCTACTCCCAAAATCTAACGTCAACTGACCATGGAAAATACGCTGCTAGATCCGCGAAAGCTACCCGGTTGGGGAATTGATGCGAACCCTGAAAACGATCCTACCTACCCCATGCGGGAACCCCGCCTGAATGTATCGCAGGACCCCGATAATAAACACCGGCCCGCTTCCCTGCAGCCGGTAGATGTTGAAGTGCTGAAGTCCATTGAGCGTCCGAACGTATCAGCCGTTTTCGGCGAATCGTCGCCCCCGGTTGGGTTAAGCGGCATGATTCGGCGGTTTGCCTTCAAGTACAGCGAATCGCACTACGCGCACTGGCTGCCCCTGCTGCTGGCCGACCGGGTAAATGTGGTTGAGGGCATTATCGAAGATTTCGCCCATGGCAAAGTGCCCAACATTTTCGCCGAAAAAGGTTACGCCGTGGAGTGGAAGCACAATCGCACCGCTTTCGTAACCAAAATGGCCACTATTGTAGCGGTAACGGCCGGCACTGTGCTACTGCTTAGCTCGGGAAGCAAAAAGCCGAATATGCAAAAGCGTCGTGGCTTCTACAGATAAGTTAAAAGCCGTCTGAGGCAGTTAAAGTTAAGAGCAAAAAGTCCGTTGCGCACCTGCGCAGCGGGCTTTTTGCATGAAATAGCAGTCGGGGTGGCAGGATTCGAACCTACGGCCTCGTCGTCCCGAACGACGCGCGCTACCGGGCTGCGCTACACCCCGAGAGGACCCTTGGGCAACTTGTACGCCTAGAGATGGTACTTGGTATGGCCGAAAAAAGCCTCCGGGTGGGGTTCCCAGAGGCTCTTCGGACACTAAGTTCTTCGGTCGGAGTGGCAGGATTCGAACCTACGACCTCCAGCACCCCATGCTGGCGCGATACCAGGCTACGCTACACCCCGAGGAATTATGAGGCAAAGGTAAGTGAGAATCTGGAAGTCGCGCAACTTCCGCTCAAGAAAATTCTATCAGGTGTAGCCTTAAGCGCTTCTGCACTCAACTTTTCTCAGGTCTGCTCTTATGAAGAGTGCCCAGCAGAACACTCATTTACTGCGGCTTATAACCATCTAGTTGCCGATAGTGTGGGCTGACTAGCTGGCGTGCTAGTTGCCTTGTTTGAAAGATCTTTTTACTGTGGCGGTTATAGAGGAAGCAGCACACGAGAAGACAGCAGCAGCGAAGGGCCTGCATTAAGCTTGTAGCATCCTCAGCTTATGTACTGGCATCATTGTATGGTTCAGCTTCACTACTTCTACTACCAAGGCCTAGTCATTTATGGTGTTTTTAGTATGTATAATGGAGTGTAGGAAAATATTCATTATTATAATATTCTGAGGAAAACGTCTGATATAGGCGTATATTTAATTAATTTTACAAGAATTCACTACAGCTCACTTTAACATTAGGCGTGCGTATGAAACTTCTATTCACCTTTATTGGCTTGCTAGCTACTTTGCTGTTCTGCACCTCGACGCAGGCGCAAACCAAAGCGGCGCCTAAGCCAGCCGCTAAGCCACCGGTAAAAACTGCCGTTTCGGCGGTCAAGAAACCAGTGCCAGGAGCAGTAAAAAAACCAGCTGCTCCGGCAGCCAAGCCTGTTGCCACCGCCGCTAAGCCAGCTACGGCTCCTGCCTCTAAAACAGCCCCCGTCAAGCCAGCTGCTCCCGAGCCAGCCCCCGTAGCACTAGTCACCGACAAGATGGTGGCGCCAGCTGTCAATACCACCTTGCTAAAGGTGCTCGCCAATGCCAATCCTGTAACGGGGCGCCTCACCGTACGTACCAACTCGCCTAACCCCACGCGCGTCGAAATAAATGGTCCTGATGGCCGCCCGGTTATCACCCGTGACCTAATCAGCAGCAACGACGTGGCTGTGCTAGATGTGCGCAACCTGCCACCCGGCGCCTACATCGTGCAGTGCACCTCCGGTGAGCGGCGCGGCATGAAGCGCGTTATGGTAGGTCAGTAATTCTCTCCTCATTCCCATTGCAAACGCCCATCCGGTACGAGCCGGATGGGCGTTTTTGTGTGTTGTTGAACTCACAACTTTCTGCTTGTCTCAATTACTGCTGTTACGTTGTGTAAGTCGTTCATGCGGGGCCTAACCCCCTCTCCCGTGAAAAGGGGGAACTAGTCATAGCTTCTTTTTCTGGCTCTAACCTGTAGAGAACCAGAAAGCTAACAGCCAACAGCTAGTAGCTAACGACTTGATGGTGAAGAGGCTAGGGGGTGAGGCCACTCGGAGGGCAATGCGGACTGCATGAGATTAATTATTTCATACACCCTCTTTCCTTGTCAGCTGTAAACTTTTTCACGCTACATCCTCGCTCTGAAGCTGCCGCTCGTACAGGGCGCGATACAAGCCGTCGGCGTCTTGCATGAGAGCTTCGTGGGTGCCGTGCTGCACGATAACGCCGTCGTCGAGGACCAGGATTTCGTCGGCTAGCTTCACGGAGCTGACGCGGTGCGAGATGATGAGGCTGGTGCGGTTGTGCATGATGCGCTGAAGCGCATCAAGAATGGCGTTTTCGGTGTTGGTGTCGACGGCAGACAACGCATCGTCGAAGATCAGGATTTTGGGTTCTTTCACCAGGGCGCGGGCAATGCTGACGCGCTGCTTTTGGCCGCCGGAAAGCGTGATGCCCCGTTCGCCAAGCTTGGTGTCGAAGCCTTCGGGGAAGCGGATGATGTTCTCGTAGACGTTGGCGTCTTTAGCGGCTTGCTGCATCCGCTCTTCGGTGGGGTCACTGAGGCCGAAGTTGATGTTGTTGCGGATGGAGTCGGAGAACAGAAACACGTCTTGCGGCACGTAGCCGATTTGCTCGCGCAACGAGTTCAGCGAGAAGTCGCGCACGTCCACGCCGTCCACCCGAATAGTGCCAGTCGTAACGTCGAAGAGGCGGCAGAGCAGCACGGCCACCGTGCTTTTGCCCGAGCCGGTGTTGCCGATAATGGCCAAGGTCTGGCCCGGCCGGACGCGGAACGAAACGTCGCGCAGGGCCTGGATGCCGGTGTCAGGGTAGGTGAAGGAGACGTGGTCGAAGACTATGTCGCCGACGATTTCCTGCTCGATGTCTTGCTGCGAGATGATGTCGGTTTTTTGATCTAGGAACTCGTTGATGCGGGCTTGGGAAGCTTCGGCACGCTGTACGAGGCTGCTAGTCCAGCCAAGCGCCGTAACGGGCCAGGTGAGCAGGTTCACGTAAATCAGGAACTCGGCAATGCTGCCCGTGGTGATAGTGCCCCGGATAACCTCCTGCCCGCCCACATACACCGTGATAATGGTGCTCAAACCCACCAGAAACAAAATCAGCGGGAAGAAAAGCGAGTTCACGAAGTTCAAGCTCAGCGCCTTTTCCTTGTACTCATCGGAAGCCGCCGTAAACTGCTGGTGCGAGTCCTCCTCACGCACAAACGACTTCAGCACCCGAATACCCGAAAACGCCTCCTGCACAAACGTGGTCATGCCCGACAAAGACCGTTGAATTTCGTCGGATTTCCGCTCGATCAGGTTGTTGACGTAGAAGATGCTGACGCTCAAAATAGGCAGCGGCAGCAGCGTGTAAACAGTCAGCTTCACGTTTACTAGGAACATAAGCGGCACGATGAGCACGAACAGCAGCACCAGCTGCATGAAGTACATGATGGCCGGCCCGAAGTACATGCGCACCCGCCCCACGTCTTCCGAGATGCGCGACATCAGGTCGCCGGTGCTGTGGCGGCGGTAGAAAGCCAGGGGCAGCGACTGGTAGTGCTGGTAGATTTCGTTTTTCTGGTCGTTTTCTATGTGCCGGCTCATCACGATAAGCGTTTGGCGCATAAAGAACAGAAACACCCCGCGCAGCAACGCCAGCACGATAATCAGTACCCCATACAGCAGCACGTTGCGGCCAAACAGCGTGTACACTTCGGTTTGCGAGGAAGTACCGGCAAACAAGTGATACAGGTCGATGCCCTCGCCTACCAGATCGAAAGCGTAGCGAACAATTTGGGCCGGAAAAATGGCCAGCAAGGTACTCAGCGCCACGAACAGCACTCCTCCGAGGAAGTGCCATTTGTAGCGGTACAGGTATTTATTGGTAGCAGAAAGAGCGCGCACGAGGGAAGGGGATAGAGGCAGGAAAACAGCGACCCGGCCGGCCGCGTAGATAGCATAACCAATGGCCGGAACCGGAAATAAAGTTACTTTTGCACCCGAATTGAGGGAGGCACCATTAAGTGCTGCGGGCTATTAAACGTTGATCTACGGAAAGACGCTAATAACTAGGTCGCAGCGCTTCGCGTTACTGTCCTCAAAGATACAACAACCAAGTTCCGCTCTTTTCTTCCCCCAAACTCCCACCCCATATTTCCCATCCTAATGGTTGAATTTCACGAGGCGACCGATACGTCGGTCTTCGGCCAGATTGCCGAGCATCAGCACGAGCAAGTGGTGTTTTGCCACGACCACGAAACGGGTCTGCGGGCCATTATCGGCATTCACAACACGGTGCTCGGGCCCGCACTCGGCGGCACCCGCATGTGGCACTATGCCTCCGATGCCGAAGCACTGCACGATGTGTTGCGCCTAAGCCGCGGCATGAGCTACAAGGCCGCTATTTCGGGCCTGAATTTGGGCGGCGGCAAAGCTGTTATCATCGGCGACGCCCGCACTATGAAGACCGAAGGTTTGCTGCGCAAATTTGGTCGTTTCGTGCAGAACCTGAACGGCAAGTACATCACGGCCGAAGATGTGAACATGACCACCAAGGACATGGAGTACATCCGGATGGAAACCAAGCACGTGGCCGGCCTGCCCGAAAGCATGGGCGGCTCCGGCGACCCGTCGCCAGTGACGGCCTACGGCACCTACATGGGCATGAAGGCCGCCGCCAAAAAAGCTTTCGGCTCCGATAGTCTCACTGGCAAGCGCATTGCCGTGCAAGGCGTGGGCCACGTGGGCACCTACCTGCTGGAGTACTTGCAGAAGGAAGGCGCCAAGCTCGTGCTCACCGACTACTACGAAGACCGCGCCCTGGAAGCTGCCGCCCGCTTTGGCGCGCTGGCCGTAAGTCTAGACGAAATCTACGACCAGGACGTCGACATCTACTCGCCTTGCGCGCTAGGTGCCACCATCAACGACGATACCATTGACCGCCTGCGCTGCCGCGTAGTAGCCGGTTGCGCCAACAACCAACTGGAAAACGAGAACGTGCACGGCCCCGCCCTCGTGGACCGCGGCATCGTGTACGCCCCCGACTTCCTTATCAATGCCGGCGGCCTCATCAACGTCTACTCCGAAGTAATTGGGGGTAGCCGCCAGACGGCCCTTGTGCAAACCGAAAAAATCTACGACTACACCACGCAGGTGCTGCTCAAAGCCGAACAAGAACACACTCACCCTCAAGCTGCCGCCATCCGGCAGGCCGAAGAGCGTATTGCCGCCATCGGCAAAGTCAAATCAACTTATTAATAGCTGGTTGTTGATTGCTGATTGTTAATTGTTGATTGTTAGCCTATTCGGCGCGCAAGCCAGATACTTACTAATCAACAACTAACAATCAGCAATCAACAATCAATAACCAACCCATGCTCAACCGTCGCACGCTTCGCATCAAGGTCATGCAGGCCCTGTACGCCTACCATCAGGCCGTAGGGTCTGATTTTTTACTGGCCAATGACCGGATTGCGGACACCTTCGCGCCCGACCTTACCTCGCCCGAACCGCAGGACCGCCGCCTGCTGAAAGGGCAGCAGAAGATGGCCGAACTCACGTTCAAGGAGTGGCACAAAACCGGCCAGGAGCCGGAAAAAAGCGACGACGTTGACGTGCAGGACGCCGTGGCGGACGCCATCAAGTACTACCAGAAAGCCGTAGCCAAGGACGCCTCGTTCTACGCCGGCCAGATGGTGCACGCCGCCGAAAGCATTCACGACCAGTACTTGCACCTGCTCAACATCCCGGAGGCGCTACTTCAAATCATAGAAGAAGAAAAAGGCCGCGAAGCCCGCAAACACTTGGCCTCGAAAGAGCCGCTGCTCGACACCACTCGGCTCGAGCAGAACTCGGTCATTGCCAAGCTGATAAGCAACAAACAGCTAATCGACCTCACCATTCGCCGCTCGCAGCGGTGGCAGGGCGAAGACGAGCGGGAAGCCTTACGACTGGCTTGGCGCAACGAGATGCGCAACGACCCGGAACTGCTGAGCTACCTGGCCGCGCCGGCCGGCAGCTATACCGAGGAGCAGGAGACACTGAAGCACCTCTACAAAACTTACGTCTTTAAGGGCGAAAGCCTGCCCCGCTACCTCGAGCAAGACGACTTGAATTGGGAGGAAAACCGGCCCATCGTCAAGAATCTGGTGCTGAAGACGGTGAAGATGCTCGACGAAGCCGCCGACGAGAACTTGGAGCTAATGTCATTGTCGGCCAACTGGCAGGAAGACAAGGAGTTTGCCGAAAGCCTCTACAAGCAAACGCAGGCCGAGGACGAGAAATACGAGAAGCTCATTGCCGAATCGACGCAGAATTGGGACGTGGAGCGTGTGGCGCTTACCGACAAGATTCTGCTGAAGATGGCGCTGTGTGAGATGCACCTTTTCCGGGGTATCCCGGTGAAAGTGACCATCAACGAGTACATAGAAATCAGCAAGATTTACAGTACTCCTAAGAGCAAGCAGTTTGTGAACGGGATTCTAGATAAATTGGCGCAGGATCTGACGGCTAGTGGAGCCATCCGCAAGTCGGGCCGCGGGTTGCTGGACAATCAGTAGTTAGTATTGAGTGTAGGGTGCTAAGTGATAAGCATTTGATAATCAATGTTGAGTATTCGCTTCTTATACTCATCCGTAACTTCTGCGTACTTAAGTTCACTTTCCTTGTCTCAGTTCCCATCCCTCTAATACTCACTCCTAAATCTCATGGGTAGCAAAACCATAACTGGCCTTGTATGCTTTACGGGCGGTGCCCTCACCGGTGCCCTCTTCGGATTGTTGTATGCTCCCGAAAAGGGCCGCGAAACCCGTAGCTGGCTGAGCTATAAGCTGGAGAAATACCGCGAGAACTTGGCCGACCTTACCGAGAACTTAGTTACGAGTCGTTCTGACATGGGGCCGTCTTCCGCCAAAAGCGAAGGCCAGCGCGTAATTCAGGACGCCAAAAGCAAAGCCGAACAACTGCTCGGCGACGTCGACCAACTCATCAATCAAATCAATTCCCGCAAGACGATTTAATAGAAATTGTTGAATGGCTGAATTGCTTAATTGTTGGTCGTTCTGACGTCTCGTTACAGCGACCAACAATTTAACAATTCAGCCATTCAACAATCCAGCCATTTAGCCATTCAACACATGCACCTTATCACCCTCATCCCCGGCGACGGCATTGGCCCCGAAATCACGAAAGCGGTAACTGATATTTTTGCGGCGGCGCAGGTGCCCGTGTTGTGGGAAGAGCAAAACGCCGGTCAAACCACTTTCGACCAGTCGGGAGAGCTGATTCCGCAGGCACTGCTTACGTCGCTGGAGAAAAACCGGGTGGCGCTAAAAGGCCCGATTACGACGCCAGTGGGCAAGGGCTTTCGGAGCATCAACGTAACGCTGCGCCAGAAGTACGACCTCTACCAGAACGTCCGCCCTTCGAAAACCACCGAGGGTATCAAAACGCGCTACGAAGGCATTGATTTGGTACTGTTTCGCGAAAACACTGAAGGCCTGTATTCGGGTCTCGAAGTGTACGACGAGCGCCTTGGCATTGCCGACTCCTTTAACCGCATTACCAAGGAAGGTTCGCGCAAAATCAGCCGCGCGGCTTTCGCTTATGCCGACCGGCACGGCCGCAAAAAGGTGACGCTGGCCCACAAGGCCAACATCCTGAAAATGGCGGGCACCCTCATGCTAAATGCCTGTAAGGAAGCCTCCAACGAGTTTCCGCACATCGTGTTTGAAGACAAAATCATCGACAACATGTGCATGCAGCTCGTCAACAAGCCCGAGCAGTTCGACGTGATAGTTACCACCAACCTGTTCGGCGACATCTTATCAGACCTTTGCGCAGGCTTGGTAGGCGGCTTGGGCGTAGTGGCCGGCGCTAACATCGGCGACAACATGGCCATCTTTGAAGCCGTGCACGGCTCGGCCCCCGACATTGCCGGTCAAGGCAAAGCCAACCCAACGGCCTTGCTGCGTTCGGCCCTGATGATGCTGCACCACTTGGGCGAGCACCAGTACGCCGATACCATTGATAAAGCGCTGGAAATCACGCTCAAAGATAAGCAGAAATGCACCGGCGACTTGGGCGGCACGGCATCAACCAGTGAGTTTGCGCAAACCATCATCAGCAACCTCGGTAAGTAAGCTGCTTGAAATAGTGTAACGCGAAGTTCCCCTTCGCGCCACGTGACCAACGTCTGCTCGAATGGCAGTATACGTTTCGGACAACGCGGCGCGAAGGGGAACTTCGCGTTACATTCTAAAGTCTACAAGGCACCTGTGCCAGTGCAGGACGACCCGCGAATAAACCGTAATTTTACCGAAACTTTTACGCCGTGCCGCCGGGCTGGTGGCTTCTAAAACCGATATGAAACGCACCTTTTTTTCCTCTCTGCTACTGTCTGGCATTCTGCTGGTAAGCGCTTGCAACACAGATAAGACCACCGAAGTAGGCGCCGAAGGCATGAACGCCGCGGCCACCGATGCCAGCGAAGCCGCTGCCAACCCGACCGTTGACAACCCTAATGTGGTGTCGGATACGGAAACGCCTAACCCGAACGCGCCGGTTATGAGCTTTGCGCAAGCTGAGCACGACTTCGGCGACATCAAACCCGGCGACGTGGTAAAGCACACGTTCGAGTTTACCAACACCGGTAAGTCGCCGCTGCTCATCGAAAATGCCACGGCTTCCTGCGGTTGCACCACGCCCAACTGGACCAAAGAGCCCATAGCTCCCGGCGCCAAAGGCACCATCGACGTGCAGTTTGACAGCCACGGCAAATCGGGCATCCAAAACAAGCAAGTATCGGTGCGAGCCAACACCGCGCCGAGCATCACCGTGGTTAGCATCAAAGCCAACATCCTCTCCGACGGCTCCCAAGGCCCGCTGGCGCAATAAAAAAGAGTAAGGAGTAATTGCTCCGTTGCTCTTCTCACTCACTTACTCAAGCTATATGTTGCTTACGCTCTTGTTACAAGCTCGACCCGCCGGGGAGGGTTGGGCTTCTTTTCTGCCGCTGATTGGTATTGCGGTGGTGATGTACTTCTTCATGATCCGGCCGCAGCAGCGCAAAGCGGCAGAAGCCAAGAAATTTCGTGAATCTATTGCCAGAGGTTCTACCGTCGTTACCATTGGCGGCCTGCACGGAAAGGTGCTGGACGTGAACGAGGATTCTGTGACCATAGAAGTGGACCGGGGTACTCGCTTGAAGTTCGACCGTTCGGCTATTGCGCGGGAAGTGAAGCCGGCAAAACCGGTAGCAGTAGAGTAAGAAAAGCGTAATTAGGAAAGATGAATTGTCTGCTTACTACTTCACTTACAGAAGCTTAGACAATGGTTTCATTTTTCCTTCTTCTCAACTCCTCCTTGCTAATTCCTCGTTGAAAGAAGCATGCCGCTCGTTCGCTCTATTAGTTTGCTGCGCTGGTTTGTTAGCCCGCTCCACAAGGAGCGGCGCAGTTACTGGCGGGTTGTAACGAGCTGTTTTCTGGCGGCCAGTACCTTTTGGCTGCTCAATGCGCTAAACAAAACCTACACGACCCGCATCGTTTACCCGTTGGCGTGGCGCTACGACGATACCCGCTACATTCCAGTGCAGCCGTTGCCTACCGAAGTAGCCGTGAACGTGACTGGGAGAGGATGGAAGCTGCTGCGGAAGGAGCTGATGCTAGACGTAAAACCAGCCGAAATACCCTTGTTGCGCGGCTTGCCAACTACTCGCTACGTAACCGGAGCCGCCGTGCGCCCCGCTTTGCAGGCGGCCATGGAAGGCTTGCAGTTCAACTACTTGGTTAGCGACACGCTGTGGGTAAGCTTCGACCGGCTGGTGAGCCGCCAACTGTCACTCACACTTAGTCCGGCTGCCGATGGGTCGGCGCTACCCTATGCGGCTCGGTTCGAGCCGCAAGTGGTTGTGTTTCGGGGGCCTGCTCGTCAGGTAGAAGCGCTGGCTAATCCGTACCCGGTGCACTTGCCTCAAGCTCCGGCTAGCAGCACCAACGGCACGCTACGGGTGCCCATTGGCGGCCCGGAGCTAGTTAGAACCAATGTGCCTGAGGTGCGGGTACGCCTGCAAGCCCGCCCGCTGGTGAGCGTACCCGTGCAGGTAGTGCCGGAGCTAGCCGGTTTCCCACCGGGCCGCGACTATCAGTTGCAGCCAGCTACAGTGCAGGTACAGCTCCAGTGCTTTGCCGAAGACACAGCCCGCCTCGACCGTAGCCAGGTGCACGTGCAGCTGCACTTTAGTTCCTTCACTGGTCCCGATTCCAGCTTGCAGCCCTTGCTAACTGGCACGCCAGCCGTTGCCCGAGGCAGCCGTATCATCACCCGCGCCGTTCAGGTCAGTGCTAAGTGAGTTTTGGGTTTCTGATGGTCATTGACGCGGCTCATTAAGTGGCTAGCAATTGATGGATGTCTGTATAGTAGGTTGTTCATGCGGTTGCCGAACCCCGCACAACGCTTATGAGCAGTTGAACAGCAAGTAGAAACCAGTAACAAGCAACCAGAAACTCGTTGTAAGTATGCTTCGCATTGGGATAACTGGAGGAATTGGCTCTGGCAAGAGCATTGTTTGTCGCTTGTTTCAAGTATTGGGTGCGCCCGTGTACGATTCGGATGCGCGGGCTAAGTGGCTAATGGGACATGATGCTACGTTGCGCGACGAGCTAACGGCAGCGTTTGGTCCGGCCACTTTCGATGCAGCTACCGGCCAGCTTGATCGGGTGTATCTGGCGCGGGTGGCTTTCACTGATCCTACGCAACTGGCGCGCCTCAATGCCTTGGTTCACCCCGCCGTCGGCCGCGACTTTGAAGCGTGGTCGATTACCCGAAAGGCAGAAGGCTACCGTTATCTGCTCAAAGAGGCGGCTCTCCTCTACGAATCAGGGGCTTACCGGCAGCTCGACCAGATTATCACCGTTTTTGCGCCCCAAGTTGTGCGCCAAGCCCGCGTACTACGCCGCGACCCACACCGCACCCCCGACGACATACTGGCCATCATTGGCAAGCAAATGAGCGAGGAAGAGAAAGTACAGCGCGCCGAGCATGTGGTATATAACGACGACCAGCAACCACTTATTCCGCAGGTGCTGGCGCTACACGGTGAGTTGGTGAAATAGTGATTTGAGGTAGGAGACGGTCATGCTCTATCTGGCGTCCGCTTGTCGAAGCATCTCTACCACTTCGTTGTAATGGTGTAGCACACTAGCAAGATGCTTCGACTACGGCTACGCCTGCGCGGACGCCAGATGAGCATGACCGTCTCCTCACGTCTCAATCTCACTATTTCACCGAATGATAGGGCTGCGTTCAAAGGGCCGTTCCCGGTCGAACAGGTAGCGGTAGGTGATGTGCGTTTTGTAGATGCGGGCCCCGATGGAGCGGGTTATAGCCAGCATTCGGGGGTTGAAGTCACCGATCCAGTTCATTTCGATTTCGGTGTAGCCGGCCCGCATAAACTCGGCGCGGGCGTGCACCATCAGGGCGCTTTCCACTCCTTTGCCCTGCCACTCCGGCACCACGCCAAAGATGACGCCGAACAGCTTTTTGTCAGTTCGTTGGTCGTAGCGACGCTTCTCCCACAAGAAACGCAGCTTGCCCCACAAGTTGAAGTTGCGGCCCACATGCTTGAAAACCTGGTTCAGCTCGGGTAAGCTCACGAAGAAGGCAACGGGCTCCTCATTGTGGTAGGCAAACCAGAGCAACCGCTCATCCAGCACGGGCTTCATCTGCTTCACTAGGTCACGGGCCTTTTCCAACGACATGGCCGCTACGCCACTATGGTTGGCCCACGCCAGGTTGTACACATGGTGGAAGTCACGGGCCATCTTTTCGGGGTCGCGCTTGCTAGCGTGGCGAAACTGAAAGGTTGGGTACTGTTGCGCGTAGCGTACGGCGGCATTGCTGAAGCTTGGGTGCAGCTGCATAGCCACCTCGCGGTAACAGGTGTACTGCTTGAAGTATACCTGAAAGCCGTAATTTTCAAACAGTTGCTGATAATACGGCGGGTGGTAGAACATGCCGTAGTTGGGCTCAGTGAAGCCTGCTACCAGCAAACCCCAAAACCGGTCCCGCTCCCCGAAGTTGACGGGCCCATCCATGGCTGCCATCCCTTGGCCAACCAGCCAGGCACGACAAGCTTCAAACAGCATATTGGCCGCTGCCTGGTCGTCGATGCACTCAAAGAAGCCCATGCCGCCAGTTGGAAGCGTAGCATCGGTATGGGCCGTGGCGGGGTTCACGAAGGCTGCCACCCGCCCGATGGTTTCGCCGGTAGCATCAGTCAGTATCCAGCGAATAACGGCGCCTTGAGCTAGGTTCGGGTTGCGCTTGGCATCAAAAACGGCTTCAATCTCGTGGTCGAGCGGCGAAATCCAGTTGGGGTGTGCTTGGTAGATGCGGGTGGGCAGCGCCAGGAACTGACGGACCTGCGCCGGGGTCGTGACTTCGAGCAGAGGCATGAAAAGCAGCAAAAAGGAAACTAGCGAGCAAACAGCAATAGGTGCCCCAAAGATTACGGATAAGCCGCGGATCTGTCGGCGTATGCAAGTATAAATTCCGGCAACGATGCTACTAGCCGACTATTAATTGCCGCTCGCGGCTCTTGGAAGCCGTTGCGAGCTAACACTATTAGCGGGCGGATTCATCTTCCAGGCCGGCGTTTGCGGCAGCCGTTTGAACACTGACAATACCTTAATGCCCCCGGCCCGAATAACATATACCTCTGCTCCCAACGAATCGAGGTAGGGTTGCGGGTGCCAGCGGTAGCCAGCCAGATAATAGCGCGCCGTGTTACCAGGCGTGTACCGGACACGTCGGCGCTGTTCGGGCTTCAAAATCAGTGAGTTGTTGTAGAGCGGGTAATGCCAGAAGGCATTGACGGTCACATCGGAGGCGGTGTCGTGAGCCAGCACCCATTCCAGCCCTTGTCGGTACGCCAAACACCAGTAGTCGCGCTCGAATAGTTGTTCGGCGGTAGCGCCAGGCAGAAAGCTGAAGTACACGTTGGCATGCGGATGCATCTGTACCATGCGCACGGCGGTGTGAGCTGTTTCGAGTGCCGCAACGCCCAACACCGTGCGGGCTACCAGCCGCCCATTAGTTCTATTTCGAGTTAATTTAGTTAGGGCCCAAAAGCCGCGCACCGCCCACAATAGTAGGGCCGGGTAGATGTAATACAGGTGACGCCAGCCTTCGTATACCACCGTGTGCGTCATGATGACAACCCCTATCGGCGCGAGTAGCCACAGCGCCAGCAGCAAATCAGTGCGGCCTTCGAAGGTGCGTAGGTAGGAGCTGAATCCTTGTTGCCAGAGGTGCCGCACCCAACTCAATAGTCCCGCACCCGCCGCCAATGAATACGGCAAGGGAACAGTGATCAGCATCCACACCGGAATGTAGTGCCAGGGCAAGTCCTTGGTCAGCAGCTGTTCACCCAAATAAAAGTTGGTAAAGCCCCACGGGTAACGCACCGCGTGCGACGCCACCAATAGCAGCTCGGGTATGCTCCACGCCCACAAGTAAGGCCAGCCAGCTAGGATGCCTAGGCCTGCCGTGCCAACAGAAGCGCCTGCCAGTTTCCAGGTTCGACGAGCAGTCAGTGGTCGAGCGGCATTAAAGCGGTATTCCAGGAATAGCCCTAAGGCTGTGAACAAAAGCAACTGCAAGCCATGGACCCGGACATCGACCACCAGCGCCGTTGCCAGCCCGTGCACGATGGCGCGGCCCATTGTTGGCCTGTCGAGCAGGCGGAGCAGCGTAAACACGGCCAGCGCAAAAACCGCCATGTACACGATGTCTTTGCCGTTGTAGAAGGCTTCGGCAAAGAACCGCGGCGAGAGCACCAGCAGCGCGGCCCCCAACAAGCCCCAACGCCAGTCTCGGAAGCGGTGTCTCCCTACTCTATACAAGGCCCATACCCCCAACACGAACACGCTGAACACCAAGAAGTGCCGCACCAAGTAATACGACCGGGAGTCATGGTCGGTGAGCAGGTAGCTCAGCAGGATGGCCGAAATTTCGAAGACCGGCCCATGGTGCGCGTCCGGGAAACTTCGGATGTCGGGCGTGGTGGCAAAGGTGGGATTCTGCTGTATCTGCTCGGCCGGTAGTACCAGGCTAGCTATGTACTTAAGGTTGACGAGCCCGTTGAGGTGATTGTTAGGCTCGTCCCAAGACACGCCGTAGTCGCGCACCAGCAGCAAACCCAAGCCAAGCAACACGCCAAAAAACGCGCCTATAGTAAGTTTAGCCGCCTTAGTGGAAGTTAGCATGTAGGTAAGAAGCGCGGGGAGGGTACGAAGTACAGGAAACAGGTAGTCTAGTAGCAGACCACCAGCACCCGAGTAGACTAAGGCTGGCGGAAAACCGATAATATTTTTATGCCCCCAGCTCGAATGACATACACCTCCGTCCCCATAGAGTCGAGGTAGGACTGCGGGTGCCGGCGGTAGTTAGTAATAAAGTACCGGGCCTCTTTGTTGGGTTGATAACGAAAACGTGCCCGAGTTGCTGGATTAAGAATTAGGGTATTGTTGTAGAGGGGATGCCGATTGGAGGGGTTTATTGTGATTTGCGAGGCCGTGTCATGCGCTGCAATCCATTCCAGACCTTGCCGATAGCTGAGCGCCCAATAGTCTCGTTCCAGCAGCCTCTCCACTGCATCAGGGGGCAACGTGCTGAAATAAAGGTGCTCGTAAGGGTGCAGGCGTGTCATTTGCCATGCAATATGAAAAAGCTCCACCACTACGAGGCCCACAACGCCTAGCTGCCAAGCCTTATAGCGGCTTTTCCCCAAAGCAATGATAAACACCAAGCCCCGAACTGCCCACAGCAAGAGCGCTGGATAAATAAAATATAAGTGCCGCCACCCGTTGTAAACCACTGAGTGTAAAACCACAACGATAAGACCAGGCCCAAACAGCCAGCCCGCCAGCAGCAAGTCGAGGCGGCCCGCTGAGCTGGTAAGCCACGCTTTACCCCCCGCGTAAGCTTGGCTGAGTGAGGCCACCAAGCCAACCAAAGCGGCGGCTACATATAATAACGGGGATGTGCTGATCACCCATACCGGGATGTAGTGCCAAGGCAACTGATCGACTATTTCGTAGTGGCCGAGGTAGTAAATGGTTTTGGTAGGCCAATTGAAATGGCTCATGCTTTGATAAGCCATACGGAAGTGGGTGAATGGGTCGGCCCACAGTGCCGGCCAACCAGCCACTACAAATACCCCCGTTGCACCCAGGTATACGGCACTAAGGCCCAGCCAGTGGCGACGGGGATATTGCCGGCCTTCAGTAGGCCATAGCACTTCTAAGGCTACCATGCCGGCCGTGAAAGCAACAAGCAACACACCAGGCACTCGAATATCGATAGCGGCGGCGGTGGCTAAGGCGTGTGCCAGTGCGCGTAGCCAGGTAGGATAAGCCAGTAGCTGAGCTAGCGTATAAATTCCTAGCGTAAAACATACCATGAAGGGTATGTCTTTGCCGTTGAAAAACGCCTCGGCAAACATTCGGGGGGAGAGCACCAGCAATAGGGCCACCAGTAGCCCTAGCTGCCAACTGTTGAAATAAACACTCCCTAACTTGTAAAGAGCCCAGATGCCAAGCACGAAAGTGCAGAAAATGAGCAGGTGCCGCAAAAAATAATAGCCTTGAGAATCTCCTGGGGTAAGTAGCAGCCCTAAAGCAGCGGCCGGTAGTTCAAACAATACGCCATGGTCATTGTCGGCGTAGTTAGCCAAGGGCGGGATGGTGGCTAAAGTAGGATGGCCACGCAGCAAATCAGGAAACAACAATTCCGCTACGTAACGCCCATTTACTGCTCCGTTCTGGTGGTCGGTAGGTTCGTCCCAGGACACGCCATAGTCGCGGTGCAAGCTAATTCCCAGCAATAGCAGCAAGCCGAAAAAGACACCTACTATGTATTTGGATGCTTTGCTGGAAGCAGTCATAAAAGCAGTGTCACTTTATATCTAGTTGAAGGGCTGGCCGCTAGAGCGCCGGAATGCCGATAAAACTCGCCTGCCTTCTGCTTGTACTGTGTAACCCTATGAGCCTAAACTATTTGAAAGGCTGCGGATGCTAGTAGCGGGCTGGTGCGAACAGAGAGTCGCGGGGAATCAGCCGCAAACGGTCAGGATTGGCAGATGACAGGCATTAAGTAAAGATAGCAGCAAGTAGAATTGACGCCACGAAGTCAAAATAGTCTAAAACAAAAAAGGACAGCCGATCATCGGTTGTCCTTTTAAAGGGTGGGAGATACTGGGTTCGAACCAGTGACCCTCTGCTTGTAAGGCAGATGCTCTGAACCAGCTGAGCTAATCTCCCGGAGGCATGCGTACTATGAAAAGTGGGAGATACTGGGTTCGAACCAGTGACCCTCTGCTTGTAAGGCAGATGCTCTGAACCAGCTGAGCTAATCTCCCAAGGGCGTTTCCCGTTTGGGATTGCAAATATGCAGGGTCATTTTCGATTACGCAACTCTTTATGCGAACTTTACCCCTAGAAATTCATTTGCTAGGGAAGTAAAGATGTTCAACTCTTTTAGAGTCAAGAAATAATAAGGGATTGAAAAAGCTGCGGCGATACATGCTTTATTTCTTGCTGAGCCTGGCGTTGCTACTTGGCGGCGCCATCGCGGGCGTGTGGCTGGGGCAGGACCGTATAATTGCGCTGTTTGTACAAGAGGTCAACCGCTACCTGCGTACGCCAGTGCAAGTAGGCAAGATGGAAGTGTCTCTGCTTGATCAGTTTCCGAGAGTATCTATCACGTTGCACGAGGTGTGCGTAAGCGGCTCAATCTCGCAAGACACAGTGCCCCTGGCGCGTGTCCGGCGCCTGTACTGTGCCTTCGATGCCTGGGACATCTGGCGCGGGCACTACCGCATCCGGGCCGTGACGCTCACCGACGGCCGCGTGTACGTGGGTCATGATGTGAAAGGCCGCCCCAACTACGATGTCATCCGTTACGATACCACTGCCGGCCCGTCCGACAAGCCCTTGGCTTTCGGTTTGGAAAACGTGCACCTAGAACGAATTCATACCACCTACGATGACCAACTGCGGGAGCAGCGCTATACGGTGCGCGTCGAGGATATGCAGGCCGAGCTGGACGTGAACGACATGCTGGTGGATGTGACAGCCCAAGGCGATACGCACGTGGAAGCCCTGCAACTCGGTTCGGATGTTTATTTTCGTGACAAAGCTTTAAAGGTTACTACTCGTTTGCGGGTTGACCGGGCGGCCCGGCTGGTTACCATCCAGCCCTCGGAACTGACTATAGGCCGTGCCGCGTATGGGGTGGCAGGCAAGGTGAGCTACCGGCAGGCCACCGACCTGGATGTCAAGCTGGATGGGCGCAATACTGATGTGCAGTCGGTGCTGGCGCTGCTGCCGCCGCGGGTGGCCAACCGCCTGAGCGCCTACCGCAGCCGCGGCGACGTGTACTTCGGGGGTACTGTGAAAGGGACCTTGGCCGGCAAAGAAAATCCACGTCTGGATTTTCGGTTCGGCTGCCGCGATGCTTCGTTTTATCACCCCGAATACAAGCAGGCCGTGGAGCATGTCTTTTTGACCGCTACGTTCAGCAGCGGCACGGCGCGGTCGGCTAGCACCTCGGAGCTGAATTTGCGCGACGTGCGCGGCACTTTGCAAAACCGACCTTTCAGTGGCAGCCTGCGCTACAGTAACTTTCAGGACCCGCAGGTGGCACTGAGTCTCAACGCCGACTTGGATGTAGCGCGGGTCTTGCAGTTTTATCCGGTGGCGGGCGTGCGGAGTGGGAGCGGCACGGCGCAGCTGCAAGTGTCGTTTGCAGGCAACATGCGGGAGTTTCGCGCCAGCCCGGCCACGGCGGCTGTGCAGTCGGCGGGAGAGCTAGCGCTACGGGGCGTGCAGTTGCGGCTGCGCGACTTCACACAGCCCTTCACTGGCCTGAACGGCAGCTTTTTGCTGCGCCGCAACGATGTAGCCGTCAATAGCTTCACATGGCGGGTTGGAGCATCTGATTTCCAAATGAGCGGCATGTTCAAGAATGCGCTTGGCTGGCTGCTCTTGCCGCGGCAGCAACTGCTAGTGGAAGCTGATGTACGGTCTAGGCAGTTGAATTTCGACCAGCTACTCAGCTTGCGTTCTTCGGCCGGGGCGGCCGCTTCGACCTCAACTTCTTCGGGGAGTGGCTACGGGTTTCGGCTGCCGCCCAACCTGGCGCTCGATGTGAATGTGCAGGCGCAAAGAGCCAGGTTTCGGCGGTTTCGGGGGCAGGATCTGCGGGGTACCATCCGGCTGCAAAACCAAGTGCTGAGCGCGCCTTCGCTTTCGGTGGCGGCGGCGGGTGGGCGTGCTAGTTTCCGGGGTACACTCGACGCCCGGCGGCCCGAGCTGCTGCGCCTAAGCTCCAGTACCAGCTGCCAGCAGCTACCCCTCGATAGCCTGTTTTATGTGTTCGAAGACTTTGGACAGCAGTTTATTACGGCGCGGCACCTGCGTGGTACGCTCACCGCCTCTGCCGAATCGGACATGTACTTCAGCAACAACCTCGATCCGCTCACCGATAAGCTGCAAGCCGAAGTGCAGGTAACAGTGCGCAATGGAGAGCTCAACAATTTCATGCCGCTGCAAAAGCTGTCCATGATTGCCGGGCGCGAGCGGCTGCGGCATCTGCGCTTCGCTCAGCTGACTACCCCCGTCTACATTCAAAGCCGAACGGTGTACTTGCCGGAAATGGAAATTCGCTCGAACGTGAAAGCCGCTTCGTTGGTGCGCGTTACCGGCACGCACACTTTCGATCAGCAAATGGACTACCACCTGAGCATTCCCATTCTGCCGGGCTTGCTGTCCAAGGTGGTTTCCAACGGGAACACGGCGGGTCCTAGTTTGCTATTGGCCATTCAGGGCGATGAAAACAACTTCCGGGTGAGCTACGACCGGGCGCGGGCCCAGGCCATGCGCTCCTCGGGGAGCGGCTCGGCAACTACCCGCAAGCCCGGCTTACTCGATGGTTTATTGAAGCCCACTATCACAAGCCCTGCCGCGGCCACTACACCTGCGCCACCCGCGGAGCCTCGCAAGCCTTTTGAATTGAAGAAGCAGGAGAAGAAACCCGCCCAACCCCAAACCGGCGAGTATTTCGAGTTTTAGTGTCAGCTAGTAGGGGGAACTAACGCGCACAGTGTCAAGTGTTGAGGTAGCTTTTGGCGGGGAGGGTCATCAAAGGAAACATAGCTGTTCAGCAGAGAGTGGAGGTGGTTACTGCTGTTGAGTAAGCGCGTAACTTATTGAGTAAAGTTTGGGTGTGCGCAAGGACGGTGACCGGGTAGGAACGTTGTTACTGGTAAGAAACAGAAGAAGGAGATACAATTGGCAGCGGGCCACCGAAATCAACCTAATCGAAGCGCGTGCGTTAAGAACTTCAAATTACTTGTCCACCCCTTCCTAGCCAATAAACATCATGAACGACAACCAACTCCTGCAAAACTATTCTGACCAAGAAAAGGCGGCTTATTTGAGTGTTATTGCCAGCTTAGCTTCTGCTGACCGGGAAGCCTCGCCCGCCGAAATCGAGTTTTTGCAGCAACTCTCGCACCAAGCAGGCCTTTCGGGTGGTGCCACGCAGCAAGTGCTGGCGGCAGCTAAAGATTCTACCAACCAAACTGTTCAGGCTAATCTCGATGCACTAAAAGGCAGTGAGTTGCGCTTCTCCCTGGTAACAGACCTGATTAGTTTCGCCCGCGCCGATGGTTCGTACGCCAACGACGAGGAAGCCATGGTAAACAAGATTGCCAGCTACCTCGGGGTAAATCAGCAGCAGACGCAAGCACTGGAGCAAGTAGTTGACCAAGCCGCCAGCGTGCCGCACGACGCCAACGATCCAGCCAAGCAAGGCTTCTTGAGCGGTGTTACCGACAAGCTTTCCAGCGTGGGCATTCCGAAAGGAGCCTTGATGGCTGGCCTGCTCGGTGTTGCTGCCCCGATGGTGCTGTCGCGGGTGATGGGTGGCCGCGGTGGCTCGATGGGCGGCGGTATGCTCGGCGGTAGTGGCTCGATGGGCGGCTTGCTAAGCGGCGCCATGGGCAGTGCTATGGGCGGCGGCTCAATGGGCGGTATGCTAGGTGGTTTGTTGGGTGGTGGTCTGCTGAGCAGTGTGCTCGGCGGCGGTGGCGCCCAAAGCAGCTACGGTAATCTGCCGCAGCAAGGCTCGCACGTAGGCAGCGGGGGACTTGGCTCGCTCATGTCTATTTTAGGAGGTCTTGGCGGGCAGCCTAATTCGGCGCCACGTAGCGCGGGCGGCGGTGGCCTTGGTAGCTTGCTCGGCGGCGGTGGCGGCATGGGCGGCTTACTTGGTGGCCTGTTGGGCGGGCGCTAGCACTAGAGCGAATTAAAACGCAGTTGAAAAGCCGGCCGCTCCATCAGGAGCAGCCGGCTTTTTTGTGGAGTGCTTGAGCGCGTCTTGCCGTTAGCAAATGCTGCGTTGTTTGTGCCTGCCGGCGCCATAGTTTTGGTTTGTAACATGCCCAACCAGAGCGGCTTGCTTTAAAGTAAGGGTCGGCCAGGACACTACATGGCAGTTGAGGCTCTCGGCTCTTTTACCTTCAGCGGATTCCTGCCACTTCCATCCTAGTTCATCCTTGTTTCCTTCCTATGAGTCACAGCCTTGTAAGGAAATTACAGCTTTCAGCGGCCTGTTTTTTTATTGCTGCTCAAGCTTCTGCGCAGATAGTTTCAAATCCCTCGGCAACAAGCACACGGCCAGTCACGGACCCTGCCAAGATTTTTGCCAACCCACCCGAAAGCGCGAAGCCCGGTGTCTTGTGGATGTGGATGGGAGCCAACCTGAGTGCAGAAGGCATCACCCGGGATTTGGAAGCGCTGAAGGCAGAAGGCTTCAACCGCACCACCATGTTCAGCTTGGCCGACATCACCACGCCGTGGGCCTGCGAAATCGGTAAGAGTCCCACGCCCGAAATTATTTCCTGGACCGGACCCTGGTGGAAGCTGGTGCGCCACGCGGCCGAAGAGTCGAAGCGGCTAGGCATGGATTTCGGTATGTTCAACGGGCCTAGCTACGAGTCGAGCGGTGGGGTGTGGATTACGCCGGAGCTTTCCATGCAAGAGGTTTGCTGGTCGAAGCAGGAGGTAGCCGGCCGCAAAGGGCTGCAGCTGACCCTGGAAAAGCCGAAAGTGAATCCGCGGGGGAAGACGCCGTTTCCGGTGTACAATCCCGGAACCGGACTGGTGGAGAAACCCGAAATAGAAGCCCGCAAAACGTACTACAAAGATATAGCTGTGCTGGCGGTGCCCGCGAGTGGCGTCGTTTCAAAAGAACAGGTTATCAACCTGAGCAGCAAGCTGAAAGCCGATGGCCAGCTGGCGTGGGACGCCCCCGCCGGCAACTGGACCATCTATCGTTTCGGCCATACCACCACGGGCACGCTCATTCAGCCAGCGCAGTGGAAAGCCGCCGGCCTGGAGTGCGACAAAATGAGCCAGACCGCCGTGGACTTTCACCTGGACCACGTTGTGGGAGAAATACGGAAGCATCTCGGCGACCTGATAGGTACCGGCTTCACGCACGTGCACTTCGACAGCTACGAAGCCGGCACTCCCACCTGGACCCCGAAGATGCGCGAGGAGTTTGCGGCCCGCAGAGGATACGACCTGACGCCTTTTCTGCCCCTGTTGGCGGGCCGCACCATCGGCAGCAAGCAAGATTCTCTTAAATTCAGAAACGACTTCAAAGCCACAATTCAGGACTTGTACCGGGATGTTTACTTCACCACCATCTCCAACAAGCTGAAGGCGGCCAACCTCACCTTTCTGTGCGAGCCCTACGGTGGCCCCTGGCGACAAAACGAGGTGATGCCCTTGGTTCACAACGTAATGACCGAGTTCTGGACCCACAAAGGGCAGTACTCACCCTACGAGCTGGAGCCAACCGTAGCCGCGCTGCGCAAGTCCGGGCAGAACCTTATTGAAGCCGAAGCTTTTACGGGCGACCCGAGCGACAGTAAGTGGAACGAGACCCCGGCCTGGCTGAAGCCCATGGGCGATGCGGCTTTCTGCGACGGGGTAAACCGCATGGTGCTGCACCGCTTTGTGCAGCAACCCTGGGACGACCGCTACCAACCAGGCGCAACTATGGGGCAGTGGGGCACTCATTTCGACCGCACGCAAACCTGGTGGAAGCCCGGCAAAGCCATGGTCGAATATTGGCAGCGCTGCCAGGCGCTGTTGCAATGGGGCCGCATTGTGTTACCCGATAAGCAGGATTTCACGACAAGCAACGCGCAGGGCAGCGCATCCCTGAAATTCATTCACCGCAACCAGGCCGACACCGACATTTATTTTGTGGCCAACACGGCGCGTAAAGCGGGTTCGGCCAGCTGTAGTTTCAAGGTGGCAGGCCGGCGGCCCGAGCTATGGGACCCGGTAACGGGCAGTGCCCGGCTGCTGCCGCAGTTCGAGGAGAAAGACGGAAAAACCACGATACCACTCGATTTCGAGGAAGCTCAAAGCTTTTTTATCGTTTTCCGTACGGCGGCGAATCAACCAGTGACGGGACCGAAAGTCAACTTTCCTTCTCAGCAGGAAGTAACGGTTTTGCGCACCCCGTGGCAAGTGCAGTTCGATCCAGCTTGGGGCGGCCCGGCCAAGCCAGTGGCCTTCGCCAAACTCGAAGACTGGACCACCAATGCCGAGCCCGGCATCAAGTACTTCAGCGGTACGGCCAGCTACCAAACTTCCTTCGATGTGGCCGCTATCCAAAAAACCGCCAAACCAGTGGATTTCTACCTCGATCTAGGCACCGTCAAGCACGTGGCGCGGGTCATGCTCAACAAGAAAGACCTAGGTGTAATCTGGACGGCTCCCTGGCGGGTGAAAATTCCGGCAACTCTGCTGAAGCGCAAAGGCAACCAGCTGGCAATCGAAGTAACCAACGTGTGGGCCAACCGCCTCATCGGAGACGAGCAAGAGCCAGCCGACTGTGAGTGGCTGCCCGGCCACCTCGCGGCCGGGTCCTTTTACTTGAAAGAATTTCCCGACTGGTTTCTCCGCAAGCAGCCCCGCCCCTCGAAAGGCCGGTATTGCTTTACCACCTGGAACTACTTCCATAAAGATTCGCCCTTGGTTGCTTCGGGCTTGCTAGGGCCTGTGCGCATCACCAAGGAAGAATAGGCGCTTCACAGTGCTGGATGTTACCTGCTCAGAGTAGGCATAGCCGGGTTGAGGCTGTCGGTGGGGTTAGTTAACTGCACGATGGTGGTACCGGAGTTGGCAAACTGACCGCCGTGCTGCTCTACTACTTCAATGAGACTGTAGTTCAGTTCCTCTTTCACGTCGAGGTATTCGGGGTAACTATTGGTGTGCACGAAGTACTGCACGGTTACTTCCTTGGCCGTAGGAGTGAGGGCCGCAAACTTCACCTCGGGCTGTTCTTCTACCAGTGGGTGCGCTTCAATAACAGCCCGGGCGCCTTCTACAATGGCGCGTACTTGCTCACTGGTAGTGCTTTGGCTTAGGTTTAGGGTGAAGCTCACCCGGCGGGCGGTGCGCAACGAGAGGTTGTCGAGCGGCTTGTCGATCATGCTTTTGTTGGGCACGGTGACGTAGCTTTTCTCGGCCGTGCGCAAGCGGGTACTGCGGAAACCTACTTTCTCTACGGTGCCCGTAATGCCGCCCACTGTCACCAATTCGCCCACGGCAAACGGCCGGTCGAGGAAGATGGTGAACGAGGCAATCAGGTTTTCCAAGCTTTCTTTGGCGGCGAAGGCCACGGCCAACCCGCCAATGCCCAAGCCCCCAATCAGGGCCGTAACATTGACCCCGAACACGCGGCTTAGCATCACCAAAAATGTGATGGTGATAACCAGCACTTTCAATAAGTCTTTGGCGAAGGGAATCAGCTGGTTGTTGAGGTGCGAGGGAGTGGCTTCGGCCCGGCGTTGAAACACCATGACGGCGAAATCGATGATGCGCAGCGCAATCCAGCCCACCCCCGAGAAAACGGCCAGTTGAAACAGCCGAAAGAAAAACACTTTCAGTGCCGGCTCATTGTGCGCTATTTCGTCGCTGCGCACCGGATAATCGAGTACCTGGAACGCAAAGTAGGTACTGACCAGGAAGATAACCACCGATATCGGCTGAATCAGCAGGGCCTGAAAATGATGCTCGGCTACGCCTTCGGTTTTGGTGCGAATAAAGCGGAACAACAGCTTCGACAGCAGTTTGGACAGCAAGGTTTTGAAGGCAAACCCAAACAGCAGAATGCCCACACACCACAAATACGCCTGCACATCGTTGCCAAGGAAACGATAGTTCAGGAATTCATGAAGAGTCATCTTGAAGTAGTTGATGAAAAGTAAGTAGTAGTACAAAATAAAGAAGATAATAGGTAAAATCCTTTTAAAAACAAGCTGTGTAATATTGCTAAAATCGTACCAATTGAACTAAACCTATACGAGTTGCCGCAGTGCCATCTCAAAAGACTTCTGCGCCAGCCCCGTCGTGTGCTCGTCTTGCTGCCGGGTGCGGGCCAGCGCTTGCCGAATCACGCGGGAGGTGTCGCCGAAGATGGCCTGGTCGGTGATTTCAGCGTTGGTTTCCATGAGGTAGGCAAACACGCGGGCCATGCCGCAGTTGGCCACGAAGTCGGGAATAACGGAGGTGTTTTGGTCGGCAAACTCGCCGGTAGGACCGAAGAAAATTTCCGAATCCTGAAACGGCACGTTGGCCCCGCACGAAATAACCTCCAGCCCGCCCGCAATCAGCTGCTCTACCTGCCCCCGCGAAACCAACCGCGACGACGCGGCCGGAATAAAAATCTCGGCTCCGGATTGCCAAACCTGCTGGTTGATTTCTTCGAACGACAACAGGTTGTCAGCCGTGAGAGCATTGCCGATGCGGTTGAGGAACAGCGCCCGGATTTCTTCCAAGGTAAACCCTTCGGGGTTCAGCAGCCCGCCGGCCCGGTCGATGATACCGGTGATGCGTGCCCCCTGGCTGGCCAGGTAATAAGCTGCTGCCGCACCCACGTTGCCCCAACCTTGCACAATGGCCCGCTTTCCCGCTACCGACCGGCTGCCCCACAACTCGTAGTAGTGCCGTACCGCTTCGGCTACGCCGTAGCCCGTAATCAGATCAGCCACGGTGTATTTGCGGCGCAAGTCGGGCGTGAAGCTGGCGTCTTCCAGCACTTTTACCACGCCTTGGCGTAGCTGGCCGAGCTTCTGAATCTTCTGCGGCTCGGTGGCGCGGTAATGTCCGTTCACGATGCCTTCCTGCGGGTGCCAGAGGCCGTAGTCTTCGGTAATAGGAATTACGTCATGGATTTCGTCTACGTTCAGGTCGCCGCCGGTACCGTAATACGCTTTGAGCAGCGGAATAACGGCCCGGTACCAGCGCTCCAGCACGCCGCGCTTGCGCGGATCCTGCGGGTCGAAGTTGATGCCGGACTTGGCGCCCCCGATGGCCGGACCGGATACCGTGAACTTCACTTCCATGGTTTTAGCCAAGCTTTCCACTTCGCGCTTGTCGAGGCCTTTGCGCATACGGGTACCGCCGCCAGCGGCGCCGCCCCGCAACGAGTTGATTACCACCCAACCTTCTGCTTCGGTTTCGGCATCCTTCCATTCAAATATTATTTCCGGACGCTTGTTCTCGAACTTAGCTAGTAGGTCTTTCATGAAAAAATTATGGGATAAGCGAGAAAAAATGAATTTTCGATGAACAAAGGTACGTCGCTCCCGTAGAGCTTCGGGTCTTGGACCTCCTAATGCACATGTTTTGGAACCTCGCGCGTTAGAGGAGCACCCAAATTTTTTGTAGGGGATTTTCATTCGTAGGAACTCTTTCCATCAGAAATATCGTATTAGTCATATTCCTGACGGAACTGCTCTTTTTCTTTTTCAGCCACCGTTGACCATAAGTATGAAACCCTTGCTCTCACGCGTAGAATCCAAAAAAGTAGATAAGGCCGCTGCCATGCTCAAAGTATTGGCCCACCCAAAGCGTTTGGCCATCGTTGACTTGCTCGGCAAAGAGGATAAAATGACCGTAACGGAAATCTACCGTACGCTCGATTTACCTCAGGCTATAGCCTCTCAGCACCTGATTACCCTCAAAGACCGTGGCATTCTGTCCTCGTTCAAAGTGGGTACCAAAATCTATTACTCGCTTTCCATTCCGAAGCTGCTCGACGTGATTGACTCACTCGAAGAATGCTGCGACACCATGTAGTGTAAGCCTTGGCTTGCGTGCACCTGAAAAAGACCGCCTTATGACGGTCTTTTTTCATGGGTGCCAAGTCCGGTCAAGCCGACAAACCAATCTGTGTTATAAGCATCAATAGGGCAGTTGTCATTCCGACATTCCACTCATCAAGTGGAGAGAGGAATCTGAGTTAGCTGATCCAACGATTTACACTCAGATTCCTCTCTCCACTTGATGAGTGGAATGTCGGAATGACAGTCGTGCTTTGAGGTAGATACAAATCCACCAAAACAACGAGCCCCTGCCGCTAGCTAGCGGCAGGGGCTCGTTGTTTTGGTTGGGTAGCTAAGCAACAGTCGGTTGATTTTCCAGATCGAACAAGTCGGTGAGGACGTCGATGAGCTGGTCGGCTTCGCCGCGTTTGCAGGCGGCTTTGAGTTGAATGACCGGGTGCTTGAGGATCTTCTGCATCAGCGACTTAGTTACCTCGTCCATGCGGCGGGCTTCCTCGGGGCTCATCTTCTTCTGGAAGCGGTCCATCTCTTCCTGCCGAATCTGCTCTAGGGCGTTCTTTAGTTTTTGGATGGTTGGCGATACCAGCATCTCCTTGCTCCAGTCGTTGAGGCCGGCAATGCTTTCGGTAATGATGGAACGTACCTGCGGCACGGCGGCCAGACGACGCTCCAACGCGGCCGAGGCTTTGCTTTGGATGGAGTCGATGTTGTAAACCAGTACACCGGGTACGTTCTCTACTTCACTCTCGATGCTGCGGGGCACCGAAAGGTCGATGAAGAACTTGTAGCTCAGCACATCGAGGTTGGCAACCAGCTCGCGGGTGAAGAAAGGCGTAGCGGCGTTGATGGACGAAATAACAACGTCAGCCTCTTTGAGGCCCTGCACCAGATCTTCGAAGTTCAGAATCTTGAGGCCGCACTCACCGGCGAGCATGGATGCTTTCGAGCGGGTGCGGTTGCAGATGGTGACGTCGGTGAAGAACTTGCTGTCGCCGAAGTGGCGGCAAACATCTTCGCCGATTTCGCCCAAGCCCACAATCAGTACGCGCGGGTTAGCTACGTCGGCGGTCAATTCTTCTACCAGTTCCAGCGCCGCGTAGGAAGTGGAAGCGGCCCCATCGCGGAACGAGGTTTCCTGCTGAACGCGCTTGTTGGTGAAGAACACCGTGTGCAGCAGCCGGTGCAGAAACGGCCCGGCCGCATCCTCGTCGGCCGACCATTGGTAGGCCTGCTTTACTTGGTTGCTGATCTGAAGGTCGCCAACTACTTGCGCATCAAGGCCCATGCTTACCTCGAAGAGGTGTTGCACAGCCTCGTCGGCATCGTTCAGGATATCGAAATAAGAAAAATACTGGCTGAGGTTCGCCAAATTCTTGAGTTCACCTAGAGCCTCGATGATGGCCGGGCTCTGGTCACGGTCGGCGGCGTAGTAAACTTCGGTCCGATTGCAAGTGCTAAGCACCAGCAGATCAGTAAGAGCTAGCTCGTGATGGAGGGTATGCAGAAAACGGCGGCAGGCAGCTTCATCCAATGCAATCAACTCCCGAATCTCGAGAGGAGTTTTTTTAAAGGACAGGCTGATGGCCTTGAAGGGGTGAGGCATAGCGAATGGCAACTGCAATTGCAGGCGGCAAAATTACGGCACAAATCGATACTATGAAAACAGCGAGAAGGACCGTGTGGTTCAGAGAAAGTTAAATTACGGGTGAGACACTTGTAAGCAACATTTTACGTTGTCTGACCACTGAAATTAGTTGTTGCTGATGCCTCTGTGGTGCTCGAAAAACGACGTTTGGGGTTCCTTCAACTCTGGTGTGCAGGAGCCGGTAAGGGTAACGGCGGGAGTTGTACCTTCGCGCAAGCACCCGTTCTGCTAGACCACTCGTATTGGCAGACCATATGGTTGCTTGGGCCCAACGTCGCGAGCCGCCTCACTTTTCGTTGCCTTCCTTACGTCCTTGATAGCCATTTACGACCAAAAAACCCGCATTAAGCTGCTCATTATAGCGGTGGCCTTGCTCATTGCGGCGGCCACCGTCATTTATACCAACGTGCTGGTGCAGCGCGTATCGGAGCGGGAACAGCAGCAGATTGCCCTCTACGCGAAAACCCAACGCTACATCATCAACACGGAGGAAGAGTCGAATCTGTCGTTTTTGATGGACGAGATTATCGACGCCAATACCACCATTCCCGTAGTGTTGGCCAACGGTGATGGCGACATAGTGGATGCTAAGAATGTTACTATTCCGAAGGGGCTAAGTGATAAAGCTAAGCGCACTTTTCTGCAACGAGAAATTGCGGTGATGAAGCTGCAGCACCCGCCTATCACCATCGAGCTGGGCGGTGCGCAGCGCGGCTACATCTACTACAAAGATTCGGCGCTCCTGGCCCAGCTACGGACGTACCCGCTGGTGCAGCTGGCCGTTATTGCCTGCCTCGGCGTCATTGCTTACTTCGCCTTCAGCTACTCGCGGCGCTCCGAGCAAAACCGGGTGTGGGTGGGGCTGGCCAAAGAAACCGCGCACCAACTCGGTACCCCGCTTAGCAGCCTGATGGCCTGGCAAACCTACCTGAGCGAGAGTGAACGATTTAAGAATGAGCCTATTGTAGAAGAGTTGGGCAAAGACATCCGGCGGCTTCAAATCATTACCGAACGTTTCTCGAACATCGGCTCGGTGCCCGTGCTCAAACCAGAAAACATCTTGCGCACCACCCGCAATGCCATCGATTACCTACAAAACCGAGTGTCGAAAAAGGTGGTGTTTGAAATAAAGACCGACCTACCCACCGATACGCCCGCGCTGGTCAACATCCCCCTCTTCGACTGGGTGATAGAGAACATCTGCAAGAATGCCGTGGACGCTATGGACGGCCGCGGCAGCATCACGCTACACCTGCGCCGCCCCGTGCGCGACAAAAAATCCATTGCCATCGACATCACCGACACCGGCAAAGGCATTCCCAAAAGCCGCATCGACCGGGTATTCCTGCCAGGCTACACCACCAAGAAGCGAGGTTGGGGCCTGGGCCTGGCGCTGGCCAAGCGCATCATCGAGAACTACCACCAAGGCAAGCTCTTCGTGAAATGGAGCGAAGTCGGCCGCGGCACCACTTTCCGGCTGATATTGAAAGGATAAGTGATTTAGCGACTTAGTGAATTTGACATTTGGCCAACACGAATGGGCGGGGTGGTGCCACTATCGTTGCTGATGTCTGCCTCATGCTGAACAAGAGGAGTCGTGCAACGATAGTGGTACCACCTCGGCTCATGCCAGTTGCGCCAACCGAACGTCAAAACTCACTCATTCACTCCTTAGCGGTGACGGTTTCGGCGGCTTCCTTTGCTTTCTTGGCTTCGCTGCGGTTGGTGATTTCCACGTAGCTGTTGCCGGTTACGGGTTTGCCGTGGTGGGTGCCTTCTACGCGGCACATGCCTTCCCAATAGTGCATTTTGATGCCCGCAAATAGCTTGAGCGTCAACTCCTGGTCGGGCATGACGGGCGTGATGGTGAGGTCGTAGCCTTGGCTGGGGATGCGCAGGCGCCACTTGCTAGGGTAGCGCAGCTTGGAGTGTGGGCTGGTCCAGTAGTCGGTGGTTTCCAGCTGGAAATCGGATTCGTTGAGGTGGGTGTTCTGGGCCTGGGCGCCGTAGTGTGAGCCGCCGCCGATGTGCTGGCCGGTGGCCTTGTTGTAGAGCTGGTAGGCCATTATTTCCTCCTGGGGCTCGTTTAGCTGAATGCTAAACCAGTCCCAGCCCAAGCCTTTGGTCGTGACGCTGTTGCAGTTCCACTGCCGGTCGTACCACAATTCCCCTTCTACCTGACGGGTTTTGCCGCCTATTTCGAGCGTGCCGGTAGCCGTGAGGCGAGGGTAAGTGTAATAACCGGCCGTAGCCGTGGCGCCATACTGCTCGTAGCCAGTGCCGCTGTGCAAGAGCACGGGTTTGACAGGGGTAGTGGTGAGGTCGATGGCTTGGCCGAGGTGAGCGGCCATGCGGGCCTGCAGGTGGTAGCATCCTTCTTGGCCCGTCAGGGTCCAGCGTTGGGCTTGTTTTTGAGTGGCGAGGTTGAGGGGCAGGGTGGGCGCCAGCAGCTGCGGCAGGCGCTCTACCTTATAGTCGTAGCGGAACTGCTTTTGCTGCGGGTCGGTGAGGGCGAAGTTCACCATCTGCCAATCCTTTTTGCCGGTGACGTTGAAGTGAAAGAACACGTATTCCACACCAAATGTCTCGCCGGTGGCTTTGTCGCGCAGGTGGCCGGTGAAGTACCACCACTCCAACGAGTTCTGCTTATGCACGGCTTCTTCCTGCGGCAGCTGGGCCCGCTTGGCCGAAACGTCGTACTTATTGGTGGGTTTGAGGGAGCAGCCAGTGGTGGCAAAAACAAGGAATACTATAACGAGCAGCAAATTCTTCATACCCTCCAATAAGGATTTTAAGGGCGGAAAGGTTTGGCATTAGCGGTTAAAAGCGTTCCGGAGACGAAACCATAAAGCCCGAGGATGCCAAGGCCAAGGCTGGCGATAAGCAAGACCACCCACTACTACCACTTCTCCTGCCAGTGCTTGCGTGTCCTGGACTAGCGTAACTACGGCTTTCTGCCCAAGCATGGTAGTCAGGGCTCTTTCCTCCGATATATACCCTATGGAAGAGAACTGAATTACATATTTTGTCGCCGCACGGTCACTTGGTAGTGCCAGTTCAAATGTGCCATCAACGGCCGTAGAAACTCCTGTTTGCGTGTTCTTGAGCAAGACCATTACGCCCGGCAGACCATTACTAGTGCTTTCGTCTACGACCTGCCCACGTAGTAGCTGGTTTGCCGTGTCGGGTGCGGGGTGTACCTGTTGCCAAAGCGCCCCGATTTCTCGTTCGTTGTGAATAAGCAAGCCAGGAGAAACAGCTATTGGTTGTTGCGCTGCAATGGGCTCGGCGGCTGCTTCTCGCAGCCCTAGCACCGTTGCTGTGGCCGCCAGCCACGTCCGCCAGCGCGGCGCGGGTACGGGCGGTGGCAGCAGCGGCCGGCTCAGTTGGTCAGCCCGAAACCGGCCGCAGGTTGAGCTGGACCGGCCGAGCAAGGTCAGGATTTCGGCGTCGGTTTTCTGAGTGAAGTCGAGTACCACTTTGGCGCAGGCGGCGCAGTGGCGGCCCTGGGCGGCGGGTGTCATGGCAGCCCAGCTCTCATGGCAGAGTGTTGGAATAGTGAGCGTGGTACGGGTTGGCATGGCGGCTAGGTGGTGAGGTCTAGCTGTTTGATGCTGCGCCGTGCCGGATTCCACACACGGCGGCTAATTATTTCTAATACTTGGGTGGTACTACTGGCATTGCTGACTTCCGCATAGAGGAATCGTTCAACGATAGTGGTACCACGACCGAAAAAGTCGTGGCACCACTGCGCAATAAGTTGCTCTTACTTCAGCGGTGGCTTTATAGGTGGGTCGTGGCGCATGATCTTGCCCTTAATCTGGCCCCGGCCCGGCATTGATTGTAGGCGAACCGTGAGAGGGTCAGGAGCAGGCGAAGTTTTTATAGCTACCACTTGCTGTTTGTGTACAAACGGGCTGCCTTGTACCCGCAGCACGACCGAGCCGTTCTGCACGGCCTCCCACTCCCGCGGCATCGTGAAGCTGAAGTTGCCTTGCTCATCCGTGACGGCGCCGTACTTGGTGTCGCCGATGAAAATTTCTGCGCCGGCCACTGCTAACCCGGTGGAATCATCTAGCACGCGGCCCCGAATCGTGACCTGGCCTTCGGGCGCGGTGGCGTGGGTATCAGCTTGTTCGGTGGCATCAGCAGCTGGCAGGTTCTGGGGGGCGGTGCTTTGGCAGGCAGTAAGTACTGGCTCCAGCCCCAGCAGCGCTACGGCCGTCACCAGCCAGCGGCGCCAACGGGGCTGCATTACAGGCACCGCTGCAAACTGCCCAGCGCGGAAGAAGCCGCAGACGTTGCCCGCATTAGGTCGTGCCAGCCAAGCCACAACTTCTGCTTCACTCATGCGCGAGAAGTCCACGACTTCGTGCTGGCAGCTGCCGCAGAAGCGGCCGTCGGCGGTGGGGGCCATAGCGGCCCAGGATTTGGAGCAGGGGTTCGGAACGGAGAAGGCCACAGAAAAGAAGGTTGATTTGATGTAGTAGTTAGATGTCGGCTTTGCCTAGATTCTGTAACGACGCAACACAGTCTATCAAAAACGAAAGGCTCAACAAGCATCCTGGCCAATACTAGTGCCCCTTGCGTACGCCTCGGCAATATGCCGCATTAGGGGCTAATGTGCAGCCGCCCGCCAATATTCTGTATCTTTTGCCCTCTCAACCTTTCCACGACTTTGTCTACACCGCTTCCTCCTAGCCGCCTGACCGGCCTTTTTCGCCGCAAAAACCTCGACGACCTCTTGCTTAACCCGCCCGTCGATGCCGACGGCCACGGCGCTACCGGTGGCCTGGCCCGGCACCTCACCGTCCGCGACCTGACGGCCCTGGGTATTGCCGCCGTTATTGGGGCAGGCATCTTCAGCACCATCGGCAACGCCTCGCACGACGGCGGCCCGGCCGTGTCGTTGCTGTTCGTGTTTACAGCCATAGCCTGCGCGTTTTCGGCGCTGTGCTACGCGCAGTTTGCGGCTACTATCCCGGTCAGCGGGTCGGCTTATACCTATGCTTACGCCTCGTTTGGCGAGTTGGCGGCCTGGATAATTGGTTGGGCGCTGATTATGGAATATGCCGTCGGCAATATTGTGGTGGCTATTTCGTGGTCGGACTACTTTACGGGCCTCATGGATGGAATTGGAGCGCACATTCCGGTCTGGCTCACCATGGGCATGCAAAGCGCCCATAAGCACTACAACGAGGTGCTGGAACTGATGCAGGCAGGCAAGCCGTTAGCTGAAGCTACACCCACTCAGCTAGCCGGGTATCAGGCCTGGGCAGCCGCGCCACAATTACCAGGCGGGTTGCGGCTGGTCATCGACTTGCCAGCGGGGCTTATTACGCTGCTTATCACGGCGGTAGTATACATCGGCATCAAGGAGTCGAAAAACGCTTCCAACCTGCTGGTATTGCTGAAGCTGATTGTAGTGGCCACTGTTATCGGGGTGGGCGTGTTCTACGTGAACCCTGCCAACTGGACGCCCTTCGCCCCGAATGGCATTGGCGGGGTACTCAAAGGCGTGTCGGCCGTGTTCTTTGCCTATATCGGCTTCGACGCTATTTCCACCACCGCCGAGGAGTGCAAAAATCCGCAACGTGACTTGCCCCGCGCCATGATTTACGCCCTCATTATCTGCACGGTACTTTACGTGATTATCACGTTGGTGCTCACGGGCATGGTAAGCTACACCGAGCTTGGCGTGGGCGACCCGCTGGCGTTTGTGTTTCAAAAAGTTGGGCTCAACTGGCTGGCGGGGGTAGTGGCCGTGAGTGCCATTTTCGCCATGGCCTCGGTGCTGCTCGTGTTCCAAATTGGGCAGCCCCGCATCTGGATGACCATGAGCCGGGACGGTCTGCTGCCGCCGGTGTTTGCCCGGGTGCACCCTAAGTTTCATACGCCTTCGTTCAGCACCATCGTTACGGGCTTCTTCGTCGGGGTGCCGGCCATGCTGCTCAACATGGACTTAGTTATCGACCTGACCAGCATCGGGACGCTGTTCGCGTTTGCGTTGGTGTGCGGCGGCATCCTCATCATCGACCCGTACGGCAGTTCGAACGCTCGTTTCAAGGTGCCGTACATCAACGGGCAGTTTCTGGTGCCGCTCCTGATGGTCGTTGGCATTGTGTTGGTAGTCAATTACAACCAAGCGGGTATTCAGGAATTTCAGAAAGCCCTCGGCAGTGGCTACGAGGAAGCTCGCCACTACATTCCGATGCTGGTATTCTTCGTGTTCTGCGTGGTGCTGGCGTGGCTGTCGCTCCGCAAGCGGCTGTCGTTGCTGCCCACGCTTGGTTTGCTAACCAATCTGTATTTGATGACGCAGCTTGGCGTGAACAACTGGCTGCTGTTCTTCGGCTGGTTGATCATCGGGCTGGCGCTGTACTTTAACTACGGCTTCAAGCACAGCAAGCTGCGGCTGAAGCACATGCCCGCTGGCCGCTAAGCAGCTTATCGGCTGCGCCTAATAAACCCGCTATCTGGATCAGGTAGCGGGTTTTATCATAGGTTGTGATCTGGCTATACTTACCTTGTCTAAAACCCGTCTGATATGCCTATTGATGCAACTTTAGCTATTCGTCTTGAGAGTTCACGTCAGGAGTTATTGGACCTAGGAATGCGCAACCCCCTGTTAAACTTCCGTCTTTCCAAGGCGCAAGGGGTGGCCGTGGTGCAGGAAGAATCGGCGCAGGTACTGGAGCTGTTGGTGCGGCAGGGCAAGACTATGTATTTTTTGGCGGCGCCAGAACCGCCCAAGAAGAACGGGGCCGCTGTTCAACCCGTAATCGATCTGACCAGTGGCGAACTGCCAGGCCTGGAAACGTATTTCAAGGAAAACCCGCCGTTGCTACCAACCGAGGCGGAGCGCCAGGCAATGCTGATTGATAACAAGCTGCAAACGGCCGAGCCGCTGGCCCGGTTAGAAGCCCGGCTCCTGAATACCTACTACACGGCGCGCACCAGCTTAGAAGAAACCGGGGTCAACATTCTGTATCTGGCGCTCGGGCGTTTGAGCTGGTACGAAACCGAAAGCAGCACCGAGCCCCGGCAGGCCCCCCTGGTGCTGATACCAGTAGCGCTAGAGCGGGGAACTGTAGCGGAGCGGTTCAAGCTCACGCATTCTGGCGCAGAAATAGAAGGTAATCTAAGCTTACAAGCGCGGTTGAAAGGCGATTTTGGCATTGTGCTGCCGTTGCCTGACTTAGAAGAACAGCCAGTAGCCGACTACTTCATCGCAGTAGAGGAAGCCGTGGCAGGCCGTGCCCGCTGGACCGTTGAGGCTGACAGTATCACCTTGGGCTTCTTCTCTTTCAACAAGCTGATGTTGTACCGCGACCTGGACCCGGCCATCTGGCCGGCCACCGCCACCGGCACGTCCACTCTGTTAGGTCATCCGGCCATAGCAGCGCTGCTAGGAGTTGAAGCGGGATTTCCGGATGCTGCGCCGAGTGTAGGCGAAACCGCGTTTCTCGACACCGAAAGCCCGGCCGCCGAATTGCATCAGGTGCTGGATGCCGATTCGTCGCAGCTGCTGGCGCTGCTTGCTGTTCATGAAGGGCGAAACCTGGTGGTGCAAGGTCCGCCCGGCACGGGTAAGTCGCAAACCATTGCCAACCTGTTGGCGGAGGCTATTGGAGCGGGTAAGAAGGTGTTGTTTGTGGCAGAAAAAATGGCGGCGCTCGAAGTGGTGAAGCGTCGTCTGGATAACCTGGGCTTAGGCGCTGCCTGTCTGGAGCTGCACAGCCACAAGACCAACAAAAAAGCCCTGCACGACGAGCTGCGCCGCACCTTGTCGTTGGGGCGTCCAACTCCCGCACCCTCCCTCGACGACCAGACCGCACAGCTTCCGCACTTGCGCCAGCAGTTGAACGCCTACGCGACAGCCGTGAATTCGCCGTTAGGCAGTAGCCGGCGCACGGCGCAGCAGGTAGCCGGCGCCTTGTTGGTTCTGCGCGAGGAAATCAACGGACAGCCCTTACCGCGTCTGGAGTTTTCGGACCTGCCTGCCTGGACCGATGCCGACGCGACCCGTGCCGAAGCGCTGGCGGGCCGATTGCAAGCCACGCTGCAAAAGATCGGACCACCCCCGCAACTACTGTTTTGGGGTACTGGTTTGACCATGTTGCTGCCAGCCGATGAAGAAGCGCTGCTAGCTGAGTTGCGCAACGCGCATACTGCTGTACACAAGCTGCAAACTGTTGGCGCAACGCTGGTTAGTTTATTGAATACACCAGAAGCGCTGGACGTGGCTTCGGTGGAGGCCTTGTGCCCCGTTGCCTGGCAGGCCCGACAGGAGGCGCAGGCCGCACACCAAAGCAACGTTCCAAGTTTCACGGAAAACCTGCAAACGACAGCTACTGCTTTAGCTGACTTGCTGCAACTGCCCGCGCCCCCCGATTGTCCAGCCGTTGAGGCCTTGCTTACCACCGCCCGCCATACCTACGGCGAGGCATTGGTCGCGCATTCAGGGGAGCTACCGGGGGCTATTGTGGCAGTGCAAGCCGCCGCCAAAGCGGTAGCTGCTATGTTGCAGTTGCCCACACCAGTTGACCGCCCGGCAGCGCAAACGCTTGTACCCATTGCCGAACATGCGGCCCTGGCGCCATCGTTGCTAGGTATAGCCATCAACGATGCCTTTTGGACGCAGCCCAACAGCCCTTTGCCAAGCGTGCAGCAAGCGGCGGCGACTTTAAACCAGCTGCATCAGCAATACGATAGGATGCTACTGCCTGACGCCTGGAGCCAGGAGCTGAAAGCTGAGCGGGCAGTGCTTGTTACAACGGGTACCAAATGGTGGCGTCTGTTGAGTGGCGACTACCGGCGGGCCCGCCGCCGCTTGCAACAGCTCTGGCGAAACCCGCTGCCCAAACAACTGACGGAAGTGGTAGCCGCCATTGATGCCTTGCACGAAGCCGCCCGCCACACGGAGGCCCTGCGCGAAATCGACTCGTTGGGCGGTAGATTATTTGGCCCGGCCTGGAAAGCAGAAGCCTCCGACTGGCCCGCACTGATGCAAGCTGCCGACTACCTCACCCACACCCATCAGCTGGTTGCGCAACAGCGGCTGCCCGTGGCTCTGCTAAGTTACCTGGCCACTGGCCCCAACGCCGCGGCCCTAACCGCGCCGCTGGCCGCTCTAACGGCTGCTTTGCCGCCGCATCAAAGCGCGCTGCAAGCTGCCGCCGCAGCCTGTCAGCCCCACGATACGCGCAATTCCGGCCCGAACGACGAGTTGTTCGATCAGCCTTTCGACACGCAGATCCGCGAGGTTATCGCCTGGATTGCCGGTACACCCCGCGCCGACGATGTGGCCGGCCGTGTGGCTGCGTGTGAAGCCGCACTCCAACAATTCATTACAGCCAGCCAGCTAATTGGGGCCGCAGTGCCAGCTTCCAAGCAGTTTATCTTCGGCTTAGACCAAGAATGGGCCAGCCAACCATTTGCCACTCAACTAGCCGCTTTGACGGCTTGGGTAGCTGCTACGCCCCGGCCAGAAAAACTCACGGAAAGCTTGCAAGCCGTGGAAGTTAGCCTGATGGAGCATCGAGATGCCATGCAGGCGGTAAGCAAAGCACTACTGCTCGACGAAGCCCGCCGCTTTAGAAGTGCCGGACCGTTGGCTGCGCAGCCTTTAGCTGATCAAGTGAACTTGCTAGCTGCCTGGAAAACCAACTTGCCGGCTTTGCAGTGGGCTATCGAGTGGAATAACGTAGCGGCTGCCGTACGTGCCGAAAGCCGGCCGGAACTGCTGCCGTTAGCCGAAACCTGGCCGGAAGCTGCCCGGCACCTGGTGGCCGTAGTGCGACAAACCTGGCTGGAGTTTTTGCAGCGCTTGGCGTACACGCAGTTTCCGGCGCTGCCACAGTTCGAGCGGGCCAGCCACGAAGACGCGGCCAGTCAGTTCCGCGCCGCCGACCGCGCCAGCCTCGTGCACAACCGGGCCCGCGCCATGCGACGTCACTTCGACAACTTGCCTAACCAGTTTTCGCCGCAGGCCGGCGGGCAAATGCGGGTGCTCAAAAACGAGTTTGCCCGAAAGGCCAGGCACATGCCCTTGCGCAAGCTGATGCAGCAGGCCGGGCTGGCAGTGCAGGCCATCAAGCCAGTATTTATGATGTCGCCGCTGTCAGTGGCCAGCTTTTTGCCGCCGGGCGCAGTTGAATTTGATTTGGTGGTGTTCGATGAAGCAAGCCAGGTGAAACCCGTTGACGCGCTAGGCGCCATAGCGCGGGGCAAGCAGCTGGTTGTCGTCGGCGATTCCAAGCAGCTGCCGCCCACCAGTTTCTTCGATTCCCTGACGGGCACCGGCGAAGCAGCCGACGAGGAGAACGTAACAGCTGATATTCAAAGCATTCTGGAGCTCTGTAAGGCCCGCCAGATGCCTGAGCGGATGCTGCGCTGGCATTATCGGAGCCTGCATCAGTCGCTCATTGCGGCTTCCAACCATTTGTTTTACGACGACAAGCTGGTGATTTTTCCTAGTCCTGGCGGGCAGGGGCAATTAGGGCTGGTGTATCATCATTTAACCAATACGCACTACGAGCGAGGCACCACGCGCACCAACCCGCTTGAGGCGGCTGCCGTGGCCGAAGCAGTGCTGCAGCACGCTCGCACCACACCCAAGCTCACCCTGGGCGTAGTGGCCTTTAGCACGGTACAGCGCCAAGCTATTCAGGACGCCGTAGAGGTTGGCCGCCGCCGGCATCCTGAAACCGAAGCCTTTTTCAGCCGCCACCCACACGAGCCGTTTTTTATCAAAAACCTGGAGAATGTGCAGGGCGACGAGCGGGATGTTATCCTGATCAGTCTCGGCTACGGGCGCACCAAGGAAGGCTACCTTTCCATGAGTTTTGGGCCGCTCAATGGCGAGGGCGGAGAGCGGCGCCTGAACGTGCTCATCACGCGGGCCAAGCAGCGCTGCGAAGTATTTACCAACCTCACGGCCGACGACCTTGACCTAAGCCGCACCCAAGCTAAAGGAGTGGCGGCTCTCAAAACTTTCCTCAACTTCGCGCAGCATGGGCGTCTGAACCAGAACGAGGAAACCGGCCGCGAAATGGAGTCGCCATTTGAAGAAGCCGTGTATCGGGCTCTTACGGCGCGGGGCTACACCGTGCGGCCGCAGATTGGCTCACAAGGGTTTTACGTCGATTTGGCGGTGGTAGACCCCGATCAGCCCGGCCGCTACGCGCTTGGCATCGAGTGCGACGGCGCCATGTACCACTCCGCCCGCTCGGCCCGCGACCGGGACCGGCTGCGCCAGCAAGTACTCGAAGCTGTAGGTTGGCGCCTGCACCGCATCTGGAGCACCGACTGGTTCCGAGACCCAACCCGCGAAACGGAGCGGGCTATTGAGGCTATCGAGAAGGCTCGCCGCCTGGCGGCCCTGGATGAGCCCGACAAATTAGAAGAGGTGCAATTGATTGAGCATGAGTTTGAACCAATGGGCATTGCGCGTGAAGAAGTGACTGCTGCAACTACAGCAGTGGCTGAGCCTTACCAGATAGCTCAACTTCCGGCGTTAGCGGGCAACCAGGAGTTGCATCAATATAGCTTGGGGCAGCTGGCCAACTGGCTTACGCGCGTGGTGCTGGTTGAAAGCCCCATTCACATCGAAGAAGCAACTCGTCGTCTGGCGCAGGCCAGCGGAGCTACCCAAGTAGGAGCCCGAATTCGGAAGACCGGTCAGGACGCGGCTGTGTTGGCGGTCAACCTGCATTACATACGCCGCCAAGGTGATTTTCTGTGGGCACCAACCATGCAGCCGCCTACGCTTCGTGACCGGGGTAGTCTGCCTGCTATTTCCCGCAAGCTTGCTTTTGTAGCGCCCGAAGAGCTGGCTTGTGCCTTGCGCACTGTGGTGGAGCAGAGTTTTGCGCTACCGCGAGAGGCGGCCTATTTGCCTGCCATCCGTCTGCTCGGCTTCAACCGCCTCAGCGAGGAGATGCGCCAGCAGTTAGATGCGGTGTTAACTGCTATGCTAGAGCAAAATGAGTTGGAAGAGTTGAATGGTGTACTGAAACCGATTGACTGCTAAAAATGGCTGATATAGCCGATCTGCCACCCGGCGAAACCCTGTTCATCACGCTCCGCCTCGCCGGCTCCGTGCCGATGCGGGCGGCGCGGGAGTTGCACCAGCAGCGGCAGGCGGCACAAGAAGCCGCCCGCGCGGCGCCCGACTTTCCGGCAATTCACCGCCGCATCGAGAAGCAGTTTTTCGTGGGCTTTGATGCGCTGCTAAACGCGGCAACGGTAGGATCGGTGTATCTGGAGAAAGAGAAGGTAGCCGACGTCGTAGCCGGCGAGCTGCTCATGCTGGAGGAGCAAGGCTTTATGGTGCCATGCTTCGCCGTGCTGCCCAACCACGTACACGCCGTGCTGCACCAGCCGGCCAGCAGCAACTTGTCGGTGCACAAGGCCTTGGAACTGCTGCACCAGCGCACGGCCGCGCAGGCCCGTCGCATCCTGCGCGGCCAACTACCCGCCGAAGCCGACTTCTGGCAAACCGGTACCTACGACTATGCCATAGCAGATGCCGCCGAGCTGGTCCAGATTCAGCGCTACATCCTCGGCCACGCTGCCCGCCTGAAGATACCGGAACGCTACCACGACTGGCCCTACGTGTACAGCCTGCCGCCAAGCGCCAGTCGCTAAACGGCTGTGGCGCGAAGCCGGCGCTTCGCGCCTCGTTGAACGACCAGCAAGGTCACGTAGCAACGATGTTGTATGAAGAGTCGTCAAGCAGCTTAGTGTTGTGGCGTTTAACCTCGGTAACGGTGCGTGAAGCCAGGACTTCGTGCTATTGCCTCAGAAGCAGCAGCAAACCTTCCTGTAAGTAAGTCCTCTGACGAGGTAGGCGCGTAGGTAGCTTGAACTTCGCTTTTCCTTTCTGATGCGTTATGTGCCCTGGCTGTTCCTGCTGCTTTTCAACTTCGTCGCCATGCCTGCACGGGCACAACGCCCCGACAGCAGTACAACTAGTTCAGATAGGCTCGTAGCGTACAGCTTCGCCAACGATGCCTTTTTTCGCACCGACTATTATTTCACGCAGGGCATGACGCTGCTGCTGGTGCTGCCCGGATTGCAACATTCACCTGTCAATCGGGTGTTGGGGCCGGTGCCAGTAGGCAGCACCCGCTACCACGGTATCAAGCTGCACTATGATGGGTTCACGCCGTTGCGTATTCAAGATGCCTTCATTCGCCTCAATGACCGGCCCTATGCCTCCTACATCTATGCCGACTTGTTTCGGGTAGCAGACCAGCCCGCCCGCCGCCTACGCCTGACAACTGCCGTGAACCTCGGGTTCATGGGTCCGGCTGCCGGGGCCAAAGGCTTCCAAACCAAACTGCACAAGCTGCTCGATGCCCCCACGCCCCGCGGTTGGGACTACCAGATTCAGAACGACTTGGTGCTCGGCTACGAGGCGAAGCTGGAAAAGCAGCTGCTAGCCGTAGGGCGCGGACTGGAGCTGCTAGGCATGACGCAGGCCTCACTGAGTACCCTGCAAACCTACGCCAGCGCCGGCAGCCAAGTGCGGGTGGGTTGGCTGAACCCCTACCTCGACAACCTAGGTGTGGCCAGCCGTAGCAACCGAATTGGGCAGCGGCGGGTGCAATTTTATACGGAAGCACAAGTGGAAGGCCGGCTTGTGGGCTACAATGCTACGTTGCAAGGTGGCCTGCTGCGCCAAGACAATCCGTACACCTTGCCGGCCAGCGCGGTGCGCCGTGCGGTAGCCCGCGGCACCGGCACATTTGGGCTCGGATGGGAAGGGGTACGGTTGGAAACTTCTGCGGTATGGGTGTCGCCGGAGTTTAAAGGCGGCCGCACGCACAAGTGGACGCAGTTGACGTTACAAGCGGCTTTCTGACAAACATTCATTGGCTATTTGTCTTATTGCAGCAAGAAACTTTATTATTACCAGCCAGGTAAGACCTGCCTGCGTAACTGGGTGGTGTACTTTAAAGCGTTAGCTTGCTGAAACTGACTTCGTAATTCTTCTATCTCTGCTAAATGTCACGACTGAAAATAGGCGTAATCGACTTGGTTTGCAAAGGCCCCACCACCACCCTATGGGCCCGCGCTATGCACGCGAATCTGGCCAGTATCATGCCCCAAGTAGTGGCTACCTGGTGCGAAGAGGATGGGCACGATGTGAAGCTGATCTGCTATACCGGCCTGGAAGACCTGCGCAAAGAGCTGCCCAAAGGCGTAGATCTGATTTTCATCAGTGCCTTCACCGAATCGGCGTTGCTAGCCTACGCGCTTAGCAATTACTTCCGCAGCCAAGGCGCCGTAACGGTGCTCGGCGGCCCCCACGCCCGCTGCTACCCCGACGACGCCGTGCAGTACTTCGACTTCGTGCTTGGCTTCACCAATCAGGGCACCATTCAGGAGGTGTTGCACAACTGCCAGCCGCAGCGCCCCGAAGGCAAGCACCTCTCGGCCGGCAAGCAGCCGAGCCACCTGCCCGGTGTGCGGGAGCGGTGGAAGTACATCGAGCCGACCCTGAAAAAAGCGCCGGTACTGAAGATGGTGCCCATGATTGGCAGCGTCGGATGTCCCTACACCTGCGCCTTCTGCATCGATGCCACCGTGGACTACCAGCCCATGAGCGTCGACATCATCAAGGAAGACCTCCGCTTTCTGCTCACCAAATTCAAGAAGCCTGTAGTAGGCTGGCACGACCCCAACTTCGGTGTCCGGTTCCACGAAACGATGGATGCCATTGAGGCGGCGGCACCCCTGAAAAGCTTCCGCTTTCTGGCCGAAAGCAGCTTGTCCATCCTCACCGAAGACCACCTGAAGGTGCTCAACAACCACGGCTTCGAAGCCCTGCTGCCGGGCGTGGAGTCGTGGTACGAGTTGGGCAACAAGTCGCGCACTTCCCGGCTGGCCGGCGAGGAAAAGGTGAAGCGCGTAGCCGAGCACGTCAACCTGATGTTCAAGTACGTGCCGTACGTGCAAACCAACTTCGTGCTCGGCCTCGACAGCGACATGGGCGACGAACCGTTCGAACTCACCAAGAAGTTTGTGGACCTGGCTCCGGCCGCCTTCCCCGGCTACTCCTTGCTGAGCGCCTTCGGCGAAGCGGCCCCGCTCAACCTCGACTATCAGCGCAACAATCGGGTGCTGCCGTTTCCCTTCCACTTCCTCAACAACCACCTGGCCATGAACGTGAAGCCCGCTAACTACGAGTGGGTGGACTTCTACGACAAGGTCATCGACCTGACCTCCTACACCTTCTCGAAGAAAGCCATTTACCGACGCTACATGGCCTCGCCCTCGCGCGCCTCGAAATGGATGAACACCATGCGAGCTATATCGTCGGAGGGCTACGGCCGCATCCGGTTCTTTAAGCAGGTGCGGGAGAAACTGGTGCACGACCGGGCCTTCCGGCAATACTTTGAAGGCGAGTCGCAGGAACTCCCTGCCTTCTACAAGCAGATCATCCAAAACGACTTAGGCATTTGGTGGGAGTGGCTACCAAAAGGCGCCATGGAGCACAACCAAAACGCCTACCTGCACAAGAAAAACGGCACAGCGCTAACGGCCTAGTTTAGTTGCGAGTTATCGGTTGTCGGTTGCCAGTTAGGGCGTCCTGCTCGATCTGGCGTCCGCTTGTCGAAGCATCTCTATTGCTTCGTTGCAGTGCTATTCCTACGCCTGCGCCGACGCCAGATGAGCAGGACGCCCTAACTGGCAACCGGACAACTCGCAACTGGTAACTCACAACCGGCAACTCTTATTTAGCCCGGTGGATAATGGCGACGCTGGCTAGAATAATCACCATGCCGAGTAGGTGCCAGAGGTTGAAATCTTCGCCGTCGAGCAGGCCCCATCCCAGGGCTACGATGGGTATGAGGTAGGTATTGGAGGCGGCAAAAAGGGCGGTGGAGCTTTGGATGAGCTTGTTGAAAAGCACCATCGCCACGGCCGTACTCATAGTAGCCAGCAGGGCAATATAGCCGAAGGCCGGCCAGGCGCCCGGCACCGAAGCCAGCTTGGGCAGGAAGTCGGTGCCGAGCAGCAGGAAAGCCAAGGCCGGACCGCCAATAAAGAGCAGCAGCAAGCTGGTGACGGCCACCGCCGGAATACTGTGCAAGTGGTTTTTGATGATGTTCACGCTTATCCCGTAGCCGAAGGTGGCTAGCACGATGTAAAGGCCGTACCAGGCATTGCCTTCTCCGGTAGGCGTGGCGGCCCCGCCGCTGCCGCCTAACAGCATTAGCACCACGGTGCCTACTAGCCCAAGCACAATACCGAGTACCCGCAGCCCCGTCAGCTTCTGCCCGAAAAAGGCGGCGCCTACCACCAGCGTGAACACCACCGTCAGGGCATTGAGCACACCCGCCAGCCCCGAGGCCAGCCGGGTTTCGGCGTAAGCAAATAGAAAGGCAGGAACCAGAGTGCCTACCACCCCGCTGAGCAGCAGCCACTTAATCCGGCTCCGGTCCACCTTGCTCACATGCTTCAGCGCGAAAGGCAGCAGCAGCAGTGCCGCCACACTCACACGCGCCGCTCCTAGCTCCAACGCCGAAAACACCACCAAGCCTTTCTTCATCAGAATAAAGGAAGTACCCCAAATGCTAGCCAGAATAACAAGCAGCCCCCAAGCCGAAGCCGGAATCCGGTGGGGTGGGGGCGGCGCTACGGGCGGCGAAGATGGAGCCGTGGTAACGGCCGGGGCGGGAGGAGTGGGCATGAAAAAACGGAGTTGAGCAGACGCCAGATAGAGCATGACGGTCTGTTAACAGAACAATTACCCCACCAGAACGGGCTCGGCGGCAATGATTTCGTCGAGAATGGCGTGCACTTCCTCCACAGAGTCAGTCTCAACGAGGCGCATACGCCAGCTTTTGGCACCTTCGAGGCCGCGGAAGTATTGGGCGTAGTGGCGGCGCATCTCGAAGATGCCCACGCGCTGGCCTTTCCACTCGATGCTCTTGTCGAAGTGCATACGGCACATGTTCACGCGTTCCTCCACGGTGGGTGGGGCCAGCAGTTCGCCGGTGGCCACGTAGTGCTTTACCTCCCGGAATATCCAGGGGTAACCAATGCTGGCCCGACCAATCATGACGCCGTCTACGCCGTAGCGGTTTTTATATTCCACGGCTTTTTGGGGCGAGTCGATGTCGCCGTTGCCGAAAATGGGAATGCGGATACGCGGGTTTTCCTTGATGCGGGCAATCAGGCGCCAGTCGGCGTCGCCCTTATACATCTGCACGCGGGTGCGGCCGTGCACCGTAAGCGCCTCGATGCCAATGTCTTGCAGGCGTTCGGCTACGTCTTCCACGTTTTTAGTGGCGTCGTCCCAACCGAGGCGGGTTTTTACAGTCACGGGCAAGTGGGTAGCCCTCACGACGGCCGAGGTCATTTCCACCATCTTCGGGACGTCGCGCAGTAGGGCAGCACCGGCGCCGCGGCAGGCTACCTGCTTCACGGGGCAGCCGTAGTTGATGTCGATCAGGTCGGGGCCGGCCAGGGTGCTGATGCGAGCACACTCGCCCATCGTCTCCACGTCGGAGCCAAACAGCTGAATGCCGATGGGCCGCTCGTAATCGAACACGTCGAGCTTTTTGCGGCTCTTGGCAGCATCCCGGATGAGGCCTTCCGAGGAAATAAACTCGGTGTACATCAAATCGGCGCCGTTGGCTTTGCACACGGCCCGGAACGGCGGGTCCGACACGTCCTCCATGGGCGCGAGCAGCAACGGGAAATCGGGCAGAGCAAGGTCGCGGATGTGTACCACGGATAGGGAAGGTTAGCGGATTTTCAGCAAATTTACGACATATCTAGTGCTTAGCGCGTCGTGCCTGGTGCTTTGGTCGTTCTTCTGCTGCATTAGCTTGCTGTGAACAACAAGCTACAGCACGCTTGAACACAACCCGCCGGCCCCAGCCTAATAGCCTTGAAACAAGCCACACTACCAACTGAGCACTATATACCAAGCACTAAGCACCAAAAAAACATGAAAGGTTTCGTGTCCAGCCGTTTGCACCCTTTTGCCAACTTATTGCTGCTGGTTGTGCTGATGCTGCTGGCTGCCTGCGTGGCCGGCTTTCTGATGGCCGTATTTAGTAATCTACTGTTCGGCGTGGGGTTACTGGAAATCGGCAACGTCACCAACAAGCCCGATACCTACGCCAATGGTTGGGGCGTATCGATGCTTACGCAAGGCGTGTTCTTGTTCGTGGGTTTTGGGGGCGCGGCGCTGGCACTGCCCCTGCTGACGGGCTACTCCTGGCAAGAATATTTTGCTCCGCGCCGGCCAGTGCCGCTGAAATGGTTGTTGCTGGCTGGTGGCATCATCCTGCTGAGCGTGCCGTTCATGTCGGGGCTGGTGGAGTGGAACGCGAAAGCGCATTTCCCCGGCTTCTTGCAAGGCTTCGAGAAAAACGCCCGCGAGATGGAAGACCGGGCGCAGGTGCTTACCAAATACCTGACGCAGTTTACCACGTTCGGGCGGTTTATAGTGGGCCTGATTGTTATTGCGGTGGTGCCGGCCATTAGTGAAGAACTGGTCTTTCGGGGCGTGATTCAGCGTAATCTGGTGCAGTGGTTCAACTCCCGGCACGTAGGCGTGTGGTTGGCTGCCGCTATTTTCAGCGCCATTCACTTCCAGTTTTTTGGCTTTGTGCCGCGCTTTGTGTTGGGCCTCGTACTCGGCTACTTATACGAGTGGAGCGGCAACATCCTGGTACCCATGGCGGCCCACTTCACGCAGAACGGTTTCCAGATCGTGCTGCTCTATATGCAGCAGCGCCAACTCCTCAACACCGCTACCTTCGACCCCGATTCTACCGAGGCCTTGCCGTGGTGGTTGCAGCTGCTGTCCTTGATTTTGACGGGGATGCTGCTCTGGCGGCTTTACCAGCACACCCTGCGCCCCATTGCCGATCCGCTGCCCACGCAACTGCGCACCCTCAGTGGTGGTGGCGTAGCTTCCCATACCACTCCTGCGGCTCCTGTTGTTGGTCGCACCATCAACCACGAAGGAGTGGATGTTACTAAAGGTTAGTTTCTGGTTTACGGTTGCTAATTCTAAAATTATCGTTCCGCTAAAAGCTGCAGGTTATTCGTTGCCATGCCAGCAGAAGCTGGTGGAGTAGCAAGTAAAGGCCAGCAGCAAGCAATCAGAAATTTCAACAAACTCTATTCCCTTGTCCGACGCACCTACCGCCACTACTGCCTCTCCCGAATCCACTGCGCCGGGCAAAAAACCGATGTCCAACCTCTCGCAACGGATACTATTTGCAGTTATTGGCGCGGCTATCCTGCTGTTCTGTGTGTGGTACAGCGTCTGGACGTTTGCCTTGTTTTTCGGGCTCGTGCAGACGCGGATGCTGTGGGAGTTTTACCGCATGATGCGGGAGGCAGGCTATAAGCCGGCGGCGCTATTGGGGGGTGGTATTAGCGTGCTGATTTTCGCTTCCTTTTTCTTCTTCAGCGTTGAACAGGGCGGTCCTAACAGCTTCGATTATGTAGCTTCTTCTGGCTGGCACACAGTTATTTTTCCGGGTTATCTGTTAAGCGCACCCATCATACTGTTGCCAATCTTGCTGATTCTGCGTGAGATGTACGCGTGGCCCCGCAAGAATCAGGAGATAAACCCATTTGCCAACGTAGGTATCAACTTGCTAGGGTTGCTGTATGTGAGCCTCCCGATGAGCTTTTTGAATGTGGTTTCCTATGGCCCGGCCGGCTACGACTACCGCCGCGTCCTGGTGCTGTTGCTGCTCGTGTGGTCTTCGGATATTGGTGCCTACGCGGCCGGCAAAACCTTCGGCAAGCACAAACTGGCCCCGAAAATTTCGCCTGGTAAGACTTGGGAAGGCGCCATCGGTGGGTTCTTGCTTACGCTCGGCATGGGGTGGGCGCTCGGCTACTTGCTACCCGAATTGTCCGTAACCTACCGCTTAGCAGTAGCCGGCGTAGTAGCCGTCTTCGGTCCCCTCGGCGACTTGGCCGAATCCATGCTCAAGCGTAGTGTGGGCGTAAAAGATTCGGGCCGTATTATGCCTGGCCACGGCGGGCTGCTCGACCGGTTCGATGCCTTTCTTTTTATCCTGCCGGTGCTGGCGCTGCTGCAATTAGTAGCCGGTTGAATAAAATAAATTATGTGATTTTATAATTGTCGGATTGGAATTTGCAGAAGCGTTATTAGCTGTGTTATAGCTGTTCATAATATAGTGATTCGTAAATGGTTAACGTCGTCTCCCCTGTTGAGGCCGAGATGGTAGCACCTCGTTGTGCCGCTTCTCGTATGTGCGAAACCCACTACCTTTGACCTGTCAAAAATCTCGCGCGCGGCTGTGGTATCCCACCGCTCATAGCTGCCGTTTTTTATTTTCTTCCCCACCCCCAACCCCAATCCTTACACGTATGGCTGCCACCACGGTGTACAAAGAACCGGCTCCACTTTTGGACCGTGAAAACCCCCTCGAATCAATGATGTCACGTTTCAACGTGGCCACCGAAATCCTGGGTCTCGATGATGAAACCTACGAAGTGCTGAAAGCGCCCGATAAGCAGGTAATCGTACACATTCCCGTTACGATGGACAACGGCAAGGTGCGGGTCTTCGAAGGGTACCGCGTTATTCACAACACCATCCTTGGCCCCTCAAAAGGCGGCATCCGTTACGATAAAAACGTGCACCTCGACGAGGTAAAGGCCCTGGCTGCCTGGATGACTTGGAAGTGCGCCGTAGTCGACCTACCCTACGGCGGTGCCAAAGGCGGCATCATCTGCGACCCAACCACTATGAGTGCCGGCGAAATCGAGCGGATGACTCGTGGCTATACTATGGCCATGAAAGACGTATTCGGTCCCGATAAAGATATTCCGGCCCCCGACATGGGCACGGGCCCGCGCGAAATGGCGTGGCTGATGGACGAATTCTCGAAGACAGTAGGTGCCACGTCGCCGGCCGTCGTGACGGGTAAGCCGCTGGTAATGGGTGGCTCTTTGGGTCGTACTGAGGCTACGGGCCGCGGCGTAATGGTATCGGCGTTGGCCGCCATGAAGAAGCTGGGCATGGACCCCAAGCAAGTGTCAGCAGCGGTGCAAGGATTTGGTAACGTAGGAACCTGGGCGGCCAAACTCCTCAGCGAGCAGGGCGTCCGCATCAAGTGCATTTCCGACATCAGCGGTGCTTACTGGAACGAAGCCGGTATCAACATCGACGATGCTGTAGCCTACAAGAACGCGCACAAAGGCCGGCTCGATGGTTTCACTGGCGCGGTTCTGATGGAAAACGCCGATGACCTGCTCACCACCGACGTAGATGTGCTGGTGCCCGCTGCCGTGGAAGACGTCATCACCGAGCACAACGCCCACGACATCAAAGCCAAGCTAATTGTAGAAGGCGCCAACGGCCCCACGGCTGCTTCCGCCGACCCAATCATCAACGAGAAGGGCATTATGGTGGTGCCGGATATTCTGGCCAACTCCGGGGGCGTAACCGTGTCATACTTCGAGTGGGTACAGAACCGCCAGGGCTTCAAGTGGACCGAAGAAATGGTGACCGAGCGCGCCGACCGGATCATGTCGGATGCTTTCGAGAAAGTATATGCTACCTCTCAGAAATATAAAGTGCCGATGCGCATCGCCGCTTACGTGGTAGCCATCGACAAAGTAGCCCAGACCTACAAGTTCCGCGGCGGCTTCTAAAAGGTGAAATGGTGAGGCAGTGAAATAGTGAATTCAACGTATTAATCGTGCAGTTGGCGTAACTCGGGCCGGTAGCGCAGACCGAACGTTGAACTCACTATTTCACTGCCTCACCATTTCACTATCTCAGCCTCTATATTTGCTTTCGGATAGCCCGGACTGTTCGTCCGGGCTATCTTTGTGTAGTTCAGGTTGGGCCGCTGCGAGAAAGAGCAGCGGAATTTTAAATTGGCACGTATCAGAACGTACTGCTGTTTGCTACACGAGTTTCTAGTACATGCGTCTGAATCAGTGAAATCACGATTAATCAGCGCAAACCAGTGATCTATGAAGATACACAAAGAAGGCCGACGTATTCTGTTTTTTACCCTGTTGGCGCTGCTGGCTGTTAACCTGCTGTTGTTTCGCGTGAATTCCCGACACGCCACATTCAACCAGATTTTTGCGGGTATTTCGGTAGCTGTGTTTCTGACGCTGCTGCAATTTTTCCGGAGCCCGGCCCGCCGCCTTTTCACCCACGAAGACCTCATTACGGCCCCGGCCGATGGGAAGGTAGTGGTAATTGAAAATGTGCAGGAAACAGAGTATTTCAATGATGAGCGTAAGCAAATCAGCATCTTCATGTCACCAATTAATGTGCACATCACCCGCAACCCGATTTCGGGTATTGTGCGCTACTTCAAGTACCATCCGGGCAACTACCTGGTAGCCTGGCACCCCAAGAGCAGCACCAAAAACGAACGGACCACCGTCGTAGTGGAAAGCGAAGCTGGCCCCTTAGTCCTGTTCCGCCAGATTGCCGGCGCCATGGCCCGTCGCATTGTGTGGTATGTAAACGAGGGCGATGAGGTAAGCCAGGGTGAAGAGTTCGGCTTTATTAAGTTTGGCTCCCGCGTTGACATTTTCGTGCCCATCGACACCGAGGTGAAAGTGCAGCTCGGTGAGAAAGTGAAAGGCGGTCAGACCGTTATTGCACAATTGAAAACCGAAACGCCAAGCCTTTTCTAGGTTACACAACCTGCGATAGGTTTTAGGAGCGGCCCATCATGCACTTTGCATAGTGGGCCGCTCCTGTTTTAGCTTTCCACCGAGTAAAAGCCATTTATTTTCTGACTGTCATGCAATGGGCAAGAAAGAAGTGGCGCGATGTAATTTTTAGCGGAAGAGCTTGGAGGGTGCTGTGAAGTTGCTTTTCTAGCAAGAAGATAGCACTGCCGCTTAAGAGCACAGCTTTGACCTGCGAATTTTAAAGTCAATAAAAAGATTTGATGATTGAAATGGATAACGTTTAGTGCGCGTAATTCAATCGTTTGCGTATAATTGCATCTCGTAGCCTGATTCATAGAAGTTAGGCTACCGTACGGAGGAGCAACACAGTAGTGGTGTTGCATTGCGCGAGGTTGGGGCGGGAGGTAGAAGAGCTTGACCATTCTATTGCCTTTGTTGCCAAAGAGGTTGTTGCTGCCACCCAAAAGCTAGCTTATGACAATACTACAAATTGGTCGGCCCGCTTATTTAAACATAAAAACTTTCCTACTTAACATGTTGATGGTCAGCATGGTGTTCTTCCATTCTTCACAACACTTAACTGATTTTTATGGCCAAATCTACTTTCCCTAAGCTGTTTTCGCTCTTGCTGCTTTGCACGCCCAAGCCTGGTTTGGCTGTTGCAGAGAGCCCCCTGGCGAATGCCTTGGCGCGCACCCGTGCCGAACGCATAAAAACAGATATTCCGTTGAATTTTTCAACGCAAACGATTGCACGAGCTGATTTTTCGTCTGGCAATGAAAGGTTGGTGCCGGTTACGGTGCGTGGTCGCGTAATTGGTCCGAACAACGAGGCTATTCCGGGCGCAACCATTGTAGTGAAGGGCAGTACGCTCGGCACAGCCACCGACGCAGACGGCAACTTCACACTGAACCTGCCCGATGGCAACGCCACGTTGGTTATTTCCTCGATTGGGTTTGCCAACCAGGAAGTAGCTGTGAATGGCCGCAACGAGCTAAATATCACGCTGCAAAACGACACCAAGGCCCTCGATGAAGTGGTGGTAGTCGGCTACGGTACGCAGCGCCGCGAAGACGTGACGGGCGCAATATCGTCAGTGAAAGCCGAGGACATTCGTACCCAGGGTTCCAACACGGTGCAGAAGTCGCTGCAAGGGCGCATTGCGGGGGTACAAGTGGAGTCGTCGGGGGGCGACCCTGGCTCGGGGGTGCGAGTGATTATCCGGGGCGCTGGTTCGCTCAACAACAACAACCCGCTCTACATTGTGGACGGGGTGCAGGTCGATAATATCAACAACCTCCAGCCCACCGATATTGCTTCGTTCGACGTGCTGAAAGACGCTTCTGCCGCCGCTATTTATGGCTCGCGGGCGGCCAACGGGGTAGTGCTGATTACGACCAAAGGCGGTAAGAAAGGCGAAAACCGCATCGACGTCAATGCTTACTACGGGGTGCAGCAGATTGCCAAGAAGATAGATGTGCTAAACGCTTCTGAATGGGCTACAGTAAGCAATGCTGCACATAACAATGCTGCTTTGTATGATCCTAAAATTAAACCATTGGAACTTGCTCAGAATCCTGAAAATCTGGGTGCTGGTACCGACTGGCAAAAGGAAATTTATCGTACTGCGCCCATGCAGAACTACACGGTTGGAGCCAGTGGGGGGAGCGACAATTTCACCTACAACTTGTCGGGCGGCTATTTGGATCAGCAGGGTATCGTGAAGGAAACCGACTATGACCGTTGGAATCTGCGCTTGAAAACTGACTATACTAAAGGTCGGGTGAGGTTTGGCGAAACTATTATTCTGTCGAGAGAATACTGGCGTACTATGGCTGGCGGCTGGGGCGGCCAAGGCGGCAACCCTGTTGGCTCGGCGCTGAAGATGATCCCGGTGTTTGACGTGTATGATCCTACCGCTGTTGGCGGGTACGGTGGGGCTTACGGCCCAGTGGTAAACGTCGCCAATCCGGTGGCGCAGCTTAACCTGGAGATTCCCGAAACTCGCAGCACAGTAGCCATTCTGAATGGCTTTGCGGAGGTGTCAATTATCAAAGGTCTCAACTATCGGCTTAATTTAGGCTATACAGGTACCTTCGGCGCTAACAGCGACTATACCTATCCTTACAAAGTAGGTGCCCTATTTAATAACACGGATGCCGACTTATACCAACGCAAAAGCGAGCAGAACTATTTCTTGCAGGAACACACGCTGAACTATAGCAAAGTTTTCGGTAAGCATAGTGTGAATGCCCTTGCGGGTTACACTTATCAAAACACGAAATACAATGAGCTCAACGGTTACAAAAGCGGTGGCTCTCCCGGAATTATGGTTCTGGATGCTGGCACCACGAACACGGCTAGTGGAGGCAGTGCCTCCGAGAGCGTGCTACTTTCCTACCTGAGCCGTCTGGTTTATTCCTATGACAACCGTTACGTAGTGACTGGTACTTTCCGTCGGGATGGGTCCTCGCGCTTTGGGCCAGCGTATCGCTACGGCAACTTCCCATCAGTCGCGTTGGCCTGGAATGTAGTAAATGAGAGCTTTTTCCAACCTCTGCAAAATGTGGTAACCAATTTCAAATTACGATCTAGCTACGGCATCCTGGGTAATCAGGAAATTCCAAACTATCAGTACACTCCCTCTATCAGAACCAATGCCAATTATGTGTTTGGCCAGACGCAGCAGTTGTGGTCGGGCTCAATCCAAACAGCCTTTGCTACGCCAGATATCAGGTGGGAAAAATCGAAGACCTTCGGTATTGGTACTGACTTAGGCTTCTTCCAAAACAAGCTAAATCTGACGGTTGATTACTTTAAGCGCACCAATTCGGACGTTTTACTTCAGGTGCCAATCCCTTTGAGTACGGGTGCGAGCGGTAGTAGTCCGTACATCAACGCCGGGCAAATCACCAACAAAGGATTGGAAGCTGCCTTGTCGTATAACAACAAGGTGGGCGAGTTCAACTACCAGGTGACGGGCACTTTCACGGCCATCAACAACAACGTTGATTTCCTTGGCACGGGCACGCAGCAGATCTTCGGCGGCCAGCCGACCCACCACGGCGCCTCGGCCACCGTCACGCAGGCTGGCTACCCGGTGGGCGCTTTCTATCTGATCAAGACGGCGGGCATCTTCAATTCCGAGGATGAAATCAATGCCTACAGCAAAGAGGGTAAACTGATTCAGCCCAGCGCCGAGCCCGGCGACATCCGGTTTGTGGATGCCAACGACGACGGGCAGATCGACCAGAACGACCGGCAGTACTGCGGCAGCCCCACGCCGAAGTTCAGCTACGGCTTCGGCTCTAATTCTTCGTGGAAGAATTTTGATCTGAGCTTCTTCTTCCAGGGGACGTATGGCAACAAGATCTACAACGGCGCCCGCGAAGACTTGGAAGGGATGAACCTGGAGTTCAACTACTCGCCGGCGACGCTGAATGCCTGGACTCCGGATAACCACACGAACTTTCCGCGCGCCGTCATCAACGACCCCAACCTGAATAGCCAGACCTCGAACCGGTTTCTGGAGAGTGGCTCGTACTTGCGGATGCGGACCTTGCAGCTGGGCTATACGCTGCCCAAGAGCCTGCTGAACACGGCCAAGATGAACAGCTGCCGCGTCTACATCAGTTTCGATAACCTGTTCACTATCACCGATTACACGGGCTTCAACCCTGACCTGGGTCGTTACAACGCTAGTGCTACGGGTGGCGATATTCTCGCACGAGGCGTAGACTTTCCTCACGTAGCCTACCCGCTGGCGCGGACGTCGCTCATCGGCGTGCAGGTTTCTTTCTAACAGCTAAACTTCCCCAACGATGAAACGAATTTTGTATACCTCCCTTTTGGTGCTAGGCCTTAGTGCCTGCACGAAAGATCTTGAGCAGGTAAACCCCAACACCATTGTCGAAACCAATTTCTGGAAAACCGAAGCCGACTTCATGTCGGGTCTGGCGGCTACCTACAAAGTGTTTCACGATGTGAACAACGGCTATTTCGGGGTGCGGGGCATAGAAACCATCAACGGCCGCGGCGACGACTTTTTCATCCGCAACGACGTGAAGGATTTGTACCAGCTCTCCACCTTCACCAACAACGCTACTACTGGCACCCCGGGCTCGATTTTCACAGGCTTCTACACCGGTATTTTCCGCTCCAATCAAATCATCGAGAAGGCCGCTGCGGCCACTGCTCTCTCCGATGAAGCGAAGAAGCAGTACGTGGCTGAGGCGCAGTTTCTGCGGGGCCTGAATTACTTTTTTGCCGTCATCAACTTTGGGTCAGTGCCCATCATCACCAAAGTGCCTGTGCAGCGCTCTGAGTATTTTGTAGCGCAGTCGCCGGAAGCGGACGTATGGGCGCAGGTAGTGAGCGACTTACAGGCTGCCGCCGCGGGACTACCTACCGTGTACCCCACATCGTCGGTGGGCCGCGCTACGAAAGGTGCCGCGTTGGGCATGCTAGGGAAAGCCTACGTGTATCAGAAAAACTGGACCGAAGCAGAAAAAATCTTCAAGCAGCTAGCGCAGTTGAGTGGTGCACCACAGGCTCCCTTCACCTACGATCTGGTGGCTAACTTCGAGGACAACTTTCAGAAAGGGAGCGACAACAACGTAGAGTCGTTGTTCGAGATTCAGAACCAGAACGTGGGCGGCTCGCAGCCGTGGGCGGGTGAAAACGCCAACGAAGCCCTCGGGGTAACGACGGCCCAGGAATTTGCCCCGACTGAAGTAGCCGGCTGGTTTGAAGTGTCGCCCACCGATAAGCTCTTCAACGAGTTTAAGAAGGAGAAGACGCCCGCCAACGACTTCGATGCCCGCATGTACGCCACCCTGGTGTGGGATTATCCGGGCGCCATGTATTACAACAAGCCCTTCAAAGATTTCAAACTCGTCTTTGGCTACAGCTCCCTGATCCGCAAATACCAGAACTGGCACGACAACAACGAAGGCATCTACATCTCGGAGATAAACGAAAAGGTGTTGCGCTATGCCGACATTCTGCTGCTTTACGCCGAGACCCTAACGATGCAAGGCCGTACCAACGAGGCGTATCCGTTGGTGAACCGTATTCGGACGCGGGGTAAGTTAGCTCCTTTGGCCGCCGGCTTCTCCGCCAGTCAGATGATAAATGAAATTCGCCATCAGCGCATGCTGGAGTTCTTCCGCGAAGGTCAGCGTTTCTATGATTTGAAGCGTTGGGGCATATTGGAGCAGGAAATCAAGAACAGCGACAAAGTGGGTAAGGAATTCTTCACGGCGAAGCACGCCTACTTCCCTATTCCACAAGGGGAACTGAATACCAACCCCAACATCACGCAGAATGCTCCCTGGTAAGGAACTCTGTTAGTCTGCCGATTCCGCATTGATAAGCAAGAAAAAACCGAGTGACTCCAAAGTCGCTCGGTTTTTTCTTGCTTATCAATGCGGAATTGTGTGTCAGGAGTCGGCGGCGGATGGCCTTTGAAGGAGCCAGCCTATGGCTCCAGCACGTTGTTTGGAGAACAGATGAGAACGACCCCGTTATTCTTAGATACATAATAAACTGCTGGATATGGTAGTCCAGGGTGCTAGTTCATCGGGAAATATACCGGCTTCAAGCTAGATTATAGTGAAGCAGTGTCATACCGTCGGGCCAGGTGTGGGTTCGGAGCAACTGCAGCGGCTGCGCGGGGCCCTGCCGCCACAGCGGAATACCTGCGCCTAGCAGCCGGGGCACTACAAACAGCATCAACTCGTTGACTAGCCCGGCGGCCAATAATGGGGCTGCTAGCGTACTGCCGCCAATAAGCCAGATGGTTTCGCCCGCCTCGTGCCGCAGCTTCCGAACAAACTCAACCGGCTCTTCCACCACAAACCCAACGGATGGATGCGTGGCCTCCTGCGGGGGATTTTGGGTGAAGACATAGTTGGTGAGCCGCGGGTAAGGCCATTCGCTAAAGCCGAGCACCTGCTCATAGGTGGTGCGGCCTAGCAAGGTAGCATCAACAGTGCTTAGGAAATCAGCATAGCCATAATCCTCGCCGGGTGGCGGAGGGGGCAGCCAATCCACCGAGCCGTCGGGCGAGGCAATGTAGCCGTCGAGGCTGGCAGCAATGTAAAAAACAACTTTGCGCATACGCTAGAAAGCAAACCTAAAACCAGCGTGCCGCCAGTGTCATGAGCTGCTCCAAGGCCTGCTGATCGTCTTGGTCGAAGTCGTTGAGCTGGTCGCTGTCGACGTCGAGCACGGCTACTACGGTGCCGTTGTTGATCACTGGCACCACAATTTCCGACTTCGATTCTGAGCTGCATGCAATGTGGCCGGGAAACTGCTCGACGTCGGGTACCAGCAGTGTGGCTGCTTGAGCCCAACTGCTGCCGCACACCCCTTTGCCGTGCCGGATGCGGGTGCAGGCAATCGGTCCTTGAAATGGCCCTAATACCAATTCGTTGTCTTTCACCAAATAGAATCCAACCCAAAAAAAACCGAAGGCTTGCCGTAGCGCCGCCACGGTGTTAGCCAGATTGGCTACCAAGTCTGGCTCGCCAGTCGTGAGGGCTTCAATCTGGGGCAGGAGCTGGCGGTATTGCTCGGCTTTGGTGAGGGTGGTATCGAGCGTGAGTTCTTCGGCCATTGTACTGTAAAGGTGACAGGTGAAGGAATGACAGGTAACAGGAAACCGGTAAGAAGGATTTCCTGCACCGTAGAAGTAGCAGCAGTGGTGCAACAGCGCGAATATAGTTCGGCCAGCCTGCATAGCCATTTAGCTGGCTGCTTGCCCTCGTAACTCGTTGTTGGTCAACTCCTGCCTCACTACCTGTGCCCCCCGTTCACATACACAAAGAGCTCATCATCGCCTAGCTTTCGATGTTCGCGCAGGCCGCTGAGGCCAGGCTTGGGGGCGAGTACGCCGCCCGCCAGCCGCCGCGGGTTCCGTAGCACCCGGATTTCGTCCCACAGGCCGTCTTTCATCAGCGAGTTCAGCACGGTAGGCCCGCCTTCCACCAGCACCGACTGCACGTTGCGTTGGTGCAAGCTGCTCAAAATCTGCGGGAACAAGTCTTCCGCTTCCGATAGCATCACGTAGTCTAGGTGCTCCTTGTTGGACTTTTCGCGGTAGGTGTACACCACGGTAGGCTGCTTGCCGTCGAAGAGGTGATGGGTGGGCGGCAAGCTCAGGTTTTTATCGATGACGACACGAATGGGATTGGGGCCGGGCCATTCGCGCACGTTTAGGTGCGGATTGTCATGAAGGGCGGTGCGGGTGCCTACCAGAATGGCCTGTTCCTCGGCTCGCCACTGATGCACCGCCACGCGGGCCAGCTCCCCGCTGATGGGCACTGGCTGAAAGTAGGGGCCAGCCAGGTAGCCATCCGCCGTTTCGGCCCACTTCAGCACCACGTAGGGCCGCTTCTTTTCCTGCGATGTAAAAAAGCGCCGATTCAGCCAGCGGCCTTCTGCTTCCAGCAGCCCCGTCTCGACGTGGATGCCAGCAGCGCGCAGCTTCTCCAGGCCGCGGCCGGCTACCAGCGGATTAGGGTCGAGGTTACAAACCACTACTTCGACCACTCCTTTAGCTACCAGCAAGTCGGCGCAGGGCGGGGTTTTGCCGTGGTGGGCGCAGGGCTCAAGGGTCACGTAGACGCGGCTTTGGGGCAGTAGGGTTTCGTCGGCTACGGCGGCCAGTGCGTTTACTTCGGCGTGGGGCCCGCCGTATTGCCGGTGCCAACCTTCTCCAATAACGCGGCCTCCGTGCGTAACTACGCAACCTACCATAGGGTTGGGGCGGGTATGACCGATGCCAAGCCGGGCCAAATCGAGGGCGCGGCGCATCATGAGGTGGTCGAAGGGAGAGTAAGACATGGACAGAGTGGGGCAGGAGAGTAGGATAAGCGAAAGTAACGCTAAGCGTTGGCTTGGCGTACGAGCGAAGCGGGTTTCCTCTGGTTTCTATGCGCCGCTGGTGCTGCCGCATAGAAACTCGTTGTGCTGTTGCGGAACGGATTTCCGCGTTACTTTCGCCTGATGTCTACGCTTCGCCAACTTTCTCTCACTCTTGCTTCGTCGCTGGAAGCCGTTTATCCCGCGTCGGAAGCCGACAGCATTGCTGGCTTGGTGCTGGAGCATTTGCTTGGCGTTACGCCGTTGCAGCGCCGGATGCAGGCGCAGGAACCCGTGCCCGAAGAAGTAGAAGAGCAGTTGCCAGCGCTGCAAGCCCGCTTGCTGCAGCACGAGCCGCTGCAGTATGTGCTCGGCGAGGCTTGGTTTATGGATATGACGTTGGAAGTCACGCCCGCCACCCTCATCCCGCGGCCCGAAACCGAAGAGTTGGTGCAGCTCATCATTCAGGAGTGCAGCGAGGTAGACTCTGTGCTGGACGTGGGCACGGGTAGCGGCTGCATTCCGTTGGCGCTGTGCCGCGCCTTGCAGCCCACGCAGGTTACGGCCGTCGATATTTCGGCCGAAGCCCTGGCCGTAGCCCGCCGCAACGCCGTGCGCTACGGCTGTGAAATTGACTTTCAGCAACTTGACATCCTTAAGGAAACACCGCACAGGATACTTCCGCACACCCTGGATGTGCTAGTAAGCAACCCGCCCTACGTGCTGGAAAACGAACGGGCCTCGATGCGGCCCAACGTGCTGAACTTCGAGCCGGCCACGGCTCTCTTCGTGCCCGACAACGACCCGTTGCTGTTTTACCGGCGCATTGCGGAGCTCGGCATTATGCTGCTGAAGGCTGGAGGTAGCTTGTATTTCGAAATCAACGAGCAATACGCCAACCAAACCGTAAGCCTCTTGACCGGGCTAGGCTACACTGCCGTAGCAGCCCGCCCCGACATATTCGATAAAGAGCGGATGGTGCGCGCTACCTGGCCGCGTTAACAAGCTCAGAGGCAAGATACACTAGAGCAAGATACACTAGAGTTAAAAATGGTATCTAAGCCAGCGCCAATTGACTCTAAAAAAGTTGTATTCGAGCTGAATGATAAGATAACCTGCATTAGCTAGCTAAATAGGGCCTAAACGCGAAGCTTTTCGTTGGAATTTCGTGGCAAACTCCTAAAAGCTCTACCTTTGCGGGCTGAAAACCAACGCCCGTCTATGCCCGATACGTTGCCCTACTTTGCGCATCCCACCGCCGTCATCGACGACGGATGCCGCATTGGAGCAGGCAGTCGTATCTGGCACTTTTGCCATCTTAGCGCCGGTGCTGAGTTGGGCGAAGGATGCAGCTTAGGCCAGAATGTGTTTATAGCAGATGGGGTGCGGTTAGGCCGAAATGTGAAGGTGCAAAACAACGTCAGCTTGTATAGTGGAGTGGAGTGCGCCGACGACGTGTTCATCGGTCCTTCCGCCGTATTTACGAACGTGCTCAATCCCCGCGCCGCCGTGGTGCGCCGGCACGAGTACCAAGCAACGGTGTTGGCGCGTGGGGTCAGCATTGGCGCCAACGCTACTATCGTGTGCGGCGTGCAGCTCGGCGAATATGCTTTCGTAGGAGCCGGCTCGGTGGTTACGAAAGACGTGGCGCCCTACGCGCTGGTGTACGGCAACCCCGCCCGCCGGCGCGGCTGGATGAGCGCGCACGGCCACCAGCTTGCTTTCACCGAAGCCGGCCAGGCCACCTGCCCCGAGAGTGGGGAACAGTACTTGCTAGCCGACGGGCAGGTTCGCCGCGTTGGCCCCGATTCATAATGTTTCTGGTTGCTGGTTTTCGTTGCTAATTGGCAATTCCAGACCAAGACTCTACGTCCTTAAGATCCTAAGACCCTCATCCGTGTACGAGCAACTTATTCAGAAACAAGCGAAGCTGGCCGTTATCGGCCTTGGGTATGTGGGTTTGCCCATTGCCCTCGAATTTGCCCGTAAACTGCAGGTAATTGGTTTCGACATCAATGCCAAGCGCGTGGAAATGATGCGCAACCACATCGACCCGAGCGGCGAGCTGGAAACGCAGGATTTCGAAGGCTGCGACATCACCTTCACCGATTCGCTGGACGTGCTGCGCGAGGCCACGTTCTATGTAGTGGCCGTGCCCACGCCCATCGACGAGCACGCCCAACCCGACCTCAAGCCCCTACTCGGCGCCTCTACTTCGGTGGGCAAGGTGCTCAAGAAAGGTGACTACGTGGTGTTTGAAAGCACCGTGTACCCCGGCTGCACCGAGGACGACTGTATTCCGGTGATGGAGAAGCTCTCGGGCCTGAAATTTCACGAGGACTTCAAAGTGGGCTACTCGCCCGAGCGCATCAACCCCGGCGACAAAGAGCACACGCTCTCCACCATCGTGAAAGTGGTAGCCGGCTGCGACGACGAGTCGTTGGACAACATCGCCAAAACCTACGAGCTGGTGGTGAAAGCCGGGGTGCACCGGGCCAGCAGCATCAAGGTGGCCGAAGCCGCCAAAATCATCGAAAACACGCAGCGCGACGTGAACATTGCGTTGATGAACGAGCTGTCGATGATCTTCGACCGAATGAACATCAACACCTACGAAGTGCTGGAAGCGGCCGGCACCAAGTGGAACTTCCTCAAGTTCTCGCCCGGTCTGGTCGGCGGCCACTGCATCGGGGTTGATCCGTACTACCTCACCTACAAGGCCAAAGAGCTAGGCTATGATGCCAAGGTGATTTTGAGCGGCCGGACCACCAACGACAACATGGGCGCGTACATCGCCCGCAAAACGGTGCAGATGATGATTCGCCAAGGCAAGGACGTGGCCCGTAGCCGCGTGCTGGTGATGGGCGCCACCTTCAAGGAAAACGTAGAAGACATCCGCAACTCCAAAGTCGCCGACGTTATTCAGGAGCTAAAGAACTTCTCGGTGAACGTAGACATCGTCGACCCGCACGCCAGCTCCGACGAGCTACACCACGAGTACGGTTTCCGCCTCACGTCCGCCACCGAACTGCGCGACGACTACGACGGCGTGATTGTAGCTGTTAGTCACGCACCCTACGCCACCAAAGACGAGGCATATTTCCAGTCGATTACGTCAGAAAACGCGGTGCTGATTGATATCAAAGGTCTGTACCGCGGCAAGATTCAGCAGATGCAGTATTGGAGTTTGTAGGTTGAATTGTTGAATTGTTGAATTGTTGAATTGTTGAATGTTCTAAGAGTTTAAGAACGAATAACCATTTAACAATTAAACCATTAAGCCATATAAAGATGCGTACGAAGATTCTGGTCACTGGGGGAGCGGGGTATATTGGCTCTCATGCCGTTGTAGAGTTGTATGAGGCTGGTTTTCAGCCAGTAATAGTCGATGACTTCAGCAATTCGCAGGAGTCGGTGCTGGCCGGTATCGAGGCTATTTTGGGTGTGCGGGTGCCGAGCCACAACATCGACTGCAACGACGAAGAAGCTTTGCGGGCTGTGTTTGCCGAGGAAGGCAACCTGCGCGGCGTTATTCACTTTGCTGCTTTCAAAGCAGTAGGTGAGTCGGTACAGAAGCCGCTGGAGTACTACCGCAACAACCTGGTTTCGTTGCTGACGCTGGTATCGGTGATGCGCGAATTTGGAGTGGAGGCATTGGTGTTTTCGTCGTCGTGCACGGTGTATGGAGTGCCCGATGCCTTGCCCGTCACCGAGTTGACGCCGACCAAAAAGGCCAGCTCGCCCTACGGGGCTACCAAACAAATGTGCGAAGACATCCTCACGGATATTGCCGCCGCGCCTACCAACAAGCTTCGCACAATTCTGCTGCGCTACTTCAACCCAATTGGGGCGCACGCCTCCGCGAAAATCGGGGAGTTGCCGCTCGGCGTGCCGCAAAACCTGGTGCCGTTCATCACCCAAACTGCCGCCGGTATTCGCGAGAAGCTGACCATTTTCGGCGACACCTACGATACGCCCGACGGCACCAACATCCGCGACTATCTGCACGTGGTAGACCTGGCCAAAGCCCACGTGGTAGCCGTACAGCGCCTGCTCGACCAGAAGGGTGAAACCCTCGAAGTGTTTAACGTAGGTACCGGCCGCGGCAATAGTGTGCTGGAAGTGGTGCACGCTTTCGAGCACGCCACCGGCACCAAGCTCAACTACAGCATCGGTCCTGCCCGCCCCGGCGACGTGCCCGCCATCTACGCCGACGTCACCAAATCCAGGGAAGTGCTCGGCTTCCAAACTACCTCCACGCTGGAAGAAGCCTTAGCCAGCGCCTGGAAGTGGCAACAGGGTTTGAATAATTAAATGGCTGAATTGTTAAATGGTTGATTGTTTTGATAGTATGCTGAATAGTCAACCATTTAATTATTTAACAATGCAACAATTAAATAAATGAAAATCATTATCACCGGCGGGGCCGGCTTCATTGGGTCGCACGTGGTGCGCTTGTTCGTAACCAAGTATCCTGAGTATCAGATCCTGAACCTGGATGCGCTGACGTATGCGGGCAACCTGGAAAACCTGCGCGACATCGAAGATGCGCCCAACTACCGGCTGGTAAAAGGCGACATCACCGATCAAGCCTATGTCGATCAGCTGTTTGCCAACGAGGAGCCGGATGCGGTTATTCACCTTGCCGCTGAGAGTCACGTCGATCGGAGCATCACCGACCCGCTGGCGTTTGTGAAAACCAACGTGCTCGGCACCGTGAACTTGTTGCAGGCTGCCAAGAACTTGTGGAAGCCACTCGGCTACGAAGGCAAAATCTTCTACCACGTCAGCACCGATGAGGTGTACGGCTCCCTGGACTTTGGTCCGGAGATGTTTACGGAGGAAACTTCCTATGATCCTCGCTCGCCTTATTCGGCCTCCAAGGCTGCGTCCGACCATTTTGTGCGGGCTTGGCACCACACCTACGGCTTGCCCATCAAGCTCAGCAACTGCTCCAACAACTACGGTCCCAACCACTTCCCCGAGAAGCTGATTCCGCTGGCCATCCACCGCATTCAGCATGGCCAGCCCGTGCCGGTGTACGGCAAAGGCGAAAACGTGCGCGACTGGCTGTTCGTGAAAGACCATGCTACCGCCATTGATGCCGTGTTTCACAAAGGCAAAGTCGGTGAAACCTATAATATTGGCGGCGTAAACGAGTGGGCCAACCTTGAGCTGATTCACTTGCTCTGCGACACGCTCGACGAGAAAACGGGCAAGGAAAAAGGCACCTCCCGCAAGCTTATCACCTTCGTAACGGACCGCGCTGGCCACGATTTGCGCTACGCCATCGACAGCAGCAAAATCATGAACGAGCTAGACTGGAAACCCTCGGTCACGTTCGAAGAAGGCCTCTCCCAAACCGTAGACTGGTACCTGGAAAACGAAGCCTGGCTGCAAAACGTGACCAGCGGCGCTTACCAGGATTACTACCGCACCCAATACGCCAGCCGCTAGGCGTCAATTCTGAATTATGAATTCTGGATTATGAATTGTTCTGCGTTACGGGCTCAGTGCAAGCCATAATTCAGAATTCATAATTCATCATTCAGAATTAAATAATGTACGATATTCCTTTTCACGACCAGCCGCTCAATAATCTTGCTTTTTTGGTGACAGGCGGGGCCGGTTTTATCGGTTCTAATCTGGTTGAGTATCTGTTGAAATACGGTGCCAAAGAGGTGCGCGTGCTCGACAACTATTCCAACGGCTTCCGCAAGAACGTGGCCTTGTTTGACGGCAATCCGGCCTTGCGCGTTATCGAAGGCGACATCCGCGACCGGCAAACTTGTATTGACGCCTGCCAGGGTATCGACATTGTACTGCACCAAGCAGCTTTAGGCTCGGTACCGCGCTCCATCAACGACCCCATCACCACCAACGACGTCAACGTGGGCGGGTTTGTAAATATGTTAGTCGGGGCGAAGGAAGCAGGCATCAAGCGGTTCGTGTACGCCGCGTCCTCTTCCACCTACGGCGACCATAAGGCACTGCCGAAAGTGGAGGACCGAATTGGCAAGCCTCTTTCGCCCTACGCGGTTACCAAATACGCCAACGAGCTGTATGCCGACGTGTTTGGAAAAACCTATGGTATGGAAATCATTGGGCTGCGCTACTTCAACATCTTCGGCCCACGCCAAGACCCGAACGGCGCCTATGCAGCAGTCATTCCACTCTTTATTGATGCGGTACTGGAAGGCAAGCCGCCGCGTATGAACGGTGACGGCGGTCAGACTCGAGACTTCACCTTCGTAGAAAACTGCGTGCAAGCCAATATCAAGGCGGCCTTAGTGCAGAATCCGGAGGCCGTGAACCAGGTCTACAACATTGCCGTGGCCGACCGTACTTCCCTCAACGACCTCTTCAACATCTTGAAGGAAGAAGCCGGCTCCACCATCACCCCCGAGTACGGCCCCGACCGCCCCGGCGACATCCGCGACTCGCTGGCCGACATCAGCAAGGCCCAAACACTGCTCGGTTACGATCCTCAAATTCGCATCCGGGAAGGCCTGCAAGAAACACTGGCCTGGTTTAAAGCCAATGAGGAGTTTATTGCAGTTAGAAATTAGTTGGTAATTCAACCATTCCACATGAAAGGCATCATCCTCGCCGGCGGCTCCGGTACCCGATTGCACCCGCTTACCTTGGCTGTTAGTAAGCAGCTCATGCCCGTTTACGACAAGCCGATGATCTATTATCCGCTGTCTATTCTGATGATGGCGGGCATCAAAGACATACTTATCATCACCACGCCCCACGACCAGGCACAGTTCCAGAAGCTGCTCGGCGACGGTAAGAATTTAGGGTGCAACTTCCAGTACACTATTCAGGAAGTGCCTAACGGACTGGCCCAAGCCTTCGTCTTAGGTGCTGATTTTATCGGTGACGACAAGGTAGCGCTAGTGCTCGGCGACAACATCTTCCACGGCGAAGGCATGGAAGAGCTACTGAAGTCCAACAATAACCCCGACGGAGGCGTGGTATATGCCTACCACGTGCACGACCCGGAACGCTACGGCGTAGTGGAGTTTGATGGAGAGAGAAAAGCCCTAAGCATCGAAGAGAAGCCTAAAGAGCCGAAAAGCAACTATGCCGTGCCCGGCTTATACTTCTACGACAACGAGGTCATTCAGATAGCCCGTGACCTGAAGCCTAGTCCGCGTGGCGAATATGAGATTACTGACGTCAACCAGGAGTATTTGCGGCGCGGAAAGTTGAAAGTAGGCATTCTCGGCCGGGGCACCGCGTGGCTCGACACGGGCACGTTCGAAAGCCTGATGCAAGCCGGTGAGTTCGTGCGGGTATTGGAGCAGCGCCAGGGCTTGAAAGTAGGTTCCATTGAGGAAGCTGCTTACCGTCAAGGTTTTATCAATGCCGACCAGCTGCGTAAAATCGCTGAACCTCTACGCAAGAGTGGGTACGGCGACTATTTGATGCAGCTACCCGGACACTTGGTGGTGCAAGAGTAAGTCAGGTATCAGGAGCTGTAAGCCAAGAAGCCGCAAACAACAAACCCTACGGTTGTTGCTTGCGGCTTCTTGGCTTATAATCCTTAACTAATTGAACAACGCTCCCGCCAGCAAGCCGGCGGCTACAATGGCGTAAGAAGGCACTTTCTCCCAAAGCAGAAGCAGAAACGTTGCGCCGATAAGACCGAGGTTAATAGGTGTATCGGGCAGGGGATGGTAGAGCAGGAACACGGCCGCACATACGAGTCCCGCCGATACAGCATTTACGCCCTCCAAAGACGCCTTGACCACGCGGTACTGCTTGAGCTGGTCCCAAAACCGAATTAGAAAGAAGATGAGTAGTGTACCCGGCATGAAAATACCGGCCGCGGCCACCAAGCCGCCTAGTATCTGACCTCCTACGCCATATTCACGCATAGACAAGGCCCCGATGTAGGAAGCGAAAGCGAAGTTGGGACCGGGCAAAGCTTGCGTGAGACCGTAGCCGGAGAGAAACTCGGGAGCAGTAAGGTAATGCTTGAACTCCACGAACTCGGCAAACAGCAAGGGCGCCAGCACCTGGCCGCCCCCAAATACCAGGGAGCCGTTGCGGTAGAAGTTTTCGAAAAGCAGCACCGGTAAGGCGCGGGTATAATGCCCTAATATGGCCGCTCCGACGAGCACCCCGAGCCACAGCACGAAGTTGGCCCATTCAATACGCAATGGCTGCTTGTCAGCAATAGGGGTGAGCTTGCGGTACCGAAACGTAGTGACTAGTCCACCGCCTAGCAGCAGCAGCGGAAGTATGGTTGGTAGCTGGAAACGATAAGCCAACAGAGCCGACGCCGCCATCAGCGCTACTGATGTCTTGGTATGAATGACCTTTTCGGCAATTTTATAAGCCGAATACGCCACAAAGCCTACAGCTATGGGCTGAATGTACTGCACCAGCCCGGCCACCTGCTGCTTGTCGAGGTAGCTCATGGCTAGGCCGGCGGAGGTCATGATGGCGACGGCCGGCAGCATCCAGACGAAGAGCGTCAGATAGGCCAGATTAGGGCCACCTAACCGAAAGCCGATAGCAGTAATTGTTTGGGTGGAAGTGGGACCGGGCAGCAACTGGCACAAAGCCATTATTTCAAGCAATTCAGCCGAGGTCAGATACCGGCGCTTGTCCACTAGCAGCCGGAGCATCATGGCTGTGTGTGCCTGTGGCCCACCAAAAGCAGTACAAGCCAAGGCGGCTACGTCCTTCAGGAATATGATCCCCCGTACTCGACGAGTGCGCCGCCCACGGCCGCGTGGCGGACTGAGTTTGACTTCGGTGGGCGGCGGCGCAGACGGCGAGGGAAACACTGGCAGAATGGTGGGTTCAGGTGGTCGGATTGGGGGCTCAGCTGCGGTGATGAGAGTAAGTACGCAAAAAAATGTTGTCTACTTCCAAGAGCTAATTGTTTTTTAACAACTGTGGAGGCACATTTTTATGCAATGCTAAAGGAGCCAAGAGCCTAGGGAAAGATAAAGTTAAGCACTTCCGGTCCTCCTACTCGACGAGAACCGCTAACAAGTACCTCTCATCAGCAACCACGATCAACTATTAAGTTACTTCTATATGCGGTAAAGCTTTTGGACGGTTCCGGCCGGTGTTGTGGCCTTTCCAGACAATGCTTTCAATAAAGGCTATGGAATAAGTAATAATTCGTGGATCAGCAGTAAGCTCAACAGTAATATAAGTATATAAATATGAAGAATTTTTAAACATCTTTAAGGAGTGGTTTCTTTTTACATGCCCGTATCTATCTGATAACCTAAAGATCAAAACTCGCTGCGCCTCTTACCCTATTGCCTAATAAATTAATTTTCATGCCATTAAATCCTTCCATCTTCACCTGCGTCATTATTGAAGACAATGAGATTAACCGTCTGACCCTCGAGCACTACGTGAGTATGCACGAGCAACTCAGCTTAGTGGCTTCCATAGGAAGCGGTGTGGCGGCATTAGAATTTTTCCGTGGCGGTGGGCAGGCCGATTTTATTCTGCTAGATATAGAAATGCCACATTTGAATGGGCTCGAGCTTATTCGTTTGCTACAGGAACCCAAACCAGCTGTGGTCTTGGTTACTTCGCATTCAGAATTTGCAGTGGATGCCTTTGACCTGCAAGTTGTGGACTATGTGATTAAGCCGGTAGCGTATGCGCGGTTCTGCCAAGCCGTATCGTTGGTGCTTAAGCGACTACAGGTCCCGCCCGTTTCCGCCAGCACAACCATCGATAATAACCTGTCAGCCAATGGCACCGACTTGTTCGTGAAGGTTCAGGGCAAACTAATGCGCATCAACTTTAGCGAAGTGCTTTATATCGAGGCGCTTTCTACTTATGTAGTGCTAGTTACGGCAAAGCAGAAGTTCATTGTTGGAGGAACGCTCAAAAGCATTGAGGCGCGGCTGCCATTTCAGCATTTCGTGCGCGTACACCGGTCCTATGTCGTCAACCTGCATCGTGTCGATGCAATGGAAGATAACCGTTTGCGCTTGGGAGCGCACGAAGTTCCGGTGGGGAAGTCTTATCAAGAGGAATTCACGTTGCGCCTGCGCGCGCTGTAGCTTAACTTACTGCTAGGTCTGCGTCAGAAACGAGCGAACAATGCGCTGCACGAAAGCGTGGTTGCCCCGTGCTGTTTCATAGAGCCCTGCCAGGTTGTAGAATATAACCCGGTTTTCAATCAGCGCGACCAGCTTCTGGTACAGTTCTGCTTCCTCGTAAGACTTAGTCAAACAGTCGTTCATGCCGGCTGCCAGGTACCGCTCCCGATCCGCCAGAAAAGCGTTAGCAGTTAGTGCCAGAATGGGCACTTTGGCGTGGTGCGCTTTCGATTGCTGCCGGATTTGCAAGGTCGCCTCTACGCCGCTCATGTTAGGCATTTGAATATCTATTAGGATGGCATCGTAGGAATGCTGGCTTGCCAGGGTTACAGCAGTAACGCCTTCTTCCGCTTCTTCCACTCCCCACTCCGACAGTAGCAGCCGGAGTATCGAGCGGTTAATTCTGTTGTCTTCTACTACCAGCACGCGCCGCCCACGCAGAGCGCCAGTATCAAAAGAAACTCGGCGCACAGGGGCATTTACGGCAGTAGCCCGTGGCAGTGTCACCACAAACCGGAAGGTGCTGCCTTGCCCCAATGTGCTATCTACCGTCAGCTGGCCATCGAGTTGGTTGACCAAAGCCCGGCAAATGCTTAAGCCGAGGCCGGTACCGCCAAACTGGCGCGTGGTATCGGTGCTGGCCTGCGTGAAGTCTTGGAAAATATGCTCTAGTTTGTCGGCTGCAATACCAATACCAGTGTCGCGCACACTATACTCGATTGTAAGATGGGTGGTAGTCTCGCTCAGCACGACGCCCTTCACATGAATGCTAGCGCCAGCAGGAGTGAATTTTATAGCGTTGGAAAGCAAGTTGATCAACACCTGATTGAGCCGATGCGAATCGCCTAACACCCAAGCACTAGCACAACTCTCTTGCAACCGGGTGCTATAAAACACAATTCCTTTCTCAACAGCCTGGACGATTAGTGGTTCGATGGCTTCACTCAGCGAATGACAGAGGTTGAATACCTTGTGCTCTAGCTCCAGCTTGCCCGATGTAATCTTGGCCATGTCGAGCACATCATTGAGAATACGCAGCAAGTGCTGACCCGAAGAAGAAATAACATCCAACTGCTCTAGCTGCGGCGGAGTTAGCGGCGTTTTAGCTAATTGCCGAGCCATTCCGAGTACCCCGTTCATAGGAATGCGAATTTCGTGGCTCATGTTGGCCAAAAAACTCTCACGCGCCCGTACAGCTTCTTCGGCGGCTTCTTTAGCACGCTTCAATTCTCGCTCGGCCCGCAAGCGTTCCGTCACATCTTGGCCGTATACGATTACGTAGGAAGGCTGCCCGGATTCGTCTACGCGGTAGCTTTGGTAGAGCAAATGGTGAACCTGGTTTTCGGGCGTTTGAATGGTAAAGATGCCTGTTAGCTTCTGCTGAACTGAAATTTGGTTTAAGTAAGGAGCTATTTGAGAGGCGTGTTCGGCCGGCATAAAGTGCCCTATAGTTTTGCCCTCAATCTCACTGGCTGTAAGCTGCAGCAGATTTGTCAGCGTAGGATTGGTCGACAGAATTTTACCTGTTGCATCATGCGTGAAAATGACTGCCGGGGAATAAAGGATAAGGTCCCGATACTGCTTTTCGCTGCGCTCCAGTGTTTGGCGGGTAAGCATGATATCCGTAATGTCGGTGCATTCGCCAAGCACGTACAGGCAGCCGTCGGAGTGCTGCAAAGGCCGCTGCACGGTTTGCAGCCACTTCTCTTACCCTGAAGCCAGCATGTATTTTGTTTCCTCGGTAATCTCTTTCCCCGATGCCAGCACCCGGGCATCGCTCTGGCGAGTTGCTTTTCGACTGTAGGCTTTGGCTTGCTGCAAAGACATGCCAACTGGCACTAGCAGTTGCTCGAGCTCCCGCATGGCTCTGTTTTTGAACAGGTATTGCCCGTCAATACTACTTACAAAGACAGCGCGGGAAGTGGCCTCCAAACCTTCTTGGTACAGTGCCTGATAGTCACGCAGTTCGGCTTCTGCCTCCCGTTGGATCAAGATGTCAAACAAGTAGACCGTAACGTATTTTTCAATCGGATAAGGCACTACGCAAGCAGCAAAGTAGGAATTGCCTACCGTTACCTCATAACGTACTTCTGTGCCGCTGCTCAGGGCAGTGGCCGTTGCCTGGCGCAGTGGCCGTACTATTTGCCGCTGCTGAAGCTTAGATGTAATCTTCCAGCATTGGCGGCTAGCCGGGTTTGCATACACAAACTTAGCTTGGGAGTCGAGCTGAACAATAGGATTAGGGTTTTGCTCGGTGATTTGCGCTTGAGGCTGCGACAAGGCAGGGCTTCGTTCCTGCGTTACGTCTTGGTAGCTGAACAGCTCAATTGGGCCCGCATCTCCGGAGGTGTCAGGCAGTACAGCATAGCTCCAACTCAGCATTCTGCCATCTCTTAGCTGAAGCCTTTCGCCTGAGACAGGTTGCTGGGTGGCCCGAACGTGCGCCAAGCGGCGAGTATATAGGTGTTGTTGCTCAACTAGTGCAAGCAGGCGCTCGGTTAGCAGCCAAGCCGGCTGGCCTATCCAGTAGAAGGTAGCGGCAGCCGGTTCTAATAGATCAACAAGCCGGCAGTACCATTCGTTGACCGAAGTGATAAGGCCATTATTACCAATAAGCAGTACCCCACTAATAAGACTATTGGTTATTTGTACGAGTCGGTGTTCGGCAATAGCCGCTCGCTTCTCTGCGTGACGCAGTGCTTGCTCTACCTCGTTTATTCGATGCGAAGAAACAAGAGCGGTGGGCGAAAAAGAAGGTGAGTTGGCAAGCATGAAAGAACGGGATACCTGATGAAGTAGGTAAATGACGCCCTTGGAATCTTACAATACTATTTTTTGTGCTGAATCGTCTTCTTTTTGAGGTGAAGAGATGTTCTGGCAGGGTGGATGATACTAGGTTCAGCTGAAAGTGAAGCCTTACACAACTTTTTCCAAAATCGAGACGAATTCAAATGAGTTAGCATTGGACTTCTCATAAAAGTCCTTGAAATGCACTATAGACGAGTTTAATTTTGAGAAAGACTGATTCTTTTTGAAAAAACTTGATTTACGTTCGCTGCAAATTAGAAGCTGTTTGCTGTAAAAATCCATACATACGGATTAAATCTAATTCAGGATCGTCAGAAGAGAATTACTCTTGTAACGTCAATGAGCAGTGTACAGGCTTGGCGACATTGTCCTATTCTCTCTTATCAAACCTTAACAACATGGTTCTATCAGCTTCCCCTTTCGACGCGAAAACCGGCGCACTGATGCCGGTGTATCGCGACGCTTATTTAAGGGGTGATTTATCACGCGAGAATACCGCGTTGGTAGATGCTTACTTAAAGAAAAACGCCTCCCTGGGTGACCAAACCTGGCAGCGTTTCCATGCCATGCAGCAGGCTGGCGAGCAAGTACAGGCCGTAGGCTGGGTACAGCGCCAGTTCGACCTCATCCGGACCGAGCCACAACGCTTTCGTCGCCGGGCAGGTACGGTAGCTACTGGTATCGCTCTGATTGGCGGTACCGTGTTTGCCGGCACCAACTTGCCCAATGCCAATACGGAAGCGTCCGCAGAATTAGTTGCTTCGACTGAAGCTGCTAGCTCCGCATCGTCCTTGCGTATGGTAACTGTGCGCGGCCGCATCCTCGACGAAAATGGCCGTCCGCTAATTGGCGCCACGGTTATGGAAAAAGGCAGCGCCCGCGGCGTAAGCACTAATGCTAACGGTGAGTACGTAATGGCTGTGCCAGCCAACAGCGCTGCCACACTGTCGTACGACTACAGTGGCTACACGGGCGATGAAATTCAGGTACGGGGTAACCGCACCGAGAACGTAACGCTTGTGCCTTCTGAAACCGCCCCAGCCAAGCCAGCTAAGAAAGCTAAACGCTGGCTTCTGTTCTAAGCAGGCCGAAACCTAACCGACATCTGCCAGTGGCAGTTCGAACACACTAGCCTACGTCGGTGGCTGCAGCTGCGCCTGCCTTACGGGCGTACTCTGTTCAACATTACCAAGTAGGCAAGAGCAGCCTGCGCTGCTCTTGCTTTAGCAGCCTCCCGATTGAGAAGCTCACTACCCGTTGATACTGCTTATTCTATAACCACTTAGTGCCGTGTTATATAGCTATGCAATTGTTGGTATTGTAGTGCTTATCGGGTTTGTTTTCCCGGCAGCCACCACAAGCCTACTGCCCCTTCCTCTGCTAGCTGGAATGGTGGTACTTGGCATCGCACACGGCGCCTGCGACCATCACGTGATTCCGGCATTGCAAGCCGCTCCTCAACCAACTGGTTGGGTAAAGCTAGCCCGGTACTGGTTGCACTTCCTGACTACCTACTTAGGCCTAGCGGCCGTGGTAATCATGTTGTGGTGGTGGATTCCGACCGTAGCCGTAGCCGCATTCTTTTTGCTTACGGTGTGGCATTGGGGTTCAGCCGATGCGCCCATAACAGGTAGTCGGAGCCAATGGATCTTACACAGTGTGCTTCGCGGATGCTTTTTATTCGCCGTGCCGGGAGTCGCCCAGCCGGTTGCCACCGCCGACCTCATCAATGGATTGCTCACGTTTGTAGGGGCTACACCCGTGTCGGATACCATGTTTACGGCCGGCGTTAGCGGCCTGTGGCTGGTGTTGAGTGTAGGCTTTCCTGTTCTCTGGCTGCGGTATCTGTTGCAAGATCGGGTCGATCGGGTCACGGTTGATGTGCTGGAAACCATCCTCTTGGGTGCAATGCTGGCCGCACTGCCCCCGGTTTTCTCAAGCGGCGTGTACTTCGTGTTTTGGCATAGCCTCCAACACGTGCGCCGGCTTAATTATATGATGGGATACAAGGAAGGCAACACTTCCGGGCAGCCCTTAATAGAAGCTTCGAAGTTCTTCGGTCGGCGAGCCTGGCCGCTGTTGCTGCTGAGCGTTCTAGCCCTGCTTGGCCTATATGGCTGGTGGGGCCAGCACGCGCCCCTGGCAACTTTCTGGCTCCCACTGGCTCTGATTTGTGCTTCTGTCGTTACGCTGCCCCATGCTTTACTCGTGACCCTGGTACTGGATGCTGCTGAGTGGCGCCGTGCGCCTGGGCTGGTTCCGGATGCCGGTCCAGAAAATAGGTTGAGTATCATTTAAAGCGCAAGCTGCCATCTATATACCTGCCATCCAGCTACTTCCTTGCTTTTCGTTATGTTTCCAATATTACTCTTACAAGCGCCAGTTCATTCGGAGTACTACCTTCCCAAGGGCGACGTGGTGGGCTTCACCTTCTTCGTGAGCACCTTTGCTTTGCTGGCGGCGGCTCTGTTTTTTCTGGCTGAGCGCAACAATGTGCCCCAGCAGTGGCGCACTTCCATGACCGTTGCCGGCATCATTTGCCTTATTGCTGGCGTCAACTATTTCTACATGCGGGGCCTGTACCTGACCACAGGGGAGTCGCCTACCCAGTTTCGCTACATCGATTGGGTGCTGACTGTACCAATGCTGGCCGCGCAGTTCTACCTGCTGCTGAGCCGGGCCGGTGCTAAGATGAGCTCCCTCTGGACGCTGGTTATCGGGGCCTTGTGGATGATTGCTTTCGGGTATGTGGGCGAAGTGTCCACCACGGGCCATCCTATGCTTTGGGGTTTCGTCTCGACGTTCGGCTACGTGGCCATCGTGTACGAAGTGTGGTTCGGACGTTTGGCGAAGGTGGTAGACAAGTCGGACAACGAAGAAGTGGTGCAGGCCTTCAATTACCTGGGCTACTTCGTCCTGATCGGCTGGGCCATCTATCCGCTTGGCTATATGATGCTGCCTGGCAACCTGCTCCAGAACCTGCACCTGGACATGAACCTGGTCTACAACTTTGGTGATGCCATCAACAAGGTAGGCTTCGGGCTGGTGGTGTATTCCATGGCTCGCCGGGCACAGCAGCAGGCCATAGCCAGTGCCGCGCCCACCTACGTGGCGCCGGTTTACGCAGAGCCAGTTGTCGCAGAAATTCCTGAGCCAGTTTACTAAGTGTTTGTCTTCTAAGTGCCATGCTTAACCCCTTTCGACCTAAAACTGTAAAAACACGGGAGCAGTTGGCGGCGGAACTGGAAGCTGAACAACAGGCTGCCGCCAAAGCTGCCAGCGCTAAGACGGATACCTTATCACCGGTCCAGGCTGTCAATGAGATGGTAGCAGTGGCCACCGCCGTAGCAAAATCTGCCTTGCCAAGAGCTGGCAAAACCTTCGATAGCCTAGAGCAGGAGCAGGCCCAGACAGCCGTACAGAGCATGCTACTCGATTTGCCCGAACTCTTAGGTGTCGCCATTATCGACATCGACAGTGGCCAGCCCATAGCCAAACACGCTTACGCAAAGGATTTTTCGGTGGGCCGGGCGGCCTCTTGTTACGCGAACATAGTTAAGCAGCAGCGCCTGGCTCTGGCCGCGCTGGAGCTTCCCGACGAGCAACTCGAAGAAATACTAATCACGCTTAATCAGCAGCTCCATCTGATCCGGGTAATCAACGACACCAAATGGCTGCTGTACCTATCAGTTAATCAGAAAGATACCAATATAAGTGTAGCTCGCGAAGTATTGCGCAGCCACTCAGTTTAAAGCATTTCACTCACTGTTTTTCTCTTTTTACACCTGTTATGGCCTACTCAACTTCTACCCCCGCCGGCCAAGCCGTGCAAAACATCATCGACGAATTGCCCGGCCTCGTGGCAGTTGCAATTGTGGATACTTCTTCCGGTATGGCCTTGGCTAGCCATTCCACTACCAGCCTCAACCCCGAAACGGCAGCGGCTTACAACACTGAGGTAGTAAAGCAAAAGCAGAAGGCCATGTCGGCGCTGAAGCTGACCGACGAGCGCATCGACGATATTCTTATCACGCTCACCACCCAGATTCATTTGATTAACCTGCTCGGCGACGGCAAAAAATTCGTGTACCTGGTGGTAAACATGCGTGATACCAACCTGGCTATTGCCCGCGACGTGCTCCGTCGGCAAGTTGATGTGTTCATATAGCACGCGTTTCAGCCAGTAGCTGATTTCCTCCTGCGCAGCTAATTGCGCATTCAGTATCAAACTCATTGGCCTGTTTAAGGCCGCGTCACTCTCAAGAGTTACGGAATGAAATTCTCCTATCTAGGTCGGCCCATCATAAATAAGATAACGGGCAAGGCTGTTGGCCTCCAGCGCGAAAGAACGGACACCGTGGTCAGAGGGCTACTGCAAGCCATTCCTGAACTGATAGCCGCGTCCGTCGTCGACATCAAGTCTGGCCGCACGTTATCGGCCTTCACGTCGACCAGCAGCTTCGACCCCTACAAGACCAACATGTACAATGTAGAGGTCATTGGCAAAACGTACAAAAGCCTGGCAAACTCCTGGCTGTCAAACCAAGACCTCGACGACATCATCATCGTCCTCGACCATCAGTTTCACTGTATTCGCACCATGAACCACGGGCAGTGGTACTGCTACCTGGTTGTTGGGAAAGCAGAAACCAACCTGGCCATCGTCAAGGACATCATGCGCAAGCACACTCGTTAATCTTTAATTTTCTACTTTTTCCAACCCCCATTTTTCAAAAGTTTTATGTCTAACGCTCTTCTCGCTCCTGCTCAAACTGTTCAAAACATCCTGAAGCAACTGCCCACGCTATTGGCGGTGGCCGTTGTTGAAACCGAAACCGGAATGGCTTTGGCTTCGCACTCCAACATGGCTGACTTCGATATCGAAACGGCTGCTGCTTACAACACCGAAGTGGTAAAGCAGAAACTGAAAGCTATTTCGGCTCTGAATCTGAACCAGACTATTCAAGACATCCTGCTCACGCTGACCGACCAGTTCCACCTGCTCAAACTGTCGGCGGACGGCAGCAAGTTTATCTACCTCGCAGTAAACGCCCGTGATACCAACTTGGCCATTGCTCGTCAGGTAATGAAGGCCGAAACCAACGTGCTCAAGTAGTCAAGGCACGAGTTTAGGTTTCAAAAGCAAGACCCGCTGGCAATTGCCAACGGGTCTTGTTTTTGAGCCTGAACTTATTGTCTATTACATGAGTAGGTAGCAAACTGCTCACTTACATAAACTACTTCTTCTTCAAACCTAGCTCGATCAGCCGCTCGTTCAAGAATTCACCGGCTGTAATGTCCACTTCCTTCTTCGGGTTGTCGGGCGTTACGCAGCTTTCGAGGGCGGCCAGGCTCATTTCCGAGCGCGGGTGCATAAAGAAGGGCACCGAGAAGCGCGACGAGTTCATCTTCTCGCGGGGCGGGTTCACAACGCGGTGAATGGTGCTCTTGAGTACGCCGTTGGTGAGGCGCTGCAGCATGTCGCCGACGTTCACCACAATCTGGTCGGGGAGGGCGGTGATGGGAATCCACTTGTCGTCGCGGCGCTTCACCTGGAGGCCGTCGGCGCTGGCACCCATCAGCAGCGTAATCAGGTTGATGTCGCCGTGCTCGGCAGCGCGTACGGCGTCGGCCGGTACGGCATCCGGGTTTTCGATGGGGAAGTAGTGAATAGGACGCAGAATGCTGTTACCGTTGCGTACCTTATCGTCGAAGTAGTTTTCGGGCAGATTCAGGTACAACGCAATGGCGCGAAGTACGTCTTTGCCGGCTGCTTCCAGCGTGCGGTACGTGGTGAAAGTGCTCTTTTGAAACGAAGGCACTTCCTCGGGCCAGATGTTGGCAGGGTATTCCTTGCCAATGGGGTCCTCAGCGTCTTCCACCTCCTGGCCGACGTGGTAAAACTCTTTCAGGTCGCCGGTGTTGCGGCCTTTAGCGTGCTCTTTGCCTTTGCTGATGTAGCCACGCTGACCAGCCAGCTCCGGGTTCTCGTAGCGCTGCTTACGATCGTCGGGCAAGGAAAAGAAAGATTTTACGTCGGCGTAAAGAGCCTGGGTCTGCTCTTCGGTGAGGCCGTGGTTCTTGAGAGCCACGAAGCCAATGCTCTGGTAGGCTTCGCCGAGTTGCTGTACGAAGCGGGCTTTGCGCTCGGGGTCACCAGAACGAAAGTCTGCGAGGTCGAGGGAGGGAATTTCTTCCAGCAATTTGTCTGCCATCTTAGAAAATTACTATACTTTTGAACAATGAATGCGTATGCGCAAGGTACTCAAAAAACGAACGTCGTTTTGGCGCTGTCGGTTCTACCACCTCTAGCTTAACAAGTCAATTTCTAAACATTTTTCTCATTCTTTTTATGCAAGTTTCTACTCGGCTTTTAGGTTCTCTTCTCCTGATGGGACTAGCGGCCTGCGACGCAGCCAAACAAGTTACCGAAGCTACTTCGTCGACTACTACCTCAGCGCCAAGCACTATTTCGCCGGCCAGTATCGAGAAAAACGGGCTGCGCCTGACGCCCTTCTTCGACTCGCCCAAATACCCAACGGCGCAGCTGCGCTTGGCCACTCCGGCGGCCGGCTCAACGGTGCCAAGCGGGGCCGTGTCGTTCAAGTACGAGACAACCAACTTCTTGCTGACCAAGATGAGTGGCGGCATGCACGCCGAGGACATGGCCAACTCCATGAAGGGGCAGCATATCCATAATATCGTCGACAACGAGCCGTACACGGCGCACTACGAAACCAGCTTCACCAAAAACCTGGTCGATGGGCAGCACGTAGTGCTGTCGTTTCTGTCGCGCTCTTACCACGAGAGCCTCAAACACCGCGGCGCCTACGATTTGCGCCTCGTAACGGTGGGCAAACCAGTTGCCGGCGCGCCAACCTTCGATTTAAAAGCGCCGCACCTCTTCTACAGCCGCCCCAAAGACGTGTACACCGGCAAAGACACGCAGAAAGTGATGCTGGATTTCTACCTCGTTAACACCACCATCGAACCTGGCGGCACGCAAGTACGCGCCACTGTCAACGGCAATGAGTTCATGCTCGACCAGTGGGCCCCTTACGCCATGGAAGGCCTGCCGATGGGCGAAAATACCGTGAAGCTGGAACTGGTAGATGCCGATGGAAAGTTAATTCCGGGGCCGTTCAATTCGGTTACTCGCAGCTTCTCGCTGCAGCCTTAGTGTCAATAATTTAGCATTCAACACCTGGCAATAAGGTCTAGGTTTTGCAGGTGCCTGCCCCCGGTTTTTTAAAAAAGCCGGGGGCAGGTCTGTGATAGGACGGTACCTTTGTTAACAGATGAGGCTGTATTTTGCCAAGTGAGTTGAGCAACTCGTCTGAATCAGGTTAATCTACGTAGTACTGACTTCCGCAACGTTGGGTGCGGAATACTCTATTATTTTGTTTATGCAAGAAAATCCCACTGCCTCGTCGGGGCTTGCCGCGCTGCCGAAAGCTCCCACGGGTATTGAAGGCCTCGATGAGATTACTGCAGGGGGGCTGCCGCAAGGGCGCCCAACGTTGATTTGCGGCAGTGCCGGGTGTGGTAAAACCCTGATGGGCATCGAGTTCCTGGTGCGTGGGGCGCTTGTCTACAACGAGCCAGGAGTGCTGATGGCCTTCGAAGAAACCGCCGAAGAGCTAGCTGCCAACGTGGCCTCGCTCGGCTTCAACCTGCCCGAGTTGCAAGCCCAAAAGCTTTTGCGCGTCGACCATGTACACATCGACCGGTCGGAGATAGAAGAAACCGGAGAATACGATTTAGATGGCTTGTTTATCCGCTTGGGATACGCCATCGACACAATCGGCGCCAAGCGGGTGGTGCTCGACACGATTGAGTCCCTCTTCTCGGGTTTCCCCAACGAAGCCGTGTTGCGCTCCGAGATTCGGCGTTTGTTTCGCTGGTTGAAAGACAAGGGCGTGACAACCGTAATTACGGCCGAGCGCGGAGAAGGGTCGCTCACCCGGCAAGGCCTGGAGGAGTACGTGTCAGATTGCGTGATTCTGCTTGATAACCGGGTTATCGACCAGATTACCACCCGCCGCCTGCGCATCGTGAAGTACCGCGGTAGCACCCACGGTACCAATGAGTATCCGTACTTGATTACTGAAGATGGTATTTCGGTATTGCCTGTAACGTCGCTCAAGCTTGAGCACGAAGTTTCCGACCAAATCGTGTCGACGGGCGTTGCGGCTCTCGATGAAATGTTTGGTCGGCGCGGGTTTTACGCTGGCAGCAGCGTGTTGCTAACCGGTACGGCGGGTACCGCCAAAACTACGTTGGCCGCCGCTTTTGCGCAGGAGGTATGCCGTCAGGGTGGGCGTTGCCTGTACTTTGCCTTCGAAGAGTCGCCGCAGCAGCTTATCCGCAATATGCGCTCGGTGAGCATCGACCTGCAGACGTATGTCGAGAACGGCCAGCTTGTAATCGAAGCTTCCCGGCCTACGCTCAACGGGTTGGAGCGCCACCTGGTCACCATCCACAAGATGGTGGGGGAGTTTAAGCCAACAGCCGTCATCATCGACCCGATCAGCAACCTCATCAATGTCGGGAATGTAACGGAGGTGCGGAGTATGCTGACGCGCCTCATCGATTTTCTGAAGGTAAACAGCATCACGGCCTTGTTTACTTCCCTCATCAGCGGTTCCATGCAGATGGATACCACCGAGGAAGGCGTCTCGTCGTTGGTGGATACCTGGATCAGCGTGCGGGACCTGGAAGGTATTGGCGAGCGAAACCGGGGGCTTAGTATCCTGAAATCGCGGGGCATGGCCCACTCCAATCAGGTACGGGAGTTCATTATCACCGATAAAGGCGTTCAGCTGCTGGATGTGGTGGTTGGGCCAGCGGGTATCGTGACCGGGGCCAGCCGCCTAGCCCGGCAGCTGCAAGAGCAGGCGCAAGCCGTAGCCGCGCAGCAAGAGCTGGAACGTAAAAACCGGGAGCTGGAGCGCCGGCGGCGGGTGCTGGAAGCAACCATTGCGAACCTACGCACCGAGTTCGAGTCGGTGGAAGAAGAGTTTCGGCAAATAAACAGCCAAGAGCACGACCGCCACCAACCGAATACCAGCGGCAAAGCAAAAGCAACGCCCGCTGCGCCCGCCGGTGATGAGGCGGCAACGCCTGGTTTGCAACCTAACCTGTAGCCTTTTTATGGACATGGACACTGAACCAACCAACCCCGATCAGGGCCTCAGCGAGGATTATTGGGAGCTGCGCTTATACGTGGCCGGCCAAACCACGAAGTCGGTAGCCGCTTTGGCCAACCTAAAAAAATATTGTGCGCAGCACCTCCAGGGCCGTTATCAGCTCGAGGTTATCGACTTGCTGGTGAATCCGCAGCTGGCCGAGGGCGACCAGATTTTGGCCATTCCCACGCTGGTTCGAAAAGTGCCCGTTCCTATTCGCAAAATCATCGGTGACCTGTCCAACGAAGAACGGGTATTGGTGGGGCTTGATATACGGCCGGCTGGCGACAAGGTAACCCGCTAGTATGGAGCCCGATGAATATCCACCCGAAGGCGGCGCCGAGTACGTGCTGCATCTCTACATTACCGGTGCTACGCCCAACTCCACGCGAGCAGTGCGCAACATCAAAGAAATTTGCGAGTTATACCTGAAAGGTCGGCACGAGCTGCTGATTGTTGACATCTACCAGCAACCCGAACGGGCGCAGGGAGAACAGCTTATCGGCATTCCAACTCTCATTAAAAAACGGCCGGGCCTTGTCCGACGGCTGGTCGGCGACTTGTCGGACCGGGCGCGGGTGCTGGCGGCCCTGGGGCTCCCCCCGCTTCCGCCTAGTGACTCTACCAATGGTTGATTCTTCATCTTCTTCGCTGGAGCTAGCTCGTGAAAACGAGGACTTGCGTCATCGGCTGCAAGAAGCCGAAGATCTTATCTATGCCGTGCGCACCGGAGCTGTCGATGCGCTGGCCATTCAGAGCCCTGAGGGGCCGCGTATTTTCACGCTGCAAGGGGCCGACGAAGGCTACCGCACCCTCATCGAGCAGATGAACGAGGGGGCCATGCTGCTCAACCACGATGGCACTATTCTGTATTGCAATGCCTGCCTGGCTGGTTGGCTGCAACGGGGACTGGAGGAGGTAATGGGCGGCTCGTTTGCCGATTTCGTGCCGGCAAGCTTTCAGGCGTACTGGAGCGCCTTGCTGGCACAGAGCTGGACCGGTCACGGCAAGGGCGAGTTACCGCTGCAAACTAAAAACGGGGCCTTGCTTCCGCTTTCATTATCACTAAAAGTGCTGACTTTCAACGAGGCATTGGTGGTAGCCGTCATCCTGACTAACCTCTCGGCGGAGCGTGAAATCAAAATTATTCAGGCGTTGGTTACCGAGCAGAATGCAGTAATCAGCCGCAAGAACGAAGAGCTAAGGGTGCAGGAAGCTGCCCGTCTGGTGATAGAGCAGGCCGCTGCGGAGGCCAATCGTATGCTGGAAGGCATTCCGCAGATTGCCTGGACGGCTAACCCCGCGGGAACTACCACCTACTTCAACCGCCGTTGGTTTGACTATACCGGACAGCAAGCGGGGCTCACGCAGCATTTTCAGTGGCAGCCCTACCAACACCCCGCCGACGCCGATGCCGCCGCCGCGCGTTGGCAGGAATGCTTACGCTCGGGAGAAGTGTTTGAGGCGGAGTTTCGCTTGCTCAACCACGCCGGTCAGTACCGCTGGATGCTGAGCCGGGCTCTGCCCTCGCGCAACCAGCAGGGCCAGATAATCGAGTGGATAGGTACGTGCACCGACATTCACCAACACAAGTTGGATTTGGAGCGTATCGACTTAGCTCAGAAGCAGCTGCAGGAAAACAATACGCAACTCACCCGGGCTAATGTCGACCTCGACAACTTCATCTACACGGCCTCGCACGATTTAAAGGCGCCCATTACCAACATCGAAGGCCTGTTGAATGCCTTGCTGCTAGAACTGCCCGACCAAGGCCAGGAGGTACGCCCAATCATGAACATGATGCAGGATTCGGTGGACCGGTTTAAGCGGACTATCGAGCACCTAACCACTATCACCAAGCTGCAAAAAGAAACCGACCAGCCTACCGCTTCGGTCGACTTGGTGCGGCTGATTGAGGAAGTACGGTTGGATTTGTTGCCGCACATCAACGAGGCCGGCGCTTACGTGCAGGTGGATGTGCAGGAATTGCCCATGCTGTCCTTCACGGAAAAGAACTTGCGTAGCATTATCTATAACCTGCTTAGCAACGCCGTGAAGTACCGTGCGCCCGAGCGGCCTCCCACTGTGCAGATTCAATGCCGGCCCGACGGTGAGTACGCCGTACTTATAGTGCAAGACAACGGATTGGGAATCCGCCTGACCAACAAAGAAAAGTTATTTGGCATGTTTGAGCGCCTGCACGACCACGTAGAAGGCAGCGGTATGGGGCTCTACATTGTCAAGAAAATAGTAGAGAATGCCGGCGGGAGAATTGAGGTGGAAAGTCAACTGAATGTTGGCTCTACTTTCAAGGTTTACTTGCGAAGGTGAGGCAGGGAAGCCGGCGCAACGAAGAACTGGTCTGGCTTCCTACCCGAAGTTCAAACAAAGCCAACGTACTACTCCTGCTTTTCAAGGAGTTCCTCATTAAAAGCAGAGTTTTACCATGCCCAAACTTAGTTGCACCTTACTGGTTGATGACGACCAGACTACCAATTATCTTAACCAGCTGCTTTTGAAGCGGCTAAGCGTGACCGATAAGCTACTGGTAGCGCTCAATGGCGCCGAAGCCCTGCAACTGCTGCAAACCCATAGTCAAGAGGCAAGGGAAAGCCAGCCCATGCTGGTTTTTTTGGATGTAAAGATGCCAGTCATGAATGGCTTCGAGTTTTTGGAAGCTTACGAGCAGCTGCCGCTGCCTCACAAGCAGGCCATTATCATTGTGATGCTGACCACTTCTTTGCACCCGCAGGATGTAAGTCGCCTGGAAAAACTGCCTATTGCCGGCTTTCTAAACAAGCCCCTGACCAAAGAGAAAGTGGAGAATGTCCTGCGTGCCCACTTCGAATAGCAAGTTGCTGATATGCAAGAAATTGCGGCTGTTTGCAGGCAAGGGGTTCTTCGAGAAGCAGCACCAGCCGTATTTGTCAGCAACACTGCTTGAGTTGCCAATCTAGCTCAACTCAAACAGCCAGTTCGTGTAGTACGACTACCAGCTTTTTTGCCTACCACTGCCGCACCCGCCAGGCCAGCGCCACTTCGAAGTAAGGATAAAGCTCGTTGGTAGTGCGTTCTAGGTCGGCAGCGGTATAGCTGGTCCCGATGAAGGAGCCGGTGCCGAGCCGATAGCGGTAAAGTGTGCGCAGCTGTTGTAGCCACATGCTGGCTGAGAGCGTGAGGTTACCAGCACGCCGCTCATAAGCCACATCCGGACCTTGCTGACGGGTAATGGCGCGCAAATAAATAAGCGAGGACGGCCCTGCATCCTGCACCAAGAGCGCTCGGCCCTGCGTGCGCTGTTCTAGAAAACGATAACCTAGGCGCAGACTGTTGCTGGTAGACATCTGCCGGCGGCCACTCCAGCCATAGCGCAAGTTTCCGCTCAAATCATGCGTAATAGTGGTGTCGAGGGGGCTTTCCTTGAAGGCTGGCCAGCGGAGCAGGCCCACACGGTTTTCGCGGCGGGCATAGTCCAGGGAGGCCAGCAGGCGCGGCTGAAGCTGATACGTGAGGTGCTGCTGCTGCTCCAACACCCGGTTGGACCGGTTCCGGCTTTGCTCGCTGACCCGGTCGCGCACTTGGTAGCTTACCCATAAATGATACATGCTCCGAATACTGAACTTGCCAGGCGCCCACGTGAAGCCTGGCTCCCAGTGCAGCAGCCGGTCGGTGTAATTCTCGGCGCTGAGCGCGGCTCTGATAAACACGAACTGCCGGTATTCGCCTGCCACCGCTAAGGTAGTGCGGAAGGTGCCACGCCAGCGGCCGGTCCAGGTGAGACGCAGGCCGTGCTGGGCTTCGTCGCGGTCCTGTTGGTTGTCTTTGCTAGGGGCCGTGACGCGCAGCAACTGAGCGAAGCTGGTAAGGGAGAGGGAGTGGCGCAGCGCGGGCAACCAAGTCAGCTCGCTTTGCCAGTGCGTGGTTTGCTCCTTGATGTCGCGGACTCGCTCGCGGGCTAAAGCCAACTCGTACTTGGTTGGCGTAAGGAAACGATTGTTGTCGAGCTCGTAAGCTCGGTTACGCTCACGGTACCCAAACGAGGCAACTGCTTGTAGCTTTTTGCTGCCAAGCCGAAGCTCTTGGCGCGTGTCTAATTCCCGCTGCTGATAGCCTAGGTTCTGGAGCGTGTCGGCTTCGGGTCCCAGCTGTCGGTAGCGGAAGGCACGGCTTGGCAGGGCTAGCGCATTATCAGAGCGAAACGAGATTTTCTCCGAGAGACGGTACAGCCAGCTCACTTGCCCAGCCAGCGTATCGCTTTGAATGCGCTGCACGTTACCCGGGACGTAGTCTTCGGCCCGGTGCGCCCGGTAGGCAGCGCGCACGTTGCCGCTGGAATACGCATCGAAAGTGTGTTCGTAAAAGCTTTCTGCCAGCAGGCGCTGCCATACCCGCGGCCCTAGCTGCGTTCGGGTGCCAAGCAGCCGTATCGCCAGCGGCGGCGCGGCGGCGCCTCTTGCAAATAATAGAGTGGAAAAGTCTAGCCCGTAGGCCAAGCCCATATCGCGGCGGCCATTACGGGCGTCCTGGACGGCACCCGCAAATCCTACGTAGCGCACTACCGACAAGGAATCGTTGGGGCGAAAGCCAAGTAGGCCGTGCTCGTATCCAAGGCGCCCCAGCCACATGCCGGTGCGCGTAGCATTGGCCCGGCTTTGCTCGTAGCGCACAAACTGCCCGATGCGCCAACCCTGGCCTATATCAAGCGTGTGCAAAGCGTCGGCGGCATAATCTTCGCGCACAAAAGGTGGTTCTCCGCGCGAGTCATAAATCCATTCGCTTTGCAGCCGATAGCGGAGCTGCTGCCGGGCAGAGAGGCGCAGGTAGCCAAGCGCGTCGGTGCGCTGTGCGTACGTGCTCACCCCGACGCGCCGCGCCCGAAACGAGAGCAGCAACAGCGAATCGGGGGGCGCCACGGCGGTGCGCGCCAGCAGGGGGGTGCTACCAGCGTCGACGAGGCTTTGCGCTTGTTCAGTGAGAGGGGCAAACCACAGCACCAGAGTGATGCCAAGCACAACATAAATTTGCTGCGCTCCAGGTGGTCCTTTTCCTCTCGCAACTTCGCAGGTGGCCCTTGCGTCAGTAAAGGTTAACTCCATAAGATGCAATTGCGAAGTTGGCTTAGCAGGCCGCAGTCAGCGACGTAAGGAACTCACCTCTTAGGTGAAGACAAGCAAGTTACTTCAGCGACCTGAGGACCGCAACCGTCGAGTAGAATCGGATATTAGTCAAAATTTACACGCGCTAGTAGGTGCTATTGCTACCTTTGTTCTTCCCCTAAATTCGCAATCGAAACTTCGCGGCCTTCTTCAACGTCTCATTAGCTCCTACAACCTCTAACACCAGACGTGGATACCGGCCCTTGTTTTGCCAGTCAGCTAGCTTATGAGAATAAAATATGTATTGCTGTTGATGGGGATGATAGGAGGGATTTCTGAGGGCGTACAGGCACAGCACGCTGTTTGGGCGGGCAAAATAGTGGCCGTATCATCGCAGAAGGCAGAGGGGAAAGAAGACTTCTCACCCGAGAAAGTGTTAGGTGAGCCCAACGCGCAGCCATTAGGCCAGGTCAGCAACGAAGCCTGGATCCCACGTAAGGAAAGTGGTAACGAGTTTATCGAGGTGCGCTTCGGCAAGTCGCTTGTTGCCAAGCAAGTTACGGTAGTGGAAAACTTCAATCCAGGTTCCGTATCGAAGATTGAGCTAGTTGATACGCGGGGACAGAAGCACCAGGTCTATCAAAACGACAGTCCTGGCCCGATTCCCGAACAGTTTCGGTCCCTGCAAATTACATTTTCGCCCGGTACTTATCGCACCATTGGGGTTGTGGTGAGCATGGATACCAAAGCCGTGAATGGGGTGAACCAGATTGACGCCATTGGCATTGCCGACGTGGCCGAAACCATGGTGAAAAAGGAGTTCAAAGGCGAAGCTGAAAGCGTGAAGTTTGACTCGGCTATGGTGAACCTCGGGCCCAATGTCAACTCCAAGTACGTCGATACGCACCCCGTTATTTCGCCCGATGGCCGCACGCTGTTCTTTGCCCGCCAGGAAAGCCCCCAGAACGTGGGCGGCGCCAACGACGTGCAGGATGTGTGGTATTCCACTCAGGTCAATTCGAAAAATAATTCCTGGAACCCCGCCAAAAATATTGGCTCGCCTATCAATACTCCTGGTCCGAACGGCTTGGCTTCGGTATCATCGGATGGAAATTCAGCGGTGCTCATCAACGTCTACAACGAAGACGGTTCCCTGGACCCCAAGGGGTTAAGCATGTCCAAACGGACGAAAACTGGCTGGGGCAAGCCTCAGAAGATCATAATCGACGACTTCTACAACGATGATCCTGAAAACGTAGACTACTTTCTCGGCACTTCCGGCAAAGTTCTGTTGATGGCAGTACAGCGCAAGGATGGCCAGGGCGAACAGGATATTTACGTGGCGCTGCGCAAGGCAGATGGCAAAACCTGGAGCCGGCCCATCAACCTTGGCACCAGCATCAACACCAAAAAGGCGGAGTTTGCCCCCTTCCTGGCCGCCGATGGCAAGACGCTCTACTTCGCATCGGAAGGCCACGGCGGCTACGGCAAAAGCGACATCTTCTACTCCAAGCGCCTCGACGACAGCTGGACCAAATGGACCAAGCCGCGCAACCTAGGCCCCAGCGTAAATTCGCCCGATTTCGATGCTTACTATGTGGTGTCGGCCGCTGGTGAAGACGCTTATTTGGTGTCGGCCCGCAACGGTACTGGTAACTCCAAAGACATCTTCCGCATCGGCCTGACGCCGCAGTTCAAGCCCGAAGTGGTAACGCTGGTGCGGGGCCAAGTGCTCGATGCGGCCACTAAAAAGCCTGTAATGGCCACCATCCGCTACGAAAACCTGCTCACGGGCGAGGAAATAGGCGTGGCCGAAACTAGCCCTGTCGACGGCTCTTATACCATTGTGCTGCCCTCGGGCGTCCACTACGGCTACCGCGCCGAGTCACCTAACTACCTGGCAGAATCCGACAACCTCGACGTAACCGACCGTCAGAATTACTCCGAGGTGAAGCAGGACTTGTATTTGGTGCCTTTCGCGGTGGGCCAGACCATCAAGCTAAACAACATCTTCTTCTCGCAGAGCAAATATTACCTGCGCGAAAACTCCTACCCCGAGCTGCAGCGCCTCATTCGCACGCTGAAGGAGTATACCACGGTTGAAATCAAGATTGAAGGCCACACCGACAACCAAGGTGACCCGGCTCTCAACCTCAAACTAAGCCAAGACCGAGTAAACGAAGTGAAAAAGTACCTCGTCTCGAAAGGCATTTCCAGCAGCCGCATCACCACCGAAGGCTTCGGCGACACCAAGCCGATTGCCAACAACGACCAAGAAGAAACCCGCAAGCTCAACCGCCGCGTGGAGTTCCGGATTACCAAAAAGTAGACCACCCTCTTCCTACGAGTGCGGCTGAAGGTTGCCGCCCATTAGTGTTCAAACGAGAAAACACAACGCCCTGTCCAATCTTATTTGGACAGGGCGTTGTGTTCCTGAAGCTACTTACGATCTAAAGTCTTTCAGAGAAACAGAACGTCATTCCGACGCAGGAAGAATCTCGCGTGCAATGGCCACTTCCAATGTCAGAATTTACTGCTACAACATCAGCACGCGAGATTCCTCCTGCATCGGAATGACGTTCCATCTTCCGAATTAGCCGCTCAATTAGACTTACTGACTGCTTGAGAAGCCTTGCGCCGCTGTTCTCGCGTCGGTTTCGGAGCCGTATATAGCCGCGGCCGGTCGTTTTCGAAGGTTGTGAGGGAGTCTTGATAGAACTGCAAAAAGTTAGGCACACTGCTATGGCCGGGGTAGGGGGCGTAGAAGTGGCCTTCGTGCGCGTTGCGCCATACCATGAGGTAGGCTATCTGGCGAGCTTTAGGACTGTTCTTGATTTGTTGCAGCAGGTTATCGGTATACCAGGTCGGGTTGGGGATTTTCTCTAAACCGGTTTCCGTCAAAGCGGCCACTTTACCGCGGGCTTGGGCGGCATCTACCAGGGTGTCCAGGGTCGATACACCTTTATTAGGAGTTGATATGACGTTGAAATCCCAATAGTTGTCGTGGCCTAGCACGTCTACGTAGGCGTCGCCGGGGTAGCGCTCGAAGTAAGTGGCGGAGTTGGGTACCCGGTCGGGGGAATAGGCGTAGAGCAGGTTGTGCACCTTTTTCTTGTCGCGCAGGTATTGCACCGTGAATTGCCAGAGCTGCACAAACTCTTCGCGGGTGCAGTGCCGCTTGCCCCACCAAAACCACGAGCCGGTGTGTTCGTGCAAAGGCCGGAACACCACTGGCACCAGCGTGCCGTCTTTGGCCTTGAGGTGCCGGAAGTAATCGGCAATAACATCTAGGCTGCGGGTGTAGGCCTCGTGTTGGGCGCCACCAGGCAAGATGGCCGCTACCACGGCCGTGGTATCGTAGAAATTTTTGCCGGTCACGAAGTTGTGCATGTGCCAGCAGAAGGTGTTTAGGCTGCCCCGCTCATACGCTTCTATCACCAGCTTGCGGTTGCGCTCCAGAGCCTCATTGCCTTTGACGTTTCCTTTCAGGCTGGCCCGCACAAGGTCGGCCACATCCCAACCGTAAACCGCCGGGTTGGAGCCGCACACGCTCTTAACGTCGCTGCGGTTGGGTTCATCTTTCCAACCAATACCGTATTGCGTAGCGTCTTGCTGCCCAAACAGAATACCGTTTTGCTGCGGATGTTGCAGGTTGTAGAAAAGCGCCTTGGTCTGGTAGGTTGCTTTGGGATCGGTCAGTTGGATGGGGTAGCGAAAGGAGCGTCCCATCCGGAGGCTGCCGCATCCAAACAGCCAAGCGGTGGTAAAGAGCATCAGCAGCGACACTGTTCTCAACTTCATAAAGCGGCAACGTTAGGTGGCATGCCCCAGCCAATCTGCCAATAAGCTTGTGCAGTGACTAAAGGTGCCCTAAAATAGCTAAATCGATTTAGCCGCCAACTTGGAAAGTTGAGATAGTGGTTTCTCTGCGTTTGAAACAAAGAAAATTATCGGCGCAGACGCTACGATAGTCGCGTTTCGTCGCGGCCAGGTTTGCTGCTGCTACTTTGGTTGCCGGGGTTGGCAATCGAGTCGCGCATGTCGGTGTCCGACTGGATGTTGCGCATCTTGTAGTAGTCCATGATGCCGAGGTTGCCGGAGCGGAAGGCTTCAGCCATGGCTTTCGGAATTTCGGCTTCGGCTTCCACTACGCGGGCTTTGGCCTCTTGCGTTTTGGCGCGGTTTTCCTGCTCAACGGCCACAGCCATGGCGCGCCGCTCCTCGGCTTTGGCTTCGGCTACTTTCAAGTCGGCGGTGGCTTGGTCTATCTGAAGCTTGGCTCCGATGTTTTCTCCAATGTCGATGTCGGCAATATCGATGGAGAGAATTTCGAAGGCCGTGCCGGCATCAAGGCCTTTGCTGAGTACGAGCTTCGAAATCTTGTCGGGATTTTCGAGCACTTCTTTGTGTGACCTCGACGAGCCAATGCTGGTTACGATGCCTTCGCCCACCCGGGCCAGGATGGTTTCTTCGCCGGCGCCGCCCACCAGTTGCGTGATATTGGCGCGCACCGTGATACGGGCTTTGGCAATAAGCTGAATGCCATCCTGCGCTACCGCTGCTACGTTGGGCGTGTTGATTACTTTGGGGTTTACGCTGGTTGTGACGGCCTCAAATACGTCGCGGCCGGCCAAGTCGATAGCAGTAGCTTGCTTGAAGGTGAGCGGAATATTGGCTTTATCGGCTGAAATCAAGGCTTTGATGACGCTCGGAATATTGCCGCCGGCCAAGTAGTGCGTTTCCAGATCATTGGCAGTCAGCGCCAAGCCAGCTTTTGTGCTGGTAATCATCGAGTTGACGATGAGAGAAGGTGGCACCTTCCGAACCCGCATGAATGCCAACTGAAACAAGCTCACTCTTACTCCCGAAAAAACCGCCGTAATCCAGAGGCTAATCGGGAAGAAATAGAGGAAGACCAACAGAACGATGGCCCCAACAAGCAGTGGGTAAATAGGAAAGTTCATAAGGGTTCTGTTAGAAGAGGCAACAAGTGACAGGGGAGGAGGTGACAGGCATAAAAGTTTTTATCACCTGCCGGTTACCTCCTCTTCCCGGTACAAGCTAAAGCTTATACCACACTTTCCACTACTATACGGTTGTGCTCGATGCGCAATACGCGGACCTCGGTGCCAGCCGCTACATACTCGCCGCGGGTAGTTACTTCCCGGCGGTCTTCTTCAAACAGCACCGTTCCGGCCGGCCGCAGCGCCGAGAGCGTGCGGCCCGTAGTGCCAGGCAGTACGTCGGGTAAGCGGGCATCCCGCACATGAGAGTTGTTTACATCGTTGAGGGCAATGCGGGCCAGGTTTTTGGGGCGTAGCCCGATATACACCAGCAAGCCCGTAGCCGCCAAGGAGGCAACCAGCAAAATATGACCGGTGTTAGAGCCTAGGTCGCGGTAGGCGAACCACACGCCTGCTGCCAGTAGCCCAAACCCAACCAGCCCCACCACCGTGGTGCCCGGAATAAAGATGATTTCGGCCACCAGGAACAGCAGGCCGAACAGAAGCAGCAAGGCAATAGTAAGTGAGTCCATAGGCAATGGCAGGCGAGTCCACATGAGCAGATCCATAGCAATAAATTGTTGGACGTGAAAAGATACGCAGAAAGAGTGGGTAGAAGGTACTAGCAGGCAGGGGCGCTAGGCTCTATTTCGCTCTGAAGTATGCCCACGCCCACTGAAGGACAAAGGGCTAGCCGAATCTTAACAATAGTACAAGGTTTATTGACACCGGCCGGAGGCAAAAGCTTGAACCATAAGGCAGTACTGACCGAGCTATTGGATGGTGAAATCGAGTGCCAGCGGAGAACCTGCTCTTTGTGACAACTTACGTCTTAGGCCCCGCGCAGCAGGTGCAACAGCCAACTGCGGCCGTCGTCTAAGCTGAGCAGCGCCGGGTGCTTGGTAATTACAAGAAAGAATATTCCAGCAGCGCCTCCTGACTTTCACGCTCGCGGTGCGTAGGGGAACCTATGATGAAGCAACGCGAAGTAACCGACCAACACCACACCACCTGGACCTGCGTTCAAGCTTATGCTGGCGTAGATAGCGCAGCTTCTGCGGAGGCTACAAAACTGAGCGAAACAGACGCCGGCGACGTGCCCGTGGTATGTACGCCTAGCGGGGGTGCCCAAACGGTACGCCTTGAGTTGAACAAGGAATGGTTCGACAATTTATCGGACGAGGAGTTAGTCGATGCCATTGCCGCCGCACAATAACTAGCGCAACCGCAACAAGAAAGCCCCGCCGCAATGAGTACGGTGGGGCTTTCTTGTTGCGGTTGCAAACGGCAGTAGCCTAATAAGCTCGGGCAAAATGCACGCGGCGCTTCGAGGGCTTGCCGGTCAGCATATCCACGCCGTCTTCGTCGGGCTCGGCGAGTGCCATGCAACGGATGGTGGCTTTGGTTTCCTCTTTGATGCGCTCTTCGGTTTCGGATGTGCCGTCCCAATGCGCTACTACAAAGCCGCCTTCCCCTTCCAGGGCCTGCTTGAACTCTTCGTAAGTATCGACGCGGCGGGTGTGGGCTTCGCGGAACTGGTGGGCCTTGCGGTAGATGCTGGCTTGAATATCGTCGAGCAGCGCGGCTACGTTGTTCACGATGTCGGCCAGGGGCAGATTCATCTTCTCCTTGGTGTCGCGGCGGGCTACTTCCACCGTACCGGCGTCCAGGTCGCGCATGCCTACGGCAAGGCGCACGGGCACGCCTTTCAGCTCCCATTCCGCGAACTTAAAGCCAGGGCGCTCCGTGTCCCGGTCGTCTACTTTCACCGAGATGCCGCGCTCAATCAAACCCATTTGCATAGGGCGAATGCGCGCCAGTAACTCGTCGAGCTGGCCGGTTTTGTAGATGGGCACAATCACCACCTGAATAGGCGCCAGCTTGGGAGGCAGTACCAGGCCTTCGTCATCAGAATGAGCCATCACCAAGGCGCCCATCAAGCGGGTGCTTACGCCCCAACTCGTGCCCCACACGTGTTCTAGGCTGCCTTCCTTGTTGGTGAACTGCACGTCGAATGCCTTCGCGAAGTTCTGACCCAAGAAATGCGAAGTTCCCGCTTGCAGGGCCTTGCCGTCCTGCATCAAGCCCTCGATGCAGTAGGTTTCCAGGGCACCGGCAAACCGCTCGTTCTCGGTTTTCACGCCTTTCACGACCGGCAGCGCCATCCATTCTTCGGCAAACTGGGCGTACACCTCCAGCATCTGCCGGGTTTCGGCTACGGCTTCTTCGGCGGTGGCGTGGGCCGTGTGGCCTTCCTGCCACAAAAACTCGGCGGTGCGTAAAAACAAGCGGGTGCGCATTTCCCAACGCACCACGTTGGCCCACTGGTTGATGAGCAGTGGCAGGTCGCGGTAACTTTGAATCCAGTTTTTGTAGGTGCTCCAGATAATGGCTTCCGAAGTAGGACGCACAATTAGTTCTTCCTCTAAGCGGGCGTTGGGGTCGACGCGCAGCTTGCCCGGATTGTCCGGGTCGGTTTGTAGGCGGTAATGTGTTACGACGGCGCATTCTTTGGCGAATCCTTCCGCGTTTTTCTCTTCTGCTTCAAACAAGCTTTTGGGGACAAAAAGCGGGAAGTAAGCGTTCTGATGGCCCGTGCGCTTGAACATATCGTCAAGGGTGCGCTGCATCTTTTCCCAGATGGCGTAGCCGTAGGGTTTGATCACCATACAGCCCCGCACGGCGGAGTTTTCGGCGAGTCCTGCGCGCTTTACCAACTCATTGTACCACAGCGAGTAATCTTCACTGCGTTTAGGCAAACCTTTGCTCATGATTTAAGGTATCTTTGGTCAGATAGAAAAGTTCCGGTTTGGCCTAAAATTTGTCATATCCAAAACGGCACCGTTTCGCTGCCAAATTACGTTAATAAATAAACTGAAGCCTGACCTTACGGAATGTTTGCTACCCCAAACAACCTTTCGTCGGTTCACTTGCTCTTTATTTCGCCCGCCTTTTTTTCAAGCAAGCAGCCATGAAAAATCTCCTCCCTACTCTATTGCCCGCCTTGGCCCTGCTTATGTTGGGTGGTTGTGCTGGCACCAGCGCCCTCTCTACTACGGAGAGCGACGGTGTTTATTATTCCTCTCAGGACCGCACCACTCAAAATGCCACCGCTTCGGTGGCTAACACTGCTCCTGCACAGGCGGAGGCAGAGTCGGGCGACGATATTTCCAATCCGGACTATGCCACGGACGGCCAGCGGAGTTCTACCGTAACAGAGTCGACCGAATATTATGATGACGACTACGCGTACTCCTCGCGCATTCGCCGCTTCCATCAGCCTTACTACCGCGGCTTCGGCTACGGCTACAACGACTTCGTCTATGCCGATCCTTTCTGGTACGGTGGTTCCTCGTCTTACTACGGCAACTCGTTCTACGACCCCTTTTACGGTCCGGCTTATGGCTACGGGGGCTATGGAGGTTTCGGTAGCTACGTGAACATCAATATTGGCTTTGGCAGCCCCTGGGGCTGGGGCTACAACCCATGGCGCTATGGCCGGGGCTATGGTGGCATCTACGACAACTACTATGGCGGCGGTTATGGTGGCTACGGCGGCTATGGCTACAACAACTACTATAACGTCAATAACTATTACGGTAGTGGGAGTGGCTTAGGCTCGGTGCGCAACGTGCGCTACGGCCGTGGTAATAGTGTTGGTGGCGAAGCGGTTACAGGCGGACGTTCCACCTCAGGCGCAGGTACGGTTATAGGTTCACGTAGCCGTGCTACAGGCGGAGTTGCAGAACCAACTGGCGGACGAGCTGCCACGGATGGTTTAGTGGGTAATGGCAACACACAGCCGAACGGCCGGGGCCGTAGCCGTACCACGGAATCTGGTGCTACCCCCGGAGTTATTACTGCCGACCAAATTCAAGCCGAAAAGATTGTTCGCGCACGAAACGCAAATGCAACACCCGGACAGAATACCGACAACGTAATCAACCAAATCAACAATGGCAGTACTGTTGAACAACCGGCTACCTACGAAAGTCGGAGCCGTCGGCGTGTGGCCGAAACAACGGGGGCAGGTACTGAGGCGGCAACGCCACAGTACTCGCAACCACGGCGAAGCCGCTTCAGTGAGTTGAATACTAATACCAACCAGAGCAGTGGGCAGAGCCAAGAGGCCGCGCAGCCGATACGTCGGCAACGTACTTTCGAAGCTCCTCAACGTACTTACGAAGCCCCACAGCGTACTTATGAGGCACCGCAACGGACATACGAGGCACCGGCGCGCAGTTACGAAGCGCCATCACGGTCCTACGAAGCTCCTTCGCGTAGCTCTGCCCCATCCAACAGCGGTGGCGACAATGGCGGCGGCCGCGGCCGCGGGCGCAACTAATTCTGTCCTGTCCGAAACCTAATTTGTGACGGGCCTTTGGTGGCCGACTTCTTTTTTTCTTTAAGATGAAAAACCTGAAATACTGGCTTGCCGTGGCTCTGCTGAGCCCGGCCAGCTACAGCTTTGCCCAATATCAGCAAGATGCGTTGCGCTTCTCACAAACACAGCCCTCTGGAACAGCCCGCTCATTAGGTGTGGGCGGCGCCAACGTAGCAGTGGGAGCCGATATAGGAAATCTGGTCACTAACCCTGCGGGCTTAGGCTTATTTCAACGCTCGGAAATTAGCTTTACACCCGGTGTGGGAATTGGGAATACGAGCAGCCAGGCTTTTGGCAACACGACTACCGACGCGCGTAACAGTCTGCATATTGCTAGTCTCGGGGTGGCGTTTACCAACCGTCGTCCCGACAACGACAATAATCCTTGGCGAGGAGGCACACTGGCTTTGGGTCTTAACCGCATTAACGATTTCAATCAGAGCTTCCGCTTTCGTGGTGTTCCGCAATTAAACAGTGACCTGTTCTCTTACTTAGGGCGTAATCCCTTAGAGAAGGAGTTGACAGTGCTGGATGACTTGGCTTACGAAGCATTCGTCACGGAGCGGGATAATCAGGGAACGTACATTCCTAGCGATTATGATAATACCGGGCCTTTAACCCAGGATCAAACGATAACAACCACTGGCTCTCAAACCCAGTTTGATATTGGCTACGGAGCCAACTACCGCGACCGGCTATATCTAGGTGGTGCCATTGGTATTATCAACACCCGGTTTAGCTCGACTAACACCCTCACTGCCACCGACCCAACCTCAGTTGATGCTACGGAAGGCACCTCTTTCGGCAGCCTTACTTATCGTGAAATACAGGAAACCCGAGGTACAGGCATCAATGCCCGAGTTGGCGCCCTATATCGTCTTAATGATGCCGTGCGGTTAGGCGCATCCATTCAGACGCCTACGTTTTCCACCCTGTCAGACACCTACAGCGCCTCGCTGAATGCGGTATATGACAAGCCTATCACCGTAGAGAACCGAACGTACACGACTGGGACAGCCACCACGGAGCCAGGGGTATTCGATTTAGATTATACATTGACTTCGTCTTTTCGAGCTTCGGGCGGGGCCGCCATCGTGGTAGGTAAGCACGGCTTCTTGAGTGGCGACGTAGAATACGTAAACTACGGGCAGATACGTCTTGCCAATGATGATACCAACAACTCCACAGGAAGTGTTAATGATCATGATTTTACGGATGATAACGACGCGGTTCGCAGCCTTTACCAATCAACTGTAAACTTACGGCTTGGAGGCGAGCTGCGCTACGACATTTTCCGGTTCCGAGCTGGCTTCGCCCGCTACGGCGACCCTTATAAGGACAGCAGCCGCGACAGGTCACAGACCTATTATACTGGTGGTGTTGGCTTACGCCAGAAGAATTTCTACCTGGATCTGGCTGGCGTGTATGGCACTGCAAAACGGTATTACAATCCTTACACGCTTTCTAATCCGCAAGACACACCCGAAGTGGTAGTAGATACCAACCGCTTCACCACGACTCTTACTGCTGGCTTCCTCTTTTAGAGGCTCCTATGTTTGAGCAAGTGCTTAAACTTAGGCCTTGACGCAACGGGCGGGAGCAAGATGGATTAGAGGCTAGGGCCAATAGAGCCCGTCAAACATGAGCATCCCCCGCTCGTTCACGGCCACGTTGGACAGTTCCGTTA
>NZ_DASVSY010000039.1:0-11442 GCF_036387835.1 Hymenobacter sp. | reverse complement strand
GGTGTTCACCTCTTCCCATTCCGAACAGAGTCGTTAAGCCCCGGAGCGCCTATGGTACTGCCTTCATCGGTGGGAGAGTCGGTCGCCGCCAACCTTACTGTACACGAACCGCCCCTCCGGCTCTCTGCCGTTGAGGGGCGGTTTGCGTTTATAGCTGTTGGTAAAAGTGGCGCGGGTTATAAGAAGCCTGCGTCTTTTTTATAGATAATCATGACCTAAGCCTGTTTCAAGAATCAATTATCATTTTCAGGGTGAGGAGTAAGCAGTTCATGTTTTCCTGGTTGGCTATGCCTAGGAACTATAACAAAAGAAATAGCAAGCTTTTTTAATGGCTGAGGAGCGTTTTCGGGGCAAATATTGTGTCTATTTACACAAACACATAAGAGTATTATGGCTCTAACCTATCCATGGTTCCTGTTAGGCTTGCTTTCGTTGGCAATTCCGATAGCGATTCACCTATTTGAACTTCGGCGACCAAAGCGGGTATTATTTACCAACGTAGGGTTTATTAGAGAAGTCAAGTTAGTAACCGCGCGCCAACGTAAGCTTAAGCATTTGTTGGTGTTGTTAGCACGGGTTGGTTTTCTGACCTTCTTGGTGCTGATGTTTGTCCAGCCATACATACCAGCCCCGGTAGCAGACACGAATCCTAAGACGTTGGTGGGCGTTGTAGTTGATACTTCACCTAGCATGCAGGCTGGAGTAAATGATGAGCAATCTTTATTCGAGCAAGCTGTTAAGCAGGCTAGGGAACTACCCACAGCCTATCCTGCTACTACAAGTTTTGTAATTCCAAGTGCACTTGCCCAACCGCTCTCAACTGCTGCGTATCAGGAGGCCATCGATAAATTGCAGGTTTCGGGGCAGGGGAATACGGTAAGCAGCAATCTTATAAGATTACAAAGAGAAGGTAGGAGTGCTGAGCAAGCTTTTGTTTTCTCAGACTTTCAGAAAAATAGCTTCTCAATCCAAGCGCTGAGCAAGTTGGATTCTACGCAGCAGGTGTTTCTCGTGCCGGTAGAAGGTAAAGAGGTGCAGAATGTCTTTGTTGACAGTGTGTGGTTAGATGACGCATTCGTCCGAAGTAATACGGACATGTTGCTGCATATCCGCCTGCGGAACGGTGGGAATGTCGCCGTTAATAATTGCCAAGCGAAGCTTTACATAGGAGAAAAGCAGGCAGCTGTATTCAGGGCAACAGTGCCACTTGATCAGGCTGTGACATCTACTGTTCGTGTAAGGTTAGAAGGAGAGCAACTGACTCAATGCAAAATTCAGTTAGAGGACTATCCGGTTGTATTCGATAATAATTTCTATTTCACATTACAGCCCTCACCAAAAATCAAGGTCTTAGATGTAGCAACCAAGGCTACTGCTACACGTCAGCTATACGCTAACGAGCCATTGTTTTCGTATGCGGCTGCAAAGCCAGGTAGTGCAGATTATCGACAGGTAGAAGACGCGAACCTAATCGTAATTCAAGATCAAGAGCGAGTCGATGTTGGGTTGCGAGAAAGTTTGAAGCGAGTGGTGCAGAGGGGTGGCTCTGTTGTGATAGTACCACCGGCTGGAGCGGCAGGGCGCGCTTCATATGATCAGTTGTTTGAGGAATTGGGCGTTGGACCGGTGCAGTGGGAAAAGCTAGGAGCAGCCCCTGTATTGCGTGAAGTAGCGGTGCCTACAACTCAAAATCCTTTTTTTAAGGATGTGTTTGGAGCGCAGAATCGACAGCCAGTTATGCCGAAAGTAAGTCCGATTTTGCGTTGGTCACGATCAGGGGCGGATATAATGCGGATGCGCGACGGAGATGGTTTCCTAGCTAGCTATTCTAGCGGTAAGGGTACTGTATATCTGTTTGCGGCACCGTTCGATGATGTTTACTCAGACTTCACCCAACATGCTTTGTTTGTGCCCGTGATGTACCGCCTTGCTATGCAGAGCTATCAGCGTCAGCAACAGCCTGCTTACCGGTTGAACCAAAGCACAATTGCTCTGAATGTAGCCGAAAGAGCTACAGCGGCCAAAGAAACTGAGCAGGTATTTAAGTTAAGTAAGGACAGCTCGACATTTATTCCAAATCAACGGCTGCAAGCAGGTATGCTACGGTTCGATGTACCTGCTGAAATGCGAGTGCCTGGCTTCTATAAATTAACGCGCAATGGTCAGGCCATTGCTACAGTGGCCTTCAACTTCGATAAACGCGAATCGGAATTGGCAACTTATTCGGCTGCCGATTTACGACAACTCATAGGAACAAATCGACCTAACATACAAGTGTATGACGTGAGTGCGGGCGGGTCGGTGGCGGCAAAGTACCGGACTGAGCGGGTTGGTACGCCACTGTGGCAATATTGCTTGTGGGCGGCGTTGGCATGTTTGCTAGCGGAAGTACTGTTACTTCGTTTCTTTCGGCAGGTTAGAGCCGTTGAGCCGATGGCTGTGGCAGCCTAACGGCAATGAGTAACCGAAGTCCTCGTATCTTGCCCTCTTATTAGTCTTGGTAGATTGGAAGCTTCTATTTCGCCGGAAAAACCCGTGTTGCGCACTGCCCTGCTCTATGGCGCGGGCGCGGGTATAGTTTGTATTCTTTGGGTGGTGGGGCTGTATTTAGCTGGCAATAACCCTTATGGTCCTAAGCGCTTGATGGCTGTTTTTGTCCCACCAATAGCTGTGGTATTAGGTCAGTGGAGGCTTCGACGGTATTTCAAACCTGATGGGCCGGGCCTCTTGCGGTCTATTGGCACGGGGTTACTGATTACGCTTTTCGCATCGGTCGTGTCGGCTACTGGCGTGTATACTTTTGCACGAAGCACAGGGCCGGAACCTATTGCCCGGCACTTAGCTGAAATGCGGCATTTGCTGGATCAAGCCAAGCCCATGTTTCTAAAAGAAAAGAACGGCCGTAAGCAATACGAGCAGGCTTACCGCAATTTGGCTTACACAGCTCAAGACTTGGCCACTGATGATTATGTGCGAAAGTTTCTGCTTGGGTTGCTGATCAGTATTCCGGGGGGAATATTCTTGCGGAAGTAGATAGTGGAATGCGTATTTTTCTTGCCAGAAACCTTCTTATTGCTTTTGTCATGGAAAACACTGCTACTCCTGTTTCGGCTAATGCCGTTGCAATCCGTTACGGCTTAATTACAGGTTTAATTTGGTTAATTATCGATTTTATATTTCGTGCTACCGGTCTGTCTTTCAAGTATTCCTTATATCTGCCCACTAGTTTGTTGGTATATATAGTGGGTATTATTATGGCACATCGATATTTTAAACAGCAGAATGGCGGATTTATGCGGTACGGCCAAGGAGTAATGATTGTGCTGGTTCTATCCTTGGTATCAGGTGTTATGAGTGGTCTGTTCAACTATATATATGTCAATTTCATTGATCCAGAGTATGCTCTCCGGATGCGGACAGACTTTGAGGCTTGGATGAACTCGTTTGGCAGTATCCCGGAAGAGCAAATAGAAAAAGGCATGGCTGATATGTCAGATGAGAAGATAAAGTCTCCTATACAGATTGGCAAAGCCACTCTATCAAGTGCAATAGGAGGGGTGATAGTAGGGCTTATTGTCTCCATTTTTACAAAGCACAACCGCCCTGAGTTTGAGTAAGCGCCTTTCGCATTCGTTTCCAGTTGAGTTGTCTATCGTAATCCCGTTGCTCAACGAGGCTGAGTCCTTGCCGGAGCTAACCAGCTGGATCCATCGGGTACTAGCGCAGAACGGGCTAACCTACGAGGTTATCTTGGTTGATGACGGCTCGACGGATAACTCTTGGGAAGTGATTGAGGAACTGGCGGAAACGGACACGCATGTGCGAGGAATCCGCTTTAACCGCAACTATGGCAAGTCTGCCGCTTTGAATGTGGGTTTCCGTGAGACAATCGGGCGGGTGGTATGCACCATGGACGCCGACTTGCAGGACTCGCCAGAGGAACTGCCGGAACTGTACCGGATGATAACCAAAGATGGCTTCGATTTGGTGAGCGGCTGGAAGCAAAAACGCTACGATCCTCTCTCGAAAACCATTCCAACCAAGCTATTCAACGGCGTAACGCGCTGGATTTCGGGTATCAGGCTGCACGACTTCAATTGCGGGTTGAAAGCCTATAACCAGCGGGTTGTGAAGAGCATAGAGGTGTACGGCGAAATGCACCGCTACATTCCAGTTATTGCCAAGTGGGCCGGCTTCCGCAAGATTGGCGAGAAGGTAGTGCAGCATCAGGAGCGGAAGTACGGAGTCACCAAGTTCGGGCTGGAACGGTTCGTATATGGCTTCCTTGATTTAATGAGCATCACATTTGTGAGCCGGTTTCGGCGGCGGCCGATGCACTTCTTCGGAACAATGGGAACCTTGTCGTTTGTGCTCGGAATGCTGATCACGCTGTGGTTGGTGGGGGAGAAAGTGTATTTGGCTTTTCACAACCTGAAAGCCCGTAACGTAACCGATCAGCCCCTGTTCTTCTTGGCTCTGGTAGCCGTAATAATTGGAGTACTACTGTTCCTGACGGGCTTCTTAGCAGAGTTGATCCAGCTTAATGGACCCAACCGCAACGACTATTTGGTGCGCGACCGGGTAAATTCCATTCACCAATCAGTTAACACTTAACGCTTATCGTTCAGTGGCCGTGCTATTCGCCCCTGATAGCACAGCTGTTAGATGATAGATGGTAAGTGATAGATGTTAAATGAAAATTGTCATCATTGGTCCGGCATACCCGCTGCGTGGAGGACTCGCCACGTACAACGAACGATTGGCGCGCGCTTTTCGCGAAGCGGGCGACGAAGTGAAACTGGTGACATTTTCACTGCAATACCCTGATTTTCTGTTTCCTGGTCAGACGCAGTTTAGCACGGAAGCAGGGCCCACTGATTTGCCTATTGAAGTCAGCATCAACTCGGTAAATCCATGGACTTGGTGGCGCGTAGGGGAGAAGCTTCGCCGGGAGAAGCCGGACCTTGTAGTCTTCCGGTTCTGGCTGCCCTTTATGGGCCCCGCCTTAGGGACTATTGCGCGGCGCATCCGGGCAAACCGGCATACCCGTATCGTGGCCATTACCGACAACGTAATTCCCCACGAGAAGCGCCCCGGTGACCGGCCATTTACGCGTTACTTTCTCTCTGCCTGCCACGGGTTTGTGACCATGAGCCGGGCGGTGCTGGCCGACTTACGGCGCCTGCATTTCAAGCAACCAGCGCAATACAAGCCTCATCCGCTTTATGATAATTTCGGGCCGCTGAAATCGAAGGCAGAAGCGTTGCAGGCCCTGCAACTCGACCCGCAATTCCGATACTTGCTGTTCTTCGGCTTTATTCGGGCGTATAAAGGATTGGATATCATGCTTGAGGCCTTTGCCGACACCCGGTTGGCGGCGTTACCCATCAAGTTGATTATAGCCGGCGAGTATTATGAAGAGGCAACACCTTACGAGGCGCTGGTAAAGCAGCATAATCTGGAAAGCCGTTTGGTTCGGGCCACCGACTTTATTCCGAACGAGCGGGTAGTGGATTATTTCTGTGCGTCTGACATAGTAGTACAACCTTATAAAAACGCAACGCAAAGTGGGGTATCTCAAATAGCCTACCACTTCGAGCGGCCCATGCTCGTGACCGATGTAGGCGGCTTAGCCGAGCTAATTCCGGACGGCAAAGTGGGGTATGTCGTGAAACCAGCTGCAAAAGCTATTGCCGATGCGTTAGTGGATTTTTACGAACAGCACCGCGAAGCCGAGTTTACAGCCGGTGTACGAGAGCAAAAAAAGTTGTTTTCCTGGAGCGAAATGGTAGGCGCATTGAAGGAGGTAGCAGGACTTTAACCTATTTTATGCGCATACAGGAGTTAGAGCGGCGGCGCCTAGTGTGGGTAGCACTAGCAAAGCTCTATCTGGATACCGAGTTACAAGATTCTGACTTTCAACAGATAGCAGCCGAAATAACAGCTAGTGGACTCACTTGGCATGAAATCCAAGGAATAAATTACGATGAAGTAGGGCCTGCTTTGTGGAGCAACTTGCTAAGCATAGCAGGCGAATGGGAGGGTTGGGACCCTGAATGGCTAACAGAACGTATCACCTCCCATTACACAGGCCCCGCCACCGTATGCTAGGCTCCCGAAAGCTCTGGCTCTGGTGGATAGATTCTTATACGAAGCAGAGTTTGACAAGAATTGCGGGCTACTTATCCTAGTGGCACACTCTCCTGCACCGCCCGGAATACTTTCTCCGCCGGCAGATCTTCCATGCAACTGGTACCGAGCTTGCAGGTGCCCCGATAGAAACAAACACATTCCCGGTCGGGCTGTACGAGTTGGCCACGGCCGTAAAGGTCGAATTCGTAAGGATTGAAGATGTTGTTCATCAGAATGGTGGGCTTGGCCAGGGCGATGCTAATGTGCATGGCCATGGTTACCTGCGTTACGACGCCGTCCATCTGGTACATCAGGTTGATGAACTGCTCTAGCGGGAAGGTGCCGGGATACGGGGCGCCCGTAGCCGCGTGCAAACGTTGATTTCGCTCGTCTTCGGCAATGCCGCCGAGCAAGACGGGAGCATAGCCGGCTTGTTGGAGTTGCGTAATCAAGGCTACCCACTTTTCATCCGACCATAAGCGGGTGGTCCATCGGTCGCCGCAGCCGGTGTTCAGGCCGATGCGGGGCCGGCCCTGGGGCAAGGCATTCCAGTTGTAACCCTTGTCTTCGTGGGTGTCGAAAACGTATTGTTCGCCCCGAAACACGAAGCCGCATAGCTCGAAGATTTCCTGTACGTAGGGCTTCTGGTTGGCCAGGCTTAGCTGGTCGAATACGCCGGTCAGGAACTTGTGCTGGGCCAGGTCGTTGCCCGGCCAAGCCACCCCAACCGGATGCAGCCTATAGCCAAACTTGTGCGTGGCCCGGATAGTATCGTGTAGGGCGCAGGCTTCCTTGTCTTTATCGAGGTTGAAAAGCAGATCGAACTCGCGAGCCTGCAGGTGCAGAACTGACGGCAAATCCAACTTCAGAATTTCATCGATTGCGCCTTGCGGCAGGATGGCGGGCGTGAGAGTCAGCCAAGTGATTTTAGCGGCAGGATATTCCTGGCGCAGCCGGCGCAGCAAGGGGGTTGTGCGAATTACGTCGCCAATGGCCCCGAGCTTGATAATAAGAATCCGCTGTTGGACAGGCGCATACACCGGGCAGTCGGCACACACGTAGCCATGCTCTTTGTTGGGGCGGCAGGGAACATCACCACGAAAGTGGCGGCAGTCAGGGTGGACGGTAGTGCCGTGCAGGTTGGGCATGGAAGCGCAGTTAGGAACCGCGAAGATAAATGGCTCACTTGATGTTCAGCACTGTATGGCGTAACAGTTATCTGAACCGTTGATATAGAATTATTGGCCTTCCTGGAATCGAAGAACTTAAAAAAAGCCCTTGTGGATGGTCTCTCAATGGACGATTAGATACCCACGTAGTTTGCCGGCGTGATATTGCGCAGCTCCTGTTTCACTTCCTCCCGCACGTCCAGCGTTTCAACAAACTCTCGGATGGTAGCCTCCGAAATAGCGCTACCGGTGCGGGTCAGGGCTTTAAGGGCATTATAAGGGTCCGGATAGTTCTCGCGGCGCAAAATGGTCTGGATGGCTTCGGCCACTACGGGCCAGTTGGCATCCAGGTCGCGGCGCAGGGTTTCCTCGTCCAGGGCTAGCTTGTTGAGGCCGCGTTGCAGAGAAGCGAGGGCAATGAGCGTGTGGCCTAGTGGCACGCCAAGGTTGCGCAGAACGGTGGAATCAGTAAGGTCGCGCTGCAGGCGGGAAATGGGCAGTTTGGCCGACAGATGCTCCAGCACGGCATTCGCCAAGCCTAGATTGCCTTCGGCATTTTCGAAATCAATAGGATTTACTTTGTGGGGCATGGCCGAGGAACCAACCTCGCCAGCCTTCACGGTTTGCCGGAAGTAGCCCATAGCTATGTACTGCCACACGTCGCGGGCTAGGTCGATGAGGATGGTGTTGAGGCGCTTCAGAGCATCACAAAGGGCAGCCAGATGGTCGTAGTGCTCTATTTGAGTGGTGGGGAAGCTGCGACTCAAGCCTAGGCGGCCCTCCACAAACTGCTGTGCAAACTGGTGCCAGTCGTGGTGGGGGTAGGCGACGTGGTGGGCATTGAAGTTGCCGGTGGCCCCGCCGAACTTAGCGGCAAATGGCACCTGGCCTAGCAGCACCACTTGCGCATCGAGGCGGGCCACGAACACCTGAATTTCCTTGCCTAAGCGCGTGGGCGAGGCAGGCTGGCCGTGGGTGCGGGCCAGCATGGGCACGGCGTTCCACTCCGTAGCGCGCTCGGCCAGCTGGTTGCGCACCTGCGCATACGCCGGCAGCAAGGTGTGAATAAGGGCGTGCTGCAAGCTCAGGGGGATGGCCGTGTTGTTGATATCCTGAGACGTGAGGCCGAAGTGAATGAACTCCAAATAACCGCCGAGCCCAAGTGCCATAAAACGGTCGCGCAGGAAATACTCCACTGCCTTCACGTCGTGGTTCGTAATTTTTTCGTGCGCTTTCACGGCCTCGGCGTCGGCTACCGAAAAGCTGGTGTAGATGCCGCGTAGCGCACTGAATAGATTGGGGTCGACCCCTTGGAGTTGAGGCAGCGGCAACTCGCACAGCGCAATAAAATATTCCACTTCCACCAAGACCCGGTACCGAATCAGCGCCAGCTCCGAGAAGTAGGGAGCTAGCGAAGTGGTTTGGCGGCGGTAGCGGCCGTCGAGGGGTGAAACAGCGGTTAGGGGCGTAAGAGTGGAGTAGTCAGCAGCAGTAGACATGCAGTGAAAGAGTTAGCCTGAAGCGCCAAAGGTAGCGAAAGGCCACGCGCAGCCTGAACGGCGCGGCGTTTTTCGTTACCTTTGTATCTCGGGCGGTGGCTGATTTGGCATGAATCTGGCCAGGCACAGCCACGAAATTGTTTCCTCTCCGACTGTTCGCGTGACTTCAGCAACAAAGAAAAAAATAGGTATTGCCCTTGGTATTGTCGCGGCGCTGCTGGCCGTAGGGCTGACGGTTTTCTTACTCAAGCGCCAGGCGCTGCTGACGTACGCTCTGGCGCAGGTGAAAGTGAAGGTTGAGCGCAGATACCCCGTAACGCTCACCCTAGGCGAAGCCCGCTTCACGAATTTGAAGACCGTGCGCATCGATGGCATGAGCTTGGTGCCCAAAGCCAACCTAACCGATACCCTGCTTCAAGCGCGCCAAATGACGGTATCGTTGGGTGTGCGGTCGTTATTTGCGGGTCGGCCGGTGTTCAGCAACCTCGAAATCAGTGATGCGCGCCTCACGGCCCATAAAACTGCTAGTTCCGACAATTTCTCTTTCCTCTATAAAAAGAAGGGCGCCAAGCCGGCAGTGCCGCGCGACACCACCAAAGGCACTAACTATGCTTTACTGGTCAATCAATTACTGGAAGCCAGCTTCGACAACGTGCCGGGTGAGGCAAACTTCCAGAATTTTCTGGTCACCTACACCAGCCCGCGCCACCAGGCTCGTATTGTGATGCCGCAGCTAGCTATCGAGGATGGTGACATTCAAGGCGAGCTAACGGCCGTGGTGGATTCGGTGGAAAACCGCGTGGGCGTGCAGGGCCACATCGAGCCCGGCGACTATGCCTTGAATGCTGAAGTATTCGGGTTAGGCCGGCGGCCGGTGACGCTGCCGTATGTGATGCGGCGCTACGGCGCCAAAGTGCAGTTCGATACGTTGCGCTTCAGCTTAACCGACAAAGATTTATCGGACGAGGAACTGACGGTCCGGGGCACGGCTTCGGCCGCCAATTTTATTGTCAATCATCCGCGGCTCTCCGACCGTGACGTGCGTTTTCCGCGCGGCGGCATCGACTTTGTAGCCCGATTAGGTCAGGCTTTTGCCGCCCTGGACGAGGGCACTAAGGTGACGCTCAACCGAATGGAGTTCTTTCCGGTGGTGAGCGTGCGTAAGCTGCCGCTCAATCAGCGCGTGGTGGGCAAGATGATTAATGGCCTACGCAACCGCCGCGAGGCATTGGCCGGCTTGCAGGTGAAAGCCGACGTTGTGTCGGCCGAAACGCCCGCCAACACGTTTTTCGCGGCGCTGCCCGAGAATATGTTCAATACCCTAACCGGCATGCAAGGCGAAGGCACCCTGAAATACCGCATGCACCTCGACCTGGACATGAACCAGCTCGACAGTCTGCGGTTCTCGTCGGGGCTGACGCCTAAGAACTTCCGCATCACCCGCATGGGGCGGGAAGATCTTAACAAGCTCAACCAGGAGTTCTACTACACCGCCTACAACGACAAGGGCGATTCTATTAAAACCTTCGCTGTTGGCCCTTCCAATCCGGAATTCGTAGCGTACGACGAGGTGTCGGATTACCTGAAAGCGGCCATCATGACGGCCGAGGACCCGCGCTTCCTCACGCACAAAGGCTTCATGGAAAAGGCGTTCGTGAAGTCAGCTATCCAGAACATCAAAGAGAAGCGCTTCGCCCGCGGCGGCAGCACCATCTCTATGCAGCTGGTGAAAAACGTGTTTCTGACCCGCCAGAAAACAGTAACTCGGAAGATAGAGGAAGCGCTGATTGTGTGGCTGCTGGAAAACACGCGTCTGGTATCCAAGCAGCGCATGTTCGAGGTATATCTGAACATTATCGAATGGGGCCCGAAAGTATACGGCGCGAGCGAAGCCTCCGAATTTTACTTCAACAAGGCGCCCGACAACCTGAACTTGTCGGAGTGCTTGTACCTGGCCAGCATCATTCCGCGGCCTAAGTACTATCAACGCTCGTTCAATCAGTATGGCGAGATGCGCAGCAGCGCCCGGTATTTCCACCGGCTGATTGCTAAGCTCATGGCCAGCAAGGGCCTGATTTCGCAGGGCGACTACGAGAGTGTGGACTATTCCCTCAACTTCTCCGGCCGCGCCCACAGCTCAATTTTCCGGGCCGTGCGTGATACCGTGCGCATCACGCAGCCTTCCGACTCCACAGAGTTTGAGCCGTTGAACCTGATTGACTTGCTCGGCGGCAACAACGCCCCTGATGCCGGCGTCAACACCAATATTCCGGCCGAGCAAGGCGGCGGCACCCCAAACCCCACTCCCAAGCCGTAAGCGGTTGTTGGTATTATATGGCTGTTTTAAGGAGTGGTTCGACCGTCCTGCTTTGTCTGGCGTCCGCTTGTCGGATTATCTCGCTCGCTTCGTTGGATTACTAACCTAGTGTCAGCACGCGAGATGCTTCGACTCCGGCTGCGCGGACGCAAGACGGTTCAAAAGGTTTCTTAAGCAGTTCTAATTAGCTAACTCAAGTTGCGGGGTATAGGGGAGGCAGAAAAAAAGTCTGTTCGGCAAGAACAGACTAGGTTTGAAGTATTCGACCCCTTCAACTCCTGCTGACCATGCGCGAACAGACCGTTGCAATGTACTGCTTCCTGGA
>NZ_DASVSY010000038.1:0-20705 GCF_036387835.1 Hymenobacter sp. | reverse complement strand
GGAGTGCAATAGCATAAGCTTGCTTGACTGTGAGGCAGACAAGCCGAGCAGGGTCGAAAGACGGATATAGTGATCCGGTGGTTCTGCATGGAAGGGCCATCGCTCAAAGGATAAAAGGTACGCTGGGGATAACAGGCTGATCTCCCCCAAGAGCTCATATCGACGGGGAGGTTTGGCACCTCGATGTCGGCTCGTCACGTCCTGGGGCTGGAGAAGGTCCCAAGGGTTCGGCTGTTCGCCGATTAAAGTGGCACGCGAGCTGGGTTCAGAACGTCGTGAGACAGTTCGGTCCCTATCTGTGGTGGGCGTGGGAGATTTGACAGGACCTGCCTTTAGTACGAGAGGACCGAGGTGGACAAGCCGCTCGTGTACCGGTTGTGGCGCCCGCTGCAGCGCCGGGTAGCGACGCTTGGATGAGATAAGCGCTGAAAGCATCTAAGTGCGAAACTCACCTGAAGATGAGATCTCCGATATAGGAAGGCTCGTGGGAGATGACCACGTCGATAGGCGGGAAGTGTAGAGGCCGGAATGCCACAGCTGACCCGTACTAATGAGCCGAACGCTTCTAATAGAACACCCTACACCCGCTTTCTTTTTCTCGCTCGTCCTTGTGTCAATGATATGGGCTGCTGTCAAGCTAGTAAGCGACAGCAGCACACCAGTAATGGTGGCTTTAGCCCGGGTGTTCACCTCTTCCCATTCCGAACAGAGTCGTTAAGCCCCGGAGCGCCTATGGTACTGCCTTCATCGGTGGGAGAGTCGGTCGCCGCCAACCTTACTGTACACGAACCGCCCCTCCGGCTCTCTGCCGTCGAGGGGCGGCTTAGTTTCTAAGCCGAGCGCATACAGAGGCGCCTACGCAGCCAGAGAGCTGGTTCCGATGAACCAGCCCTCTGGCTGCTTTTTTGTTTTTAAGCGGGTGCGCCAGGATCCACGACTTCAACCAGGGAGTTGGGGGTGAGATACGCTTGGGGCAGCGCTACCAATTACGTTGCATCAACTCTATTGACTTCCTGCATGGAGGCAGGCTTATGTTGACTCTACTTCACTTGGTGTCGAACAAACTATTAATAGCCGTTATACTTTAGGTTTATGAGTGACCATATATTTTCATGGGGCGCCTTTAGAATCGGTCACTAGTAACTTATCATCTTTAGTAAGCAATCAGAGAAAAGAGCGAGGCTCAAGCTATGTAGCTTGAGCCTCGCTCTTTTCTGTTGTGTCTGTCCTTGTCTCAGCTACCTATGTGTGGGTATGCTTGACAGAGTAGATCGATCAAGCATTAGCAAGCAATAAATTAAAAGGGGTATCCTATAGCTATGTTTAACTTAATAGCTTTATAGCCAGTATCGTTAGCGGGAATCACACTGGTTGGCGTCGTAATAGTTGTGTTATCGTATGGATAGATCAATGGGTAAGCAGCGTCAAGACGGATGACGAAGAACTGTACGTCGATGCGAATGCCAGCGCCAGCACCCACAGCCATCTGCTGCAGGAAGGTTTTGAATTGAAATTGGCCGTTTTGGCCATCAGGGTTGCCATCGGAGTTATAAGTAGCGCGGCTAGGGTCAGCATTTACCAACCAAATATTGCCAGCATCTACAAACAAGGCACCCTTCACATACGGAAACAAGTCCTGACGATATTCTACGTTGGCTTCTAGGCGTATATCACCTACTTGGTCGTAGAAGCCACTATTGGCGTCGCGCTGCGCTTGGGTAGGACGGTAGGTTCCAGGGCCTATGCCACGCGCATTGAAGGCCCGGACACTGTTGGGGCCCCCAATACCGTATTGCTTGAGGTAGGGGAGGACGTTGGAGTTCAGATAGGGCATACCGACACCAACAAGCAGTCGAGTGGCAATCTTGTTGCCGCTGGTTGGATTATCGGAAATACGGTAGTAGTTGCGAACTTCTAAATCGACCTTGGTATACTGCGAATATTCCTGGCCAAATAGCGCGTACGCGCCGTTCTCCGTTTTCGAGGAGCCGCTGAGATTTTGGAGCAAGTAGGCCAAGTTCCCTGACAAGTCGAGGCCACCACTGAAGTAGAATTGGTTGCGACGCTGCTCTAAGGATTGTTGGTTGTAGGTGTATTGATAACTACTGCCTAGAATGAATTGCTGCCGAAAGCTATTTGCCAAAAAGGGCCTGTCCTGGAGCAATTCCGTGAATATTTGCTCTTGCTTACTTAGTCTGAGATATTGTAAATCGATAGGTTGGAGACGTTGCTCATTGGTAACCTTGGTCTTCCAACTGTAACCGTAACCTAGATTGAAGATGTCTTCCTGAAAGTATTTGGTGCGCAACACATACTTGTAGCCTGCTTTAAAGAAGGTACGAGGCTGAAAGTCGGAGTTGCGTAAGCGGATATCAAAAGGCGGTGTGATGAGGCGGGGAACGAGTAGTTGCGCATCAAGGCCATATTGCGTAGAGGTAACGCCTGACAAAGCGCCCTGACCTGTTTCGGCCGATGCGCTGGCATTTATGAGCAGCTGCTCTGCACCGCGTAGTGCCGACCTGTTTCGAAACTGTAATACCAGTGAGGGTCCGGAGAAAATGTTGGACGTATTCATCTGGAGTTCAGCGCGCAGAGACTTTTTAGGCACCTGCGTCATGCGTACGAAGGCATTCAGGTGACCATAACCAGCAGAGTCGGCAACATTACGGGCAGGCCGGAATCGGATATCAACGTACTTGAATGTGCCCAAACTCATAAGCCGGCTTAGAGTCTGGTCGGAGCGACGCCGACGGTAAAGACTGTCGGGGTAGAGAAACGTAGCGTTGGTAATGGCTCTGGCTCTGAAAACCTGTTCATCAGGAAAGTAGCGGTAGCCTCGATAGAGGATAGGAGTGCGACCAGCGGATGCCGTATCGGAAAGCGAATAATCGGTGTTGAGCGTAACACGATTCAGGACGTAAGGGCGAACAGCACGATCCTGGATGCTGTTTTTGACCGTTACATAAATGTTTACTTGGTTGTTGAGCGTGCTATCTACTTGGAAAAGAATGTTATCGGGAGAGAAGTAGTAGTAGCCTTGATTCTTAAGAATGCCGTCAATGCGCACTCGCTCATTGGTTAGAGTCTGAAGATTGTACGGGTCCCCCACTTTCAGTAGTGAACCGGCTTTGGTAGCCTGAATAGCCCGGTCGACGAGCGTGTCGCGGCTCGGAAACTGCACTTCCTTGATGCGGTAGGGCTTGCCAACTTTGGCAGTATAGTCGACGGAGGCCGCTTGGTCTTTTATTTCAACCTTGGCGTGTACAGCAGACTTGAAATAGCCACTGTTGCTGAGCCGGTTAACCATCAGTCCTTTCACTCGTTGGGTGTCCACCTCACTTAGCAGCACCGGCTTTTCGCCGTATTTGTCGGCTATCCATTTGCCGATTCCTTTGGTCTTGCCTTCGCCAAGATGCCAGAAGTAAAGCTTCGGTCGCTGCCCCAGAAACGAGCTATTCGGCTTAGGAGCAATAACACCCTCTAGCTCGGTAGTGAGAAGACTTTCGTTTGGAATAGGACTGTCTGACTTCAGCTTCACGGTGCTGCCCGTATATAGCTTGGAGCCTTCGGGGATATACTTGGTACCTGAACACGATACCGCTGTTAGCAGGATAACCAGAGCCGCCCAACGCCCAAGCTTATCCTTCCGGCTCCTTACTTTAGAAGCAGAAGAATAAGCCAGACTATTCTTGACTGGACGAGGAGCACTAGTGAGCATATGCAAGAGGTGTTGTTGTTAAGCTTCTGAAAAACTGCTGACGCGGCACTGGAAAAGCGCCGTCAATCAGCCTAGCGGCCGGAAGTAGTGGCGCGTTGGGCTGTCCGGAGAGAGTCTCGGCGGGGAGCAGTGGTGATGACATTCGAGGAATCGGGATTGACTTTCCGCTCACGGCGGTTACGACGGCGCGTATCCTTCACTTCCTCCTTCACTTGCTTATCGAGCCCTTTGAAAAGGTCCGCTAAACTCTGGTAGTCGCGCTGAAAAATCAGGGAGACGCCGTTCCGAATGTATTGGCCATCGATGTCGGCATAGGCGTTGTTACGGAAGGCCCGGAGACGGATACGGCCGTTGGCCAGTACGTTATACTCGATGCTTACGTCGCCGGCAAAGCTGCTGACGCCTTGTTGTCCCTGGGAAGTTTGGTTGCCTCCGCCTGCCAGGGGTACGTCGGTGCCTAGGCGTACGCTAACCCGGTCGTTGAAAAGCTGTCGGCGTACGGCTACGTTCAAGTCGGTGCGGGTCTTCTCCGAGCCACTCGAAAAATCGGCGGAAGAGTTTACCCCTAGTTCCACGCCTAGGTTGGACAGGTAGCTGCCCGTAAGATTATTGAGCTGCTGAGTGAGAACCTGGCTGGCACTGCCACGCAACTGGTCGGCAACAATACTGCCGCTGCTGCTTTGAAACGGGTCGCTGGCCAGGAAGCGGTTAAGAACCAGCAGCGAGAAGACCTGCTTGTTGAGTTCCGACGATTCGCTGGGTTGGCGCAATTGCGCTAAGCGGGCCTCAATCTCGTCGCGGCTTAGCACGTTACTGTTTTCTGGAAGCTTGATATCAAAGCCAATGGTTGGCTTGAGAAGCTCACCCGTGACGTTCAAGTACACCTGAAAAGGCGTGGCATTACGCAAGCGCGGATCATCGTTGGTAGGACCCTGGGAGGCCAGTAATTCGGCAGGAGCCGCTTTCACGTTGTAGATGGCCGCTATGCTCATTTGCGCATTGTACGGGTCGCCAGACCAAACGAGGTAGCTGCCTTGCCCGATAGTGAATTCGCGCGAAGCCAAGTTGTAGAGCGACATGTAGTAGCTGCCTTCGGCCACTTCCAAGCGCCCGGCCAGAGTGATGGAGCCGGCTGCATCGATAGTAGTATTGAGCGTGCCGTTGGCCCGTACTTTCAGGTTGTCGCCGGAAAGCGGATCGATAATGACAGTAAACTGGCTTTTATCGTTGACCGTGATACGGGCTGAAATGTCGTAGCCGGAAGCCGTTTTGGCAGTATCTACAGCTACCTGACGAGCCAGCATGGTATCAATAGGGGCGCTTTTATCGACCCACTCCACAATCCCGTCCGTCTCCACTAAGCCCGCTTCGTCGTTGGGGGTGACAACGGTAAGGGTCGACCCGTTCTCAACAACGGCGCGGGTGTTAATGACCGGTAGGGCCAGATTGCCACTGATGCGCGTATCCGAATCGACAATTAGCTTACCGTAGAAAAGTGGATTGTCGCGGGCAGTGCTTTGGATAGCTACAAAGTCTTCGGTAGTGGCGTTGAGGTTGAAGCGGTAGTCATCCACATAATTCTGGGTGAGTACCCGTCCATCTACTACTGCCTTATTACCCAAGGAATCCAGCACGGTAAAGTTGTCGAAGCGCAGGCCTTGGTTGTCGAAATTGATGGCCTGGCTTTGCATGCGGAACGGGGCGCCTAGCTGAGTAAGCGTGAATCCAGCATCGGCCGTGGTGGTCAGGGTGCCGTTGATGCGAGGCTGGCTGACGGTACCATTCACGGTGAGGTTGCCGGTGATGCCACCAACGGTTTCTTGTAGCTGACCAAGTGAGAAAGGCTCGGCTATCTTTAAGTCGAACCGATTGACGTTGATGGCAAACTGAATGGGGCTCGGTGGCGTGGCCAGGTAGTAGCCAACCGCCTGCACATCCATGCCCTGCTGGTTAGTGAGGCGCACATCAACGTTGTAGCGGTCTGGATTAGGGTTAGTCGCCTTCAGATTGATGTCACCTAGCACCGATTTGTTGAAGGCAAAGCCCGTGAGAGCCGCGTCTGCCGTAAAGGCCTGCCGTGGTTGCCCAAGGCTGAATGCTACAGCTTGGCCGTTGAGCGTACCAGCTACGAGCGAGTCTTGCAACCCGGCCGCGTGAGCTAGGGCGTTGATTTCCAGATTACCCAAATTCACCTGGAGGGGATACTGTGCACCCGGTAAAGTTTGCAGCGTCAGGAATCGGTCGTTGCGCCGAATGTCCACATTCTGGGCGAAGATGGCACCGGTGGCCGTGGTGTAGCGCAGTTCGTTGCCGGGCGTTACAGACCATTCCACCCCGTCCAGCATTAATTTCGGGTCGAAACTAAAGGCGTAAGCATCGCCGCCGCGTAGCACTCGCAACACACCAGCGAGGTTCAGTCGCTCGGCACTATCAGATTCGGCAATGCGCAGGCGAGTACCCACCTGGTTGTTCTGGATGCTGCCCGCCAGCGTGGGGTTTGGAATGCGCAACGTGGTGTCTTGGCTGATCTGGCGCAAGCCTAGCGCATAGTCTAGTTTCTGAGGGTCGGAGCTAACATCGAGCTTCAAAGAATCCAGAGCGAAGCCGAGGTACACAATTCGTTGGATGCGGCTGTTGAGGCGCAGGTTAGCTTCGCGGCTGTCGTAAGAACCGGTCAGCTTGAAGGGGGTGAGCTGCTTGAGGTCGGGCACCAGCTTCTGCACTAGCTGCGTGTTCTTCACGTTGGCATCGAAGCTGAACTGCCGATACGCTGCTGAGGGCCGGAACTGCACACCCGGCAAATCGAAGTAACGGTCGATATGAGTCTGCAATACAGTAGCTAAGTCGCCAAGGGCGGTGTTGCCTTGCAGGTTGAAGTCGGCAATATTGGAGTTGAAGGCTACTTCGGTGCGGCCAGGCCGCTGCACAATGCGGCCACTAACTGAGTCGAGGGCAATGGGCTGGTTGTCGCGCACCACCACAATGTTGCGGCCCGAGAAGGTACCGTTGATAGAGTTGGCGTCGGCACCACTCAGGTTGGCTGTAAGGTCGCCTTGCACGCGCAGGTCGCCGCCGGTGTAGAAGCCAAGGGCCGTGAGGTTAGCACCGCGCAGGTTGAGGCGCTGCACCTCGTAGCTCGGGTTGTTGGCGTTGCGCAGGTTGATGGTGGCCAGCAAATCCAGGTTGAGGTTGGGGTCTTGGCGGCTGCGGGCATCCACCACGTAGCGGTTTCGGTCGATACCTACATTGGCCGTGATGCCGCGGTAGGTGTAGCCGTTGTAGGTGGCATTGCGCACGTTGGCTACCAACTGCCCGCGCAACAGGTTGGGGTCGAGGCCCCCGCGGCCGGCGAGGCGGCCATCGGCTGTGATGCGCCCAATGGTGGGGTCGCGCAGCACTTTGCCCACGTCGAAGCCCTGCACGCTGAAGGTGGCATTAATGGGCTCCTGACCTTTCGGACCGGCGCCCAAATTCACCTTAGCCGTCGCGTTGCCGAAGCTGGTGGTAGCTCGCAAGTTGGTGTCGAACAGCAGGGCGGTTGGTCGGCCTCGGAAGGTGCCGGCTACGTTGATGCGCGGCGGCAGTTGGAAGTCAGGCGGGATGGTTCCTTTGGGCACCAGGCTGTTGATGTCGGCCGAGGTGGTGGTGAACTGCTGAATGTTGAAGTCGGTGAAGAGGCGCTGGTCGGTTTCGGGCAAGCCCTGAATCCGGCCGCTGGCCCGCACGATGGTATTGCGGAAGCCCACAAAGTCCAGGTCGCGGATGCGCAAGTCGCCTACGCGGCCACTCACGCGCCCGCTCACCAGCACCGACTGGTTGGGGCCGGTATTGAAGGGTGGGGTAGTGGCCAAGTCGGGCGCCAAGTACAGGATGTCACGGAAGCCGATGCGCACCTCGCGCAAGTCGCCTTCAATGCCGAGGTTAGGTAGTTGCTTGGTATCCGACAGGGCGTCGAGGCTGGCGTAGCGCATGCCGAGCGTTTGGCGGATGCGGGTGTGCGGCGTAATCAGGTCGAGGTTGGTCAGTCGGGTCTGCACCGAATCGAATACCACATCGGCTTTGGCAGAAGTGATCTGGAAGCCGCTCTGGTCTTTGCCCGCTAGCTGCGTGATGCGGCCGGTGGTGCTGTTTTCGGAGTAGCGCAGGTTCTCAAGGTTGAGGGTGAGGTCGGTGAACTTGAGGTGGTTGTAGTCGAGGGCCGGCACCCGGGTGCGCTGGCGGGGCTCGTCGAAGTTATCGAAGGCCACATCTACGCTGGTAATGTCGGAGCGCTTCAGCGTTACCACCCAACTAGCTTCCTCGCCGGTGGCTGTTTCCACGGCGTCGTTGAGGTTGCGCACGGCTTCGGCCGGATTAACGACGCGCTTCTCCGTTGGTACGCTTTCGTTTTGCGCGTAGGCGATGCTGGTGTTGCGCAGTTGAATTGTGTTCAAATCAACCCGCGAATTAATCAGATCGATGTTGTCGGCCGTGATGTCGGCCTCGCCGACGCGGGTACTTATAAACTGCGCCGAGGGAGAATTCCGATAAACCAGACTAACATTGGCAAGCGTAGCCTTGTTGAGGCCCAAGGTTAAATCCAGCGGTTCGGAGACGGCCGTGTCGGGCGGGGCCGCCTTGCTCTGCGTCATGCTGATGCTGGTATTGCGCAAGGCCGCTTGGTCTATCCTATAGATAGATTGGTCTACGTCGACAGCGTCCATGTTCACGGCCAACTCCCCTAGTTTGGTGTTCACGTCGAGACCTTCCACCTGGTCGTTGTACGTAAGATGAATCCGGGTCAGGCGCAGGTCGCCGATGTTGTATTTGAAGCCGGAACCCGTGGTATCGGCCGGCGTGGTCGTAGTGGTGTCGCCCGCGGCGAAGGCATCGACAATAAAGTCGTAGTTGGAAACGCTGTCGGGCTCGGTGCGGCTGATAGCCAGCCGGCCATCGTTTAATTCAAACGACTTCAGGTTGATTTCCGACTTGGTGAGGGCCCAAATATCGATGTCGGCTCCTAGGTGTCCCACCGAGAGTAAGGTGTCACCTTTCTGATCTTCAATGTAAACGCCGTCTAAGTTGAGGGCGTGTTTGAAGTCGGTGCGGAACTTGCCAATGCGTACTTCCGTGCCAATTTTGTCTTGCAGGTAGGTAGCGGCCTTGCGTGCGACATAATCTTGCGTAGAAGGGAACTGCAACGCTACTACTAGCCCAACAACGAGCAGTAAAACGAAGCCAACAAGCCCGAGAACAACATAGAGAGTACGGCGAAGGTAAGTAGGCACAGGATTGATAATCAGACGGAGTGGCGGTTTACTCTAACCAAACGCAGAAAGCGGGCCGCGGGTTGGAGCCCAGTGGTGCAGGTGGCTGCCTAACGCTTTGTAACAGGGTCTGTAGTACGTTGCCCCTCGACTAATACTGATACTACCTATCTTTCGTCTTCACCCCCATTCCCCTTCCCCATCCATGATTCTGCGTTTTTCCTTGCCTTTTCGCACTGCTTGGGGCCAGCAGCTGATGGTATGCGGTTCCGAAACCAGCTTAGGCCAGTGGAACCTCGACCAGGCGCTGCCCCTGCAATATCATCTTGATTCTGGTATCTGGAGCCAGGAAATCAGCGTCCCCGACGAACAGCCCGGCACCATTGAGTACCACTACGTGCTGGTTGACGAGCGGGACAACAGCCGGCAGTCAGAGTGGGGCGCCCACCGAAACGTTGCCTACGACGGCCGACAGTTTTCCCGGCTCGTGCTCGAAGACTTCTGGCGGGCGCCCGCTGAACCAGAAAACGAACTGTTCACGGCGGCTTTCACGAAAGCGTTGTTTCAGCGCCCCGTTGAAACCAGCAAGCCTGCCCCAACGGCCCGAATAGCTGATTCGGTAGTGCGTTTTCAGCTCGCGGCCCCACGCGTCGAGCCAGGTCAACAAGTATGCGTGCTTGGCTTCGATGCCGCCGTGGGCGCCTGGGACGGCCGCAAAGCCTTGGTATTGACCGATGCCGCGTATCCAATCTGGTCTGTCGAGGTAGCGCTGGAGCAGCCCGAGCTGCCGCTTCGTTATAAGTATGGTATCTGGGACCCGCAGGAAAAGCGAGTAGTGCAGCTAGAGTCGGGCGACGACCGGGTGCTGGAACCGACCACCGACCGCCGGACCTTGCGGGTGCGCGCCGACGACAAGTTTGGGTACCTTAACACCTGGCGCGGTGCCGGGGTGGCCCTGCCCGTGTTTGCGCTGCGCAGCCAGCGCGGCTTAGGCGTAGGCGAGTTCCCGGACCTGAAGCTGCTGGTGGATTGGGCCGTAAGCACTGGCTTGAAGCTGGTGCAGATTCTGCCCATCAACGACACCGTGGCCACCCACACCTGGGTCGATTCGTACCCGTACGCCGCCATTTCGGTGTTCGCGCTGCACCCGCAGTATCTCAACCTCGATGCCGTAGCGCCCCTGCAAGACGCGGCGGCGCAGCAGGAACTGGAGGCCTTACGGAAAGAGTTGAATGGCCTCGACTTCGTGGATTACGAGCCGGTGATGAACGCCAAGTGGAAGTTTATCAAGCAGCTCTACCAACAAGAGAAAGCTAAGTTTCTGGCCGATCCTGATTTCCGGGCCTATTATAATGAGCAACGCGCGTGGCTGGCACCGTACGCCGCCTTCTCGGCGTTGCGCGACCGGTTTGGTACAGCCGATTTCCAGTTGTGGCCCGAAGAATACCGCACGCCCACGCTGGTAGACGAGCTAACGCGGGAAGATGCCCCCGACTTCGACGAGGTTGGGGTGCACTTCTTCACCCAGTTCCACCTCGACCAGCAGCTGCGCGAGGCCGTAACCTATGCCCGCCAGCACGGCGTGGTGCTTAAAGGCGACTTGCCCATTGGCATCTACCGGCACTCCGTGGACGCCTGGACCCAGCCCGAACTGTACCACATGCATCAGCAGGCCGGCGCCCCACCCGACGACTTCTCGACCACCGGCCAGAACTGGCGCTTCCCTACCTACAACTGGGAACGGATGGCCGAAGATGGCTATGCCTGGTGGAAGCAGCGCATGGGCCAGCTCGCCCGCTACTTCGACGCCCTGCGCATCGACCATATCCTGGGGTTCTTCCGCATCTGGGAGATTCCCGGGCACTCGGTGGAAGGACTGCTGGGGCACTTCTCGCCGGCGCTGCCTCTTTCGCAGCAGGAGATCGAGCAGCGGCTAGGCTGGTTCAACCACAGCCGTTTGTGCGAGCCGTACATCCGCTGGCGCCTGGTGCAGAACATCTTCCACGGGCAAGCCCAAGCCGTGTTCGATGAGTTCATGGAGGAAATCAGCAGAGAAGGCGACATTCGGCTGAAAAAGCACGTGCGCACGCAGCGCCAGGTGGAAGCAGTCTTCGAGGCGAAAACCGCCGAAGATCCTGCTAATGCCGACCATTACAAGTGGCTGCGTACAGGGCTTTATCAGCTCATCAACGAGGTGCTGTTCGTGCCCGACGACCTGCGGCCCGGCCACTATCACCCGCGTATTACGCTGCACAAGAGCATTTCGTATGCCGAGCTAGACGAGGAGTCGCGCCGGCGTTTGTACCACGACATCTACGTCGATTTCTTCTACCACCGCCACGAAGGCTTCTGGCGCGAGCAGGGCTTGGTGAAGCTGCCCCCCGTGCGCTATGCTACCAATATGCTAATTTGTGGCGAAGACTTGGGTATGGTGCCCGAGTCGGTGCCGGGCGTGATGAAGGCACTAGGCATCCTGGGCCTCAATATCCAGCGTATGCCTTCCAACCCGAATACCGAGTTTGGCCACCCCAACGATGCGCCTTATTTGTCGGTGGTAAGTCCGGGCTCTCATGACATGAGCACGCTCCGCGGCTGGTGGGAAGAGGACCGGGTGAAAACGCAGCATTTCTTCGAAACCATGTTGGGCCACCAGGGCGAGCACGCGCCTTACTACTGCGAACCTTGGGTAGCGCGCGAAATCATAGTGCAACATCTTCATTCGCCAGCTATGTGGGCCATCTTCCCGCTCCAGGATTTGCTGGCTCTGAATGCCGAGTTGCGCCGGCCTGATCCACACGACGAGCAGATTAACGTTCCGGCCAACCCGCAGCATTTCTGGAAATATCGGCTGCACTCACCGTTGGAAACATTGATAGAAAATATTTCATTTAACAAAGAAGTTTTTTCTGTGGTAAAGGGAAGCGGAAGGTGAAAAGTAACGAGATAAGCGCTGGCTAAAGCTCAACACTAAAAAAAGCCTTGCTACTACAGCAGGGCTTTTTTACTTTCTCATATTGAGACAAATCCGGAGGACCATCTTACCACGTAAGGTGAAAAGTCTTGGCTAAAAGTCTTTAGCAGCAACTATTGCAATTCTAGAAATGAAAAGCAAGCTATCCTCATAATAGGATCATTCGGCGAGGATGTAACTATGCTGGTCGAGAAGCTCAACTATGTCGACACCTATTAAGATACTTTTGATACGACGTTTGACGGTTGGCTGGTCGTCAATCGCCTAATGCGTCACTCGTTAATTTGTAATTTTTTATAATATTTCTCATAACATAATGAACTTACCTTTACGAGCTTTTCTTTTTCTGTTCTTGGCATTGCCTGCTGCTGCACAAGTTGGGAAAGGACCACAGACAATACAGAATGGCACATTCAGCAAGCACCCGGAAGTAAACTCAACTACTTACACTATTGCTGCTGGTACCGACTTAGGTAACTGGACTAGTGATCTGGCATATTCTAATACGGATGCCCTACCTACCATTGACGGTCAAATTGCTATTCAGATAGGTACCTCGAGTACTACTACGCTCTCGCAGCTTGCGTTTCCGGGCGATGTGCCCAACAATGTGCCTGCTTCCAGCACTTGGCTCTACATGCGAGGCAACAATGCCAACACCAGTACCCAGAGCTTTTGGGAGCAAAACGTAACTGTGCGGCCGGGAGCTACTTACACCTTTTTTTGCTACGCCTCCAACGCCTTAAACGCGGGCAGTACTACCACGAATGCGCCTATTCTGCAGTTTATGGTAAATGGGGTGCAGGTAGGAGCTACGAGTGCAATACCAGCCGAAACTACGGGCGGCGACAAATGGACTCGTTATGCCGTTAGCTACACGGCGCCGGCTAACACCACGGCCGTAAGCTTGGCCCTGCGCAACATACAAACAGTTGGTACAACCGGCAACGAGCTGGCCGTTACCAGTATCTCGTTCCGGGCCGACAACCCGGGCACCGTGAACATGCCTTACAACTGCGACGGCAGATTCTACCAGATTCGGCAAGTGATTCCCTCTACTGGCCTCAGAACCAATTCAACGCGCTTGTACAGCGTGAACCGGGCGGCTACTGGCACCGGCTACAGCACAACTGAGCTGCGGGACCTAGGCGCTTCGCTGAATGCCCTAGGCTACAATCCTGGCACGGCGCTCAATTTTGCTCTCACTTACATATCAAACGAAGTGGGAAGCAATACGGCTGGTGGCGACCGGGTGAACGAGTACAACGACCCGATTGAGCTGTATCGGATTGATATCAACGGGGATATAGTCTCACAGGGTATGGTCGCCAATTTGCCGGTGAAGCAGTGGGCCGGTGGCGCCGTCGACCGGGCAGGCAACTACTACGTGGTAAGCCAAGAGCTGGATGCCCCGCAGCTGTGGCGCATCAACGTGAGTGGCAACCCGCCGTATTCGGCAACCCGCATGGCTTTGATGAACGCGCCTGCTGCCGGCAACGGCTTTGCCATGTACGATCTGGCCTTCAACCCCAAAGACGGTAACCTGTACGGGGCCGGGTTTTTGAACACGGCTTACAAGCTCGTTATCAACAACACCAACAATACGGCCACGGTTACGTCGCTGAATCCGTCGTTTACCAACGTAACGCAAGTCAATAACGACTATGCGCTGGGGTCGTTGCTGTTCGACCTGACGGGCACCTTATACGGCTACCGCAATGGGGGACAGTTTTATATTATCGATACCACCACGGGCCAGGCCACCAGTCTTTCTACCGTAGACCGAGCCGCCAACAGCGACGGTGGCAGCTGCGTTACGCCCGACCAAAGCCTTGATGTAGTGAAGCAGGTAACGGCCATAGCGGCCACCAGTACCCTGAATCAGTACACGGTTGACTTCCGGCTGCAGATAAGCAATAATGGCACCGTTACCGATCCTAACGTACAAGTATCGGACTTGCTATGGGGTGGTAACACCACCGCAAACGCCAACACTACTTTCTCTGGTGCTAGTAGTGTTGTAGTATCCAATCTGAGAGTAACCAATGTTGGAGCCGCCAGCTTAGCGCCTAACAACTCCTTCAGCGGGCTATCGGGGCAGGCCGGTCTGCTTACAGGCAATCAGTCTTTGGCGGCTGGCCAGAGGGCAACTATCGAGTTCCGCGCTACTGTAACGTTCCCAGGGGCTCAAACGGCAGTGCAAAACAATACGGCTTTTGCAACCACCACCGTTTCGCCTTCAACTGGCTATTATCTGGTAGGCTCGGTGCTGGTGCCACCAGCCGAGCTATACGCCCAGGACGCTTCAACCAACAGCGCAACGCTACCAACAACCCGAAACGCCGATGTACCTTCGCCTTCTCCCATCGCGTATCCGCCCGCTATTGCCGGTAATGTATTCGAAGATGTCAACTACGGTGGGGGCCTGGGCCGTAGCTTGCTCGGTAGTGGAGGAGTAGGAGTAAACTCGGTCCGGGTGGAGCTTTATAAAGCATCGGACCGCAGCTTTATAACTGCTGTAAACACCGACGCTAATGGTTTCTATTTGTTTGATGACAAAGTCATCGACCTCAATACCAATTATTTGGTGCGCGTGGTAAATAACAGCGTGCGCAGTACCCGTCCTGGCAGCACCAACAGCCTATTGCCAGTACAGACCTTCCGCACCGACGCTACGGGCGCCAGCGGTCCGGTTAGCTTAACAGACAGAGTAGGGGGCGAGCAGCCTAATGAAGCCGACTACGATCGGTTTACGAGGGGTACTTTGCCGGTTTCGGGGGCCAGTGCTACCGAGGAGGTGCAATCAGTAACGCAGGTGAATATTGGCCCTTCAGGACCGGGTTTAGGCGTGGACTTTGGCTTTAATTTTGATTTGGTAGTGAACACCAACAACGCCGGCCAGGGTTCGTTGCGGTCATTTATCGATAATGCCAACGCGCTAACCAACGCCGGATTAAGCCAGGCCGGACGTACAGCAGGAAGAGAATATGCCTTGTTTATGATGAACGACGGCCGCGCAGCCGGTACTGCTCCGGCTGGATTGCGCCTGGGCATGACGGCTCCCACAGGCTACAACTTCACTACCAAGGAGTATACTATCACGCTGAGCACCGCCCTGCCCACTATCACTGCCAGCAACACAGCTATTGATGGCTCTCTCCAAACCGCGGTTACAGGTGATAATGTAGCGGCCAGCGCTGAAGTCACAACGGGACCAGAAGTGGTTATCAATTTCAACAGTGCGGCTGGCCTGCTGATAACGGGAGGTGCTACGCGCATCGAGAACGTAGGTCTTAACAGTGCTCGCGGTACCAGCACCGCCACTCCCAATGGTGTGGCCGCTGAAGGGGCCGGTGTCACCTTTAGCGGAGCGGCCACAACCGGCTCAGTGCTAAATATGGTTACAACTGCCAGCAACACAACGGCTGGTGTGCGGCTTCAAAGTGGTGCTACGGGCGTAACCGTTTCTAACAGCGTACTAAACAACAGCGTGGCGGCAGGAAACACCAACGGCGAAGGATTGGTATTGTCTGGCGCCTCACTCAACACCATTTCCAACAATACTATCTCCAACAACAGCGGTTTTGGCTTGCTGATGGAAAGTGGCCAAACGAACAACGAGAACACCATTACAGCTAATATTCTGCGCGGCAACGGTGGTGGGAGCAATGCCGAGAATGCTGGCGTAGCAATAGGCAGCGGCAACAATAACTTGATCAGCCTGAACACATTCAGTACGAATGCCGGCTCCGCCGTGGTAGCAGCTGCCGGCACCAGCGGCAACCGCATCACCCAGAACAGCATGACGAATAACACCGACCTCGGCATCGACTTGATGGCAACTGGAGCCACTGGTTTAAACGGCGACGGTATAACCCGCAACGACGATACCGATGTCGACACTGGTGCGAATGGGCTGCTCAACTTTCCGGTTATAAGCCAGGCCGTAACGAATGGTGGCAACCTGATTATCACCGGGTACGCTCCGGCCGGTGCTCTGGTGGAGCTGTTCGTGGCCGACGTGCAGGCCGACGGTTTTGGCGAGGGCAGAACCTACCTGACTAGTTGGACGGAAGGATCCGCTCAGGATGGTGACTCCAGAATAGGCGGGTATAGCGGCTTGGTTTCCGGTGTAGACCAAGGCAATGAAAAACGCACTTCCCTCTTTATGTTCTCGATTCCGGTGAGCAGCCTCAGTCCTGCGCAACAAGCTGCTCTCACCGCTTCCGGCGCCCGTCTGACGGTCACTGCCACCTTGCTGACTACCGTAAACGGCTTAGCAGTTGGAAACACTTCCGAGTTTTCGGGTAACATTGCTTTGCTCCAAAACCGGCCGTTGCCTGTCGAGCTGGTCCACTTCAGTGCCGTAGCGCACAACACTACTGCTCAGCTAAGCTGGACCACTGCCTCTGAAAAGAACAATGCACGGTTTGTAGTGGAGCGCAGCCTAACCGGCGAAAAATTCGAGGCTATTGGTACGGTAAACGGGCAGGGGAATAGCGTTGAGAAGCATTCTTATCAATTTGTAGATCAAAGAGCGGCTGCTTCGAAGGTTGTTTACTACCGCCTACGGCAGGAAGATGCGGACGGTACGTACAGCTTCAGCAATGTGCAGGTAGTGCGTTTCGACAATCTCTCCACTGCTGCATCGCCCGTTACAGTATATCCTAACCCAACGACTGCCGATGCTTCGCTCGATTTGCGCGGCTTACCTGCTGGCACCTATCAAATCAGCGTCATAGATCTGACTGGTCGAGTACTATTAAACACTGTAACGGGTACTGATCAAAAAAACTTCCTAGCTACAGCGCACTTGCCACAAGGCGGCTACATAGTTACTATTCTAGGAATGGGACAAAGAAGGAATTTGATGCTGGTTAAGAAGTAGATCGTTCATCTTCTAATACAAAAAGCCTCTATTTAATTGATAGAGGCTTTTTGTATTATAAAAGTCATAGTATTTAATGATTTATTTATTTAAAAATAATTTAATTATTATTATATAAAACAAAATTTTGCAAATAGTAAAACAGCAGTTTTTCAAAATGAGACGAGGTAGTTGTGCTATTAATCAAGGCAGTTTATTTTTTATATTATGCTGATCTATAATGGTTTAAGAATTATTTATTAAATATTTATATCATAGAATCCAAGTTTATTTATAGTTCGTAAAGTGTAGATTAGCTTTGCATCATTCTTATAAATAGGGCTATGAAGCCGACAGGCTTATTAAGTAGTCCGTCCAAATACCAGTATTCACCGAGGTCAGGTTCTTATTCAACGAAAACCTTAGCAAGCTGCTAAAGGCCTAGTGTAGTTTTGAAAATAAGCTCATCAATCACAGGCTCTTAAATCTGTACTCCACTTCAATTTTATTTTCCACCTCTTCTCTCAATCTATGAGAACAACCTTACGATTTGCAGTCTTGCTCCTCGCATGGCTGACATTGTTACGAACGGACGCCTGGGCGCAGGCGTGCGGTACTACAAGCACGGTAGACTATGCCACTGCTACTACAGGCACCCGGAAGGGTTCAACTGAAACGGTAGGCACCACTAACTTCCAGTACAACTACGGTACCGGAGCGAATGGTGATATTGGAGCATTTCAGGTTGGTACTAATGGTACCTTAGGTTCAGCGCAGGTGCTGATCTGGCAGGTAAACGTTGCCGAAGGCACTACCAATGCCGACCAGGTGCAGGTAACACTACAGTTCTCCCGGCCGGTTGCTAACTTTTCAATGAGCTTTATTGACTTTGACGCGGGTACACAAGCCGCGCAAGGCAGTGACTTCATTGATGAGCTTCGCTTTCAGGGTTATCCGACCTTAACCAGCAACACCGAAGTAATTGGCAACCAGGCAACAACAGGCTCGGCCAACACATTTAACGGAACCAATCTCCTTACGGGAACCGCTCCCAGCGCGGCAAACTCAACGGCTGGTAACGCTACGATTCGCTTCACGCAAGCAGTTCAGCGCGTTGTTCTCACCTTCGACAACACCCGAGGTGTAACTGCGGGTAACTCCCGATTGCACACTACGGGCATCAGCAGTGTTTCGTGGTGCCGCGCCGCTCCTGTGGCAAACAGCGTAACCAGCAATACGGTGCTTAGCTCCGTGGGCGCGGTCAGCATCAGCCCACTTAGCTCCACGGTAGATGGCACCGTGCAGTCGTATACGCTGACCTCAGCTCCGAACCCGGCCACGCAGGGAACCCTCTTTTACAATTCAGCGGGCAACACGTATGTGGCCGTTTCGAGCACCCAGGTGCTAACACCAGCGCAGGCAGCTAGCTTGCGCTTTGCGCCGGTTGCGGGTAGTAGTGGTGACGTAACCTTTGGTTATCGGGTAACAGACAATGTGGGTATTCTTTCTGCCAACACCGCTACCTACAGAATACCCGTTAATAACGCACCGTGTACAACGGCTGCCGGTACTCTGAACTACAGCAGTGTTGGCGCCGGACAGGACTGGAAAGCGCGTCCGAACCAACCTATACCAGCAGGCTCGTCATTCACCACTGTAGGAACCAGTGGTTATGACAGCCCTGATGCGAACAGCACTTTGGTAACTGCGGATTTGAACAACACACGAGGTCTGATATGGACCACCGACTATGCTAATACAACTGCGAATACCTCAACTGTTACCTACAATTTCAACCGGGCGGTAAGCAATTTCACTGTCCGGGTATCGGATATCGACCGGGTGGAAGATAATGGTACACTTGGTATTGGTGCCGCTGCGTTTATCGACGAGGTAACCTTTACAGGTGCCAATGGTGGCTCCTCCGTGTTGCCAGGTCTGGCCCCATCTACTCCTTCGACTACCTCGGTGCGTATCAATGGCAACACGGCTACTGGTACTGCCAACGTTGATAACACGACGGATGGAACGGTTATAGCCTATTTTGCGAGTCCTATTACTTCGTTGACGCTAACCTATCGGAACACGTCTACTTTCTTCACGAACCCTACGGACAACGCAATCAGCATAGAGCTGCTGAGCTTTTGCCGCCTGGCACCGGTGGCTAACGACATCACCAACACCAACCGGCTAAGCAGTCAAGGTCAGGCTCCCATCAATAATCTGACTTCAAGTGTAGATGGTACGGCACAATCCTACACTATCAGTGGCCTGAACCCTGCGCAAGGTACTTTCTTCGTAGGCAATACTGTCCTGAACGCAACTAATTTCCCGGGTTTAGTTCTGACGCCTGCGCAAGCCACTCAGCTTGCTTTCTCGCCGGCCACCAACTTCGTGGGTACTGCGGGTTTCACTTACACGGTAACCGATGATGCGGGTGTGCGTGATCTAACCCCCGCAACGTATACCATTCCGGTAACGGCGGCGGCCCCTATTTCCGGGGTTGTATTTGAAGACGTAAACTATGGTGGCGGCAGCGGCCGTAGTCAGTCTGCCAGCAGCGGCGTAGGGCGTGGGGGCGCGACCGTAGAGCTTTACAACGCCAGTGGCGCCCTCGTAGCTACTACTACTACTGCTGCCACAGGCACTGTTGGCGCTTACAACTTTGCCAACGTACCGAGCGGCACCTATCGGGTGCGCGTAGTCAATAGCACTGTAAGCAGCAGCCGCCTCGGCGCCGTGGCAGGCCTGCTCCCCGTGCAGACTTTTAATGGCACTACGAATCGGGTGGGTGGCGAAGCTCCCGAGAGGCAAGATGCCGCGGCCAACTCCGGCATTCAAACCCTCGCCGCCTTAACGGCCGGTACAGCTACGCCTCAGTCACTGGCAACCGTAACCATATCGGATACGGCTCCAGCTGCTATTACCAACGTCGATTTCGGTTTCAACTTCGATGTGGTAGTGAATACCAACAACGCGGGCCAGGGCTCGTTGCGCCAGTTTGTGCTGAACGCGAATGCCCTGGGCGGCGAAGCCTCGCTGGCCCAGAGCGGCTCGCGGGTAAACGCAGCCGGCGCCACCGTAGCTCTACCCACGGGCACGGAAACGAGCATCTTCATGATTCCCTCGGGTGCGGCGGTAGCCGGCCAACTGGCTGGCCTTCCTAGCGGCCTCACCACCAGCACGACCAATGGTATTACCAGCAACGTGGCGAACATCAACATCACGACGGTGCTGCCGAATATTACGGGCGCTAACACCAGCATCGACGGCACCACCCAGACCTTCAACATTGGCAATACCAACAATGTGCCCCTGGGCACGGGTGGCACGGTAGGCACCAGCGGCACGGCCCTGGCGCAGTTCAATGGCCCCGAAGTGCAGGTGAAAGGCGTAAACAATATCAACGGCATCACCATTGCAAACAATACCAACAATACCACCGTGCGTGGCTTGAGCATCTACGGCTTCAACACGAGCATTCTCGGTGGCGTGAATGGCACGGGCACCCGCATTGAGCAGAACGTCATCGGGGCTTCGGCCGTCAGCTTCACCGACCCCGGCGCGGGTATCCGCACGCAGAACGAGGGCATTAACTTGAATGACTCGGACAACGGCTTTGTCACCAACAACCTCATCGGCTTCAATGGCAGCATGGGCATCTGGGTACTAACCAACGGCAACGGCTCCAACGGCAACAGCATCACGGGCAACGAAATCCGGGGCAACGGCCTGTTGCGCAACGCGGGTAATGGCGAGCGCCTGGTATTCGACGGGATAGAGCTGCAAGGCGCCAGCACGAACAACACCGTATCGGGCAACCTGATTACGGCCAACCTCGGCCACGGCATCGACACGTTCGGCAATACCATTGGCGGCAATACCATTACCGGCAACACCATC